>JADJPG010000030.1 GCA_016713365.1 Verrucomicrobiota bacterium | reverse complement strand
CTCTGCCTCGTCCGCGTCCAGCGGCACGATGGTTTGCCCACCGCCGCGCTTGGCTGCCTGGGCACGATCGTGAGCGTTGGCGAGAAAGCCCTTCACCATCGTGAGCATGTAGGAACGGAAGCGCGCGCCCTCGGGCGTGACACGACTGAGCCACTGCTTTTCCACGAGCCGGAGAAAAAATTCCTGGGTCAGATCCTGCGCGTCATCCGGTGATTCGCCGCGGCGCCGCACATAGGCATAGAGCGGATACCAGTAGGCCCGACAAAGTTTGTCCAGCGCCGCTGCCCTGCGCGTCCGAACTCGACTGCCCGGCCGCGAGCACGACGCTCCAGTGCGTGGTGGCGAAGACTGCCGCACCACCCCAGGCATTGGATTTTTCGTTGTTGTCAGCCATCGACGGCATTTTTTTCTGAGGCTGGATTCTACTCAGCCGGGGCCGAGGTTCCAATAATCAGTTTTGCGGAAACCGGGCCGGGTCGTCCCGTGGTTGCCCGGATCGTCTCAACAGCCGATAATCACGGGTCGATGCCGCCTGACAACCAGTCGCATGGTCCGGTCCCCGGCGTGGTCTTTGCCACCACGCGCTGGAGTCTCGTGCTCACTGCGGGCGGAAAGGGAGGGCCGGATTCGTTTGCGGCGCTCGAAGCTCTCTGCCGGGCGTATTGGCGACCCATCTTCTCCCACATCCGACGCTCGGGCCGGACGCCACAGGATGCCGAAGACCTGACCCAGGAGTTCTTTTCGCGCCTGTTGACGCGGGATGATCTCGCCCGTCTCGAACGTGGCCGGGGACGGTTCCGCAATTTCCTGCTCGTTTCGGTGCGCCACTTTCTCGCGGATGAGACAGACAAATCCCGCGCTCAGAAACGCGGCGGCGGCGTGCGACCGTTGTCCATCGATGCGCTGGCCGAGGCTGACGATGCGGTGGACGAACCGATGGCTGGCGAGACGGCGGAACAGCTGTTCGACCGGCGCTGGGCGGAGACGTTGCTCGGTCGCGCGCGTCAGCGACTGCGGGAGGAATGTGAGAAGGCCGGGCGTTTGCCGGTCTACGAAGCGCTGGGTCCGGAAGGCAACGGCGACGTGGAGGAGGATTACGCGGCGGTGGGTTCGCGCATCGGGCTGTCGGTCGCGGGCGTCAAGTCGGCGGCGTTTCGTTTGCGCGCCCGGTATCGGGAGCTGATTCGAGCCGAGGTGGCGGAGACGGTGTCCTCGCCGGAAGAGCTCGATGAAGAGCTGCGACATTTGCTTCGCGTCGTTTCCCAGCGCTGACTATGAATCTTCAACGGTCACGGAAACCTTTCCGGCCCGGGACCGTTCTTCCCCATCGGTGAACTCTTGCTGCCCAGTGTGTGCGCAGCCGCTTCCTCCCGGAACGCGGACGGGGTTCTGTCCTGCCTGCTCCCTCCGAGGCGCGCTGGAGATTCATGAGGAAACGGATCTGCCGGCCGATCGCGAACGGGTGCTCGGCGGCCACGAATTGCTGGAGGTCATCGGGCGCGGCGGCATGGGCATCGTGTGGCGGGCGCGCCAGCTCAGCCTGAATCGACTGGTCGCGCTGAAGCTTATTGTCGCCGGCGAATTCGCGAGTCCGGAGGCGCGTCGACGCTTCCGCGAGGAAGCCCTGGCGGCGGCGCAGCTCCGGCATCCGAACATCGTCGGCATTCACGAGATTGGCGAGGAGGACGGTCAGGCGTTCTTCTCGATGGAATTGATCGAAGGCCGGACGCTGGCGGACGTGACGCGTTCCGGGCCGATTCCCGCGCGCGAGGCGGTCGCGCTGTTACTGCCGGTAATTGAGGCGGTGCAATTCGCTCACGAGAAAGGCGTCCTGCACCGCGATCTGAAACCTTCGAATTTGCTTCTGGATGCGGAGGGCGTGGCGCGGGTCACGGACTTCGGTTTGTCTCGCCGGCTGGATGCGACGGATCGCCAGACGCTCACTGGCGATGTGCTGGGTTCGCCGGCGTATCTCGCCCCGGAGCAGGCGCGTGGCGAACGTTCGGCGGAAAGCGTGCGGACGGATGTCTACGCGCTCGGCGCGATTCTCTACGAACTGCTCACTGGCCGGCCGCCCTTCCTCGGCGAATCGCCCGTCGCGGTCTTGCAGCAAGTGTTGCACGCGGAGCCGGTCGCACTGCGCACGTTGAATCCCGCCGTGCCGATCGATCTGCAAAGCGTGTGCCTGAAATGCCTGGAGAAGGAACCTGCCCGGCGTTACGCGAGCGCGGCGGAACTGGCGGAGGAGATGCAGCGGTTCCGGCGCGGTGAAGCGGTGGCGGTGCGGCCGGTGGGCTGGTGGGGCCGGGCCTGGCGATGGAGCCGGCGGCATCCGGCCAAGGCCGGTTTTGTTGTCGCGATGGCGCTGTTGCTGGCCACTTTGTCGATCGTTCCTTCGGTCGCTTACTTCAAGGTGCTCCGCGCCGAGCAAGCGCGGGAGGCGCAGCTGCGGGAGACGTTGCTGACTCAGGCGTGGGCGACTCGCCGGAGCGGCCAGCCCGGCCAGCGGGTGCAAAGTTTGAAGGCGCTGCGCGACGCGGCGGCGCTGGGTGGAGACGATGCGTTTCGTTCCCGATTACGGCGTGAAGCGATTGCGAGCCTGGCGTTGCCGGATGTCTGGGTGGAACCGGCGCCGGAGTTACCGGCGGAATTCGATCCCACGATGATGCGCGTGAGCCCGGATCAACGATTCGTCGCGCACGGATTGTTTCGCGGGCCACTGCGTCTCTTGCGCGTCGCGGATGGAAGCGAAGTGGCGCGGATCGAGATCAAGCCGCGCACGTTGCAGCACGCGCTGGAGTTCAGTCCGGATGGACGGTTCATCGCGGCACGGCACGGTAATGAGATCGTCGTCTGGGACTGGACGAATCGAGTGGCGGTGGTGGCGCAGCCCGCCTGGCTGAACCGGTTTTCATTTCGTCCGGACAGTCGGATTTTTGCCGTCGCGCGCAGCGATGGAACAGTGGCGGGTTTTCAACTGCCGTCCGGCGAACCGGCGTGGACCTGGAGCGAACGCAGCGATGCGAAGACGCAGGTGCTGGCCTTCGAACCGAGCGGCAAAGTGCTGGCGTGGGCGACCGGTGGCGCGCGCGGCATCGAGCTGCGCGACGCGGTAACCGGACGCTTGCGCCGCGCGCTGCCGTCGAGTGTTCCGTTCACGGCGCTGAGCTGGAGCGCGACAGGCCGATCGCTGGCGGGGGGTGATGAGAACGGACGGATCTACGTCTGGGAGTTCGATGAGGACTGGAACGTCATCGAGCGGCAACAGTTGGATTTGCACTCGGGCTTTGTGCGGACGCTGGGTTGGAGCGCGGACGGGCGGTGGCTGGCCTCGGCGGGCTTTGACGAAGCGGTGCGTCTCACCGAGGTACGCGCTGGCCGGGCAGGCCTGGGCATTCCCGCGGCCACCTTTCAGCTGCAGTTCAGTGGGGACGGTTCCCGGGTGGGTCCGGTATGGCAGCAGCGGGCGCCGCGCTGGCTGGCGTTGACGAACTCGGACACTCTGGTGGCGCGCCGGGTGGATACGAAGTCGGGCCTTGGTTTCGCCATCGCGCTCGATGCGGCCGGCCGGCGACTGGCGGTGACGCGCCCGGAAGGTGTCGCGTGGTGGGAGACGATGGCGTTGACGGAATCCGATCGATTTAAATGGGAGCAGCCGACGTTCGTTCGCTTCACTGCAGACGGCGGAATGGTGACCACGACAGTGGGGGAAGCGTGGCGTTGGCCGGTCGGCCAGCGGACGCCGGTGAAGATCGCGGCGGCGGGCGGGGAGTACGTGGTGTTTACTCCCGATGAACGATGGTTCGCCATGCCGGATTTCCGTGGGGAAGTGGCGCGCCTCTTCCGCGATGGAACGAATGCGCTGACGCTGTCCGAGCCGCGGGTGACCGGTGTGACGGTGAGCCCGGACGGGCGTCATGCGGTGACGACGTCGCTCGACCGGGGCCAGACGCGACTGTGGGAAACGGAGACGGGGCGGGTGATCGATACGTGGCCGGACGAAGGGAACAATCGTGTGGAGTTCAGTCCGGACGGTCGCTGGCTGGCGCAATTCGGGTTGCGGGCTCGTTTCCGTGACGCTGCGACGTGGAAGCTGGGCCCGCCATTGCCGGAGCTGCCGTCGAACAGTCAGTCGTGTCCGGCCGCGTTCTCTCCGAATGGACGATTCTTTGCACTCACGGCGGCGAATGCGGAGGTGCATCTGCTGGCCGCGCCGGATTGGCGGTTGATCGCGACATTGGAATCACCGCGCGGCGGACGGATCAATCGGCTGGCGTGGAGCGGGGATGGCGCCCGGCTGGCCGTGGCGACGATGCAGGGCGAAGTGCAGTTGTGGCGGTTGACGGAGTTGAAGTCGCGGTTGCGCGAACTGGGTCTGGCTTGGGATTGAGCGCACTTGCGTTCAGCTCAGCACGGCCATCAGGTGCTGAAGCTCGCCATCGATGTCGAGCGGATCGGCGACGGTGTTGGCGACGCAGGCGCGGAGGAGTTCCCGGTAGCGTTGTCGGAGGCGATGCACGGCGACTTTCACGGCGCCTTCGCTCATGCCCAGCCGGCTTCCGATCTCGGCGTAAGTGGAGTCCAGACGGTCGCCTTGCAGGCAGGGAATCAACTGATTGAAAAGCGCCTCTTTGCGTGAGGCGTTGTATTCGCTTTCCAGCAGGCCCATCGCCTGGTCCAGAACGGCAACAGCCCAGGCTTGCTCGAAGATGCGTTGCGGATTGGACTCGTCGATCGGTTCGATCGCGTAACGCGTCTCCGCGTCCGTCGCGTCGAAGGAGATTGTCTGGCTGGAATCCCGCTTCTGCGCGTGTTGCTTGCGCCATTCGTTGGCCATGAAATGTTTCAACGAACCAAGGAGGAAGGATCTAAACCGACCACTCTCCGGATCGGCCTTGGTCAGCAATCGTTTCTCCAGCAGGTAGGCGAAGTAAGATTGGGTGAGGTCCTGAGCGTCGTGGGGAGAATGACCGAGGCGCCGGATGTAGGCGTAGAGCGGATACCAGTAACCGCGGCATAACGAATCGAGCGCGCGGGCGCTTTCGTCACCGGGCACTTCGCCGGCCTTGAGCACGACGCTCCAATGAGTCGTCGCGAAGACGGCGATCGGGGCGTGGTCGGCTCTGCTGTCCAGTGGGTCGCTGGCCATTGCTTGCTGAGCGTCTCACTCCACTGTGCCTGCCGCAAGTGCCCGGATGGCTGGCTGACGCGGGTCGTAAAATCAGAACACCCCTTCTTTCCGGCGTGATTTGCCCCAGTCGCTGACTAGTCATCGTGGAAGTCCCGGTCTCCGAAAGCGGGGTTGTACCTGCCCCTTTGTCGGCCGGTTCCGTCTGGACGATCGTGCGGCAAAAATTTAAGCTCGGAACAGTGTCCACGAATCCCAGTCAACCGCCGTCCACCAGTCCGAACCCGGTGTTTCAGACTACGCATTGGTCCGTCGTTTTGCAGGCGGCGGGAGGCGAGTCGACGGCGGCGCTGGAACAGTTGTGCCGGGTTTACTGGTATCCACTCTATGCGTTCGTGCGCCGGCAGGGACATGACGTTCATGACTCGCAGGATTTGACGCAGGGCTTCTTCGAGCTGTTCCTGACCAAGCATTATCTAAAGGATGTGGACCGCGACAAAGGCCGCTTCCGCTCCTTCCTGCTCGCCTCGTTGAAGCATTTCATGAGCAACGAGTGGAAGAAATCCACGCGCCAGAAGCGCGGCGGTTCATCCCGGACGATTTCGTTCGATTCGATGGAGGCGGAGGAACGCTACCGTCTGGAGCCTGCCACGGAATCCTCCGCCGAATCGCTGTTCGACCATCGTTGGGCAAGGGCGGTGCTGGATGCGGTGATGGTGAAACTCCGCGGGGAGTTCGAGCAGGCCGGCAAGGCGGATCGGTTTGGGGAAATGAGCGCGTTGATCTTTCAGGATCCGCCTCCCGGTGAATACGCCCGACTGGCGCAGCAATGGAAGGTGACGGAGAGCGGCGTGCGTTCGAGCGTGCAGCGCATCCGACAACGGTATGCGGCGCTCTTCCGGGAGGAGATTGCCGGCACAGTGAACGATCCCCGGGATGTCGACGGCGAGATTGCCTATCTCGTCCAGGCGTTGGGACGGTGAGACAGCGGCGAGATTTTGTTTCTTTCTAAAGATGAAGGATCCGGGCGGACCGGGTTCATCCATGAACGACCATCGAAAATGCCCTGACTGCGGCCAGCCGTTGAGAGAGACGGATGCCCAGCCGCTTTGCCCGGCGTGCATCTTTCGCCGGATGTCGACAGGCGCCACCACGGTGCTTTCGGATGAGCCGCCGGTGAAGGCTGCCATGTGGGCTTCCAGTGCGGACGACGAGGCCGATACTGATTTCCTCAGCGAATACGAGTTGCTCGGCGAAGTCGGTCGCGGCGGCATGGGTGTCATTTACAAGGCCCACCAGGCCCGCTTGAACCGCACGGTGGCGCTCAAGGTCATTCACGCGGCGGGTCTGGCCGGCGAATCGGCGCGGCGCCGTTTTCAGTCCGAGGTGAAAGTCGCGGGGCGCCTGAATCATCCGAACATCGTTCCCGTGTTCGATGTGGGAATGATGGATGGCTGCCCGTGCTTCAGCATGGAGTTTTTCCCCGGCGGCAGCATGGCGGACTGGATGCGCCTGGCGGATCGGACCATCGAGGACGGCGTTCGCCTGCTCGTCAAAGTGGCGCAGGCTGTTTCCTTCGCGCACCTGCGGGGTGTGCTTCACCGGGACCTCAAGCCTGGCAATATTCTGATGGACGCTGCGGGCGAGCCGCACGTCGGGGACTTCGGGCTGGCCAAGGAACTTAATTCCAACAGCAACCTTACCCACAGCGGTGCGGTCCTAGGCTCGCCGAACTACATGTCGCCGGAACAAGCCGCTGGCCGCAGTGACTCGCTGACCGTCGCGACAGACATCTACAGCCTTGGAGCCATTCTTTACGAACTGCTGGCTGGTCGTCCGCCGTTCGTCGCGGCGACGCCGCTGGAAACCATGCGGCTGGTTGTGGAACAGGAGGCGCCGCGGCCGAGCACCGTCACCGGACGGACGGATCGTGATTTGGAGATCATCTGCCTCAAGTGCCTCGACAAGGATCCAGGCCGTCGTTACGCGACGGCGGCGGATCTGTCTGAGGACCTCGAACGATGGCTGCGGCATGAACCCATCCTCGCCCGTCCCGCCTCGCAGTCCGAGCGTCTCCGGAAATGGACGAAGCGTCACCCGGCGCTCGCCGCAGTCAGCGCGACCTTGCTCGTGGTACTTGTTGCCGGACTGACAGGTGTCATCTGGCAGTGGCGCAAGGCGGAGCAGGCGCGGCAAAACGAAACGTTGCAGCTGCGTCGTGCTGAAGCCGCGCTGGCGCGCTCGTCTCTGGCGCTGGCGGAATCGGCCTTGCGCGAAGGGAACAGCCCCGCCGTGCTCGCCGCGCTGGACACCGTGCCTTCCAATTTGCGCGACCAGACATGGAATTACCTCCAAGGCGAAGCGGACACGTCGCGGGCGTTGCCCGAAACTCTCGGGAAATCGCTCTCCGGGATCCAAGCGCATCCCGGACGTCCCTCTGTATTCGCGGCGGTGGATCGCAAGCGCGGCCGTGTGATCTTGTTCAACGTCCGGGAAGGTCGCCAGCTGCTCGAGTTTGCCCCCGGCTTCACGACAGGCGTTTCGAATGTTTCATACTGCCTGGCGCTCTCGGGCGATCGTGTCGCCGTGGGGCGCAACGGGTCCGGCGGCATCGTGGTTCATGACGCGAATGATGGAGGGAAGATTCTGGAGTGGACCGCGCCGCCGTCTCAGCGGCTGGAGTTCAGTCCGGATGGCAGCCTCCTGATGCAGATCGGCCGAAACCGGCGTGGCATTCAAATGTGGAATGCGCAGGACGGAACTTCGCGCTGGGCACAGAAGGGTGATTATCATGCGGCGCGCTTCACCTCCGACGGCCGGCACCTCGCCCGCTATTCGTGGTTCGAGCAACTTCAGCTGATCCGGGCGGATGATGGCGCGAAGGTTCTGCTGCTCGCGGACAACTATTTCCAGGAAATGGCCACGGACCCCGCGGGCCAGCTGGTGGTCGGGGCGAATTCGCTCGGTTTCGTTCGCGGATTCGACGCCGCGGACGGACGACAGCGCTTCGAAGTGCAGCCCCACGAAAGCTTGATCAGCTACGTCGCATTCCTTCCCGGCGGCGAACGGTTCCTCACCGCCGCCACGCTGCCCGATGACCGCATGGCCCTCCAATGCTGGGATGCACACAGCGGACGTCTCTGCCAGACGCTGCTCGGGGGTAGTGGGAAGATTTCCGATATCGCCCTGCATCCGCTTTCCGGCGAGTTGGTGGTCCGCTCACGCGGAATTCAGGTTTGGGAAACCATCAGTGTGCCCGCCCTTCGGGTGATTCGCTGCGGCAATGCCCATCCCAGCGCCGCCTTCTGGGGATCGCGAGATGTCCTGTTCGCGCCCGGCAGCACTCTATCCAGCGCCAATCTTCAATCCATTGCCGAACAACCTCCCAAAGTCCTCTGGCGGGCTTCGACCTACGATCATGGCCAGCCCAGCATCAGCGCGGATGGCCGGCGTGCGGCGATCGGTCGTTACAGTGCCAGTCAACCGATTGCCGTGCTGGAGCGGGACGGAGACGGGCGCGTGGAGGAGGTCGCGTCTCTTCCGCTGGACAGACTGATGGATTACCTGCGCATCAGCCCTAATGGCGATCGCGTCGCCATCGTGCAGCGAAACTTCTCGGAGCTCGTGATGGTGAATGTGAGTTCCCAGACACAGTCAGTGGCGCTCTCTGTTCAGGGTATCAAACGCTTCAGCGATGTGGCCTGGCTGGACGACGGAAAACATCTCGCCAGTCTCGTCACGACCTATGCCTCCCGGAGCGCGCCTGGATCCGTCGAGCAAATTGTCTTGTGGGACACGGCCACCGGCCAGCGCATCCGCAGCGTGACGAATCACAGCGTGATGACGGTGGCCTGTGCGTCGCCGGACGGGCGGCAATTCGTCGAAGGCGGAATGGATCGCAACATCCGCCTGCGCGATGCCGGGACATTGGAGGTGCTGCGTGAGTTTCGTGTTCATAACGCGCCGCTCACCGCGCTGGCCTGGCATCCCTCGCGCCGGATTCTCGCCACTGCGTCCGAGGACCTCGTCATCCGCCTCTGGAATCTCGATGACGGCACGCGCCTCGAAGAACTCCGCGGCCCGCTCTCGCCGCCGAGTGTTCTCTCCTTCAGCCCCGACGGCACCCGCCTCGCCACCGCCGCGCGCGATCGCGCCGCACGCATCTGGGAACCGCGTTCGCTCGTCGAACGCCACGCCGAAGAGTAGGCGCGCAGATCCGACGCTGAGGTTTCTTTCGTCGACTCTCCGTCCTTCGCGTTCAAGGAATCCACCGCGAAATCTTGATGCACGGACCGCCTCCGCTGCTAAGCTTCGCCCATGAAAAATTCATTCGCAGCACTCGCCGTGGCCTCCCAACTCGCCCTCACCTTCGCGGCCAGCGCCGGGGAACCGACCGCTCTGGATCTCGTCCGTGAAGGTAATCGCTATGTGGGCGAATCGTTCAAGGACAAGGTGGTCCTCATTCGCTCCGAGAAGTCCGTGGCCACGCTCACCCCGCAAACGTGGCTGGTCAATTACCGCAATGAGTTCACGTCGCTGAAGGGCCTCGAAGTGAAATTCATCGGCGGGAAGATGGCGGACATCGACAACTCGTCGAAGGGCGGCCGTCCGTTTGATTTGTCGAAGCTGAAGATCGATTCCGACAAGGCGCTGAACGTTGTCACCAACGAGCCCATCCTCAAGAACCTCACCTTGCGCGCGACTCAGATGACCCTCGAGCCCGCCGGTGAAAACGCCGGGCCTGCGTGGCGCATCCAAGTGTGGGGCGGCCAAGCTCAAGAGCCCGTCGGATTCCGTCAGCGTCGGTGAAGTCTGGGTGTCCGCTGAGGACGGCGCGGTCTTGAAGAACAACCTGAAGATCGCCCGCGTCGACTGATCGGACTGGCTGAATCACCACCAGAATTGTTGCGCCGCGACGGAAGAGCAGTTGCCTTCGTCGCGGCGCTTTTGTTCAATCCCCTTATTCCATGAACTCACTCATACGATTGTCGGCGCTCGCCGCCACGCTGATTGCCACCTCGACGTTCGCCGCTGAACGCAAACCCGTTGACCGCAATGTCGGCGAAAACACAGCCACGCCCGTCAACCGCATCAAGGCGGCGAAAGATTTCCAGGTCGAGCTGCTCTACTCCGTGCCGGGCGGCGATCAGGGTTCGTGGGTCGCACTCTGTACCGATCCCAAGGGCCGCATCATCGCCGCCGACCAATACGGCGGGCTTTATCGATTCACACCGCCTGCCGCCAATCAGCCGCTCGACGCCGCGAAGATTGAGAAGATGCCCGTTGAGATTCGCGCCGCGAACGGATTGCTCTGGGCCTTCGGCGCGCTCTATGTCGGCGTGAATGATTACGAGCGGAAGATTCCGAGCGGCGTGTATCGCATCACCGACACCAACGGCGATGACCAGCTCGACAAGGTGGAAATGCTCCGTGCGATCAAGGCCGGCGGCGACCACGGCGTCCACGCCGTCCTGCCCGCGCCCGATGGCAAGAACCTTTTCCTCATCACCGGCAACAACGCCGACCTCACTGAATGCAACACCTCGCGCGTGCCGCGCAACTGGGGCGAGGATCACGTCCTCTACCGCATGCCCGACGGTCGCGGACACAATCGCGATCGCCTCGCGCCCGGCGGCATCATCTATCAGTTCTCGCCGGACGGAAAACAGTGGGAGACCTACGCCACCGGATTCCGCAACATCTACGACGGCGCGTTCAATCGAGACGGAGAACTGTTCACCTACGACGCCGACATGGAGTACGACTTCAACACCTCGTGGTATCGCCCCACGCGCATCAACCACGTCACCAGCGGCGCGGAATTCGGCTGGCGCAACGGTGCGGGCAAGCGCCCGGAGTTTTATCCCGACAACCTTCCGGCCACGCTGAACATCGGCCCCGGTTCGCCCACTGGCACGACCTTCGGCTACGGCGCGAAGTTCCCGGCCAAGTATCAGAACGCCCTTTACGCGCTCGACTGGAGCTGGGGCAAACTCTACGCGGTTCACATGAAGCCCGAAGGCTCGACCTACACGGCCACGAAGGAAGAATTTCTCTCCGGCGCTCCGCTGCCGCTCACCGACGCCATCATCCATCCCGGCGACGGTGCGATGTATTTCGCCATCGGCGGACGCAAGGTACAGTCCGGTCTCTATCGCGTGACCTACACTGGCAAGGAATCCACCGCGCCCGTGAAAGTTGCGAAGTCCGACGGCGCGAAAGCCCGCGCGGAACGCCACGCCCTCGAAGTCTTCCACGGCAAGCAAGACCCGAAAGCCATCAAGGCCGCGTGGCCTGAGCTGGACAACAAGGACCGCTTCATCCGCTGGGCCGCGCGTACCGCGCTGGAACATCAACCCGTCGCGACGTGGGCCGACCGCGCGCTCACCGAGAAGAATCCCGGCCGCCAAGTCGAAGCGCTCATGGGCCTTACTCGCGCCGCGGGCATCGACCCGCAACATCGCAAGCCGAGCGACGCGCCCACGGACAAAGTTCTCGGTGCGAAGATTCTCGACGCGCTCGCGAAGATCAATTGGGACAAGCTCAATCACGAGCAACGCCTCACGCTCGTCCGCACCTACAGCATCCACTTTGTGCGCTTCGGCCAGCCGGAAGGCGACGCCCGCGCCCGCGTGCTGGCGCAGATTGATTCCCGCTTCCCCGCGCCGAGCTTCGACTTGAACTGGCTCCTCTGCGAAACGCTCGCCTCGATGCAGTCCCCCACGCTCGCCGCGAAAGCCATCGCCGCCATCCAGGCCGCGCCCGGCCAGGAAGAGCAGCTCGAATACGCCCGCTCCATTCGTTTCCTCAAGGCCGGCTGGACCACCGCGCTGCGTACCGCGCAGTTCGAATGGTTCCTCAAAGCCGCGAACTACCGCGGCGGCGCGAGCTTCGAGAAGTTCCTCGAATTCATCCGCACCGACGCCGAGGCCAGCCTGAGCGACAGCGAGAAAACCGCGCTCGCCACCGTCCTCGCCAAGAAGCCCGAGAAGAAATCGCCCCTCGCGCAGATGGCGGAAGTCTTCGCCGGCCGCACTACCGTGAACGATTGGAAGCTCGAAACCCTCGCGCCGCAGGTCGAGGGGAAGATGAAGAAACGCAGCTTCGAGGACGGCCGCAAGATGTTCGCCGCTGCCGGCTGCTTCGCGTGCCACCGCTTTGGCAACGAAGGTGGCATGACCGGCCCTGACCTCACCGGCGCGGGCGGACGCTACTCTGCGCGCGATTTCATCGATCAAATTCTCAACCCGAGCAAAGAGATCAACGAACAGTTCACGCCCATCGTCGTCACCAAGAATGACGGCGAGACGGTGACTGGCGTGATCGTGAATCTGAACAACGACAACGTGATGGTGAACACCGACGCGGCGAACCCCTTCCAGCAGGAAACCATCGACCGCAAGAAAGTGAAGAGCATCGAGTTCTCGAAAGTCTCCCCGATGCCTGAAGGTTTGATCGGCCTGCTCACCGCCGACGAAGTCGCGGACCTCACCGCTTACGTCCTCTCCGGCGGCGACCGGAAGCACGCGATGTTCAGGTAATCGCAATGGAGCGCGGCTGTGTGCGCTTGCACCAGCCGCAGCGGGTTGGTCGAAGGAAAGTTGCTGCGGCTGGTCGAGGACGACACAGCCGCGCTCCCTCCGTAGCCGCCGACGTGAGGAGGCGGACCCGTTAAGGCCGGGGGGCAATTGCCGATTATCGATTTTCAATTGGAAATTTCCAATTGCCCGGACCCGCATTGACCCATCGCCCGGAAACTGTTGGAATGCCGCCCGTGAACAGGAAGCCAGAACCACCCAGCCTGCCGGCAACCCCATCTTCAATGGCACCGATCATCTGCGGACCATTGCTCTGGTAGGTATCATTGCTGCGTCATGAACGTTTTAGAGACATTGGTAACGGCAGTCATGTTCGTCGCGTTCGCCTTTGTTGTGGTCCGCAGATGGGAGCGCAAACCACCCTTGCCTGAGGCCAAAGTTACGAAGCCGGAATGGTGGGGTGCGGATCTCGACCCGCCAGGGCTTGGCAAATCTGATTCGCCACATCATGACCATCATGCTGAAGACTAGAACGGCGCGCCCCACCCCTGCGCCTCCGCGCCCGGCGGCGTTCCGTCGCGGTTGCCCCGCCGCCGGGTTCGGTGGCGCCGTAAGCGCGGCATCTTTGTAGAACCGCGTCACCTATTATAGAGAATCTCCAGCTCCGTCAGGCGCGGCATTTTCCGGACGATGTCGCCCCTCCGGGACTCATCCACATCCCCACACCGTGCGGCTACAACGATGCCGCCCCTGCCGGGGCTACGGACACGTCGCGGCAACAGGCGTCGCCCTGCTAGGAACGCCAACGGCGTTCTGTCATTCAGCCCAGCGGTTGCGCGCTGCGCGCTACCCTGGGTCCACGGTCCACCCCGCCGCAACCCCATTCGGGGTAGCGGGATTCTTTGTCCACGTTCACCCAAGGTAGGCTCGCGGACTCGCCAACCTTGGGCTGATTGCCTTTGCCCCGTTGGGGCATGCCTTCGCCGTGAACGCGAACGGCGTTCCAGCATTCAGCGCCGTAGGCGCGGCATCTTTGTAGAAGCAGGTCGTCCATCTAATTCCCCAGCTCCGCCAGGAGCGGCATCGTCCGCAGGATGTCGCACCGATGGGGCGAAATGGCGTTGGTGAGTCGGTGGGTCGGCAAAGATTTCGCCCCTTACGGGGACGGGGAGTTCGCGTCGTCCGGGGGCAGTGGCGCGAAGTCGGATTTCACAGGCTTCGTCGGAGCCAAGTTCATGATTGATAAACCGCTTGCCGCCGGACAACCTCCCCGAATCCAGTGAACCTCGCTGCGTTCGGACGCGGCGGCCAATTAAAGACGATTCCACGTGCCAGCCACTATGAAGTTCCAGTCAACGATCCCCTTTCGAACCTTGGTTCCCGTCCTGTTCCTGCTCGCGGGCATCCTGACGTCCGCCGCGCAGTCGGGCACGCTCCGGTTTAGCGCCAGCTCCTATTCCGGCAAGGAGTCCGCGGGCGCGATCAAGGTGACCGTAACGCGTAGCGGCGGAACGAGCGGCACGTTGGCGGTGGATTTCGCGACGGTCGACAGCGGCGGCGGCACGGCCGAGCCGGAGGGAGATTATTATCCAACGAATGGCACGCTGACGTTTGGCCCGGGAGTGCGGAGCCTGTTTTTCTACGTGCCGCTCATCGATGATGAAACGCATGAGGAGAGTGAGACGGTTTTGATCGACATCACTGGTTCCTCCGTGGTCGAGGGCATCGCCAGCACCACGGTGACCATTGCGGATGACGAAACGTGTTCCTATGCGGTGGGGACGAACAAGGTGGTGTTTGCTTCGAGTGGCGGCAGCGCGGAACCGATCGTCGTAACGGCGACGACGGGCTGCAGCTGGACGGCAGTGAACAGCACGGCCGGGGCGACCTGGCTGGGAATCATTTCCGGAGCGTCCGGGACAGGCAGTGGCGAATTGGTGTTGAGCTGCGATCCAAATGAGGGCTCCACCGCGCGCACGGCGAAGCTCAACATTGCGGGCAAAGTGGTGACGGTGACGCAGCTGCCCGAGCCGCCGCCGGATGAAACCGCGCCGACGGTGAGCATCGCGAGACCCTCGCTGAATGGACGGGTGACCAACGACACAATCGTGGTGACGGGCAAGGCTTCTGACAACGTGGCCGTCACACTGGTGGAAGCGCGATTGGAGAATGAGTTTGAGACGAGCGATTACATCCCGGCGGACGGAACGGCAAACTGGTCGGTGGCGCTCGCGGGATTGGTGCCCGGCACGAACACGATTCGCGTTCGCGCGCACGATGCTTCGAACGAGCCGACGGAAGTGACGCGCACTGTCGTGTATGTCGAGGTCAGCCCGATCTCGCTCGTCGTGAATGGGAGTGGAACGGTCAAGCCGCTGGTCGATGGAGCGTTGCTGGATGTCGGCAAGAGCTACACCGTGCAGGCGAAACCGGCTCGCGGCAATGAGTTCACCGGCTGGAGCGGCTACATCGAATCCACGGCAAATCCGTTTACCTTCACCATGCAGACGGGGTTTGTGTTGCAGGCGAATTTCCGGGTGATTCCGTTCATTGCCGTGGCCGGAGTCTACGAAGGTCTTTGTTACGACGCAGAAGTGAATCGCCACGCCAGCGCGGGTTTTCTCTCCGTGAAGTCGACCGAGGCGGGTGCTTACTCGGCGCGATTGACGCTCGGCGGCGTGCGTTACTCGTTCAGCGGAAAGTTTGCTGCCGATGGGATTGCCACCAATTCTCTGCCCCGAGCCGGGACGAACGCGTTGACTCTGATTCTCGCCATCGACCTGGCCAATGGCAGCGATCAAATCACCGGAAGCGTGAGCGATAGTGATTGGACTGCGTCGGTGCTGTGCGACCGCGTCCTCTTCAACAAGAAGACAAACCCGGCGCCGCAGGCTGGCAAGTACACGGTGGTGATTCCGGCTGACGACGAAGATCCCGCTGCCGAACCGGCCGGGTTCTCCTACGGAACCGTGAATGTGGATGCCGGTGGAAAAGTGAAACTGTCAGCCACTCTGGCGGATGGCACCAAGATTTCGCAGAGCGCGAGCCTTTCGAAGATTGGTTACTGGCCGTTGTATGTGCCGCTGTATTCCGGTCGCGGTTCGGTGCTGAGCTGGGTGGTGTTCGCGGAAAGCAGCGAAGCCAGTTTCACGGGCGAGTTGAACTGGGTGAAGCCGGCGAATGCCTCTGACCGCCTGTATCCAAACGGATTCGCGGTTCGACATGAGCTGACGGGTTCGAGCTACTTCGCGCCGACAAACGTGAACGATCCGGTGTTGAACTTCAGCGCGGGCAAGGTGCGTTTCAACGCGGGCAATCTCGTCGAAGATTTTTCGAACGACATTTCGCTCATCGAGAACAAGGTCACCAACCTCGGCACCAACAAGCTCAATGTCTCGATCAATCTTTCCTCCGGCTTGTTTAGCGGCTCGGTGACGGCGCCTGATGGTTCGCAGTCGTTCCCGTTCCGCGGCGCGGTCCACCAGAAGCAGAATCAAGGCTGGGGCTTCTTCCTCGGGACCAATCAGAGCGGTCGCGTCCGGCTCAGCGAGTAATCTGCGCTGCCGTTGCGCTTGCTACGGCGCCGCTTCGATCAACACCCATCCGCTGAGATTGGTGCCGGCAAAGTAGCCGGAGCCGGTTCCCGCGTTTTGCAGCAACACTCCGCTGAACGCGCGCTTGCGGAGAGTTTCGGGATCGGTGAACGAGCCTTTGAACAGGCCGCTGGCGGTCGTGAAGGAGAGGCTGAACCCCGCGTTGGTCGACGTCACCTTGTTGTCCGCACTCAACGTGAACGTGTAATCCACGGGTGCGGCGAGGTTTCCGCTGCTGAAGGTCACGACGCCATTGGTGAGATTCAGCACGCGATTCGTCTTCGTCACTGGCGGCGTGTGGAGCGAACCTAGCAGCACGGTTTGGTTGGTGAATCCCGTCGCGTGCAGTCCCTTCGTCGCCGCTGGCTTGAACCAGTGGATCGTTCCCCAAGTCGCAACGGGATCGTTGGTCACGGTCATCCAGCCGATGATCGATCCTTTCCCGGAGTAGAGCGACAGGTAGAGCGGCCACTCGGCGTCCGGTGATGCCACGGCCTTGAGCGACAGGCTCGTGGCGTCCGCAAGTTTTCCGTTCAGTTTCAAACCGCCCGCCAAATCAATCTTGCCTGCGGCATAGCCGTCGCCAGCCGGTCCGAAAGCCGGATCGTTGGTGCCGGCGATAATGCAGGTGTAGGCACCGGCCATCGGCGCGGGGGACGTTGCGGCGTTGAACACGGAACGATTCGCGCGCAGCTGTGACGTCCAGTTTTCATCGCTCACGCTGCCGGTCAGCTGGTACGGCTTCCCAATGCCGACGCCCAGCTCAAGCGAGAGTGAGAGTGGGAGGTTGGTGCCGCTGCGTTTGATTTGGTTGGTGGTTCTTCCAGCCAGATCAAATGCGCCGCTGAACGAATGGCTCTTGCCGGCGAGCAGCAGCTTGCCGGAGTAAGTGCCTTTGTCGGTCAGCTTGAACGTCAGGCTGCCAGAGCTCTCGTGGCGCACTTCATTGGTCTCCATGAACAACCCGCTGAAACTGCCGATGGCCGGCGCGAAGGGATTCGTGACGAAGTTCGCCTGCAACTGGAGATTGGATTCCATCAGGAACGTCAACCTAGCGGAAGACGATGTGATGCCGCCGGTCCAGTTGGAGAATACGTGTCCGGCCGATGGGATGGCGGTGACGGTGTAGCTGCGGCCGATTTCCAGACCCCGCCCGTCGAGATTTGGACTCACTGACCCCGCACCGACGGAGAGCAGTTGGACCACATTGCTCACGATCCGGAACAGGCTGCGAGATGACGTGGTGGAGACGTTTCCTGACGTGTCCACGCTGTAGACGGCGAACGTGTTGCTTCCCGGGCGCAGGGTTGCGATTGCGGACCAGTTGATGGAAGGCGCGCCGTTGATCGTGTCGGCGTCGGTGGCCGGACTTCCGTTGAGCTGATACACCACGCGCTCGACGAATGCGTTGTCGGTGGCCGTTCCGCTGACGGTCACCAACTCGTCCAGCAGTCGCGCACCAGAGGCGGGAAATTTGATGGCCACGGTGGGTTTCGTGGATTCCGGCGGGAACAGATACAGAATGCCGGCGATGTCATCGGCCGCGGGTTCGTCGACGTTGGATGCGATGCTGTTCATGATCGCCTCAACGCTTTGTCCCGCATCGTCGGGATGATTCAAGCCGAGTGAATGGCCAAACTCGTGCGCGAGCACGCGCCGCAAATCGTTCGTGAAGCCGTGCCCGGTGAGCGGCCCGGGAAACGAATCCCAGGTCCTGGATTCATCCACCAGAATATCGGACTCCACCACCTTGCCGCCTGAACTCCAGGTGATCGCCACCGCGATGGCGCCGCCGAAAGACTGTCCGTACACGGTGTCGCTCCACGCGACCTGACTTGCCCCATCGCGCGAACCAGGAGAACCGCTGGCTGGTGTTAACGCGAGGCGGACCGGTTGCAGATCCTCGTTCCAGAGAGACGCAGCGTCGATGGCAACGTGATCCCACGAAGTTTTCCCATCGCTCAACACGCGGCCTGAATCTCCCAGCAACGTCCGGAACTTGATTTCTCCCGTCGGCCACTTGGCGTCGGGATTTGAAATCACGAAGCCGAATGCTTGAGGAATCAGGCAGCCTACCGTGACCAAGCTTAGCCCCGCCCGCTGGAAACCGTGGCGGCGTAGACCACTGGAACAGGGACGTTGCGTGGAGAAGGCGGACCGAATTGCGTTCATCGGCGCTCTCCAGCGTTGAGTTCCTTGTCTACCGCGTCGAATAGAGCTTCGATTTTCATCGGCGGCTGGACGGGTGAATTGCCGGCGGCGGCAATCGATGGCTTCGGATCGGAGCCGACATCGGTCGCGCTGGTGATGGGCTGACGATTGTGGCGCAACACCACGTCCGCACCGGACTGCGCGTCGCGTTCGATCAGGAGCTTTCCGTGGTAAATGCCGACCAGTGGACAAAACTCCTTGCCGTTGTTTCTCGAGAACAGAACGACGCGTTCGCCCGCGATGAACTTCGGCACGCCGTGTACCTCCATCGTGTCCTTGCCCACGGTCCCGCCGAGAAACTCCAGCTGCAGTTCTTCGGTGGCTGAACCTTTGAGCGTGCGTTCGATTTTGAAATGCACCGTGGTGACGATGGAGCGTCGGCCGGAACGAATGGTCCAATCACAGCGAACCGATGTAACCTTGCCCGCGAAGATGCGTTCCGCGCCAGTGACCATGCCTGAGAACCCGGGCGCGAGGACAGTTGTTGCGCGGATGGTTTGAGTTGGCGCCAGCGTGAGTAGGATTAGAATCAATGCGGTCAAGCCGGGGAGCTGACGGCAGAAGCTGTTGGAGAGTGTCGAAGTCTTCATCCGTGACTTTGGTTCCTGAGAGACAGCCGCGTTTGTGTCCAAGTGGTGCGCGAGAGAGGACTTGAACCTCCACCCCTTACGGGACCAGATCCTAAGTCTGGCGTGTCTGCCATTTCACCACTCGCGCACGAAGCAGCATGTGCGCAAAGATGCCATGCCGACCTTCAACCTCAAGTCTCGTTTTCCAGCTTCGGCTGCAGTGTTCCTTTCCAAAGCGAAAGCGCGGGAATTGATCCCGCGCTTAGGTGACTCGATAAGGTCGGTGTGCCCGGCTATTTCTTCGGGTTGACGAGTTCGCTCATCTTGAAGATCGGGAGGAACATACAAATCGCGATGCCACCGACGGTGACGCCGAGGAACACGATGAGCAGGGGCTCGATCAGCGATGTGAGGCCGGAAAGTGTCGTCTGAATCTCGTCGTCAAGGAAGTCGGAGATGCGCTCCAACATGTTTTCGATCTTACCGGTCTGCTCGCCGGCGGTGACCATGCGAATGATCATCACGGGAAACACTGGATGTTTGCCGAGAGCGGCCGAGATGCCTTCGCCGCGTTCGATGTCGCTGGCTGACGCGCGAATGGCTTTCTCCATCACGACATTGCCGACGGTGTTGGAGACAATTTGAAGCACCTCGAGAATCGGAACGCCGGAGCGGATCAGCGAGGCCAGGGTGCGGGTAAAGCGGGCGAGACAAATCTTGTGGGCGATGACGCCGAAGATCGGCAGGCGAATGCGGGTGCTGTCCCAAAACTCCAGCCCCTTGGGAGTTTTCAGCCACGCCATCCATCCGTAAACAAGGCCGCCAGTCACGGCCAGCATGTAGATGAGGTAGGACTGAACGAACGTGCTCAGGTCGATCAGCATTTGCGTGGGCGCCGGGAGCTTGGAGCCGAACCCGCTGTAAACCTCGCCGAACACGGGAACGACTTTCACGAGCAGGAAGATCGTGATGCCGATGGCGACAAGGGTCACCGCCACTGGATACATCATTGCTGACTTCACCTTCTTGCGCAGCTTGGCGGTGTTTTCCAGGTAGGTGGCAAGTCGGGAGAGAATTTCGGAGAGCAAACCGCCGCGTTCACCGGCGCCGACCATGCAGACATAAAGTTTATTGAACGTTTTCGGATGCTTGCCGAGCGCCTCTGAGAAGCTGTCGCCGCCTTCGACGCGGGTGCAGACGTCCTTGATGGTGTCGCGCATCACCTTGTTGGTGGTCTGCTCAGCCAGTGCTTGAAGGGATTGAACCATCGCGAGACCGGCATCGATCATCGTCGCGAGCTGTCGGGTGAAAACCACGAGGTCCGCGAGAGCCACGGAGCCGCCGGCGGTTTTTCCCTTCTTGCTCATCTTCTCCTGGATCGACATCACGAGGAGATTCTTGTTCAGAAGCGCCGCCACCGCCGCCTGCTCGTTCTGGGCGTCGAGCGAACTTCGAATCTCTTTTCCCGTTCCAGCTTCCCGAGCTACGTAACTAAATGAGGGCATAAAACGTATTGTCCTTCAAAAGCTGAGCAAGCACGGCGCAGGCCATGGCGCCTGTTCCGGGTCTCGTCGCAAATTGTTGCAGAGATCCATTGATTAACTGCCCGCTGTTCTACTTCTGTTCCTCCTAGTCTTCGGCGGATGGAGAACTTCCTTTAGCCGGATTCTGTCCGGCGACTGGCTGGATTTGGGACAGCCTGCCGGGGGCGGCAGGGGGTGGAAGGAGGGAACGCTATCGGCGCTCCATGGTGCCGCGGGTGACGCCGAGCTGATTCTGAAGCTTTAGTTCGCGCCAGAGCTGCGTTCCGGAAATTTCTCCACGCAACAGGGCCCGATACATCGCGATGGTCTTTTCGACTTCGCCAGCGCTTTCACTGACGAACTCGACGCGAAACTTCCGGACGCCCAGTTCAATCAGTCGCGACACGTGTTCGGCACCGGTCTGGGCGCGTGCGTTGAAGACTGTGTTTCGACAACCAGCGTCCGCCTTCAAGACATGCTCCGCGCCGACTCGGTCGCGCAAGCGCACGTCATGGACATCACACGGGCGACCGCAGTTCCGGTAATCGGTGCCTTTCGAGAGGAAGGCGCAGAACACGCAGTGCTCCATGTGAAACATGGGCATGTGCTGATGGATGGTGACTTCAAACCACTCCGCTGGCGCCGCCTGCAAGGACTCCAGCTGAACGCCGTTCAGATCGTACGACGCTGTCACGTGCTCGAGCCTGAACTTTCGGATGAAGTAATCCGCGGTCAGCGCGTTGGCGACGTTCAACGAAAAATCTCCGATACGACGGCAGTCGGCGAAGAAGCGGAGGTGTTCGTAATTGCGGACGAGATAACCATCAGCGTTGGCCGAGCGCACCTGCTTGAGCGTCCATTCTTCGCCTGACTTGAAGATTCTCGGCGGCGCGACCCAGATGGTTTTGTTGGGACCAGCGCAGCCGAATGACTCGTGCGCCATCTGGACAGCATCGCGATATTTCTTTGGATCCTCGAATTCACAGTAGAGCCGGGTGGCTCCGCATTTCAACGCGGCTTCCAGCTGGGCGAGGTTGCGAACGAGGATGATCAACTCAGGGGCAGCGGATGCTTCCGCACGGTCGGGAGACGGGATGCTGGGGAATCGTTCCGACGGAATTTCATTAAGCTGCCAGCGCAGCGGTTGCGCGCGCAGCGCGTCCAGTTGCGCGACGGCGTCGCGGCGGATTCGATTGAGCTCGCTGACGGGAATGATGACCTCGCCTTCGAGACGATTGGCGAGCGCGCCCAGTTGAAAGGGTGTCCCGCCCAGACGTCCGAGCTGATCCTTCAAACGCTCCGTGCTCAGCGGCTGCTTGGCTGCAACAGCGAGCGGCATGGCGGATTCCACCTGAACGACACGACCGGATTCATCGCGCGCGATGAGCGTCAGGGGCGTGCCGGCGCGACCATGAACCTCCATTTCGATCGGGCGGAAATAGCGCGGAGCATCGCCATCGAAACTCTGGCGCAGGCGACGGTCCAGCTCCGGATCGCTCGTCTTCCACAACTTATCGCCGGCTTTGACGCGGGAGAAATCAATGTCACCGGTGCCAAAGGCGAGCACCGCTTCGGGAATCTTGCTGGCCGTTGCGGTGGCTCCGCTTGGTTTGAGAATCTGAATCTCATACACGCGCCCGCCCTCCTCCTTTTGATCGGGATGACCCGCATCAAACACCACGCCATCGCCGAGTTTCAGTGGCGCTTCAAGTTTGATCGCGACCTTCGACCCTTGCACGCGCGACACCTCGCCGAGATAAACGCCGCGCTTCTTGCCGAAGCGTGCATGCACCAGTTCCTGATTGTTGATGCCGCGAAACCATCCGGTGTAGAGGCCGCGGGAGAAAGCCATTTCCAGATCATACTGGGTTTCCGCCGGGTTGGGCGTGACGGCAACGGGCAAATCATTTTGTGCCGCGAGGCGGGCGGCGCACTCGTTCAATGCGCGTCGGTAGGCGCGCGTGATGTTCGCGACGTACTCGGGCGTTTTCAGCCGGCCTTCGATCTTCAGAGACGCCACGCCTGCTTTCACCAAATCCGGGAGCACTTCGAGCCCGGCGAGGTCTTGCGGGCTGAGGAGATACTTCCGATCGCCGAGGGGTACCAGCTGGCCATCCGAGACGAGGTCGTAGGGCATGCGACAGGCCTGCGCGCATTCGCCGCGATTCGCAGACCGTCCGCCGAGAGCTTCGCTGGTTAGGCATTGCCCGGAGTAAGCGACGCAGAGCGCGCCGTGGACGAAAACTTCCAACGGGAGGGCGTTCGCCAGTCGCTGTTCGCCGGAAACCTCTGCGGCCTGTGTTGACTGAATTGTCTCGATCTCCGCGATGGAACATTCGCGGGCAAGAACCACGAGATTGCATCCCAGCTCCCGTGCGAAGTCGACGCCAGCGCCGCTGGTCACGGTCATCTGTGTGGATGCGTGAATCGGGAAATCGGGCGAGAGCTGGCGGATCAGCCGGCAGATGCCGACGTCCTGAACAATTGCCGCATCCACACCAGCGGCGATGATGGACTGCAGGTACTTCGCCGCCTCTTCCATCTCGTTCTGGAATACGAGCGTGTTGAACGTCACGTAACCGCGAACACCGCGTCGGTGCAGGAAATCCATCAACTGCGGCAGGACCGCGGCTGTGAAGTTTTGCGCGCGCATGCGGGCGTTGAACCGTTCCAGCCCGAAATAGATCGCATCGGCGCCGTTCTCCACCGCGGCTTTTGCGCATTCCCAGTCGCCCGCGGGCGCGAGCAATTCAGGCAGACGCCGTCCCGCCGTCCCATGGGTTTGGGTGGTTGGGGCGTTTCCGATTGCGATGTCAGCAGCGCTCATGCAGTGGCGGAGGATAGCAATGAACGTGGTTGCGCACAAAGACTGTTTGCCGGAACCGCACCGGTCGGCGACCGGCTGTGTCGATTCAGTGCGCGGGTGTAGAGCGGTGGTGAAAACTCTTAGTAGTCGTAGAGTCCCGAATCCCGGGTGTAACCACCAGCGCCGACGGCACCGCCGGGACCGCCTTCCAAATCGCCAAACACATCACCCATGTCGGCCTCGATCTTTTCCGGATCTTCCCCGGCCTCGAGGCGTTTGATAGCGACATCGAGCTCCTTGGGCATGGTGCCGGGCGGCAGGGCGTCCTTCATCTTGCGCATGAGATGCGCCATGTGCTTGGGATTGTTCTCGTCGAGATGTCCCATGTCGCGCTCGAGCTCGGCCATCGCGCGCATGACTTTGGGATTATCCATGTCGGCCATGGGATCGGGACCATCAGGTGCCGCAGCGCTTTCGCTCAAACCCTTCGGCATCGCAAAGGCGCTCATTTGTTTGGCCATCTTTTTGTTGCCGCACTTGGGGCAAACCGGGAGGCGATCCGGGTTCACGCGCTTCGAGAGGAAGCTGAATATCACCCGGCACTTCGGACAGGAGAATTCGTAGATTGGCATAAGTCGGAAATCAATTTCGCTGCGCCATGCTAAGGCGGCTCCGCAGAGTCCGCCAAGTGTGAAGGTGACGGTCGGCAAAGAGCGAGGCAGACGAAGTCCGACGGATGAACTAAAAGAGATCCGACGACTGTTTGCGCCGCACACCCGACAATTTCCGGCACAGAGCGACCCAAAGACAGTGTCGCGTGCACCTAACAGCACCACGCTCAATCCTTGCCAGTGTTGGTGCCATCTTCCAACAGCAGCCAACTGAGCCTAAGCCAACGGGAGTCTGGATTGGGAAGTAGAGAAACCGCTTCGCAGTTGGCGCATTTGGTGAAGGAGTTGAACGGTGCGAGACCTGAGAAATGCTTTGGGGACACAGAACCCAGGCCAGTTTTCTGCGCTCAGAATCTCGGGGCTGACGAACGAGACGGATACGCACTGCTGCGCGGAGCAAGAACCCCGCCCCAACCCCAGAACTGGGAGCATGATTTTCAGTGCTAGGGATTGGTCCACCCAGCAATCGGATTCACGATAGAGGAATTCACCGGCTGTCGTGACCCGCACGCTTCGAGTGGTGCGTTCGAGCAGATTGATTCCCGCGGCTTCCCCGCATGGCGACCTGGGTCCCCGCGGCTAAAGTTTACGGGCGGGGGCCCGACAACAGAATTTCATAAATAAAGTCGGCGCCTGGCAAAAGTTGGCTAACCGAACAAGACCGCCGACGTGGGTCGGGAAACTTACACGGCGGTTCTCTGTTTTCATCCGCCGTCAGTCGTGGTTCAATCACGGCCCGTTATGGAATACGAAGCAGTCATTGGTCTGGAGACGCATGTGCAGCTGAAGACCAAGTCAAAGATGTGGTGTGGTTGCGCGAATGCCTTTGGATCGCCGCCGAACACCAACGTCTGTCCTGTGTGCCTGGGCATGCCCGGAGTATTGCCGGTGGCCAACGAGGAGGCGCTCCGGCTGACGGCGTTGACGGGCTACCTGCTGAACTGCTCGGTGGCGCGCTACGCGAAGTTCGATCGCAAGAACTACTTTTATCCCGACGCGCCGAAGAATTATCAGGTCACGCAGTTCGACAAACCGTCCACGATGAACGGGTTTGTTGACTTCGAATTTCAGGGCGGGACGGCGCGGGTGCGCATCACGCGCGCGCATTTGGAGGAGGACGTCGGAAAGAACATTCATTTTGACCGGCACAGCGGGGTCGATTTCAACCGCGCGGGCGTGCCGTTGCTGGAGATTGTTTCCGAGCCGGATATCACCAGCGCGGACATGGCGTATGAGTATCTGAACGCGTTGAAAGATATTCTGGTCTACGGCGGCATTTCCGATTGCGACATGGAGAAGGGAATGGTGCGTTGTGATGTGAACGTGAGCGTGCGTCCCCAGGGCACCAAGGAGCTCGGCGCGAAGATTGAGATCAAGAACATGAACACTTTCTCCGGCGCCCGGAAGGCGTTGGAGTATGAGATTCCCCGCCAGATCGAAGTTCTCCAGAAGGGTGGCAAGCTCGTGCAGTCCACGCGCCGATGGGATGACGTGGCGGGTATCACCGAAGAAATGCGGACGAAGGAAGACGCGCACGACTATCGCTACTTTCCGGAGCCGGACTTGATGCCGTTTGCTCCAGATGACGCCTGGCTGGCGGCGGTGCAGGCGCAGGTGGTGGAGCTGCCTTTGGCCCGCAAACAGCGGTTCATGCGCGACTACCAGCTTCCTGCGGGGGATGGGGAAACGTTCAAGAACGACGTGGCTTTGGGGAATTATTTTGAGACCGTGGCGAAGCAGTCGAAGAACCCGAAGGCGGTCGCGAACTGGGTGATCAACAACCTGCGCGCGAAGCTGACGGAGGCGAACCAGAAGGAAGCGGAGGAGCAGGGTGCGCTCGGGCTTGAGGCGGCGGATATGAAGCTGACGACGCTGGCCGGTCTGAAATTCCAGCCTTCGGCATTGGTCGAGCTCGTGGGTTTGGTGGAGGGAAAGACCATCAGCAGTTCCGCGGCGCAGCAGGTGTTTGCGGAGATGTTTGATACAGGTAAGGCCCCCGCCGCCATTGTTCAAGAAAAGGGTCTGGCGCAAGTCAGTGACACGGGAGCCTTGGAGAAATTCTGCGATGAAGTCATTGCGGCGAATCCAGGGCCGGCGGCTGACTTCAAAGCGGGCAAGGTGGCGGCGCTCAATTTTCTAAAGGGTCAGGTGATGAAGGTCAGCAAAGGGAAGGCAAACCCTGGGCTGGTCGGCGAGATGCTCGAACGGAAATTGAAGAGCTAGCCGCTGGGTTCTGGCCGGCGGCTTTTCATCGCCGCCCATCGGTAGTCAAGCCGACAATTCCGCTGGAGCAGCACTTGGGAAACGGCGGGGTGGGAATGAGTTGTGAAAAACTTTTGGAAATGCGGGCTTGCATATTCCGGGGAGCTGCCTAAAAGGAGTGTAGTAACACCAGACAACTCAGCGACCAACAAGTTACATGGTCCTCTCATCGACAACCGGTCGTGCCTTCCTCGAAAGCCGCAGAAGAGGTGTATCCGGCTTCTCCTTGATCGAGTTGCTCGTTGTCATTGTGGTGATTGCAATCATGGCGGCCCTGCTGCTCCCGGCTCTGTCACGGACCAAGGAACACGCTCGTTCCACTGCCTGCCGCAGCAACATGAAGCAATTGAGCCTCGCGTTTCTGATGTACGCCGAGGATAACGAAGAAACCTTCCCTTGGCCCGGTGCGGTTGGCCGCGCGATTAACAGTCCCGACGCTTACACCCCCGACTGGTTGGCGACTCCGCAGGAGATGTCCAGCACTCCTATCGCCGTTTCCTCGGCAAATGTTCCTGGTTTTGGTCACAATGCCGAGTGCGGTTCGATATACCCCTACGTCACCAGCCAGCCGAAGAAGGGTTACGATCCCAATTTCAAGGAATCGACTTCGGTTTACCGGTGTCCGAGCACAGGAAAGTTGGGGGAAGCTCTTCGCGTGAATTACAGCGCGAATGCCTGGATGGAGCCCGGTCGTGACTTCAGTAACGGCAAAGTGCCGCCTCGTGGTCTCATGACGACAGTCGTAACTGACCCGTCCCGCAAAATTCTCCTCGTGAATGAGGAGCCGGAAGGGATGATTTCGCCGGCTTTCGACCCCCGGTTTGCTCCGAGGATTCGGCAGCGCACGGTGGTCTTCCACGGGGAGCGCTCGAACATTTCGTTCATGGATGGCCACATTGAATACGTCTCCCGTCGGGAATACGATCAGATGCGGTCCAACATCGGAATCGATTTGTACTTCAACGCTGGGAAGTAAGGTTGGCTCTGCCAGCCAAGTCTTTCTTCTCGTCCGTCACCCCGCTCAGCTTCCGCCCAAGTAAGCGCTTTTCACCTGCGGATTCGCCCTTAATGAAGCGGACGTATCCGCCAGAATGATCCGGCCAGTCTCCAGCACGTATCCGTAGCTCGAGACATCCAGGGCCAGATTCGCGTTCTGCTCGACCAGCAACACTGTGATTTTGTGGTCGCGATTGATCTCCACGATCTTCTCAAAAATCTTCTGCACCAGAAGCGGCGCAATGCCGAGGGACGGCTCATCGAGCATCAGGAACTTGGGCTTGCTCATCAGGGCCCGGCCTATGGCGAGCATTTGCTGTTCGCCCCCGGACAACGTGCCGGCGATCTGTTTCTCGCGTTCCTTGAGGCGCGGAAAGACATCGAAGACATAGCTCAGCTCCCGATTGACCGCCGCCCGATCTTTCATGAGATACGCGCCCATGCGCAGATTCTCCAGAACGGTCAGGTTCGCAAACACCATCCGGCCTTCCGGAACGTGCGCAATGCCGAGCTTCACCAATTCGTGCGGCGGGAGGTTCGTGATTTTGCGTCCCTCGTAGATGACCTCGCCTGTGCGCGCCTTGAGCAGGCCTGAGACGGCTCGCAGAGTCGTGGTTTTTCCAGCGCCGTTGGCTCCGATGAGCGTGACGATGGCGCCGGCCGGCACCGACAGGGAAATCTCCTGCAGAGCCGTAATAACCCCGTAGTTCACAACTAGATTTTTGATTTCCAGCACGGATCGAATCTTGATTGAAGTTCGGAATCGTTCTCTCGCAACGGACCTAGTCCACGGCAGCTGCGGGCTTTTTCAAATGCGAATCACCGAGGTAAGCCTCCACGACCTTCGCGTCGTTGCGCACTTCGGTGGGGCTGCCTTCGGCAATCTTCACGCCGTGGTCGAGTACCACGATTCGCTGGCAGATGCCCATCACCACCTGCATATCGTGTTCGACCAGCAGCACCGAGATTCGGAATTTCTCTTTGATGAAACCGATCAGCCGGGTCAGTTCCACTTTCTCGGTCGGGTTCATGCCAGCGGCGGGTTCGTCCAGCAGCAACAACTTCGGCTTGGTGGCCAGCGCGCGGACGATTTCCAGGCGGCGCTGATCGCCATAAGGCAGGTTCTTCGCCATCGTGTGGCGAAACCGGCTCAGCTTAAAAATATCTAGAATCTCCAATACCTCCGACTCGATCAGCTTCTCGTTTCGATGAAACGCCGCGCCGCGCAGCAATGATTGAAACATGCCGGTCGTCTGCCGCAGTTGAAACGCGACGCGGACATTGTCGAAGACGCTCAAGGAGGGAAACAACCGGATGTTCTGGAAAGTTCGCGCGATCCCAAGCCCGGTGATCTCCTGCGGCGCCTGACCGCTGAGCGGCGTGCCAGCGAAATGAATTTCGCCCTCGGTCGGCTGATAAACGCCGGTGATCATATTGAACGCCGTGGTCTTGCCGGCGCCATTCGGGCCGATCAACCCGATCAGTTCGTCTCCTCCGATGCGGAGGTCGAGCTCCGAGACTGCGGTCAGTCCGCCGAAACGAATCGTGCAGCGCTGCATCTTCAGCAGGCTGTCCGGTTTCGGTTCTGCAGAAGCGCTCATGAGTTCAGTTGGCGGCGGCGCTGCGGCTCTCGCGACGGCGCAGGTTGAAGAGCCCCTGCGGCCGCAGCAGCATCAATCCGATGATGAGCAGCGAGTAGACAATCATCCGGTAGTCGGCGAATCCGCGGAGGAGTTCGGGCAGGACGGTGAGCAAAATGGCCGCGAGGATCACGCCCACCGTATTCCCCATGCCGCCGAGGATGACCATCACCACCACATCGATCGACTTCATGAAGTCGAATCCGTCCGGCTTGAGCACCTGCTTGTGGTGCGCGTAGAGCGCTCCGGCCATGCCGGCGAAGAACGCGCCGGTGACGAACGCAGTGACTTTGTAGCGGGTCGGATTGATTCCCATCGCTGCGGCGGCCACTTCATCATCGTGAACGCAAAGGAAGCCACGGCCGTAGGTGGAATTCACCAGGCTCGCCACGACGTAAACGGTCAAGGCAGCCGCGCTCCACGTCCAAAAGAGCGTCGTGAATTTCGGAATACCTGTCAGCCCGGTGGCGGCGCCGAAGGCGGGCGACGTCTGGAAAATGACGCGGATGATTTCGCCGAAGCCCAGCGTCACGATCGCGAGGTAATCGCCCTTGAGCCGCAGGGAGGGCAGACCAACCGCCAGACCCGCGAGCGCGGCGACCAATCCGCCGGCCAGCATGGCGCCGACGAAGAGTGCGGGCTGGGCCGCCGCTGGAACCGACGGTGTCAGCTCCAGCGTGAGCTTTGCGGCGGTGAATCCTCCGACAGCCATGAAGCCGGCGTGGCCGAGACTGAACTGACCGGTGTGACCGTTGATGAGGTTGAGGCTGACCGCGAGAATGATGCTGATGCCGACATCGATGGCGATGCCGAGGTAGTAGCGATTGAAGTAACCGGACAGCGCCGAGACGCCGAAGGCGACCAGCACCGCGGCAATCAACCATCGTTTTGCGCCCAGTTGCATCAGACTTTCTCGGTTTTCACTTCGCCCAGCAGACCGGCCGGGCGGAAGAGCAGGATGAAGATCAAAATCGCAAACGCGATGCCGTCGCGGTAATTCGAAATGCCGGGAATACCACCCGCGAACGTTTCGAGCAGACCTAGAAGCAGCCCGCCCAGCGCGGCTCCGGGGAGATTGCCGATTCCACCGAGCACGGCGGCGATGAAGGCGCGCAGGCCGGGTTGGATGCCCATCAAGGGTTCAATGCCGGGCGCGCGCATCGCGTAGAGAATCCCGGCGATCGCGGCAAGCGCGGAGCCGAGGCCGAACGTGAACGAGATGACGCGGTTGATGTTCACGCCCATCAGCGCTGCGGCTTGCGGGTTGAACGCCACGGCCCGCATGGCCATGCCGATCTTCGTGCGCTGGACGACGAGCCAGAGCAGGGCGAGCAGCGCGGCGGTGACGATGGGGACGAGGACGTCGTGATTCGCGATGACGATGTTGCCGAGATGGAAGTTGTGTTCCGGAATCAACCGTGGAAACGGACGCGTTCGCGCGCCGAAGACGGCGTTGTGCTGACAGGTGAACTCGATTAAGAGGGAGACGCCGATGGCGGTGATGAGCACCGTCAGCTTGGGGCGGTTCCGCAGCGGGCGGTAGGCGAGACGTTCAATCAGGATTCCGATGGCAGCGCAAATCGCCGCGGAGACGATGACGATAATGAAGGCGCCGAGATAGGATTGCGGAGGAAGGATGGTGCCGACGACGGGCGCGAGGAAGAAGGCGGCAAAGGCGCCCAGCATCAGCACGTCGCTGTGGGCGAAATTGATGAAGCGGAGGACGCCGTAGACCATCGTGTAGCCGAGCGCAATCAGGGCGTAGATGGAGCCTTGCGCGAGGCCGTTGATGAGTTGTTGGAGCCAGTCCAATTAGTTGAGGGTCGGAGAGTTGATGGTTGAGAGAGCGGCGGGCCGGCGCTCGGGTTATCAGGCATCGAGGCGGACCATCGAGCGATCAATCACGGGCTGATGGTTTCCACGTATTTGAACACGCCGCCTTTGACTTGGAGAATGACGGCGGGCTTGGTCGCGTCGCGCTTCTCGTTGATGTTCGTTTTGCCAGTCGCGCCTTCGAAATCTTTCATCGCGGCCAGTGCGTCGCGGACCTTGGCGCCTTCGGTGGTGCCGGCGCGCTTCATTGCTTCGGCGAGAATAATCGCGGAATCATAGCCAAGGGCGGCCATCGCGTCGGGGGCCTTGGGCGAGCCGTCCTGGTTCTTGAAACGTTTCTTGTAGGCTTCCACGAATTGCTTGCTCTTGGGCGAGCTGACTTCGGGATGGTAATGGGTGGAGAAGTAGTTTCCTTCCACCGCTTCCTTGCCGATCTTGATCAAGTCATCCGATTCCCAGCCGTCCCCGCCGAACAAGGGGACGTTCAGTCCGAGTTGTTTCGCCTGGATGCAAATCAGCGCCACGTCCGTGTAGTAACCGGGAACGAACACGGCGTCCGGCGCGGCTGTTTTGATGGCGGTGAGCTGCGCCTTGAAATCCTTGTCGCCGCCGTTGAAGTCGAGCTCGGCGCTGATTTCGCCACCTGCCTCTGTGAAACCTTCCTTGAAATACTTCGCGAGGCCCTTGCTGTAGTCGCTCTTCACATCGGTGAAGACGGCGACCTTCTTCGCCTTGAGCGTCTTGCTCGCGAAGTTGGCCATCACGGTGCCTTGGAAGGGATCGATGAAGCAGACGCGGAAGATGTAATCGCCTGTCTCGGTGACTTTCGGATTGGTGGACGACGGGGAGATCATCGGGATCTGGCTGCGCTGGCAGATGGGCGCGGCTTCGAGGGAACGGCTGGAGGCGACTTCGCCGAGGATGGCCACGACGCCGTCGCGGTCGATCAGCTTGGTTACCACGGTTCCGGATTCACCCGCCTTGGAAAGGTTGTCTTCGGTAATCAGCTCGATCTTCTTCCCGAGCACGCCGCCCGTGGCGTTGAGTTCCTCGATGGCGAGCAGGGTGCCTTCGTGGGATGACGTGCCAAAGGTTGCTTCCTTGCCTGTGAGCGACGCGAATTCGCCAACCTTGATCACGTCGTCTGACTTTTTGCTGCAGCCAGCGCTGCCCAGCGCCAGCAGTAACGAGATTGCGACGAGCGGCAGCACACGGATCAGTGTCGCCAGCGAGCGACAAAGAACAGACGGCGCCTTCGGGGCGGCGGCGGGCGAATTGTGAGTAAAAGGATTCACGACGCGCAGGCTAGGAAATCGGAAATGGAGTTTCAACCCCCAAGCTTTCCCGGGCCATGAATACTCCTCACCTCGGTCCGCGCGGCCATCAAGCGAACGGCACGAGGCGGCGGCGCCTTCCTCGGCCAGATTTCACGCCGAAGTGACTTAGCGTTGTGCATCCAGAGCGGCCGGCCGGTCGTAGTAATAGATGGTGAAACGTATCGACATTCTATTTGTCACTGGCGCGGAAAACGGCGCTGCGCCAGAATGGTCCTTGCCCATCCGGCGCCCCCTCGATTCGGAGCCGGAGAAACCATGTCAGACCGATCTACAGTTGAGCATCCCGAAGCGGACCTCCTCCGCCGAGTCGCCCGGCGCGATCACGGGGCCTTCGCCGAGCTTTACGATCGGGTCGCCGGACTCCTGTTCTCCAACGCCTTGCACATGCTGTCCGACCGCCGCGAAGCCGAGGAAGTGGTGCAGGATGTTTTTCTCCAGATTTGGAACAAGGCTGAGACCTTTGATGGCGCCCTTGGGAATCCGCTCAGCTGGATTCTCGGCATCACTCGCAATCGCTGCATCGACCGGCTCCGCTCTCGCCAGCGACGTTCGCGTGTCTTCGACGACGCGGTGGACCAATCGGAAGTCGAGGTGACCACCGCCGCCCCGCTCACCGCAACCGATCTCAGTCCGGAGGAACAAGCCGTGGTGCGCAAAGCCGTGGCAGACCTGCCGTCCGACCAGCAGCAGGCCATCGCGATGGCGTTTTTCGGCGGCATGTCCCACCAGGAAATTGCCAATGTGCTGAAAGAACCCTTGGGAACCATCAAGGCTCGCATCCGGCGCGGGATGCTGAAGTTACGCGAGAGCCTGCAAGCTTACCTATGATCAGCGAGCAACAACAGGAACAAGCCAGCCTCTATGTGCTGGGAGCGCTTGGCGCCAGCGAACGGCTGGCGTTCGAGGCGGAACTGCGTGCCCAGCCTGAATTGCTCTCCCTCGTGCGCGACCTCGAATCCACGAGCGTGCTGATGGCCAAGGCCGTTCCTGCGGCCAATCCTCCTCCCAGCCTGCGCGACCGCGTGCTGGGCAGCGTCGGGGCGACGGCTTCCGCTTCAGCACCGAGTCCGCTTCCGTTTACCGGACCTGCGGTCGATCCCGCGTTCTTTTTCATCGCGGCGCGGGACCAGTCCGGCTGGAAGGATCTTCCCTTGCCCGGTGCATCCATCAAGCTGCTCTCGGCGGATCGCGAGCGTGGTTATGCGGTGTTGCTCGGCAAGCTGGAGAAAGGCGTGCGGTACCCGGCCCATCCACATGAAACTGGTGAGGAAATTTTCCTGCTCACGGGCGACCTAACAATTGCTGGTCGCCGACTCGGTCCCGGCGATTTCCATCACTGTGACGCGGGAACCGAGCATCCGGTCAATTACTCCGACGAAGGCTGCACCTTGCTGGCCGTGCTCTCGCTGGATCACGAGCTCACGAAGTTCGCGATGGCCTGAGCGCGTGGCTCAGCGGTGCTGGTTCTTCCAATCCTTACGCTGCGTTTCCGCCAGCGCCTCCGGACGATAGAAGCGGTCGTAAAATTCCGCATCCACGTGGCACGCCTGAAATCCCAGCACCGTCTTGTAAGGCGGCATGTAGACTGGGAACCGACCGTAACGACCCCACACGTATTCGCAGTAGGCGATCGTCGCTGCAATGGCTGCGTCACTGACTTTGGGGACGGCGTTCGTGGTGGCGTGGTGATTCGCCCAGGCGCTGCCGTGTCCGTCGCTACGGAAAACCCCGCTGGATCCAAACTTCAATTCCACCACCGCGCGCACGGCGTCGCTCATCGTTGCGAAGTAAGGCGGACAAAACGGCTTCAGCAACACCTCACCGTTGCGTTCCAGTCCCACGGGATAGGGAATCTCCACATCGCGTCTCGTCAGCCTCATCCCGAGTGCGATCAGTGAACTGACTCCGAGATAGCGGCTCGCCGGCATACGTTGCATGCGAAACCCAAGCGCCTCGAACCAGCCGAACTCGTGGTTGGCAAAGTTCGGGTAACCGCCCAAGCCCAGCGCCTGCGCCATGAGCCCCAAGTTCTGCAACATCATGCCCTGCTCTGCGGTCACAAACTCGGTCACGAACTGCTCGACCTGCCGGATGGTGGCCACGCGCAGCTTTGTTGGATCGTCATGCAAGTGACCGCCGCGGCTGCGCGCAAACTTCGCCAAACCCGCCGGTCGATAACCGTTCCGTTCGTCCAGCACGAATACGCCGGTGTCTTCGTTGAGAATCTCCAGCAGCCCGTTGATGTACATCAACGTGAGATCGTTGATCGGGAGAAAATAGCTCGTGCCCGGCGCATGGGCGGCCCAACGATTGGCGTTGATGTTGAACAACGGCTCTGTCGGCGGCGCGGCGCGGCCATCCTTGATCTTCACCCGCGTGCGGCGATAGGCCTCCGTGAACTCGCTGCGTTGCGCCATCGAGATGAGCTGCGGAATCTCCGCGGCCGGCAGTTCGGCGGGACGCCGGACCAGATGCGTTCCGGAATCGTTTGTGACCACCAAGGCGACGGTCTGTAGTCCGTCCCCGCTGGCAATCGTTCGCGCGACCAGCCCGGCCATGATGTTCCCGCCTTCACCGCGAGCATAGGCGAGATCGGCGAGCGCGTGTCCCGTGATGCCGCACGCCGCGAAAACCAGCGCTGCTTCTTCGTCCTCGGTCAACGGCGCGGGCGCGTGCTTGCTTCCGTACGCCAGCGGACCAGCCGGAATCTTCATGCCGCGCCCGAAACGCCGCGAGCGACGGTCACGCAGTGCTGAGAGAAGGGAGTAATCCTCGGGAGAATTAGATCGACGCGGCGACGTCTGGGTTTCGGCCTGCATGCAGTGGCCAACAGTCTCCAAGTCCTCTGCAAAATCAACTCGCATCTCCATTCCTACGCCGGTTGTGGCTGTGTGGATGCCATCAAAAATTTTCTTCGCCAACGGTGCATCCAGTTTCTGCGCGCCGCCGTAATGCCTCACGTAACACATCGACCACGATGAAAACTTCACGGACGAAAATGCCGGCCTCGCGTCTTCTTGAAATCGCAGCTCTGTTCATTGCACTCGGATTTGCCGGCTGCTCCCGCGACGCGACGATTGCGACCGGGACGACGCCAACCGCATCTCCCGCCACCATTGACCCTCTCGCCATCGTGCTCGCGCCACATGCAGGCAGCAATCGGGTAGATTTCCAGATCCGGGATTATCAGGGACAGGTTCGCTCGAACTTCAATCGCGAGGCGGCGATCGAGCGGCTCGGCTGGCTTTATGTGGCGAAGGCTCGCGAGAGTTTCGATGCGGGCTTCTACACGCTCGCGGAACAATGCGGGCTGGCGCTGGAACGAAACGCGTCCGGCAGCCATGCGGCGTTGCTTCTCCGTGGGCATGCTCTTCACAGCCAGCATCGTTTTGCCGAGGCGGAATCGCTCGCCCGGCAGCTCGTCTCCGCTCGCGGACTCGCCGCTGATTTCGGTTTGCTCGGCGATGTCTTGATGGATGTCGGTCGCGTTCCGGAAGCGGAGCAGGCCTATCAATCCATGCTGGATCTGAAACCTGATCCACAAGGCTACGCCCGCGCCGGACATGTCCGCTGGCTCAAAGGCGACCTGGAAGGCGCCATCGACGTCATGCGCATGGCGGTGGCCGGAAGTTCGCCACGCGATGGGGAATCCGCAGCGTGGATGCACACGCAACTGGCGCGTTACTTCTGGCAGTCCGGCGCGAGTGCTGAAGCGCTGGGTTGCATTGAATCAGCGATTGCCTTTCGCACGAATTATCCGCCGGCACTCTTGTTGCGCGGACGAATCAATCTCGCCGATGGCAACACTTCTGAGGCGGTCGCCGCGTTGCAAGCCGCTGCGAAGCTGAATCCACTTCCCGAATATCAATGGGCACTCGCTGAAGCGCTGCGTGCGGCGGGAAGCGTCGCTAAGGCTGAAACGGTCGAACGCGAGATCATTTCGCGCGGTCCGGCGAGCGATGCCCGCGGTTGCGCTTTGTTTCTCGCGACGCGTCGGCAGCAACCGGAACTCGCCGTGCGGCTCGCGCGTCAGGAGCTGACGGAGCGCTCGGATATCTTCAGCCATGACACCCTCGCGTGGGCGCTTGCGGCATCCGGCGATTTCACGAATGCCGCTGTTCACATGGAGACGGCGCTTCAGTTGGAAACGTCCGAGCCACGCTTGTGGCTTCACGCCGGAGTGATTGCCTTTCATCGCGGGCAGCACGCGGAGGCGGAACGCTGGATTCGTCGGGCCGAGGAAGCTCGCGCGCGGTTGCTGCCCTCCGAACTTTCTCGTCTGCGCGAAGTGAAGGAGCTTCTTGGTGCCACCGCAAAGGCAGCACTTCCCTGACTCCTTCCGGACAGAACCCATTTTCCGCCGAGCCGGATCACTGGCTCGTGCTGAAAAACTGACAACAACCAACCCAGTAAGAAACAGAACAGGAGAAACACGAATGAAATCAAAACTCAACCTCTGCAACCGGGCGCTCTCGGTGTTGCTGGCCGGCGCCATGGCCGGTCCGGCGTTTATTGCGCCGTCCGCGCTGGCGTCCAGCCACATGGACGCACCGCTCATCACGCTCGATCCGGCGGCGAACACAACGGATGTCTACGCGTTTGTGCGCAACGCGGCTGGTCAAAAAGTTCTCGTCACCGCGCTCGGCGTGTATCCGCACCAGGAACCGGGCATCGGGCCGAACAATTACAACTTCGATGACAACGTGCTCTATGAAATCCACGTGGCCACGGGCGACGACGTGGCAGAAGGCAAGCCGACGTTCAGTTACCAGTTCGAGTTCAAGACGCAGTACAAGTCGAAAGCAACGATCCTTCAGTCGTATCTCGGCGTCGTGAATGACGTCGGCGACGCCGCACAGAACCTCGTGCAGACCTACACGATCACGAAGGTGGATCACCGTCCGCGCCGTCCGCGCGGCAAGGGCGACAAGTATGACAAATACAATGACAAGTATGAACGCCGCGCGCCGCGCACTTCGTTGATCGGCGCCGGCATCGTACCGCCGAACAATCAGGGCAATGCCACGCCGTTCTACAATCAAGGTGACAACGGCGAGAACCCGGCGAAGGACGGGCGCGCGACGTTCGCCGAGTTCGACCGCTACACGCAGCAAGGGACGTTCGTTTACACCAATGGCTACCGGGCCTTCGCCGGGCAGCGCGAGGACGGCTTCTATGGCGACATCCAGTCGATCTTCGATCTGCTCAAGCTCCGCAGTCCGGGCAAGGATTCGCAGGGCGGTTTCAACATGCATCTGATCAGCCTCGTGATTCCCGTGAGCGAACTCGGCGGTGATCAGCAGGTCGTCGGTGTTTACTCCACCACGAGCCGCCGTCAGATCCGGCTGATTCGTGAACGCGGTGACGCGACCGGCGGACCCTGGGTGCAGGTGGGACGTCAGGGCAACCCGCTCTTCTGCGAAGCGCTCGTCGCGATCGCGGACAAGGATCGTTACAACCGATCCAGTCCGGCGGTGGACAACGCGCTGTTCCGCAAGTATGCGGAGACTCCCGAGCTGGCGAAGTTGATCAATATCCTTGTCTTCAACGGCAACGGACCGGCCATCGAATCGAACCGGACCGACATCGCGGGCATCTTCATCCCGGACTTGATCAAGGTCGATCTCTCGACCGGACCGGTGCGTGTGGCCGGCAGCGGAGCGGATCATCCGGTCAATCCCGATGACGCTGGCTTCTCGCGATTGAGCGTGTTCGGTGGCGATGTGCTGCAGAGCACCATTCAAGATCCGTTCGGCAACGGCGGACTGATTCCCGGCGGCTGGCCGAATGGTCGTCGCTTTGGTGACGACGTGATCGACATCGCGGTGAGCGCGCTCATCAGCGATCTGCGCGGCCCGCTGGTCATCCGCGTCGCGGACGGCATCGACGGCGTGAGCAAGAACGACTCGGGCTACAACAAGGTGTTCCCCTACGGCGGCACGCCTCACAACGGACGCAACAATACGCATCCGTAACCCAACCCACCTGGACCCGCCGGCGGACTCATCGTGGTTCGCCGGCGGTTCAGGAATCTTATTCTCACCGCCTCCACTCGAATCGATGACCTACGCCTCCGTCTCTATGCGAACTCTCCGATTTTTGCTCCTCGTTGCGGCCATCGGGATGGCTGCGTTGTTCCGAGTCGTGGCCCATGAACCCGGGCTCAGCACGATGCAAGTGCGGGTGTTGAAGGACGGGCTCGATGTCACGCTCGTCTTCTCCGCGAAGGAAGCGCGGGAGCTCGCCCGAAAAACGGAGGGCGCGGTGCCGGGGGATGTCATCGCGGAAGTGATCCTTGCGGAGCGGGCGGGATCGGCGACGCGATTTGTGGTCGACGGTGAGCCGGTGAAGGCGGAAGCGGCGACGTGTGATTTCGACAACGACTCGAACGCCACCTTGCGGTTCCACGTGAAAGCGCGGGCTCGAAAGACGTTGGAGATTCAGTCGCGCTGGTTGGATGCGCTTCCGGCCGGCCACCGGCAGTTTGTGTCAGTGGAGGCGGAACCATTGACTGTTCTCGCCGAGCGGCTACTCAGCGCAACGTCGGACTCGGTCATAGTTGAAATGGCACCGGGCGGTGCTGAATCCACGGAAACGAAGACAATCGGAACTTGGCCGGACTTTGTGGGTCTGGGCCTAAAACACATTCTAGTCGGGTTCGACCATCTGCTGTTCCTGTTTAGCCTGGTAATCGTTTCCTACCGGCTGCTCCCGACGGTTCAATTGGTCACTGCGTTCACGGTGGCGCATTCGATCACCCTGGCGTTGGCGACATTGAATGTCCTTACGATTTCCTCCCAGATCGTCGAACCGCTCATTGCTGCGACGATTGTTTTCGTAGGAGTGGAAAACCTGGTCCGACGTGACATCGGACGAAGCCGGATTCTACTCGTTTTCATCTTCGGCCTGATCCACGGACTGGGCTTTGCCTCGGTCTTGCGGGATCTCGGAGTGGGAAGCGTCTCGTCTGGCATCATCGTCCCGCTGCTTTCGTTTAATCTCGGTGTCGAACTGGGACAGCTGCTGGTCGTATTCCTGATCGCGCCGCTGATTTATTGGGCGGGCCGAGTTCCCTCGTGGAAGCATCGACTGGTTCCGGTTTGTTCGGTGATGGTCACGGGCGCCGGTCTTTTCTGGCTGATCGAACGGTTGTTCGGATCGATCTAATCACGTCCGACGCTTGATGCGGAGCGGCGGACGTTGGTGACGCCGATGCCGATCAATCGATGTCACCGCGGTGACGAAATTGATCGTTGAACGAACGGGGGCGTTTCGATTCCTCCGGCTTCTTCTTGAACGCGGAGCGCAGCAGCCAGTGGCGCTTCAACCCTTGGACCATGTCATCGGTATCGACGATGAGCTTCGAGACTTCGCTGACGATGTTCGTGTTCCGCTGGACTTGACGGTTCAGGTTGGCGGTGATGTCGGCAAGGTTTTCGATGGCGCGGTCGAGTTCTCCGGCGACGGCGGTGATCTGTGCATCCGAGTTCGTGAGCAGGACATTCGCGTTGGCGAGCGCTTGCGTGAGCTGCCGGTTAATTTCGGGGGGGATAATCCACTTGCCGAGTGAACCGTTCGGTTCGGTCAGATTCCCGGTGATCTTGCTGAGATTTTCCACGATTGGTTTTGCTTCGGAGAGCAATTCATCGGCGCGTTCGGCCGTGTTGGCGGTTTCGTCGAGCAGACGGCTGATCTTGTTCGTGAGTTCGAGAATGTTGGGCAACGCGCCTTCGACGACGCCAACCATTCGCTCGACTTGGGCGGCGACGGTTTCCAGTCGCTCGTTTAAGGCCGGCGCTTCGTCCGGCACGAGGAAGTAGCCTTTGCGGGTTTCCGCGGATTCATTCGGGTCCCGATAGCGGGCTTCGCGAAAATCCCAGATGCCGGTGGCGCGCTTGGAGGAGATGCCGGTGTCGTAAAGGGAAATGGAAGTAACGCTCGCGGCGTCGGTGATGGTACGCAGGGCTTCGCTGGTGAACGGAGCGCCGATCTTCACTAGGAGGTTGGTTCGACCGCCGTCGAACACCTCGGCGGCGAATCGAAGCGAGTTCGTCGGCGTGAGGGCCGCGGCTTGTTCCAGAGTGTATTCGCGAATCGGGTGAAAGATGTAAGTGGCCGGACCGTTGGTGCCTTTCGAGAGTTCGATGAACCGGTTGCCGAGGGAATCGCGGGCGGCGATTTTTGCGCGGGAGTCTTCCCAAAGGTATCCGTCGTAAGGCTCAACGACACTGAAGGCGACGTAGACATCATAATAGGCGCCCGGTTCCTGGGCTTCGATCACGGTGACTTCGCCGATGTCGAATCCCATCAGTTTCACCTTCTGGCCGAGCTTCAGGCCGGCGGCATTTTGGACAAAGGTGTAGTAAGGCAGCCGGCGTTTACCCCAGCCCTTGCTCTGGGCGCGTTCGTAGATGTAGTAGGCGAGCCCGGCGATCATCAGCAACGTGGCGATGGCGACGAATATGCCGACGATGCGTTCGAGGCGGCTGAGCCGGGTGCGCAATTGAGGGGTGAGATCCTGGAGAGCCATGGGATTCAGGTTTGAGTTGGGCGTGGTAACGAGCGCGCTTCCAACGAGAGCAATTCTCGAAGGAGCGGTTCGCTGTGGCCATCGAGATGGTCTCGCTGGCCGAGCGGGATGAATTGTTGATTGCGCAGCACGGCGAACTGCCGCGCGCGTTGTCGCCAGGGGCGAAGATCATCGCCGGTCACAACGAGCGTGAGCGGTTTGCCGTCCATGATGGGATGGCCAGCCGCCAGCGAGTCCACAATCTCGAGCCACCAGCCGGCGTCGCGTGGATCGAGTCCGGTCAAAGGATTGTCGAGCAGGAGGATTTCCGGCTTCAAAGCCAGCGCGCGCGCCAGTCCGATGCGTTGTTGCCAGTTGCGGTTCACCGCGCTCGGCAAACTGCTCGCCCAAGGTTCGAGTCCGGTGAGCTCCATCAGCGCCGCCAGGCGCGCGGAAATCTCGGGAGTCACGCCGCGATGATAAAGTAGGGGCAGCGCGATATTCTCCTCGAGGGTGAGATGGTTGAGCAGCTGACCGCCGTCGAAGACGAGCCCGATGCGCAGGCGCAACGCGAGGCGTTCGTATTCGTAACCGGCGATCAATTCCTGTCCGAAGAGATGATGCACTCCTCGCGCGGGGCGGCTGATGCCGGCGGCGAGGGCCATGAGGTCGCTTTTCCCCGAGCGCAGCAATCCAGCGACAGCCCAGAAATCGCCGACTTCGACCGTCCAGTTCACTTGCTCGAGAACAACGATGGACGCATCGCGCAACGCGGTGACCGGGACGTTGCGCATTTCGAACGCCGGCACTGCGGGAGACGCGGGGGTTGGAGTCGAGGAAGAGATCATCCGGCCAGCAGGTAGACGATGATGAAAAACATCTCGATTAGCACGCAGAGCACGATGCTCTGGCTGACGGCACGCACCGTCGCCCGGGAGACTTCGCCAAGGCTCAGCGGCTGGGCGAGTCCGTGATAGCACATGACCACGGCGATGCCGCAGCCGAATGCGATGGATTTCGCGCCGAGGAGAACGAAGTCCAGTCCCGTCAACGCGGCCGCCATCTGGCTGAAATAATCTCCGGGTGAGAGCGGCACGTCTTGTAGAAATGCCCACAGGTAACCGCTGAGGAGCGCACCGATGATCAGGTAAACGGTGAGCGCGAAAATGCCCACCGCCATTCCGATCACGCGCGGGACAACGAAGTAATGAATCGGGTCAATGCCGAGGACTTCGAGCGCTTCGACTTCGCCGGTCGCGCGGGCTGTGCCGAGTTCGACCACGGTTGCGGTTCCGGCGCGACAGAGAACGAGCAGGGCGGTCAGGAGCGGACCCAATTCGCGCACCACCGTCGCGACCATGATGGTGCCAAGCAGGTCATTCGCGCCGACGCGGCTGAGCACGGAAACGGTTTGGCCAATGACGATCAGGCCGAGAGCCAGGGCAAGGAAGCTGGCCAGCGGCAGCAAGCGGAGTCCCGAGCGGGCGATTTGCAGGAGGGTCAACGGGCGGACGACAGCCGTGGCGACGCCGATTTTGCTCAGCATGACGCCGAAGGTGATCAGCGCGAAGGCACCGATGCCATGGACGGACAGGATGAAGCGGACGAGCAGCCGGCCGAAAAAGCGGAAGTAGCCGCGGGCCAGCGAACCTTTCCAAAAGAACGCGGTATCGGATTCTTCCGGCGGGACGACGATGCCAGTTCGCACGGGGCAAAGGCTAGGGGGCAGCGCGGGGGCGGTCAACAGCCGCAGAATTAGCGTTATCGGGCGTTTGATGGATTTTCTCTTTTGCCCGGCCCGGTTTTCCCTATATTCGCGCCGTGATTGATACGGACGAGAAGCTGGCAGCCTTTCTTCCGCAACTGAGCGCCGCCAGCTGGATTGCCCTCGATACCGAGGCTGACAGCCTCCATGCCTATCCTGAAAAGCTTTGTCTCATTCAGATTAGCATCGAGGGCTCCGACCATTTGGTCGATCCCTTGGCCGGTTTGAAGCTCGCGCCGTTGTTTGAGATTTTGAGCCAGCACGAGCTGATTTTACACGGGGCGGATTACGACCTGCGCCTGCTGCGGCGCGACTGTGGCTTTGTTCCCACCACCATTTTCGACACGATGCTCGCCAGTCGTTTGCTGGGCGTGCGCGAGTTTGGGTTGAGCAATCTGGTTTCGAAGTTTCTCGGCGTAACGCTCGAAAAAGGTCCGCAGAAGGCGAATTGGGCGAGACGGCCCCTGACCGAGCGGATGGAGGCTTACGCGCGCAACGATACGCATTTCCTCAAGCCGCTGGTGAATCTCCTGTCCGCTGAATTGAAGGCAAAGGGCCGGCTGGCCTGGCATCAGCAATCTTGTGCCCAGCTGATTGCGGATTGCGCCGTCCTTCGCGAGCCGGATCCAGACACGGTGTGGCGGGTTAAAGGCAGTCATCATCTGGCTCCACCAGCCATGGCAGTATTGCGTGAAATCTGGCGATGGCGCGAACAGGAAGCCGTCGCTTCGAACAAGCCGCCGTTCTTCATTATTTCGCCGGAAATCATGGTGCGAATCGCGCAGGGTGCCGTCGCCGGCCATGATCTGGAACGGTTGTTCCCCCACTATCTGACGACCCGGCGGCGCAAAGGAATTGCGGCTGCGGCGGAAGCCGGCCTTGCTGAGAAGCATCCGCCCATGCCGCTCCGTCGCAAAGGACATCGTCTCAACGAATCGGAAAAGCGGCGTCTTCAGGACATTGAGAAACGTCGAAATAAACGCGCAGACGAACTGCAGATTGACCCAACGCTCATCGCCAGCCGCGCCGCCATGGTGGCCTTGGTCGCTGACAAAGGGGATTCGGATATTGAGCTGATGCCATGGCAGAAGGAACTGCTCAAGTAACCGCTGAAGCGGGATGCGAGCGGGACCTTTCTGAAGCTGCAGCAACCGCGAATTTTTAGAAGGAAAAGGCAGGGCGAATCGCCCTGCCTTTTGCTTGAAACGAGTGCTAGCTGAGAGGCTTAGCTCTTGCGGAAACGGCGGTTGGCAGCAGCCAGACCCGTCATCGCCATACCCAACAGCACCAAGGAGGTGCCGCCATCTGGGACGTTGATGCGAGCAGGCTGGTCCTGACGGGCGATTCGATTCCCGCGGCGGTCGATCTCCCAAACGTTCATGACTCCGACCGTAGGAGCCATTATTGTCCGCCAAGCCTGCTTGAGCGACCGCCAATTGGGCATAAGCATTGTTGGCACCTTGCGATTCACCTTCCAGATACCAAATCGCTTTTTGCAGGTGGTTTGCGGTCTTCGTTATTACGGCTTTGAGCAAAACCGCGAGGACCGTCCCCGACGCGTTGATTCCAGCGAACGTGCCTTTGACGAATTGGGTGTAGAGCCAAGCGGTCGCCATTGAGAATCGGGTCTACAGTGCCGTTGCCATTGTACATCGCTGCCTGGGAGATTTCGTATTCGTAGATTTTTCCCATTTCAAGATTCTCGCGATACTCAAGGCAAAAGGTAACGTAGTCAGTGCTTCCGAATCCGTTATCGCTCACGTCTGCACGGAATTCTCCGCCACCTGTTGTTCCCATACCATCAGAGAACTTCACCGTCGCCGCCGACGTGGAGGAGAAACCAAACCTGCAACCAAGCAGGCTAATACAACTTTTTTCATACTACTTTTTACTTCTATTTTTGGGTTAACCGGAACAATCAAAACAACTGACTGTTCCCCCTCCGTGGGCAGGTTCTCAAATAGCTAAGACAATGCCGGGATTGGCGATGGAGGGCTAAACTGTTCTAACTCCCTTTTGGAAAAAGGCTTGTGCTTGAAAACTGTTTTTCCGAACAGTGTCTCAGTTGCTCTCGATTTCTGAGTTTGTAAAGCTCTCCGACACTTTCTTAAGGCGCTACCGTAGAACTACTTGGATTAAAGTTACCGGCGACCAAAAGTTAATGAAACTCGCGTCGGCGTTTCGCTCCTACGAGCCATTCCGCATTCCGAGCTTTTCCATCAGCTCGTAGAGGGTAGGACGGCTGATTCCCAACTCAGCGGCCGCAGCGGTGATGTTCGCCCCGTGTTTCTTCAACGCGTCTTGAACCATCCGCCGGTCCACCTCTTCACGAGCTTCCTTCAAGCTTCGTGGTGGAGCCTCGGCGGATGAGTCGGTGAGTTCCAAATCCTCCGCCTTCACGGTGGCGCCTTCGGCCATGATCACGGCGCGGCGAATGCGATTCTCCATTTCGCGGACATTTCCCGGCCACGCGTGCTGTTCGATGGCGCGGATGGCATCCTGGCGGTAGCGAAGCGAGGCGCGGCCGTTCTCTTCCGCATATTTTTTGAGGAACGACTGGGCCAGCACCATGGTGTCGCTCAGACGCTCCCGCAACGGGGGAAGCTTGATGGTCACGACGGCCACCCGGTAAAAAAGATCTTCGCGAAACTTGCCGGTGGCCATCGCTTGCTTCAGATCGACGTTTGTCGCGGTAACGAGCCGGGCATCCACGCGGATTTCCTTTCGCCCGCCTATGCGTTCGATGGTTTGGTCCTGGAGGAAGCGCAGCAGTTTGACCTGAATGGCCAGAGGCAACTCGCCGAATTCATCCAGCAGCAACGTGCCTCCCTCTGCCATCTCAATGCGTCCGACGCGCTGCGTATGCGCTCCGGTGAAAGCTCCGCGCTCGTGGCCGAACAGCTCGCTTTCGATCAACGTTTCCGGAATGGCCGAACAATTGATCGCCACGAACGGACCTTTGCTGCGCGGGCTGCGCCGATGAATTGCCCGGGCCACCATTTCCTTTCCTGTGCCGCTTTCCCCAAGAATCAGCACGGAAGCATCTCGGCTGGCAACTTTGCGGATGGATTCGAAGACCGTCTGCATCGGCGCACTGGAACCGATCATTCCCTCAAATCCACCGCCGGCGCCTTGCTCGACGGATTCGCGATACTCGTTTTGCAGTTGGGCGACGTGGAAAGCACGTTTAAGGATGATCTTCAGTTCCTCCACATCCGGGGGCTTGCAAAGAAAATCATAGGCGCCTTCGCCGATGGCCCGGAGGCTATTGGTCTTCTCGCCCTGGCCGCTGAGAATGATCACCTTGGTCTGGCTTTCAAACGCGAGAATCTGTGCGAGCACGGCGAAGCCTTCCTCGGGGGTTGCGGGGTGGGGCGGCAGGCCCAAATCCAGCATCACGACCGAGGGTCGCTGCGTGCGAACGTGCTCGAGCGCCGTCTCGCGGTCCTCGGCGAGATAAACCGTGTAATCGTTGCACAACGCCCACTTGAGCTGCGTGCGAATATCCTCGTCGTCGTCGACAATCAACAGCGCTGGCTTCATACAGATTCCCTGGTCAAAGGAAGGACCACCCGGAACTCCGAGCCCTTCCCTTCTTCCGTTTCCACTTCAATGCGCCCCGAGTGCGCCTCCACAATCATCCGGCAATGAAACATGCCAATGCCCATACCGGTCTTCTTTGTCGTCTGGAACGGGCGAAAAAGCGAGCGTCGAACAAAGTCCGGGCTCATGCCGCACCCGTTGTCGCGGACTGAGAATACGGCCGACGAATCGCGTTTCGAAATGCTCAGCTCAATTTCGCCGGCGCCTTTCATCGCTTCCTGCGCGTTGATCAGCAGGTTCGTGACGACTTTCTGAAACTGTTCATTGTCCAACGCCAGGGGCGGGACCGCGGCGAAGTTCCTTTTCACGACGATTCCCGGAGCCAAGGTCAACGCGTCGAGAGTCGCGACGACGCACGCCGTCAGATCGGACTGAACCTTCTGGATTTGCCCGCTTTGCCGCAGCGTGCTCAGCCGCGTGATGAGATCGTTCAAGCGGCCTACTCCCTTCGACACCGCGCGGACTGCGTCCTGCCGAAACTCCGGATTGTCGAACTGGGTTGGCAAGTTCTGCAGCATCAATGAAAGGCTAGAGGCGGTGTTCTTGAGATCGTGGACGAAGAACGCCGCCATGCTCTGAAACGCCTCCAATTCCTTTGCTTCCAAGACGCGCCGGGAGAGTCGCAGCGCGAGCAAGCTGCCGGCGATTTGGTCCGCAAGAGATTTCAAGAGTTCGATGTCCTCGATCGAGAGCGGCACGCGGGAGACGCGATCGCCCACATTCAGCAGGCCAAGAACCTGATCCTTCGCGACGAGCGGAACACACATCCGATTGCCTTCCTGCCGGGGAAAGTAATCGGGATTCAGTCGGCGAAGCTCAGCCGCCCAATCCTCGGTGGCGTTGTTCAAGTCCAGCGGCTCCGGACGCGCGCGAATCATCGCGATCAGATGTTCTGCGTTGGCTCCAGAACTGAGGAGTTTCCCAGAACGATCGTCTTGCACCGACGTGGAGGCGCCGAAGGCCAGCCGGCTGCCCTGTTCGTCGGTGAGCCAGATGGTGACCGACAACACGTCGAGCGTCTCCGAGACAAAATTCACCGACTGCCGGCAAAGACCCAGTTCGTCGGGCATCGCGGAGGTGCGTTCGTTGAAGCTCCGCCAGATCTGGCGGTAGTCATAAATCGGGCGGTTGAAGTGCCGGCTGACGAAGCGCCGCGCGATCAGCCGCAATCGCGCCGAGGCGAGCAGACATCCCAAGGTAACCAGCAGCACGAGAATCAGGAATGCCTTGATGGGGAATGCCGGATCGCCGCCGAACCGAGTAATGACGTTGGCGAGCACACCAACCATGACGAGGTACAACCCGACAATGAATACCGTGAGTGACCGGAAGATGACGGTCTGCGACGGGTAAATGTCCGCGCCGAACATGCCCGCGCGCAAGGCGGCCACCGTCATCAACAAGCAGGCCAGCAGCAGAGCTCCGGCCCGGAATGATTCCAGGCTCAGGTTGAAAGTGGAGTAAAGCAGCGCCTGGCTGCTCGTGTAGATTCGAACGGCAAAGAGCAGCGCCAGTCCCATCATCACGTACTTGATGCGCCACAGCATTACACCCACCGCCGCGCGATAGGTCCGCTCGAGATTCATCAGCACCAGAACCGCCGTTGCGACCAGGCACGCGTTGGTCCAGTTCGCCGGCCATCCGCGGACGATAACAGTGTTCGGTTGAGGGACGAGTTCGAGCGACTGCAGGCTGACGACTTCACTGAATCCAATGATCGGAACCAGGGGAATCAGCGCGGCAATCGCGAGGATGGGCCGCACGCGTTTGACGTAGGCAGCGTAGTTCCCGCGACCATAGGTGACCGCGAATAGAATCCACGGGAGCGGTAAACAGGCGACGATGACATGGCGGACTCTCAGCCACTGAACCGCCAGCTCCAGTGTCGATGCGGTGATGGCGACGGCGCTGAGTGCCGCCTCGACAGCCAGCACCAGCATGCCGGCGGCGAACGCCCAACGGTCGATGGTTCGAGGTGACTTGGCCAGCGCTACGGCTCCAAGCAGGAGTGCCCAGACAGTACCGACCAGTTGAATGGTGGGGAGCGAGATCACGAACTCGTTTTAATCCCTGGAGTCCGCTGTGTCAGCTTTACCGTTTCTGAACTTCGGTGAGAACGCGCCGTGCCTCGGTGGCGGAAGGTTCGGTCAAGCCGGCCGCCAATGCCTTTTGCAAAGCCGCTGCCGCCGCCGTGGAATCCTTCAATTGATGGTGGCTCATGCCGAGGGCGAAGAGCGACGCGGCATCGGGCGGTCCGCTGCGCAATCCTTCGTCGAGCAAGGTAACGGCGTATCGATAATCCTTCCGCGCGTAGCTCAGGCGTCCGAGCGTTCTCGCCAGCATAGGGTCATTCCGCAGCACGGTCCTCGCGCTGGTGGCGAGTTCGGAGGCGCGGGCTTCCTTGCCGGGCGTCTGCGAGTAAATCATCGCGAGATTCTTCTGGGCCTGCGCGAGCTTGGGGAAACGTGCCAAAGCCTTCTCGTAGGCGTCTGCCGCTGGTGCATTTTCTCCACGCCGCTGGTGGATCTGCCCCAACGCCATCAATGCTGGCGCATGAGTTGGATCGGCCTTCAGCAAATCTTTCACGCGCGGCTCTGAGGCTGCCGGATCGGCGGTGGAATCGGTAATGGCGGTCATCATCAAGAACCATTTGGCCGCATCTGCTGCGGGATTCTGTGGGTCAACGGCGAGTGAACGTTGCATGGCCTGATTGGCTTCCGTCACGAGGCCGATGCTGTATGCGGCCCAGCTCAAGTCGTAAAACAGTTCGGCACTGTTCGTCTGACGAAGGGACGTTTCACGCAGCAGGCTGTAGGCGTAGGAATGATCGCCGCCTTGGAACACCAGCTTGCCCAGAAGATGAGTGGCTTCGGGATCATTTGGACTCAGATCGCGCGCTCGCTTGACCAATGACATCGCCTTTTCGCGATCGCGCAACGGCCCGGCATTTAGCCGCGCCAGTTTCACAAGTGCCTGTGTGCTTTGCGGATTGATGACGAGGATTTCCTCATACAATTTCGCGGCCTTTTCCGGCGAGCCACGTTGTTCATGCAATCCAGCGAGCCGCATCCGTGTGAGGATATCGTTTGGATTGGATTTCAAAGTAACTTCGAGGTCGGCGGCCCAATCAGCATTGGCTGGCGGTTCATTGCCGGAGAGCAGCGCCAGGTGCCGTTGCGCTTCTTCTTTGCCATGGAAAGGGTCGGGTGAGGCAACCGCGCGTTGAAACGCCTGCTTCGCGGGTTCCGCCTGTCCCATGATGTAATGCGCCATGCCGAGGTGAAACTGGATCTCCGGCAATGAAGATTTCGAGGCGCTTTCCTGCAGCAAAGTCAGTGCTTCCTGATACTCTTTGCGCTTGTAGAGAATCCATCCGAGCGTGTCGGCGAGGAAACCATTCGCGTCCTTCGCATCCAGCGTGCGCGCCTTGCGCGCGAGGTCATGACCCTTTTGGAGATTGTTGAACCGTTCCGCGTAAAGGTAGGCGAGGTTGTTCAACGCCGGAACAAACAGGCTGTTAACCGCGAGCAGCTTTTCATAGGTGTCTCTGGCCTTTTCGTAATCCTTCGCCTGCTCATAAATGTTTCCCAGCAAAAACAAGCTCCTGACGTCGCGCGGCTTGTTGGAGATCAGCCCCTCCAACTGTTCGGTGGCTTTGTCGAGCTTCTGACCGGAAACGTAAGTTCGTGCCAGCAGTTGATAGGCGCTGACGAAGTCTGGATCGAGCTCAAGTGATTTCTTGGACGACTCCTCCGCCTTGGCGAGATTACCCTGGGCGCTGTAAACGCGTGCTTCGAGGAAATGCAATCCAGCCACGTTCGGCCGGCGTTGAATCTCCCCCTGCAGTCGTTTCAATGCTCCGGCGTAATCTTTCTTAAGAATATCAAGATCCACGATTTGGTAGAGGATCGGCAGATTGTCCGGAGCCAGCGCGAGGGCGCTCTCAATGTGCTTTCGGGCTTCTTCGTTCTTCCCCTGCTCGCGCAACATCATGCCCAGCAAGAAGGGCGGTTGCGGATCTTGTGGGTAGCTTTTCTCCAGCCCGCGCAACACAGCGATTGCGTCGTCAGGCCGGCGCAATTGGCGGTAACCGTCCGCGAGCAACACATACGCTGCCTTCGCGTCCGGCTGGCGCTTCACGAGACTCAGCATCGAATTCACCACGCCTGCGCCATCGCCTTTGTTCAAGTTCAAGCGGCCCTGCAGGATGATCGCCTCGGTGTAGTTCGGATTCAGGTTGATCGCCTGTTCCAGAGCAGTCGCGGCGCGATCGATGTTCGTCGTCTGCAAATAAGCGACGGCGAGCTGGAACTTCGTCTGCGGCGATTTCGGCAGCAACGTGTTGAGGTTCTCCAGTTCTTGAATCGCCTGGGTCGTTTGCCCTTTCGCCATCCTTGCTTGCGCCATCGTTTGGCGGGAACGGAAATTCAATTGGTCGGCGTTCAGAATCCGCTCCGAGATGGAAATGCACTCGTCGTAGTTCTTTTCCGCCATAGCGATTTGCGCGAGCAAGCCCCAGGCGGGCAGATAATCGGGCGTTTTGTCCGTGACCTCTTTCAGCACCTTCTTCGCCTCCGGGATGGCATCCGTATTCGCCTTCAACTCCGCGTACTTCAACGGTGCGAGCGAACGGGCCGGCGCCGCAGTCATCGCCGCCTTGTATTCTTGTTCGGCCAGGGGAAAGTTCGTCTTCGAACGATACCAATCACCCATCGCCATGCGGGCGTGAATGGAGCCCGGTTCCGTGGCAAGCGCCTGCCGCAAGTGAGATTCAGCGGCCACCATGTCCTTCTTGCGCAAGGCCAGCTGGCCCAATGCGAGATGGAATACCGCCTTCTTGCTTGCGCTGGGTCGGATGCGTTCCAACCACTGTGAGGCCGTCGCCGTCAACTCGGGATTCATCGCCGATTCGGCGAGCACCGCGATCGCATCCGTGTTGCCGGGATCCTTTCCCAGAGCGGCAATCGCCAGATCCTGCCCCTTTTTCCATTCACCGATTGCCACCTGAGCAGACGCCAGCTTGAGGGAAATCTCCGTATCCTGAGGATTCTGTTCGACCGCCTTGGAGAGAAACTTGTATGCCGACAGCGGCGCGCCCTGTTCATAAAGCATGAAACCCATTTGCCGGATGGCTTTGGCGTTTAGCGGCTCCAGCCGCAAAACGTTCAGCAGTTCGATCTTCGCCTTCTCGAACTCACCGGCCTTGAAGTATGATTCACCGCGCTCCAAATGCCGCGCCTTCTTGGCCTCGGCCGAGCATCCCGTGAACATCCCCATCAATAAAATCGCTCCCAAAAGAGCGACACAACCTTGTTTCAATCTGTCCATGTTGATAATCAGTTTCAGGTGGGCTCGAAACTAGTGCCCACAAGTTATCGGGGAATCTGCTCCGATGCGCAAGTATCTATCAGGCACCCATCCAGCACTCCACTACAGGTTTCTCCGGATCCCCGTCAATTGGGCAGGATTGGCGCAAAAATCCCTTGCCAATTGGACCTTCAAGAAGTTCAATATCGCTCCTTCGCTGGTGTGGCTGAGTAGCTCAGTTGGTAGAGCAGAGGATTGAAAATCCTTGTGTCGGCGGTTCAATTCCGTCCTCAGCCACCACTTCCCAACCCGTGGTGCCACAGATGGTTCCATCCGTCTGAGGGCCGGAACGGACACCAAAACGGACACCAGTTTTGCCGCTCCTCCGGTACTCCCAGACTATCCGGCGGAAACCATGCCGCTGCTCGGTAGGTGGCCGGAAGGTATCCCGTCTATTCTCGCGGTCACGTGCCAAACCATCTATTCGTACGATGCGTGCAGCAAAGGGCCGAGGGATGGTTGCCAGGCATCCCTCGGCGATGCTTTGAGCTGATGCTTCAATCCAACGGGCGAATCAATAGCGGCCGTATTTGCGGCGGGCTTCGACGATCACGCCGGCGCTGGTGCAGGTCCAGTAGATGTTCCCGCTGCGCGACACGGCGAGGTCGGTCGGCTCCGGATCGCCGCTGTTAACGAGAGTTATCACACCGGTCTTGAGGTCGTATTGCCAGACTTTGTTCTCGCCGCCGTTCATTCCGCCGACACCGGGCGTGGGGACTTCCGTGAAGTAAAGGTTGCGGTCTTCGCGATCAATGGCGATGCCCACGGGCTTGTTCAAGCCGGTCAGCAGCGGGCTGACGCGACCGTCCTCCACCGAACGCTCCAGGATCACGCCCGCGCTCTTGCAAGTCCAGTAGGCGTCGCCGTTGCGGGCGACGACGATGTCCACCGGCTCGGGTTCGCCCGCGTTGAGCACGACCTGGTTGGTGCCAATGGTGAACACGATGTTGTTCAGGCCGCCGTTCATGCCGTTCACACCGGGGGTCGGCACTTGGGTGAAGTAGATGTTGCCGCAGCGATCCATCCCGATGCCGCTGGGTTTCTGGAGCCCACTGAGGAACACGCTGGTCTCGCCTTCGTCGTCCTGGGTGAGGATGACGCCCGCGCTCTTGCAGGTCCAGTAGAGGTCATTGTCCTGGCCGACGATGATATTGACCGGCTCCGGTTCGCCGGTGTGCAACCTGGTGATTCGCCGGTTAAACAGGCTCAACTGGCTCACGGAATTCGAGCCGCCGTTCATCCCGCTCACGCCGGGCGTGGGCACTTCGGTGAAGTAGATGGTGTGGTTGCCCTGGATGGCGATGCCCGTGGGACGATGCAATCCGCTCGCCACAACGCGCGTTTTGAATTGTTCGGTCTTTTCTCCCGCTGCAAATGCTGTCGCGACCGCGAGCAGCCCGAGGTGAATGGTGATGATGTGCTTCATGTTTGTTCTGGTTTGAGTTTCTGGCGGGGCCAACCCGGAAATCCGGATTCCAATGCGCCGCACGCGAGGGCGACGGGCGAACAAACAACTCCTTACAGAAAACTTTTCGGAACCGACGAATCGCGCTCAATGACGATGCTGGTCTTCGGGAGGCGGATTCAGGTTCTGAAGAATCTGGTCACGTTGTTCCGGCGAAAGCCGATCCTCGAAGGTCACGGCAAGTTGATCGGCATATCGGGCCGTGGCGGCGCGCATGGTTTGGGTCTGGGCGGCAAAACGGCGGCACCATTTGCAGTAGAGCAGATGCGTGCGAATCGCCAGCCGCTGATGCCACGCCAGCCGCTCGTCCATCGAACGCGAAATCAATTTCGAGATGTCGTTACAGTTCAACATGCGGCTATTCGCGGTCGTTCCGGAACCAGTTTGCTTCGAGGCACCGGCGCAGTGCCATCCGCGCCCGATAGAGCATGACCCAATAGTTGTTCGCGGACACCCCAAATTCCTTACAGATCTCCGCCGGGTCGAGCCCATCGAGTTCGCGGAGCAAAAAGACCTGCGCCACCTTGGCGGGGAGCTTCGAGACACAGCGATCGAACACGCGCCAGAACTCCGCCGTCTCCATGCTTTCATCCGGCTGCGGCCACGGTTTGGGGCCGACCTTGGGATTCCAGATCGCGCGCTTGTCGAAGAAGCTTTCGCGTTCGTCGGCGAGGAATTCGAGGTCGGTGAAGTTCTGCTCGCGGGCCAGTCCGCGAAAGTAATCGATCACCTTGTTCCGCAAAATCCCCATCAACCAGCCGGCCTCGCTCGACTGACCGGCGAACTGCGCCCAGTGCTTCATCCCCGCGAGCAACGTTTCCTGAACCAGATCGCGCGCCACATCGGGATTGCGCGTGCGTCCCAGCGCCACGCGATACAAGGCGTCGCCGTGGTCGGCCAGCCATTGCGCCGCCCGCGCGCTGGTTTCACTCGAAACCTCGGGCGGCGGCTGTTCGGTCGCTGCGGACTTCATCGGGGATGTGGTCTGATCCGGCGGCTCGCGAAAACGTGGAGCCGAATCGACGCGGCCGGATCGATGTCCGGCCGCGCCGATGAACGGGAAGGTTACTTCTTTTCCTTCGCGGCGCATTTCTCGCACGCCTTGGCGTCCTTGCCGACGGCCTTCACCGCCTTCTTGCAGCAGGCGTCCTTCTCGCACTTCTCGCAGGTCTTGCCTTCTTTCGCGGCTTTGGCGGCCTTGACGCAGCATTCACCGGCGTAGGCGGTCGCGGTGAGACTGAGGACGGCGGCAACCACCGCCAGGGACTTCATCATGTTCTTCATGTTGTGTTGTGACTCAGCTTGTGGAATTGCGGACGCCAGGCCCAAGCCATGCGCTGGCATCCGTCGGCGCGGTCAACGCGCAAATTTTGGTCGACTCAGAGGACTTTCTTCAGCACCGCTTCACCGCGCGAGGCAGCGAGGAGATACACCTTGTCGTCTCGGGACCACGCGGCGGTGGAGTAGCGACCCGCTGACGAGAACTGTGGATGTTCGGTGGGAGCGTTACCCATCGCCTCGCGAGCGACGGTGAAGAGATGCACCGTCTCGCCGCCGTCGAGTTTGAAGCAGACGAGCGAAACCTGATGACCATGCCATTCGACGACGCGGCAACCCATCGTGGGCTGGCCTTCCAGCTTGGCGGGCATGACGAAATCCACACGCCGATCCGCCAGCCAGCGCTGCGCCTCGGTGGCGCTCGGCGTCATGTGGTCGAGCCGGAATTCCTTGCTGACCAGAATCTCCGCCATCGCCCGCTGGAACTGTGCGAGTTCAAGCTCGCTGGATTTGGGCGCAAGCAGAACGGCGAGGGCGAGCAGCCCCACGAGCAACGCGGCGGCGGCAACCCAGGCCGGCTGTCGATACCACGGCATTGGACGGACCATGCGCGAGGCGGCGAGAATCGCGGACTTCAGATGGGCTGGTGGCTGTGCGCCTTCCCGCACCTTGATGCCGATGGCGGTGTCGAGACGACGTTCGCGTGCGAGCCAGGCGGCGAGTTCTGGATCGCGCCGGGCGAATTCCAGCGCCTCCTGAAAGCGCGGGTCAGCGGCGTCCGCGCCGCCGGGCCGGCAGGCGCTGAGGATGAGTTTGGCTTCCTGATGGTTCATGACGTGGGGCGTTGACGGTGGATCGGGATGGAAACTGTTCGCGGCACGGAATCCGAAAGATCGGTGCCGAGCACCCGCCGCAACTGCTCCTTGCCGCGCGAGAGCCGGGACATGACGGTGCCGACGGGCGTGTCGAGGATCAGGGCGATTTCCTCATACGAATGATCTTCGAGGTAGAACAGCATGAGCGGCGCGCGATAGCGCTCTTCGAGTTGAAGGAGAGCTTCCATGATCAGGCCGGCATCCGTGCTTTCGACGACCTCGGGCGCGAGATGCGGCAGCTCGTGCTCCACGGCGGACATCTCGAAGTGAGGCAGGCGGGATTCACGGCGTTTCCAACCGAGGAACAGCCGGTAAAGCGTGGTGAAGAGCCAGGTCTTGACCTTGGCGCGTTCGCGGAGTTGATGGCCCTTGCTGGCGAATCGACAGAACGCCTCCTGCGTCAGCTCGCAGGCATCGTCGCGGTTGCCGGCGAGACTGAGTGCGAAGGCAAACAAGCCCTCGTGATAAGTCTCAACCGCCAGTTCGATGTCCATGCTCACGGGGAGTAGGAAGCACCAGACCCGAAGTTTATTCCAAATGATTCCGAGTCCCGCCGTGCCGGCCTGAGCGAAGGTTTGCCAGACTGCCGACGGGTGCCAGACCGGCAGTCGGCGGCATTCAACTCCTCCGTTCACTCCACGTCATAGGTGCGACCAGATTTGGTGGCGAAGCCCCAGTGGAAACCGTTGCCCATCCGCTCCGGCCCGGTGAGCCGGAGTTCCGTGCCGCCGACGGAGAACTCGGAAAACGCGAGTCAGGCGCGGGTCCACGTAGCCTTCGATGACGAAGTCGGCAGGAAGATCCAGTTTTCAAGTTCGGGCAGAGTTCCTTTCCAAGATCAACCAACTCCGCGAAAGGAAAATCCATCCTGGCCAAACAGGCGCAAGGTGAATCGCCGGATCAGCCGGCGGGTGTTTGACCGGTTCGCAACTGCCCATCCTCCATCTCGTAAGTCTGGTCGAAGACATCCAGCGAACGCTGATCGTGGGTGACGACGATCACGCCCGCACCGCGTTCGTGCGCGACTTTGCGAAACAACTCCATGACTTGGCGACCACGATGGCTGTCGAGCGCGGCGGTGGGTTCGTCGGCGAGGATCAGGCTGGGCTCGTTGGCCAAGGCGCGGGCCACGGCCACGCGCTGTTGTTGTCCGCCGGATAGCGCGTCCGGCAGATTGTTCGCGCGGTCGGCCACGCCGAGGTAATCGAGCAATTCCATCGCGCGTTTCCGCGCCGACCGGGGCGGCACGTCGTTGATTTCGAGGGCGACTTGCACGTTTTGCACTGCGTTCAGGAACGGGATGAGGTTTGCCTTCTGAAAAACGAATCCAAGTTGATGCCGACGGAAGGCGCGCAGGTCGACGAGCGGTCGCGGGCCGTCCAGCACGGGCACTCCACCGATGACGATGCGGCCGGACGTGGGCGGATTGATGAGGCCCATCGCCGTCAGCAGCGTGGATTTGCCCGCGCCGCTCGGTCCGAGGAGTGCGATGACTTCGCCTTTTACCACCCGCAGATTTGCGTCCTTCATCGCCACGACCTCGGTGTTGCCGCTGCCGTAAATCTTCGTCAGGTCGAAGACTTCGATGGCAGGCAGGGCGGTGGATGGCGGGGTCATCAGGAGAGCACTTTGTTTGGCTCGACGCGCAGGGCTTTCCAAATACCGAGCAGGCTCGACAGGATCGAGATGATCACCACCACGACCGCGAGTCCCAACAAATCCTCCGTCGTGACCAGCACCCGGCGCGGGAACTTCGGGAAAATCCAGCCGCCCAGATACCATGCGATGCCGAAGCCAAGCGCGCCCAGCAACAACGCTTGTTGCATGATAAGGCCGACGATCATCGAGTTGCGGGCCCCCATTAGCTTGAGCATCGCGATGTCGTGAATCTTGTCCAACGTGAGCGTGTAGAGTATCAGCGCCATGATGATGGTCGAAATGATGATGAGCAGGACGCGGAACAGGCCAATCTGGCGCCGCGCCTTGTCAATCATGCCATACACAAGGAGTTCTTCCTGGCCATCGCGCGTGTGGACCGAAACGTCGGGCCATCCGGCGATGGTGGCCGCCACTGTCGCGAGATCCGCCCCATCCGCCACGCGCACGGTGATGGCGCTGACCATCGGACGAGCGAGCGCGGGAATGCCGGAGGACAATCCACCGCCGCGCTCCAGCAACAACGGCTGCACCTGTCCGATATCCTGCTCGACGGCCCTTTGAACGCGCGCCGCGCGCTCCAGCCGGATCGCTTCACCGGAGAGATCGAACTGAACTGCCTGCGCGTCCTGCGTGGTGAGAAACGCGATGCCATCACCCCCGGACGACACCATGCCTTTGGTGACACCCACGACCGTGTACGTGTCCTTGCCGAGAACCATCTTCTCGCCCAAGGCCAGGCCGAGCGACGCGTCGGCAATCATTTCGTAGTGGCCTTGACCCAGCGGTCGTCCGGCGGTCAGCGTCACCCATGCGCCTTTGTCTTCCGGCCAGGCGAGGCCGTGGACATTCATCCGCAGCGGCTTTCCTTGGTGCTCGCGCTGGACGCTATGGGAAACAAAAGTTCGCGCACTCACCACGCCGGGCACGGCACGCAAGCGATGTTCGAGGTTGGCGGGCACGCGGGAAATCTCGGCGAACGGTCCGCGCGTGCCGCGTTGCACCACCCACAAGTCCGCGCCGATGCGGTTCACCACGATCAGAGCGTCGTCAATCATGCCGCGGTAAATCCCGCTCATGCCCAGCACGATCATCAGCAGCAGACCGATGCCGACCGCCGTGAGCGCAAAGCGCCCGAGATTGTGGCGGATATCCTGCGCTGCGAGGTTCATGACTCCTTGATGCGCTGGCCATCCACGAGTGCGCCGCGCTGGCTTGGCTGGACGACGTGTTCACCCTCCTTGATTCCTTCCAACACTTCTACTTTATCGCCGCCCTCCAAGCCCAACTTGATTTCTCGCCACCGCGCCTTCCCGGCAGCCGCGGCGAAAACTCCCGGCTTCCCGTGGCGCCACACGACCACTGCCTTTGGAACCAGAAGCACGGAGGACTTGCGCGCGGTTTCAATGAAGACCTCAGCCCGCTGGCCCACCGTCCAATTCGCGGGAAGCTCCGACAAGCTCACGTCCACAATGAATTCCCGCGTTTCGCGATCGGTCTCGCGCCCCAGCCGGGCGACTGCGCCGCGATAACTCCGCCCTGGTTCCGATCGGAAAACGATGCGGGCAACCTGGCCGGTGGCGAGACCCACCATCGCCGTTTCGTCCACCCACGCGGAAATCCAGAGTTCGTTGGTGGAAATGAGTTGCAACAGTGAACTGCCCGGCACAACCACGCCGCCGGGGTCGCGATCACGGCGCGTGACCAAGCCGTCATACGGACTCAGAATCTGCGTGAAGCTGAGGCGCTCCCGCTGGTAGCCGAGATTTTTTTCCGCTGTGACGACTTGCTGGTGGGCTTCCACCGTGGCGGCGCGGGCGCGAAGCAGGTCGGTTTCAGCCACGCGCAATTGCTCGATGGCTTTGTCCATCTCGGCCTCGGAACTGATCTTGGCGGCGAGCAAACCGGAAACGCGCTTGTAATCCAATTGAGCCTGCTGCTCCACGGCTTGGGCGCGCGCTTCATCCACGCGCACGCGGTCGGCGGTCGCCTTGGCGCTGGCCAGCGCGGCCTCCGAAACTTCCACCTGACGCTTGAGTTCGCCATCGTCGAGCCGCGCGAGCAACTGGCCGGTGCTCACGGGATCACCTTGGTCCACGAACATTTCGGCCAGCCGTTCCTGAATGCGCGGGCTGATCACGGTTTTCACGCGTGCCTCCAACGTGCCCGTGCCCATGACTTCCGCCGTGACCGTTCCGAGGGCGGCTTGATGCGCGGACACCGGGACGGGGGTGAATTTTAGTTTGTAAACGAGCAGTCCCGCCAACACTGCCCCGGCTAGAATTTTCGACCCCGTGCGCAGCCAGCGGCGGGCGAGCGGCGACTGCCTGGGTGCGCCGGGCTGGTCAGGTGTGGGAGCAATGGTAGTCGGCATGAATGTGGTGCGTGGTTGTCGTGCGCTTGCCTGTCAGTTTCAGCTCAGGCCGGTGGCTGCACCCGGAGGAGGATGTTGTGACTGGCGAACGGGTTTGTCACCGTTTCATTCGCTTGCGGGTCGCTGCGAAGCGCGAGTGTGAATGATCAATTCGCCACACGGTTCGCGGATTCCAGAGCAGCCGCCGATGCCATCCCTGAAGTTCAGTTGGGAAACCACTACGAATGGGAGCCATTCGTTGTTCGACGCCATGCTCAAACAATCCGTGAAGGATGCCCGTGTCGATTATGCAGGATTGAAGGCCCGCCCGCAGGAGTTGAATCGAGCCGACGGAATCTTGGCCAACTCCGGGCAGGCGAGCCCGGCGATGTCGAGCAAGAGGCCGGAGACAAAAAGTTGACGCTTGCCTCACAAACACAGCGCTGAGAACGTCCTCCCATCAATATGAATGGCATTCGCAGTACAACACGATCCGTGACAAACGGGCGCCGTGTCCATTCTTTCCCTGGCACTCCACCGTAGCTGGCTCTTCGACAGTGTTTCGTCCCGCTGTGCCAACGGGCGCAAGTTGACGTGACTTCTCTCCCTTCTTGCCGGTCTTTCCATGATAGTCCCGGCTCTCTTAAAACTAGATGCCGGTCGGATTGGCAGTCACATTTGAACTCTCAATAATGGATGCGGTAATAGTGGAAAAATTTCGAGTATTGCTCGGCCGGCTGGCGGTCTAATTGCGCGCGGCCTCGAGTGACAAGGACGCGACAGAGCCGGTGCAACGGGATACGTCCTTCGCCGTTACGCATGGATGCCATGCGGGCACAAGCGACGGTGTGCGTCCAAAGTGGAGCGCCGCTGATGAATATTGAAATGAACATGCTTATGAACATGAAACTGAATCGTTACATGAAAACGCTGGTGTGGTGCGCGATCGCCATCTTGAGCTGGATATCCGCGGTCCATCGCGCGTCCGCCCAGGGTCAGGCCGAACATGTCGTGGTGCTGGTGTGGGACGGCATGCGCCCGGACTTCATCACACCGCAATATTGTCCCACGCTCTACTCGCTGGCGACCAACGGCACCTTCTTCCGCCGCAACCATTGCGTGTTTGTCAGCACCACGCAGGCGAACGGCGCCGCGCTCGCGACAGGTTCCAATCCGGGGCGCAACGGCATTCAAGCCAACGTCGACTTCCGTCCTGAACTGAACTTCCTCACCACCTACGCTTCCGAGAGTCTCGACGCGGTGCGCCGGGGCGATCTGCTCACCGGCGGACATTATCTCACACTGCCGACCCTCGCTGAAACCCTGCAGCAGGCGGGCATTCCCACGATCATCGCGGGAGCCAAACCGGTGGCTCTCTTCCACGATCGCTCGGTGAAGAAGGATTCCGAGGCCGCGAAGAAGTCGGTCACGTTGTTCGAAGGCAAAACGATTCCACGAGACCTCGCCGCTTCGCTGGCCAAGGTGAATGACGACAAGGCGTTCCCCACTCCGATCACGTACCCGAACCTGGCGCAGGACAATTGGACGGCCCGGTCGCTCCTGCGCAGCCTTTGGAAGAATGGCGTGCCGAAATACACACTGCTCTGGCTGAGCGAGCCCGACAAGAGCCAGCACGAACACGGCATCGGATCCAGCAATGCGCTGGTGGCGATCGAGAACAGCGACAAGAATCTCGCGGACGTCATCAAGACGCTCAAGGAGAAGGGTGTCTACGAGAAGACCGACATTTTTGTCGTTTCGGACCACGGCTTCTCGACGATTACAGCGGGGCCGGACATCGAGAAAATTCTCAAGCAACAGAAGTTCTCCGCCGGCAAGAAGCTGGAAGATCCGGAACGCGGTGACGTGATGGTCATCGGGCTGGGCGGCAGCGCGTCGTTCTACGTCATCGAGCGCGACGAACCGGTGATCCGACGCCTCGTCGAGTTCTTGCAGACGGCGGATTTCACCGGCGTCATTTTCTCCCGCCTGCCGATTGAAGGCACCTTCCCGCTGGAACGCGTCGGCTACAACAGCACCAATTCGACGGCGCCCGACGTGGTTATCTCCATGCGCTGGAACGCCAGTCGCAACGACAACGGGGCGCCCGGGATGATCATCTCCGCCGGGGGAACCCGCGGTCGCGGCACGCATGCGTCACTGAGCCGCTACGACATGAACAACACGCTGGTCGCCGCAGGCCCGAGCATCAAGAAAGGCCAGATCAGCGACGTGCCGAGTGGCAACATTGATCTCGCGCCGACGATCCTTCATCTGCTCGGCGTGAAGCCAATCAAGCCGATGGACGGACGCGTCCTCCACGAGGCGCTCGTCCACAGCAAGGAGCCCGCGCCTAAAGTGAATGTGAAGAAGCTCGAAGCAACCCGTGAGACCGGCCTGTTTCGCTGGACACAATACCTGCAGTTCAGCGAGGTCAACGGCACATTCTACTTTGACGAAGGCAACGGCGAACCGGCCTTGAAATAGCCGCCGAGGAAGTCTGTTCCAAAATTCGGCACCGCGTTCGGCACGTAGCCCCGGTGGTGGGACGCGCCGATGCGGCGCCTGAAGCAGCGTCGAAGGACGCCCGCGACCCGCTCAACCGGGAGGGTTACGGCGTCATTTCGAAACTGCTGCCTGGCCGTCCTGGGTCGGTAATCGCTGGCGAAGGAGTATCAAAGGGCATCGACCTGCTGGTCTTGGGCGCTTTCGGTTAATCGCCCATTCCCCGGCAGTACCACCACAATGATGGTGCGCGGAACTCAGGTGTGTATGCACATGTTCCGGTGAGGGCGAACAGTTCGGCGATCTTCGATGCCGAATTTCTTTGCGAGCTTGTGAGCGGTGAATGTCTCTCACCGAGATTCCTCGCACTCTTTGCAGCTACCGCTGGTGCGTGGTGTGCAATCAATCAACCCGCCCCGCCGGTCGAACTCGAAGGTAACAGCACTTGTGCAGCATTTCCTTCAACTGTTCACGGGCGCGTTGCACGCGCGATTTCGCCCCTGACACTGAGATGCCCAGCCGCTCCGCCAGTTCCTTTTGAGTGAGTCCCTCCAGTTCGGTCAGGACCAGCGCGTCGCGATACGGTTCGGGCAGGCTGTAAATCATCCGGCGGAAGGACGCTTTCAGTCCTTCAATCTCCGGGTCGTGCTCCGCCGGTTTCGCAGGCAGCGTCTCCGGCACTTCCACGGTTTCCTTGCGCGTGCGGTAGTGGTCGATGACGGCGTTGCGCGCGATGAGGTAAATCCAGTTCTGGAGTTTGGCCGGGTCCTGGAGCTGCCCAAGCCGTTGCTGAATCTTCACGAAAACATCCTGCCGGATGTCCTCCGCCGTGGCCGGGTCAGACACCCGCGCGCGGATGAACTGATCCAGCTTTTCGGCGAACTCGTGCCAGATATGTTCCACCGTTGCGTTCATCAGTTGTTTAAGGTTTTACCGCTTCGATATTGGCCGAGGCCACGAAGTCTTCCGCCTTCCGACCGGGAAACCATCCACCAATGATTTCACGGCTGTCATCCTTCCGCATAATCCGAATCTTCGTGAATCCCGCCTGAGTGAGCATATCTTTCAAATCCTCCACCGATGACGCGCCGGCCACGCAGCCGGTGTAGAGCTCCCAATCCTGCCGCAGTTCCTCGGGAATCGGCGCGAGGGCGACGATGTCCGAGATGGCGAGACGTCCGCCGGCTTTCAACACGCGAAAAGCTTCGCGGAACACACTCGGCTTGTCCGGTGACAGGTTGATGACGCAATTGGAGATGATGACGTCCACGGTCGAGTCGGCGACAGGCAGTCTTTCAATCTCGCCGAGACGGAACTCGACGTTCTCAAATCCGCCTTCGGCCTGGTTCTTCCGGGCCTTGCTAATCATCCCGGGCGTCATATCGACCCCGATGACGCGACCGGAAGGACCGACAGCGCGGGCGGCCAGAAAGGCGTCAAAGCCGGCGCCACTGCCGAGGTCGAGCACGGTCTCGCCCGATTTCAACGCGGCAATCGTCTGAGGGTTGCCGCACCCGAGACCGAGGTTCGCCCCTTCAGGCGCGGAGCGGGTTTCATCGTGGGAGTAACCCAACCCTTGCGAGATGGCTGCGGCATTGCGGTCTGTTGTTTTGGCAACCGCTCCCGGGGCGCAGCAGGTCGGCGCGCAGCCGCAGCTTCCGCCTTCTTCTACGATGCGGCCGTAGCGCTCGCGCACGATTGTTTTGACGGTGTCGTTTTGCAGTTCCTGAGTCTTCATGTTGCTTGTTCTTTCTCTGGTGGTCCGCCTTCGGGGCGGCCCGTTTTCAATAGTTAAGACGAGCGACCGTCGAAAAGGACGCATGACGCGGTGAGTGGGGTGGTTGACGCATATTCTTATGCAGGTATATTCATTACATGGGTATGCCACCTTCGCAACTTATCCAGATTTACAACTGCCTCTGCGACGAGACGCGGCTTCGCATCGTTCATCTGCTGACGCAATCCCCGCTTTGTGTATGTCACCTCCAGGACATTCTCGGCCTGACTCAGGTCGCGGCGTCCAAGCACTTGGCGTATCTGCGCCAGCGCGGGATGGTCGAGTCGCGGCGGCATGAGCAGTGGATGATTTACTCGCTGCCGGCGGAACGTCCGCGCGAACTGGACTGGCAATTGCGCTGTCTCCAGGACTGTCTCCCGACGCATCCCATCTTTCGGGATGACCTCCGCAAATTGAAAGCCCGACAGTCTGAATGCTGCTGGGTGGCTGAAGCATTCGATGCGTCGCCGACTGCTTCCTCCCGCACTACAAAAACCAAACGCACATCAAAATGACCAAGCCCTCCATCCTCATCCTCTGCACTGGCAATTCCTGTCGCAGCCATCTCGCCGAAGGCATCCTGCGAGCCGTTGCGGGCGACATCCTCGACGTTCACAGCGCCGGTTCCAAGCCGGCGGGCTACGTGCATCCGCTTGGCATTCAGGTGATGAAAGAGATCGGCATCGACATCTCGGCGCACAGCTCGAAGCACATGAACGACTTTTTGAAACAGGACATCGAGACAGTGGTCACGGTCTGCGGCAATGCCGACCAGGCGTGCCCGATGTTTCCCGGCCAATTGAACCGGCATCACTGGGGTTTCGATGATCCGGCGCACGCCACCGGCACTGATGAGGAAAAGCTGATCGTGTTCCGCCGCGTGCGGGACGAGATCCGCCGCGTGTTCGCCGCCTACGCGGAAGGCCGTCGCGATCAACTCAAGGCCACGAAATAGCCGAACCATTATGAAAACCATCCAAGTTTACGATCCGCCGATGTGCTGCTCGACCGGTCTTTGCGGCAACGACATTGATCCGGCGCTGGTGAGTTTCGCCGCGCTGCTCACGCAGCTGAGCCAGAAGGGCGTGAAGGTGGAGCGCTTCAATCTCGGCCAGCAGCCAATGGCGTTTGTGCAAAACCCGGCAGTGAAGGAGCTGCTGGACAAGGAAGGCGTGGACGCGCTGCCGCTGATTTTCGTCGATGGCGAGATACACCTGAAGGGGCGCTACCTGACCGATACGGAACGCGAGACACTTGCCCGCACAGTGCTGGGTGAGAGTGCGGAGGTGGTGTCGTGAAACTTCCTCTCTATCGACCCGATCCCGCGAACACGACGCGCTACTTGTTTTTCACCGGCAAGGGTGGCGTGGGCAAAACATCGCTGTCCTGTGCGACGGCTCTGAAGCTGGCGGAGTCCGGCAAGCGCGTGCTGCTGGTCAGCACCGACCCGGCCTCCAATCTGGATGAAGTCCTGGAAACAACATTGACCAACCAGCCCAAGCCGATTGCTGGAGTAGCGGGCCTCCATGCCTTGAACATCAATCCGGTCGAAGCAGCGGCGGCGTATCGCGAGCGCCTGATCGGTCCGATGCGGGGCCTGCTGCCGGAGGGTGCACTGCGGAGCATGGAAGAGCAGCTCTCCGGTTCCTGCACGGTGGAGATTGCGGCCTTCGATGAGTTCTCCGGCCTGATTGGCAATCCCGAAACCACCAAGGAATACGACCACATCATCTTCGACACCGCGCCCACCGGTCACACGTTGCGCCTGATGAGCCTGGCCAAGGCGTGGGACCAATTCCTCGACAACAACACCAGCGGCACGTCCTGCCTTGGCCCGCTGGCTGGTCTGGAAAAGCAGCGCGCGATTTACGAAGGCACGGTCAAAATTCTGGCTGATGCCACGGCGACGACGCTGGTGCTGGTGAGCCGGCCGCAGTTGGCCGCGCTCAATGAGGCCGGGCGGACTTCGGGCGAGTTGCGTGCGTTGGGCGTGGGCAATCAGTGCCTCGTCATCAACGGCATGTTTGAAACGAAATGCCCGGAAGATGTGACCTCGCAAGCCATGCAACGTCGCGGACTGGCGGCGTTGGAATCGGCGAAGGATTTCATCGGCAGCCTGCCGAGTTTCATCGTGCCACTGCGACCGATCAACATTCTCGGCCTCGGTGGACTGCGCGTGCTGCTCGATGGCGATGGCGAAGCGGCTTGTGCCCCGAAGCTGGCGATCGAATGGACACCGCCGGACATGGAGAGCTTGGAGGCGCTGGTGGCGGACATCGAACGTCAGGGCAGTGGCGTCGTCATGACGATGGGCAAAGGTGGCGTTGGCAAGACCACCGTGGCCGCCGCCATCGCGGTGATGCTGGCGCGGCGTGGCCATGCGGTGCATCTGAGCACGACCGATCCGGCCGCGCACGTCGCGCAGACGTTGGCGGGCCAGGTGGGTGGACTTACGCTCAGCAAAATCGATCCGGCGGCAGAGACGGCGGCGTATCAGGCCGAAGTCCTGCAGGCCCAAGGCGCACAAATGGACGCCGCCGGGCGTGCCTTGCTCGAGGAAGATCTACGCTCGCCCTGCACGGAGGAGATTGCCGTGTTCCGCGCCTTCGCCCGCGAAGTGGGGAATGGCACGGACCGCTTCGTCGTCCTCGACACCGCGCCAACCGGCCACACGCTCCTGCTGCTGGACGCCAGCGAAGCTTACAACCGCGAGTTGCAGCGGCAGTCCCGCAGCACGCAACCCGAGGCAGTTATGCGCCTGCTAGAACGACTGCGCGATCCGGCTTTCACGCGCATCCTGCTCGTGACATTGCCCGAGGCGACGCCAGTCCATGAGGCAGCGGCGTTGCAGGAAGATCTCCGACGCGCGCACATTGAACCGTTTGCGTGGGTCATCAATCAGAGTTTGCTTAACAGCGGCTCGTGCGATCCGTTGCTGCAACGCCGCGAGGAAGCTGAGCACCGTTACCTGCGCGAAGTGGTGGAGAAGCATTCCGCCCGCACGGCGTGGCTGCCCTGGCAGGCCGAAGAACCGACTGGTCCCGATGCTCTGGCAAGGCTGGCGGCATCAAATCTTTTAACTTCATCAAGTTTATGACCTACCTTTACGAAACCATCCCGGCCCGCGAGGGCGGCGAAGTGAGGCAATTCGAAATCAAGCAGAGTGCGAATGACGCCCCGTTGACCAAACATCCCGAAACCGGCGAACCCATCCGGCGCGTGATCCTTGGCGGGTGGGGGCTGGTGACGAGCAAGCCAAGCAGCGGCAATTCTTCGCAAGGTGGATGCGGATGCGGGCCGAGCGGCTGCTGTTGACTCTGGTCGCCCATGCTCCCGCTGTAGCTCATTGCACTCAGCCTTCTCGGAAGTTTGAGTCCCGTTTGCGCTGGTCGGGACTCTGATCCTGTTTTCGGATGAATGGCGGCAGGAGTTCTTCCCCTGTCGTTTCAGCGATTTCCTTTCCGGCTCCTCGGAGGATGACCGAAGCACGCCATGAACACGCTGACTCCCGCTGGGGAAACCGCGTGGCGCAGGAGGATTCCAAGGTGGGGTTTCACCCCATAGCGCAGTTGCTCCCTCAGGACAGAATCAGTTTTGCGTCCGCGCCAAACCCGCCCCAGCGCACAAGACAAAAGTAAAAACATGAAATCGAAGGCTGAATGTTTCGAGACGAAGTTTCCCGACCTATCCAAGCTGGAGTTCAATTCTCCCAAAGAAGGCGAGGCGTTCACGGAGCCGGAGGAGAGCAGCATGGGAATTACGGATCGTCAGTCGTCAGTCCAAATGCGCCACAGGACTATTGAACGATGAAAATGAAAACGGATGCCCTTACGCCGGAATTGCTCAGTAAACTGAACGCCTACTGGCGCGCGGCGAATTACCTCTCGGTCGGTCAGATTTATCTCTACGACAATCCGCTGTTGAAGCAGCCGCTCAAGCTGGCTCACCTCAAACCGCGCCTGCTCGGCCACTGGGGCACGACGCCGGGGCTGAACTTCATCTACGCCCATCTGAATCGCGTCATCAAGGCGCACGACTTGAACGTGATCTACATCACCGGTCCGGGCCACGGCGGACCGGGCTTGGTGGCGAATGCCTACCTCGAAGGCACTTACTCGGAAGTTTATCCCAACATCTCGCAGGACACGGATGGGATGCAGCGGTTGTTCAAACAGTTCTCCTTCCCCGGCGGCATTCCGAGCCATGTTGCGCCGGAAACGCCCGGCTCAATTCACGAGGGCGGCGAACTGGGTTATTCGCTGTCGCACGCATTCGGCGCGGCGTTCGACAATCCCGACCTGATCGTCGCGTGCGTCGTAGGCGATGGCGAGGCGGAGACCGGCCCGCTCGCCACGGGCTGGCACTCGAACAAATTTCTCAATCCGGTGCATGACGGCGCGGTGCTGCCGATTCTGCATTTGAACGGCTACAAAATCGCCGGGCCTACGGTGCTGGCGCGCATTCCGCATGACGAATTGGAAGCGCTCTTTCGCGGTTACGGTTACACGCCGTATTTCGTCGAAGGTGACGACCCGGACAAGATGCACCAACTCATGGCCGCCACGCTCGATGTGGTGACGGCTGACATCCGGCGCATTCAACGCGAGGCGCGTGCGAACGGTTTCAAGAAGCGACCAAGCTGGCCCATGATCATATTGCGCTCACCCAAGGGCTGGACCGGCCCGAAGATGGCAGACGGCAAAAAGACCGAAGGCTCGTGGCGTTCGCATCAAGTGCCGATGGGCGACATGAGCCATCCGGGGCATGTGAAAGTTCTGGCGAAGTGGCTGAAAAGCTATCGTCCGCAGGAGTTGTTCGACAAGACTGGCAAGCTGCGTTCCGAACTTGCCGAACTCGCCCCGAAAGGCGAGCGCCGCATGAGCGCCAATCCGCACGCCAACGGCGGCTTGTTGTTAAACGATCTGCGGCTGCCGGATTTCCGCGACTACGCGGTCAAGGTGGTAAAGCCCGGCGGTGCGTTGGGCGAAGCTACGCGCGTGCAGGGGGAGTTCATCCGCGACGTGATCAAACGCAACTCCGCCAATTTCCGGGTCTTCAGCCCGGACGAGACGAACTCGAATCGCTGGGGCGCAGTGTTCGAGGTGACGGATCGCTGCTCGACGGCGGAAATTCTTCCCGGCGACGATCACGTCGCTCCCGATGGCCGCGTCATGGAAGTGTTGAGTGAACATCAGTGCGAAGGCTGGCTCGAAGGTTATTTGCTCACCGGCCGTCACGGCTTCTTCTCCTGCTACGAAGCGTTCATTCACATCGTGGATTCGATGTTCAACCAGCACGCCAAGTGGCTGGACGTGGCCGGCAAGATTCCGTGGCGTCGGCCCATTGCCTCGCTGAACTACCTGCTGTCGTCGCACGTGTGGCGGCAGGATCACAACGGCTTCAGTCATCAGGACCCCGGCTTCATTGATGTCGTGGCGAACAAGAAGGCGGAGATCGTGCGCGTCTATCTCCCGCCTGATGCGAACACGCTGCTCTCGGTGACGGATCACTGTCTGCGCAGCCGCAACTACGTGAATGTGATCGTGGCTGGCAAACAACCCACGCCGCAATGGCTCGACATGGACGCAGCCATCAAACATTGCACGGCCGGCATCGGCATCTGGCCGTGGGCCAGCAACGATCAGGGCGGCGAGCCGGATGTCGTCATGGCGTGCTGCGGCGACGTGCCCACCCTCGAAACCCTGGCCGCGGTGAAATTGCTCCGGAAGCATTTTCCCTGAACTGAAAGTCCGGGTGATCAACGTGGTGGATTTGATGAAACTCCAACCGCAGAGCGAACATCCGCACGGCCTGAGTGATAAAGATTTCGATACGCTCTTCACGAAAGACAAACCGATCATCTTCGCGCATCACGGCTATCCGATGCTCATCCACCGGCTCACGTATCGGCGCACCAATCACAAGAATATCCATGTGCGCGGCTTCAAGGAAGAAGGCACGACCTCGACGCCCTTCGACATGGTGGTGATGAACGACCTGGATCGTTTTCATCTCGTCGCCGACGTGATTGACCGCGTGCCTTCGCTCGGTCCGCGCGCGGCCTACGCCAAGCAAGCCCTGCGGGACAAGCTTATCGAGCACAAGCAATACATCGCTGAGCATGGCGAGGACATGCCCGAAATTCGGAACTGGAAATGGAGCAACCCCAAATGAACACACAACTGCTGATAGACACCGCAAGGGCGATGGTCGCCGACGACAAGGGCGTGCTGGCGATGGATGAAAGCCATCCCACCTGCAACAAGCGCTTCGCGAAGCTCGGCATTCCGCAGACCGAGGAGGCCCGACGCGCGTATCGGGAACTGCTCATCACCACGCCCGGTCTGGGCGAATCCATCAGTGGCGTGATCCTCTTCGATGAGACGATTCGCCAGCAAAAGAAGGACGGCACTCCCTTCATCAAAGTCATCACCGATGCGGGAATTATTCCCGGCATCAAAGTGGACGCCGGCGCGAAGGACATGGCCGGTCATCCCGGAGAGAAAATCACGGAAGGTCTGGATGGGTTGCGCGAACGCCTTGCGGAATATTTTCAGATGGGCGCGCGGTTCGCCAAATGGCGCGCGGTGATTACCGTGGGCGACGGCGTTCCCAGCCGCAGTGGCCTGGAGGCCAACGCGCACGCGCTGGCGCGCTATGCGGCGTTGTGCCAGGAAGCCGGACTCGTTCCCATCGTCGAACCTGAAGTCCTCATGGACGGAGAGCACACGTTGGAGCGCTGTCGCAGAGTCACGGAGGAAGCCTTGCGAAATGTGTTCATCCAGTTGAACTGCCAGCGCGTGCTGCTGGAGGGAATCATCCTCAAGCCGAACATGGTGCTGCCGGGGTTGACCTGCCCGCAGCAAGCATCGGACGAAGCAGTAGCCGACGCCACGGTGCAGTGTCTCCTGCGAAACGTTCCCGCTGCCGTGCCGGGGATTGCGTTCCTGTCGGGCGGTCAATCCGCTGAACTGGCTTCGGCCCGTTTGAATGCGATGAATGCTCGATTCAAGTCGCGCGTGCCTTGGGCGTTGTCGTTCTCGTATGGCCGCGCCCTCCAGCAACCGGCTTTGGAAATCTGGCACGACGACGAAGCAAACGTAAAAGCGGCTCAACAGGCTCTGCTTCGTCGTGTCCGCTGCAATCGCGCCGCGCGCCGCGGTGAATACACGACCGCGATGGAAGGGATCTGAGAGTGGCTTCGACCGCCATTCGAACCAATGCAAACAGGGTCGATTAACACACAGCAACCCGATCGATGGCGGACGCTCAGGCTGGCCGGGGCGCGTTGGGTCGAAGTGGATGGCGACCATCGCGCCGCCGCATTCGGTTATTACCTGCTGCTCTCACTCCTGCCTTTGATATTCATGCTGGTGAGCGCCGGGTCGCTGTTCGTCGAGCGCGAGGTGGCAACGCGCGAGGTCGTCCAGTGGGTCAATCATTACATTCCGCTGACGAGCGAACAGAAACGCGACGTCGAGAAAAGTATTCACGGCGTGCTGGAGTCGCGCGGCAAATTCAATCTGGCGGCCTTTCCCCTGTTGGTATGGGGCGCGCTAAAATTCCTGCGCACGCTGATTCGGAGCACGAACCGCATCTGGCATTCGCCGACCACCAACTGGTGGCGATTGCCATCGAGAAGCCTCGGTTTGCTCGCCATCACGGCGAGCGCTGCGTTGTTCGGGGTTCTCGTGCCCGGCGCGGCGCGGTTGGTGCAACGGTGGCTCATCGACTATCTCGACATTCCATCGTGGGTATTGGACGTGGTTCTGGGCTTCATTCCGTGGCTGGTGCTGTTCTACGGGATCATCATGATTTACAAGCTGGCCCCCAGCCGGCCCACCAAGTTTGCTGAAGTCTGGCTCGCCGCGCTGGGCGCGACGGTCTTGATCTGGACGGGCGGACTGCTGTTCCTGCTTCAAGCGGCGCACTTGGGTCGCTTCAACGCGCTTTACGGCGCCCTCGGCAGCATCGTGGCGTTCCTGCTGTGGCTTTACCTCTCAAGCTGCGTAGGTGTCTTCGGCACCTGTTTTTGCGCGGCGCAGGCGGAGGTTCGGGAGAACGCCAGCGATCATCCTGAAAAACACCCCGCGCGATGACCACGCAACAAACAACACACATGATGCGGCGATCGGCAGGCGACATTTGTAGACGGCTTCGCCGAGGGACGTGGTTCGCAGTTTTTTACGGAATGCTGAGCGTGACGGCCACGGCGCAAGAACCGCCACTGAAAGCCGGCACTTCGCCAGCAGCGGCCCTGGCTAGGGAGGAGCTCTCGTTGGCGCCCGCGAAGGTGGACGTCAAACCCGTCGCGCGGGATGAAGAAATCGGCAAACGCCTCCAAAGCGTGCTGGAGGCGACGGATTGGTTTACCGCGCCGGAAGTCAGGGTCGAAGAAGGGGTCGTCTTCCTCAAGGGGCGCGTGGCGTCCGACGAACTCAAGAAGTGGGCGGGCGACCTGGCGCGCAACACCCAGGACGTCGTCGCCGTGGCCAATCGCATGGAAGTGGCCGAACCGTCGATCTGGGACTTCGGGGCGGCATGGCAGGGACTGTCGGGGCTGTGGCGCGACTTCCTACGTTCCCTGCCTTTGCTCCTTCTTGGGCTGCTCATCCTCGGATTGTCAGTGGGAGCCGGACTGCTGGCGGCGCGGAGAACGCGTTCACTCCTGCGTCACCGGATTCAAGCGCGACTGCTGCGCAATGTGATCGCGGGTGGCATCGGTGCGATGGTGATTCTCATGGGCACGTACATTGTGCTCCGCGTTTCCGGCCTGACCCAACTGGCGTTGACCGTGGTGGGAGGCACCGGTCTGGTCGGTCTGGCCGTGGGCATCGCCTTCCGGGACATCACGGAGAATTTTCTGGCCAGCATTTTCCTGAGCATGCAGAGGCCGTTCGAGACGGGCGACCTCGTCGAGGTTTCGGGCGTGACCGGATATGTGCAGCAGTTGAACGTGCGCACCACGATCCTGATGGCTTTGGATGGGAACCTCGTGCAGATCCCCAATGCGAGCGTCTACAAGAGCAATCTCCGCAACTTCACGACCAACTCCAACCGGCGCGACCAGTTTGATGTTGGCATCGGTTACGACGATTCAATTACCGAAGCGCAGGAAATCGCGCTTCAAGTGCTGATGGACCATCCGGCGGTGCTGAGCGAACCGGAACCGTTGGTGCTGGTCGATAGCCTCGGAAAGGCGACCGTAAATCTGCGGGTTTATTTTTGGATCAATGGGCGCGAACACAGTTTCTTGAAAGTGCGGTCCTCGATGATCCGGCTGGTAAAACGCGCGTATCAAAACCATGGCATCTCGATGCCTGACGAAGCCCGCGAGGTGGTCTTCCCGCAGGGCATCCCCATCACCATGCTCGACGGGAGGCCGGCTGGGATGACCGACACTCCCGCAGAGGAAAAGCTTCCTGCCGCCGGGCCGCTCGAAGAACCGGATGTCGTGTCCACCAAAGCGGAAGGCGGACTGGAGAGCGAGGCTGACGTCCTGGACGAACAGGCCCGCCAGGCTCAGCCGTTACGCGAGGGAGAGAATCTCCTGCCAAGGTCTCCCGACAGTTCTTCCTCGGACGGCGCAGCGCGAAATTCACCCGCCAAATCCGACCCGCGGAGACCTTAGTGCGACGATGGGATTTCAACCCTAAGCGCCGACGCAGCAGATAGTCTCCCGCCTCGACGTTCCGGTCGAGCACCGCAGATTGTCGCGGTTCAGGCTTTACGATCAGCCCGGATTAACCGAAGGAATCTACTGTGCGGCTGCCGCCTCCCATCTCGATGGTTCGAACCGGCCGGCGTGCGGGAGGAATTCTCGTACGCAGCCTCGTCGTGCTCTCGGCTGGATCGGTCGGCTGGGTCTGGTGGCAAAGCAGCGAACCCGCCACGAAAGGCAGCGCGCGCATCGTTCAACCGCCGGCACCCATCGTCGAATCAAACGGAGCGATCATCGTTCCCGTGGCGGAGCGCGATGGCCGGCGCGCCGAACCGATGGTGCTCGTCCCGGTCAACCCGCCTACCGCGCGACCGGAGCCGCGTCCACCAGTTCACACCAACGCGTTCGTCCCGGCTTCAGTTCCCCCGAAGACGAATCCACCGACGCGAGTCGCCACAGCAACACCCTCTATCTCGGCAGCAACGACCAATTCCAGCAAGAGCCCGTTCGACATCTCGATCCTCACCACGCAAGTCGAGCTGGCGCGACGCGGGTTCTCTTCTGGATCCTTCGATGGCGTAGCCGGTTCGCAAACCCGTGCGGCCCTGCGCGCGTTTCAACAACAGAATCAACTCCCCGTAACCGGGACTCCAAACGACGCAACCCTCGCACTGCTGACGACCAGTGAACCGCTCTTCGTGGAATACACGGTTACCGCAGAGGATGTCGCGAGCTTGCAGCCGCTGGGAACTTCCTGGCTGGCGAAATCCCAGCAATCAACCCTGGCTTACGAAACGATTCTCGAACTGATTTCCGAGCGCACGCATTCGAATCCCAAGCTGGTGCGCTGGTTGAATCCGCAAGTGGACTGGAACAAGATCAGCGCCGGCACCGTTCTGAAACTCGTCAACGCCGGTCCAGTCGCAGTCGACACTAAGGCGGCGTTTCTCCGCATTCATCTGGGCGAACGGAAGCTGCATGCCTACGACAGCGCGACGAACTTGATCGCTCATTTCCCGTGCAGCATCGCGGCGCGCGTCGACAAACGGCCGCTGGGCGAGGAGTTGCACATCGCCGCGGTGGCGCCGAATCCGAACTACACTTTTGACCCGGCCGTATTTCCGGAGTCCTCAGAAGCGCAACAGCTGGGGCGGAAGCTCATTCTTCAGCCGGGTCCCAACAATCCGGTCGGCACGGTGTGGCTCAGCCTCGACAAGCCCGGCTACGGCATCCACGGCACGCCGAAGCCGGAAGACGTGGGTCGCACCGAATCCCACGGATGCTTTCGCCTTGCCAACTGGAACGCCGAGCATCTGCTGCGGCTGGTGAGCCTCGGCACACCGGTCTTCGTGGAACCCTGAGCAGCCCGATCGGGCACTCGGCGTTTGTGGAATAGCCTCCCTGCTGCTACAACCGGTCTGGCATGACCGGGAAATACAGTTTTGATCTGAAGAGCGAGGAACGCCGTCGAGCGTTGCCGTCGAAGATCATTGTCGGCCAAAAGGACAACGAAAGCACCAAGCACGTCATGCTGAAGTTCCTGGCCTACGTCCTTTTCCACCGAGAGCGGTTGCAGATTGAACCTCGACTGACGGATGACAACATTCCATTCGAGCCGGACGTCATCCAGTTGGATTATTCGCTGCGACCCGCGCTATGGGTGGAATGCGGCGAATGCAGTGTCAGCAAACTGCACAAACTGGCGGTGAAGATTCCTGACGCGGAAATTTGGATCGTTAAACGGTCGCTGCCGGAAGCGGAGAGCCTTTATCGTGGAATGGAGAAAGAGGAACTGCGCCGCGACCGCTACGGAATCATCGGCCTCGACGACGCGATGTTTGATGAGATGTGCGAGATGGTGGCGCCACGCAATCAGCTGACCTGGTTCAGCGGGGACTTCGATCCACCCACCATGCAGTTCGAGTTCAATGGACTGTGGTTTGATACCACGTTCCACATCTTGAAGTTTTGACGGTTCTGCTTCGGGTTCCCAGCAGTCGCCACGGCAATCAAGGGTCGCATCGGTATAAAGAGACCGGGCTTTCGCCCGGTCTCTGTGAATTCAAACCGTCAGGCCGTGATTACGGCTGCGGACGATAGCGCAGTTGGTAGAACTGAGCCGCTTGAGTAGCAGGAGCAGTGAACGAACGGAACGGAGCGCCGGCAACGGCAGCCCACGGACCATTGGCGTTCGCCGAGCTCACCAGTTCCCAGCTCGCGTCAGCGTTCCAGGTGATGACCGCATTGGTACCGGTGTGCGAGACCGTCAGCGCCGGCGAAACCGACGGGATGACGATGATCTCAGCACCGAACACGGTATCGGAGCTGGTGTTGGCGCTCTGGTGGACGCTCACCGCGATGGTGTGCGTTCCCGAAGTAATCGAGAGAGGCAGCGCGAAGAGCGCACCTTCCGCACCGGCCGCGGGCGCCAGCGTAGAGTAGGTCACTGCACCAGCGGGCATGTTGTAGCGGCTGACTTCAACGCCATCCACGTAGAAGACGGCACCGTCATCGACGATGTAGCTCAGAGCGTAGGACATTCCAGAAGCCAGGGCCGGAAGCGTCACGGTCTTGCGGAAGTAGGAGGTGAGGAACTCGTTGTTCGCGTTCGGCGGAGGAATGACCGTGGCGATCGGAGCCGGGAAGGCATTCGTCGCGGCAGCGGAAGTCTCCGTACCGAAAAGACCGTTGCCGTCAAGCCAGCCTTCGCCACCTGTCGTGGTCCAGTCCGCGTTCGCGTCAAGGTTGTTGGTGTTATAGGACCAAGTGGAGGCCGCATCCGCTCCAGCCAGGACCGTCACCGTGGTGATGCCCACCGTGGTCGGATTCGGGTTGATCAGGTTCGGCGTTGCAGCCGTGTCCGTGAGGCCGGTGATGGTCACCGTGCTGCTGCCTGCGGCGCGAGCCGAGGTGGTGAGGGTCACGACGTTGTTGGCCACCGAGGCAGCCGTCACAGTCGCCCCGGATACGGAGTAGCGGGACGTGGAATCAGCACCAGCACCGAGGGTTTCGCTGAAGGTCAGGACGATCTGGGTGTTATCCGGACCAACCGCGCGAGTCAGCGTCGGGCGGGTAGTGTCTGCAGTCACTGACACGTTAACTGGATCGCTGGTGACGGAGCCATCAGGATTCGTAGCGCGCAGGCGATAGATGCCTGCGTCACCCGGAACTGCACCCACGATAGACAACGTGGAGCTATTCTGGCCAGGAACGACAGTGCCGGGGAGGTTGCCCTTGATCCACTCGAAGGTGGTTGAAACGCAGGTGTTGCCAACGCCCACAGCAATGCTGAGGTTTCCGCGCTCGCCAGCTGACGCAGCCGTCGGAGGCTGGGCAGTAATCGTAGGAGTGCCACTGCAAGGAGTGATTTCGAAGCTGACGGTGAGGATCGGATTAACGCCGCTCTCAGAGCTGTTCCAGCGCCAACCGTCGCCGCCAGTCGGAATGAAGGCCCAGCCGTAGTTCGGCTGACCGTAGCTTCCGCTACTGGACGGTGGCTGTCACGTCAATTGAGA
>JADJPG010000029.1 GCA_016713365.1 Verrucomicrobiota bacterium | reverse complement strand
CAATCTCCTGTGTCACGGCACCTGCGTTGATGTGTGGAATTTCTTCTTGGGCGTGAGCTGTGAGTCCTGACAGCAGGGTGCCGCAACTCGCGACCAGAAGACGGAACCACAATCGTTGATGGGTATTCATAGGGAAGGTGCAGGCGTTCAAACGCTCGCGTTCTCGTTCACGGGCTGGAGCTGCTTCCATTCGGGGAAAGGGTCCGGAAGTTTGGTCCAGCTGGATTCACCGCGTTTCATCTCCGCGTCGGTCAGAAGGCAGGCGTCGAGCGCGACGCGCATTCGCTTCTCTTCGAGCTGCTGGCCGATGAAGACGAGTTCCTGCCGGCGATCGCCGAACGGTTTCTCCGAGAGACGCCGGATCTCGGCGAGCGATGCGGCGTCGGTCGGCCAGTATTCCTTGTCCACTGCCGCCCACCAAAAGCCGGCGCATTGATGCACGCCGGTGCTGCCAGCTTGTTGCCAGAGCCCGGCGTGGTCCATGCGCGTGGCGAGCCAGAAGTGACCTTTGCTGCGCAGGAGTCCACGCCAGTCCCGGTGCAGAAACTTCCAGAACCGCTGCGGATGAAACGGCCGGCGCGCGCGATAAACGAAGCTGCCGATGCCGTATTCCGCGGTCTCGGGCTGTTCCTCGCCGCGCATCACCTTCATCCAGCCGGGCGCCTGTTGCGCCGCGGCGAAGTCGAACCGACCGGTATCGAGCACCTCCTTGAGCGGAACGCGCCCTTGCTCAGACTCGACGATGTGCGCGCGAGGATTGAGCTTCGTCAGAATGGCGCGCAGGGACTTTCGTTCCGTGGCGGTGACGAGGTCGGTCTTGTTCAGCACGACGACGTCGCAGAACTCCACCTGGTCGATGAGCAGATCCGTGACGGTGCGATCATCGTCGGCGTTCAGTGCGGCGCGACGTTCCTTGAGCGAGTCGGACTGCTTGAAGTCGCGCAGAAAATTTTTCGCATCGACGACCGTCACCATCGTGTCGAGACGCGCGACCTTGCTGAGCGTCTTGCCGTCGGTGTCGGTGAAGGTGAAGGTTTCCGCGACCGGCAGCGGCTCGCTGATGCCGGTGGATTCGATGAGCAGGTAGTCGAACTTCCGTGCCTTCGCGAGCGCCGCGACTTCCGCGAGCAAATCCTCGCGCAGCGTGCAGCAGATGCAGCCGTTCTGCATTTCGACGAGCTTCTCCTCGGTGCGAGAGAGCTTCGCGCCGCCGTTGGCCACCAGCGCGCCGTCGATATTTACCTCGCTCATGTCGTTGACGATGACGGCGACGCGCAGGCCCTCTCGATTGTGAAGGACGTGGTTGAGCAACGTGGTTTTGCCGGCCCCGAGAAATCCGGACAGCACGGTGACGGGAAGGCGTGTGGGCGCGCGGCGTGTGGCGGGTTTGACGCGGCGGAGTCGATTCGAAGAAGGCAGTGTGGTTTTCATCGGTAATCGGGAAGTTCAAGTTTGTCTCCGGCCATTTCGTAGATGCTGGAGATGGAGCCATTCTCCACGAACGGTCCGACGCGGAGCGTGCCAAGCACGGTGATGGGCCGGCCGGTCACCACGCGCAGGCCAGGGTCCGGCGCAGTGACGTGAATCCAGTGATTCATCTTGGGCGTGGCGCCGAAGCAGCACGACGCTTGGTCGCGAACGAGGAGGAAATCCGTGCAACCCTTCGCCGTGGTGCGGAGCGGAAGCATGAAACCGTTCACCGCCACCTTGCGTTCGTGCAGCGGCCGGACGTATTGCGGAATCGGGTCGCGCAACTTTACCACGGGGTAGCGATGCGGTGGTTCGATCTCCATGTAGGTGTCGCACTTGAACCCGGACAGCATCGCGAAGCTGACCAGCAGATGCCCGGTGGCGTTTGTGCGAAAGCCGTTTGTCTCCATCTTCTCCGCAATGGCGCGCGCTCGGGCGAGCGTGTTCTCAATGGCAGCCACGCCGTTCGATGAGGTCGCCGTGGAATTGTTGGTCGCATCGGCTCCAGACGCGGTGGTTCCAACCCATAAGGTCATGAGCGCAAGGCCGAGGTGATGGAAAGGGGAGATTCATTCCGGGTTCGGTTCGAGTTCGTTGATGTGAGCGGGCAGGGTGTGGTGATTGAGAGTCGAGCCGGTCGACGGTGCTGACGCAGTCCATCCAACGCTGGCGCCCGTCGACGGGCATTCAATCACCACACCCCAAAAGTTTTTCGTTTACGCGCAGGACGCGGGCGCAAAGGGCCGGCGGCTCGTGCAGGGAGCTTTGTTGTCGTTCAGCACGGAACAGGTTCCATGCTGGATCGGAGGTCGATTGCGTTCGCACGCAGGCCTCCGAGTTTTGCTTCAACGGCGGAACAGAGTTTAGTTGTGAAGCTGCCGCGGGCCGCATCAATGCACTTCACCGATGGTCGCGAGTGGCTTCAGAAACACGCGAGGAATCCGGGGGACGGATTCAGGAGAGAGTGATGGGCGGACCGCGTTCCGGGGGGCGAAGAAGTCCGATCGATGGAATGAACGAGACCAGTGCGGTGGGGACGAGAAATGTTTCTGAAACCGGTGCTGCCGTGGCGAGGGGTGCGGCTGCTTCGAAGTGAACCGACCCGTGGGCGAAGAGCGAGATGACGCACTCGTGCTCGGAGTGATGGGCGTCTTCGTGGACGTGCTCGTGGAGGGAAGGGCTGCCTGCGAGCGTGCCGCAGATCAACACCAGGGCACAGAGCGCCAGCGTGGCGAGAAGGCTCGCCGCGGTGCGGAAAACTGAGGTGACACGCAGATCTTGCAAAGCACTCGCATTACAGGAAGTCGCCCGCGGAACGACAAGTTCAATCACCGCGACCAGCGCCGGTTTATTTGCAAATGAACTGCAAGTGCCGCTGTGCGAGGGGAGAGCTGCGGAGATCGGAAGTTGAAAGGGGCGTCGCGCCATTCTTGAGCGCGACGCCGCGGATCAATGGGTTGAAGAGATGATTTGCTCCGCTCTGAGGATCAAAGCAGCGAACGTCGTCAGCAGGTCAGAATGAAACGTTGCCACTTTGGTTGGTGCCGAGGAAGAAGCCTCCGCCAACGTTTTGCTTTTGGAGAACCACGCCTTTGATGCTGCTTTTCTTCAGCGTATCCGGGTGAACGAACGCGCCGTTGAGCAAGCCAGAGGCGGTAGTCAGGCTGAGCGTAAGTTTGCTGGTGTTGGTCGAAGTGACGGTGAACTTGTTCGCGGAACTGAGGGCTATGATGTTCGTCATGGGGACCGTCAGATTGCCTTGCTCAATCAGCAGCAGGCCATTGGTCCAGTCTAACGCTGCGGCACCATTGGCTGGTGCGACGTAACGCGAACCTAGTGCGAGCGTTTCGTTGGTGAAGCCAGCGAGGTAAATCTTCCCGCCGGCTGTTTCCTTCTTGGTCCACAGCAACAGCCCCGGCGTGTCGTTGGTGTCGTTGTTCAAGATGGTCATCCATCCGATCAGTGATCCTTTGCCTTTGTATAGATTCACGTACACAGGCGTCTGGCCGTTGGCCGCCAAGGTCATCTTCTGTGCGATGGCGGTTCCGTCTGAAAGTGTTCCTTTCAATGAAACTGCTCCGGCCGTGGTGATATCCAATGTCGCCGGACTTTGGCCCGCCGGGCTGGTGGCTGCGTCTCCGCCGCCGGAGAGAAGCATCGTGTATTTGCCGGAATGGTTGGTCGCCGGATTCAACTTCGCATCGAATCCGGTGCGATAGCCAGAGAGGTCGCTGGTCCAGAATTCATTGCTCACCGTGCCGACTACTTCATCGGATCCGACAGTCAGTTGGAAGGCCAGCGTGACCGTGTTGGTTCCCTTGCGGAGGATCGTCTTCGTGGCGGCGAGTGACAAATCCAGCGGGCCACTCACGGAGTAGGCTGCACCCGCGAGCATCAATTTGCCGCTGTAAGTGCCCTTATCCGTCACGGCGAGAGTGAACGAGCCGGATTGCTCGTGCGGCGGCTCGGGCGCGTTGGGGTAGAAGAGGCCGGAGTAGTTTCCCTTCAGCGTCACGAAGGGATTGGTGACGAAGTTCGCGACGACGGAAAGGTTGGAGGCCATCACGAAGTTCAGCGTCGCGGAGTTGCTGGATTCGCTGTTCGCGAGCCAGTTGCTGAAGATGTTGCCTGGCTTCGCGGTGGCTTTCAGTGCGTAGGACTTTCCGAGTTCGAGCAACTGGCCATTCGTCGCGCCGGAGACGAGTCCGCTGCCGTTGATGGTCAGGGCGAGCGGGAGATTCACTTTGTAGATCACGATCTTAGTGTTGGTGATCGAGAAGTTGCCTGCCGCATCGGTGGCGGCGATCTGGAACGTGTTGGTTCCCGGAACGAGACTCGCGGTGGCGCTCCAGGAGTTGGTTCCTGCGGCCGCGACAGCTTCACCGCCGTTGTGTTGAATCAGCACTGACGTGACGGCCTGGTTATCTGCTGCGGTTCCGGTGAGGTTAATCGTGTTCGAGGTGACCGAAGTAACGGCTGCCGCAGGAGAGACTACGATGAGCGTCGGGCGAATCGAATCGGGAGTGGGCGGTGTGGTCACTGTCAACGTCGCTACGGAGCTGGTCACGGCGCCGGCGACGTTCGTGATGACGACGGTGTAGTCGCCGGCGTTGAGCACGACGGCTGGTGTGAAGGCGAGAGTTGAGTTGGTCGCGCCTGCGACCGCCACGCCCGTCTTGCGCCATTGATAGCGGAGAGGCGCAGTGCCCGTCGCGGTGACACTGAAAGTTGCGTTGCTGCCGGACGTAACCGTGACGCTCTCGGGCTGCGAGGAAATGCCGGGAGCTTCCGGCGCCAGGTTCACGGTTAATGATGCGACGGAACTGGTGATCGAACCGACGGAATTGGTGACGATGACTTGGTAATTGCCTGCGTCATTGGTCGTCAGGCTGGTCAGCGTGAGCGACGCATTGGTGCCTATTCCGACGTTGTTGCCTTCGTGCTGCCATTGGTAGGCCAGCGTCGCTGTGCCGGATGCTACTACGGTCAACGTCACGCTGCCGCCCACGGTGCCAGTCTGACTGGCAGGTTGAGTCGAAATCGAGGGAGCGACGGGAGCGGAATTGACGGTCAACGTCGCGACCGAGCTTGTGATTGAGCCCGCGCTGTTGGTCACCACCACCGTGTAGCTGCCAGCGTCGCCGGTGATCGTGCTGGGTAAAGTGTACGTCGCGCTGTTTGCGCCGGTGATGAACGTGCCGTTTTTGCGCCAGCGATATCCAAGCGTCGCGGTGCCTGCGGCGACCACGGTAAAGCTCGCGCTGTTACCAGCGGTCACCGTCTGGCCGGAGGGCTCTGTCGTGATCGATGGAGGAACGAGCACGGTCAACGTTGCGGTGGAGCTGGTGATTGAGCCGTAGCTGTTGGTGATAACGACGGCGTAGCTGCCGGCGTGGTTGGTGGTGATGCTGGAAAGCGTCAGTGTGGAATTTGTTGCTCCGCTTACGGACACACCGTTCGTGCGCCATTGATAGCGGAGCGTGCCTGAGCCGCTCGCCACCACGCTGAATGTCGTCGTGCCGCCGTTGGTTGCGGTGCGGCTGGTGGGTTGCGTCGAAATTGTGGGCGGCGTTGTGCCGCCGCTTCCTGGGACGATTGTCAGCGTAAGATTCTTGGTCACGGTTCGATTCGCCCGGCCGCTGTCGGAAGCGGTCAGCAGGACAGTGAATACGCCGTCCTCAGTTGGCGTTCCGGTGATTCGTCCAGTGGTGGTGGCGCAGGTCAAACCAGTTGGAAGAGGGACCGCCGAGAATCTGTTGGCCGTGTCAGGGCCCGTCGTGATGCGATACGAAAACGGCAGGCCGTTGGTGCCTCTCGCTGTCGCGGCGCTGGTGATGGTTGTTGAGGCGCCGGACACCGCATTATACCCACCCATCAACGCGGCGAGACCGGCGATCCAGGTCGATACGATGGCGTAGCTGGATCCCGCTACTGGAGTTGCTGTCAGGAAGACGCGCGTTACCGGGAGCACCTGCAGCGCGAGCGCGAGCAGGAGCGAAGGAATGTGAGTGGCTTTCATAGATGTTCCATTCTAGGTCAAACAGGTCACTGAACTTTCGACTAAACCTTGAGTGTGCAGCATCCATGCCGCGGACCGCCCGGTCCGTTTTCAACTCACGGCAACGTCATTCGTATTTGATAAAGTCGTGCGGGTGCGGTGGCGCTGGACGCAGTCACGGTCGTGTTGGCGGACGATGCGCTTGCGGGCCAGTTCGTCCACTGCTGCCAGGTGGAACCTTCGGTGGGTTCCTTGAATTGAATTTCATACGCGGCACCGGACTCGCGAACAAAGCCAAGATCGAGCTGTCCGTCATGCAACTGGAAATTCGTGAAGCGGGGCGCTGGGACGACTGTCACCACGGCGTTGCTGCTCACGGTGACACCGTATTGCGAGGCCACATACACATTGTAGGTGCCCGCCTGATTGGTGGACACGGCGCCAAAGTTCAGCGAGGAATTCGTCTCGCCGGTGATGACCGCACCGTCCTTGCGCCACATGTAGCGAAGGGGGTCGGGTCCGGTCGCGGATACGGTCAGGGTAACCGACGAACCTTCCGTCGTACGGGTGCCTTGGGGTTGACCGGTGACGATCGGAAAGCCGCCGTTCCGCGGTTTGACGGTGAGCGTGAGAACTTTTCGGATGGTCCGATCAGGCCGCTGATCGTCCGATGCGGTGAGAAGAACGGAGTAGACTCCATTAGTCGTCGGAGTTCCGGTGATGCGACCGACGGTGGTGCTGATGGTCAGCCCGGGCGGCAGGTTCGAGGCGGCAAACCAATTCGCTGCGTCAGGTCCAGTGGTGACACGATAGGTGAAGGCATTTCCATTCGTCGCGGTCGCGGTCGCGGGGCTGGTGATGGTGGTCGACGCTCCTGAGACGGCGTTGTAGCTGCCGAGCAATGCGCCCAGTCCGGCCAGCCAGGTGGAAACGATCGCAAAGCTGGTTCCCGCACTAGAGGTGGCGGAGACGAATACCCGCGTGACGGGCAGGACTTGCAGGACGATGGCGAGGATGAGAGATGGTATACGAGATGTGTTCATGAGAGAGAGTCCGTTCTGAGATTGCTGAGTTGATGGGAATGGTTCACGGGACACCACGATGGTTCTATGGAGACAGCGCGGCCGTGCGGGTCGGTGTGCCAGCGACGGCTGGACTTGCCGACGTCGGCGTGAGCACGACAAATGACGGCAAGCCGAGGACTTTGAAGTAATCGAGCACTTCCTTGGTGGGAGGATGGTTCAGGCGCTCCGTCTGCAATCGCAACTGGCGGAAGCCCGCAAGGCGTTCCTTGACCGCGGGCGATTGGAACGTGGTGTGTTCCATCGCCGAACAGTTCTTGCACCAGCTCGCCCAGAAATCGATGAACACCGGCTGTCCGCTGGCGCGTGCTTCTGCAAGGCCCGTGGCCAGTTGCTCGGATAGCGCCGCTTGAACTTCAGCCACGTCTGATTTGCCCGTGGCGGACGCGGTCATCAAACCATCCGAAGTGCGGAACAAGCTGACCGCCAGATGACCGTAGTAGAGCGCGAAGAGGATGATGAACACGCCGAAGCCGTACTTCACCCGCGCCATCCAGCGCCCGGGCTTGGGCAGGAAGGAAAGTCCCGCGCCAGCGAACGGCCACGGCAGGCCCATGCCGATTCCCAAAAGGAACGGGAGAAACAATCCGGCGATGATGCCTTTGTTGTAGAACGTGGTCGCCTGCAACAGCACCGAAATCACGACCGGTGCCACGCACGCGCCGGCGAGCAACGCCGCCACGGTGCCCATCGAGTAGGCCGCGAGAAACTTGCTCTTGGAGGAACCGCTGCCGCCGGAGCCTTGTCCTTGAAAGCGGGAGAGATCGATCGCGAGCACGTCGAACATGCCAAGCGCGAGCACGATGAAGACGAGGGCAATGCCGAGGTTGAACCACGGCGAGGAGTTCAGCGTGCCGAACTTCGATCCGGTGAGGACTACAACGAGGCCAAGGATGCCGTAGGCCAGCGCCATGCCCGCGGCGTAAGTCGCGCCGAGGGCGAATCCGCGTTTCTTTGAACCCGCCTGCGCGCCGGCCCCGATGATGGCGATGTTGATCGGAATCATGGGCAGCACGCACGGCGTGAGGTTCAACGCCGCGCCGCCGAGAACGATCAGCAACATCGTGAGAACCACGCCCCAGAAGCCGCTGCCCGCCGCGAGACCTTCTGCCGCGGGCTGGCCCGACTTCGACTGGTCAAGGAACTCGAGAAATTCTTTCTCCTTCAAGTAACCGCTGCCGCGCGCGCTGACGGTGAAGCCTTCTGCGAGCTTGCGCCACTCGGTTGCGGATGCAGTGGCGGTATCCGCCGGAGCCGCTTCATCGCGGAGCTCCGCCACCTTTCCATTCGGCGAGATGCTGAACTTCAGTTCCTCTGGGAAGAAACAGTTCGCGTCATCGCAACCCTGGAAATGGACGGTCAACGTCGAGGCTTCCGTGGCGGAACGGGATGATCGCGGTGGATTCAAACGACGAGCGGAACACCTGCTTCTCCTTGCCGCTGAACTTGTCCTTTACCACGATCGGTTCCGGCAGCGCGAACGATGCCGCTTTGTCGGGAGCGCCGCCGGTGGACCACGCGAACGACAGCTTGTCCGCGTAAAGGATGTGATTCGTCGGGATGGCGAATGAGACTGTGACGATGCTGACCTCATTGCTCACCTGCACGCGTGGTGTGACCGTGAACGGGCTAACTTCGTCCTCCGCACTGGCCATCGAAACAAAGGCGGTTTGGAGCAATAGCAGTCCAGCCAAGGCACGGGACACCACCTGGATAACAATCCTTTTCATACGTCTTAAACTTCTGGTTACTTCGGGAACGAAGACTCAGTTGCACCCGCAACCGCCGCCTCCAACACCGCGCCCGCCGGACGCCGCCTCGCGCGAGAACCACATGTGTTCGGAGAACGCGTTGGCGAGGGGCTCACGGTCTGCGCGCATCGTGTAGTCGGCGGTCGTGCCGCGTTCCCACGGATTCACATGCGTGCAACCGGAGGTGAGCGCGAGCGCCGCGACGGCACCGAGGAGAAGAAGTTTTGGTTTCATTATTCCTTGCTGGCGACGGCGGTGCCGATCAGCGCTTCGACTTCCTTCACATATTGTTTCTGTGTCTCGGAGCCGTGGAATCCTTTGTGTACCGACGTGACCTTTCCGTCGGGGCTCACCACGAACGAGGTCGGCATTGATTTGATCGCGGCTCGACCGACGAGCTTTTTGGAAGCGTCGCGCACCACCGTGAACGTCACCGGATGTTTCTTGAGGAAGTCCTCCATCGTCGCGCGGTCTTCATCGAGGTTCACCGCCAGCACGACGAGGCCCTTCTTTCCGAACTTCGTTTGCAGCTCTTCCATCACCGGGAAGGAGTCCTTGCACGGTCCGCACCACGACGCCCAGAAATCGACGATGACCACTTTGCCTTTCAACGATTCCGGCAGCTTGCCTTCGAGCTGGAACTCGGAGAGTTCGGGAAAGGTGTCGCCGACTTTGATGCCCTTGTCCGCGGCAAACGCGTCGGAGGCGGTGAGGCAGAGTGCGAGTAATCCGGCCAGAACGGCTTTTTTAACGGGTGATGTATTCATGGAACTTACTGGTTTGATGACGTGCGTTTTCAGTGAGGATGCAACCTTCGGCGCCCATGTGGGTGCTGATGAGGTTCAGGCCCTCCGATGGCCCTAAAATAAAAGCGGTCGTGGAGAGGACACCCGCGACGGTGCAACTCGGAGCGATGATGGAAACTGCGCGGCAGCCGTTGTCCACCGGGCGACCGGTGCGAGGATCGAGAATGTGTCCGTAACGCCGGCCGTCAGCGGTGAAACAACGAAGATAATCACCCGACGTGGCCACCGCCATGTCGCGCACTGCAACTCCCGTCCAACACTTGCCCGGCGCATTCGGATCCTCGAGGCCGATGTGCCACGCCGGCTTCCCGGGAGCCTGGCCAAGCACGCGAACGTCGTGGCCGAAATCAATGAGCGCGTTCTTGATGCCGTGCTCAACGGCAATCTCCGTCACGCGATCCACGGCGTATTCCTTGCCGATTCCGCCGAAGTCGATGCACATGCCGGCCTTCGGCAGAAACACTGCGCCTTTTCGACGCTGAATTTTGCGCAGGCCCACCAGCTCGCGGGCGGCGGCGATCGCGGCGTCCGTCGGGATGACTGGCGGGCTGGCCTTCCAGTCCCACAACCGGATCAATGGAAGCGCCGTGGGGTCGAACGCTCCGCGCGTGAAGAAATAAAGTTCCTGGCAGAGCGTGAAGAAACGCTCCGTCTCTTCATCGATCTCCGTCCACTCGACGCCCGCATTCTGGTTGATGCGACTGACCAGGCTGTCCGGCAGAAAACGCGAATACTTCGCCTCGAACTCCGCCACCCAGCGAATCGCCGCCTGCTTGAACTGCTCCGCCGTCACGCGCGATTCGGCGCCCACGGTGATCTCGCACCGGGTGCCCATCGCGCGGAACCCAAACTTCCGCGCGCCCTCAGCGGAGAGTTCCTGGACGGACTCGCTGATTCGCTTGAGGACGATGTCAGTGGCTAGAACCATACGCGCACTCCTCCCGAGAAGACGTTGGCATTCGGATACGCGTCCTTCGCCGTCGCGTTGTCCTTGCCCACCATGTCATAACGCTTGTAGGCGAAGTCCAGTGACACACGATCCTTGATCTTCCACGTCGCGCTCAAGCCGTAGGTGAACGTTTGCATCGCCGAGAGCCGGTAATCCGCCGAGTAGTGCTTCGGAATCGGAACGTAGAACGGATCATCTGAAGGCAGGCTCGCATCGCCGGCGAAGCGCACGCCGTAGAAGCTTGCCGCAGTCTGGTCGACAAACCGGAATGTCGGCGCCACCACGATGTGTTTGCCGAGCTTCTGATACCAGGTCAGCGCCATCGTGTGGCTCGCGACATTGTAGGAGTCATGATAAAAGCGGTAGACCAGTTCCGCGCTGCCCTTCAACGGCGTGACAAAGTGCGTCAATGCCAGGTAGCCGATCTGTTTGTCGCGATAGCCGGGACGCTTCTCACGGAAGAGCGTGTTCGGATCTGGATAGTCATCGAAGCGAACGCCCTTGTAGGGATCGTTCATGTAACCATTGGCCGCGCCCAGCGTGAGATTCGCCGTCAGAATCGTTTTCGGCCCGAGCAACTGCGTTACGCCGATCAGCACATCGCCGCTGTTCTTGTACTCTTTGTCGCCGAACCAGAAGTCCGGCATGATCGTGTCGTAGGTGTAAGCAAACCCCAGCGCCAGCGTCGTGTTCTTGTCGTTGAAATCAATCGTGTGGTTCAGTGAAAAGCCAACGGACTCGTAATCGCCTTCGAGACTATAGGCGAGTTGAGGAGTCGTGGTATGCCGGCCGCCCCACTTGACCGGCACCTGCAAGTTTCCCGCCGTGCGTTCGTCGTCCATCGTCGCCACCGGAACGCGCTTGCTGCCGGTCGGAGCGGGGCCGCCCGTTGGAGTCGCGCCGGAGATCGCGTCGAAAACCAATTCGCCGTGGACTGAAACGGCTGGCGAGACTTCGAACTCGGCGAGAACACCATGGGTTCGCACATGAATGCGCCCGCTCTCCTCGCGATAATCCTCATATTTGTAGTCGGCATGATTCTCACCACGCACGCGTTGGGCGAGCAAGGCCTGGAGGCTGACTCCGATGAAGACGCCGAGCCAGCGTTTGATGAGTGGCAGCCTCGAGCACCATACCGTGATGGATACGTTATGAGTTGATGACTTCATTCGAATGGACTTTGCGATTTCGACATTCTTAACTTCTACGAACCGGCGTGGCGTTCGCTCGAACGCCGGGAAGGTAGCCACACTCCGATAAGACATCGCTTAACCAAACGTTAGAGTTCACTAACGAACTGAGCGCTGTTCGTGCGTTGCATTCATGAGAACAAGATGTGGCGAGGCAGTTCATCGTCATTCCGATCTTCATAATCGATGGAGTGGGTTAGCCGAATTCATGCCAGTGAATGGAAGTTCATGGCCGGGGCCGGTGAGCAGTCGTCGCGCGGGTTGTTGGCGGGTTCGGACACAGGATGCGGGCGGATTTCCCAGTGTGTTCTGAGATGACTCCGCCTTCATCCGCCTGCCTGAAAAGAAAATGGACACCAACGCAAAGACACTTTCTTTCAGCAATCGGATGGAAGGCGGGGCCAAATCTTCCGCGCCGGTGATGCTGGGCCCCGTTTATTAAACGACTTTAATCATTCGGGTAAACGTGTTGAACCGCACTGCTCATCACGACCGAATTCGCAGCGGTTGCTAATCTGCGTCGTGCTACTTGTTGCCGACGGATACGGTGGAATTGTCCTCGGCTCTGCGCTCAAACCACGCGTAGAGCACGGGCAAGAGCACTAGCGTGAGGAAGGTTGACGAGATGATGCCGCCGATGACGACCGTGGCGAGTGGGCGTTGTACTTCCGCGCCGGCGCCGTGTGAGAGCGCCATCGGAACGAACCCCAGCGCGGCCACGGCGGCGGTCATCAGCACCGGACGCAGCCGGGTCATCGCGCCTTCGCGAACCGCGTCGAGCAGACTGCGGCCTTCCTCGCGCAGTTCGTTGAAGTAACTGACCAGCACCACGCCGTTCAGCACGGCGACGCCGCTCAGTGCGATAAAGCCGACCGCCGCCGTGATGCTGAACGGCATGTCGCGCAACCAGAGTGCGAAGATGCCACCGGTCAGCGCCAGCGGAATGCCGGTGTAAACCAGGGCGGCCTGACGCAGCGAACCGAACGCGACGAAGATGAGCACGAAGATCAAGGCCAGCGCGCCGGGCACGACGATGGCCAGCCGGGCGCGCGCTTCCTGCAAGTGCTCGAACTGCCCGCCGAACTCGATCTGGTAACCCTCGGGCAGCTTCACCTGTTCGCGCACGGCGCCTTGCGCGGCTGTCACCCAGCCTTCCACGTCGCTGGTGTTGAGATTGATCATGAGTGCAGCGCGGCGTTTGCCGTCGTCGCGGCGGATCGGTTCCACGGCCTCGACGGTCTGGATGTCTGCGAGCGAACCGAGCGGCACGAGGCCGTATTCACCAACGCGCACCGGCAGCGCGCGAATCTGCTCCAACTGTTCGCGCAACTCGCCGCGCAGGCGGACGACGACTTCGTGAACATGCGTGTCGTGCGGCAGGCTGCCGACGGTCTGTCCGGCGAGCGCGGTGGCGATGGCGGAGTTCACGGCGGCGGCGGTAAGATTGCGGCGGAGAAGTTCCTCGCGTTTCACCGTGATGGTGAGAATTGGTGAACGTCCGTCCGTCTCGAATTCGACTTCCGCCACGCCAGGAATTTTTTCGAGCACGGCCTTGGTTTTCTCAGCCATTGGTTCGAGCACATTGAAGTCGGGTCCGAACAGTTTCACGGAAAGATCCGCACGCACGCCTTCGAGCATTTCGTTGAAACGCATCTCGATCGGCTGGGCCACGAGGGTCTCCGTGTTGGTGAAGCCCGTCTTGATCGACTCGGCCACCAGCTCCGCCAGTTCGCGTTTGGTGGGCGTGCGGCCGTCCACGGTGCGCCATTGGTCACGCGGTTTGTAGAAGACGTAGAAGTCGGCTTCGTTTGGCGGCATCGGGTCGGTGGCGACTTCGGACGTGCCGATGCGCGAGAAGACGCGTTCCACTTCGGGAAACTTCTCTCGCACGAGTTTCTCCACGGCGAGCTGATCGACGACGGATGCCTCGATGCTTTGGTCCACTGGACGATAAAGCATCATGGTGGTGGAACCTTCGTCGAGTTTCGGCACGAACTCCGCGCCCAGTCGCGTGAAGACGAAGACTGACAGAATGAAGAGCGCCGCTGCGCCACCGACCACCGGCCAGCGGAGGCGGAGCGCGAGGTTCAGGGAAGGCAGGTAGAGCGACTTGACCCAGCGGATCACGAAGTTCTCCTTCTCGCTGATGTTGCCGCTGAGAAAGAGCGAGCACAGCGCGGGCATCAACGTGAGCGCGAGCACGAGCGCGCCGCCGAGTGCGAGCATCACGGTGAGCGCCATGGGATGGAACATTTTCCCTTCAATGCCGGATAGCGCGAGGATCGGCAGGTAAACCACCGTGATGATCAGCACGCCGAAGAACATCGGGCTGCCGACCTGTTTCGAGGCTTGCAGCACGGTGCGGACACGTTCTTCCACCGTGAGCTGGCGTCCGAGATGCGCCTGCTTGTGGGCGAGCTGGCGGACGATGTTCTCCACGATGACCACCGCGCCGTCGATGATGAGGCCGAAGTCCACCGCGCCGAGGCTCATCAGGTTTCCGGACACGCCCAGCTTCGTCATGCCGATCAGCGCGCAGAGGAACGACAGCGGAATGGCGGTGGCTACGATCAGCGCCGCGCGCCAGTTCCCGAGCAAGCCGAGCAGCACGACCACGACGAGCACGGCACCTTCGAACAGGTTCCGTTTCACAGTGGCAATGGTGCGGTCGACGAGTTCGGAGCGGTCATACTGCGTTTGCACCTCGATGCCGGGCGGGAGCTTTTCCTGAAGTCCCTTGATGCGCTGGCCAACGCGATGCGCGACCACGCGACTGTTCTCTCCGGCGAGCATCATGACGGTGCCGAGCACGGTCTCTTCTCCGTTCTGCGATGCGGCTCCGGTGCGGACGGATGAACCGATGGCGACCTCGGCAAGGTCTTTCACTAGCAAGGGCTTCACATCGCCGCCGAACTTCACCGGCAGGTTCGCAAGATCCTCGACCGTCTGCGCCTTGCTGACGGCGCGGACGATCAGCTTGCGCCCCGATTGATTGATGATGCCGCCGCCAGCATTGTCGGTGTTCTGGCTGATGACGGTGGAGAATTCCTCGAAGGAAAGATTCGCGGCCTGAAGTTTCTGCGGGTCCGGCTGGACGACGATCTGGCGCTCGTGACCGCCGCTCGAATTGATCTCGGCCACGCCCGGGGTGGCGCGAAGGAACGGCTTGGCGATGTATTCCTGCGCCTCGTAGAGATGCAGCAGTTGTTCGAAGCTCGTGGCCGGCTTGTTGGTGGCGTCGGCGCGCCACGCGAGCGTGTAATAGAAAATTTCGCCGAGGCCGGTCGAGATGGGCGAGAGCCGCGGCTCCGCGCCGGACGGCAGCTGATCGCGCACGGCCTGCAGGCGTTCGTTGACGAGTTGGCGGCTGCGATAGACATCGATGTTGTCCTTGAACTGCAGCGTGACTTGGGCGAGGCCGAACTTGGTGAGCGACCGCATCTCGGTGACGCCCGGCAGGCCGGCGAGTTCCTGTTCCAGCACGCGCGTGACGAGCATCTCCGCCTCTTCGGGTGCGAGCGCAGGAACTTCCGTGTTGATCTGAACCTGCGGGCTGGTGATGTCCGGCACGGCGTCGATGGGCAGCTCGCGCGCGGACCACAGGCCGAAGCCGAGCAGCAGCGCGGCGCCAAGCAAGACGACGGCGCGCTGGCGGAGGGAGAATTCGAGGATGGAATTGATCATGGGAGTCTAGGGCAAAGGTGAAGGTGAGGGCAGGGGACCGCTGCGTGGTGTGATGCGCACGATGCTTCCGGGTTTCGGAAACGCGGGCAGCACGATTGAAAAATGCGCGCGACCCCGGCTGCGGACAATGCGGGGAATCGGTTGGGGCGTGAAGGTGACAGCGCGGCTGAACGCCGTGCTTTGATCGGGAGATACAATTTCGACGACGAGGTGATGACGTTGCCAGCTGCGATAGCCTGGTCCGGCGACCACGGAACCGCGCACCTTCGCACCGTCGGCCGCGCGTTCGACGTGAATGTTCACCGGGCGAATAGCGCCGCGTGAAACCGTTTCGATGCGGAGGTGGGTGTTCGAGGGCGCGGTGATGCAACCGCCGGTTGAGAGGACCAGCGCGGTGAACACGGCCGGCCAGGCGATGTGCAAGAGGCGCATCACGGTTGGGTCAACAGGTTGGCGCCGGTGAGTTCCTCGATCTCGGCGGCGGCGTGGATGGCTTCGCGGCGGGTTTCGAGCAGGGTTTCCACGGCGTCGAGATATTGCTTCTGCAATTCGACGTAGGTGGTGGCGGGTACGGCGCCGAGGCGATAGTGGCGGTCGGCGAGTTCAGCAGCGTCCGCGAATTGCTTCGTGGAATCAGCGCGCCACTGGGCCATCTCCGCGCGTTTGGTTTCGTAGGCGCGGGAGGCGGAAACGACCCGGCGCTCAATGTTGCGGCGCGCGGTGTTCAGTAACGTTTCGGCCTGCACCATGCGCGCGCGGGCGGTATCGACGTTCGCGCTGTTGTTGCGCCAGAGCGGGAGCGGGAACGAAACGCCGAGGCCGAAGATGCGATCCTGGCTGCCGGCGTTCTCCTCGCTGAACTGTGGCCCGACGGTGAAGGCGGGCCATCGTTCGTTCTTCGCGAGCGAAACGCGAAAGCCTTGCTGCTCCAGTTCCATCGCGCGCAGACGCAGGTCGAAGTTATTGGTCTGCGCAGCGGCGAGTAGATTGTCGAGGGCTGGTGCGGAAGGGAGATCGGGTTCAGAGGGGCTGACTTCCAGTGCGGCATCCGCGGAACGGCCGAGCAGTTGATTGAGCGCGAGCCGCGCGTCATCGGCCTGTAATCCGGCCTCGGTGGCGCGGCGGCGCAGGGTAACTTCCGTCGCTTCGAGAATGCGCAGCTCAAGCTGCGGCGTGATGCCGGCGGGATCGCGTTGCACGAGCACTTCGCGGAGCGCGCGGTAACGATCGGCAACTTCGCGGGCGACACGGGCCTTCTCGCCAGCGGCGGCGAGCGCGTGAGCCTGGCCGCGGACGCGTGCGGCGAGGGCGGTTTTGAAGCGCGAGAAGCCGAGATCGGCGAGGGTGATGTCGTGGTTCGCGATGGCTTTGCGGAGACTGAGGCGGCCGGGCCATTCGAAGGTCTGGCTCACGCCGACGCTCCACGCGACGCCTTCGCCGGCGAGTTGACCGCCGGTTTCGCGGGCGCGTTTGTGGCCGACGCTGCCGCTGATTTCCGGCGGCGCGAGACGGGCGGCGTTCTTGCGGGCGGATCGAGCGGCGGTGAGTTCCGCTTCGTAGAAGCGCAGCTCGGGATTCCGCGTGAGCGCCTCTTGGACGAGCGCCTGAATGGAGGTCGGAGCGGAGGGCGGCGTTGCAGCGTGAGCAAACGACGCGAGGGCAAGTGAGCAAATCAGGACAGGAATCAGTTTCATGACGGTACGGGACAGAGGAGTGCAGACATTCAATTCGATACGAGAAAACAAATCCGACTGTCGCCACACGGCGGAGTCGGGACACGAGAAAGCCCGAGCTGTTTCCCGGAGGAATCAGTTTAGGCGGAGGCGGGGGATCAGATCAGGAGTACGGTGGCGCGCGCGATCGTTACCGACAGCGATGGCGATGGTGATCCTACTACGGGAGTGGCCAGATAAGTTGGTTCTGTGCGACAAGCGTCGAAGGAAAAATGCCAGACCGCGGCTGAAAGAACGTCAGCGGAAGGCGTGAGAAGCCGGGCGTTTGATGAGCAGTTCCGAAGAGTATCTGATCCGCTGAACGTAAGAATGTGATCCGAATGAAACGGCTCGGCCTGTTCCGCGATGGAGGTGATGGCCCGTGAAACGACGCAATGAGAGTGAGTGATGACCTTGAGGGGGTCGGCGGAATCGTGGCTTAACACCACGCGCGCGCCATTTCGATCCATGGCCACCGAGACATCGTGTTCACCGCCGAGCCACGCCGTCAGGGCTGTGAGAACTGGGAGAATCGGTGTGGCTGAGAGTAAAAACGCCAGCAGGAGGAACGACGCCCAGAGTGGGCGCATTGTTTTTCCATCTTGATGACGCATTGACATCAGGTTTAGCAGACGTTGGGGAACTCGCAAGTGTTCACCCGCAATTGAGGAGCCCTTTGCTGATTTTGACCACGCGACATGGAGTGTTCAGCGCACCTGGCGCAGGCGGAAGAATTCATTCGATGCGGTGGTAGAGATGTTGACCTGAAAGGCCGTCGGCGCGGTGGAAACGCCGTTGGTGGAAGGACGCCAGTCTGGCAAGCCGTTCCAACCTCCGGACATTTCCAGGACGGCATCGGCGGGCGTTCTCGGCCAAGAGACGAGACCACCGCCAGGCTTTGAAGCGATGCTGAGTCGCATGGGGGAAACGATCTCAACGACGCCGCTGGCGCTGGCGGTGGCAGAGTCGGCGCGCGCGGTCAGAGTCCAAGAATAGGTTCCGGGTTCGGCGTATTGGTGAACTACATGCCGGTTTGTGCTCACCGCCGAGGCGTCGCCGAAGTTCCACTCGTAGGTGACGTTCGCAGTCGTGTTGCTTGGGCTGGCCATTGCGCCGAAAGGCACGGGCCATTCGGCAGGATACTGCGGCGGCACCAGCGCGCGGACGGCAAGCGAGTAGGGGCCTTGCGCGACGGCGACGGTTCCGGTTGCAAGCGAGGAGTTCTTCGAGCCGTTCCACGCGGCAAACGTGAACTTGTCGATGCCGACGAAGCCGGAATCCGGGAAGTAGGTGGCCACGGCGTTGCTCAGTCCGACGGAGCCGTGGGCAGGTTGCGAGATGATGCGCGCGGTGGCATTCGCGCCGGTGATGGGCAGTGCGATCACGGCCGCGGCGCCGCTGGTGGTATTGGTGGAGACACTGGCGGCGACGGGTGCGGCGCTGGAGTTGACGTTCTCGTTACGTGGTCCGTTGTGGCAGTTGTAACAGCCGACAATCGCTCCCTGGAACAATCTCAGCGTCACGTCGCCGCCGTCGAGATCGGCGGTAAGGGTGCGCGGTCCAAGGGCACGGGAGAGAACGGTGCCGCGGAAATCCGCGCCATGACAAACGGCGCATGCCTGATGGCCGTTGTCGCCGTTGATGGCGTCGTGATGGTAGTTCACCCAGCCCTGGCCGATCGGGTGCATTCCGTGCGGTCCGCCCACGGCCGTGGTGGTGTTGTTGGGCATTGAGACGTGGCAGGCGGTGCATTCCGCGGTGACGCCGCCGTGGCCCTGAATCTTCTCGTTGCGAATGTTGTCGTTGCGATGGGTGGCAGGAAATTCGGCGTGCGTGGAACCGTGACAGGCGGAGCATTGCAGCCCGCCGTGCCCGGCGGAAAAGCGATAGAGCGAGAGGCCGGCGGCGGGAGTGTTCGATTGGGTCGCGAAGATCTGGTTTGTCGCGACGCGCACGGTACCGTTGGTTTCGAAGACGGAGGTGTAACGAATCTGGCCGTTGTTCCGGGTGGCGTGTCCGGTGTGACAGCTCTGGCAGTTGGGTTCCATGAACCAACCGACGCGATCGGGCGAACCGACCTGGCTCATGCTTCCGTGGCAGCTCTGGCATTGCATGGACATCGTGCCGTCGCGCTCGATCGCGCTGCCCATCGCGCCGCGCAGGCATTTTGTTGCCGAGCCGGGATGGCATCGGTAGCAGGCGGCGCGGTGGGACGAGTGATCGAGGGCGATATTCAGTTCCGGATCGAGAACGGTTGCGTGCGTGGAATGAATCGACGTGGTCAGCGCAGGAACGCCGGGGAAACCGCCGGTGCCGAGGGCTTCCGAGGCGTGGCAGGTGGCGCAGAGCACGGGCTTGCGATCTGCCACGACGCCGCGATAAAGGCCGCGAAGATTGAAGCCGTTGGCGGCGAGCGCGTCGCGGTAAACATCCCCGTGGTCGGCGAACTGCCGCTGGTCGTGCAGGCGCAGAATGTTCAGGCGGTGGTCGCGCTCCGGGTCGTTGCTCCAGACCCATCCGGCGCGGGGACGTGCTTCCGCCTGTGTTCCGGAGGCATGGCAGATGCGGCAATCCATTTCGTCGGAGACCGGGAGCACGATGTCATTGGAGGCGATCGCCGTGCCGCTGCTGTTGCGGGCGATGAGACGCATGAGCGGATATGGATTCTTGCGGCCGGCATCATCGAAGGGCGTGATGGGAATGCCCTCAGCGCGAAACCAGTTTACCTTCTGCGCCACGCCGGGCGCGGGTCGGTTCGTCTGCTCGAACAACATCAACTGAGGGGTGTTGTTTGTGCCGGGCATCGGCCACGGCGTGAGTCCGAACTCCGGTTGCACCGCCGCGCCGTAGAGCGGCAGGACGAAGTCGTAGAAGTTGCCCTTGCCGCGCGAGGTGGAATTGAACGAACCGTCCGGGTCGGCCACGGCTTGATAGGTGACGGTGTAGCCGCTGCCATTCGTGACGAGCTTTCCCGCCGCGATCAGTTGCGCTTCGATGGTGTTGTAGGGCGGCAGAATGCTGAACACCGAGTAATCGCTGTCCATGCAGTGCATGCCGAGATTGTTCCAGCCGAGCAATTGATTGCTCGCGCCGAAGGTCGCGCCGGTCATGGCAAGAAGCGGGATTCCGAGGAGCAGATACAGTTTTGTTCTCATAACCCTGGGTCCGATGATGTGACCTGCCTTGGTCGTCCCCGGCTGGGGACACGTCAGCATGTCTGTTGTGCGAGAGACTAGATCCTGCCGGGTTGGAAACGCGTTAGTCTGCGATTAGAAGTTTCTTATCATCGCGTTGCGGCTTGTGCGTGGGGCGGTGGAATGAGGTAGGATAGTGGTCGATTGAAAGCCGTGAACCAGACCTTCCGGCCTGCCCGACGGGCGGGCTTTTGGTGGCCTTGGTTCGTGGTGGGCATGACCTGCTTCTTTCGGCTGTTCGAGGCGAATGTTTCTGCGGACGGATCGGCACCGCGTTTGTTCAGTGAGGAGTCTTGCGAGATGATTGGAATCGCAGCCTTTCCCGCGAATGCCAGTGGCGCGAACTCCCGCATCGCTAGGCTGAATCCCGCGGCGTTGTGGTTCCTGGAAACTTCGACACAGGTGCTCCCGGTGCGCTTGACGATCAACCTGCCGCACGGCGTGAGTTTCGAGGCGGAAATCGATCGCATCACGCGGTTCGAACTGGGGCGGGTGGTTTGTCGCGGCGTGGTTCCGGATCGGCCAGGGAGTTATGTCACATTTGCGATCACGGGCGATGCGTTGGTGGGCTCGCTTTTCATTCCTAGCCTCGGCGTGTTTCAAATTCAGCACGCGGGCAATGGCTGGCAGCAGGTCGCCGATTTGAAGGGAAGCTCGCTGCCCTCGTGCGCGACGCGGGGTCGATCTCATCGGCCCGAAGAGGGTAGCAGTTTGGCTGAGCCCGTTTTGCAGGCGGCGAGTGCCGGTGGATCTGTTTCGAATGCCGTCATCGACCTCATGGTCGTCTACACGGCGGCCGCCCGGGAGGGAGCGGGCGGAACGAACGGAATCCTCGCCTTGATTGATGCCGCAGTCGTGGAGGCGAATCTGGCTTTTGAGAACAGCGCGGTGCGGGCCGAGTTGCGGCTGGTGCATCGCGCCGAGGTGAACTACCGGGAAACTGGTTCCATCAGCGAGGATTTGGATCATCTGGAGGATCCCGATGAGGACAGTCCGCTGATGCGGGTGCATCAATTGCGGGGTGAACACCGGGCCGACGTTGTTTGCATGATCACTGAAACGACGGGCGGACCCTACGGGCTGGCGAACCAGATGCGCGAGCTGGAGACGGAGTTCGGCGAGAAGGCTTTCAGCATCGTGCAGCGGCAGTTTGCCATTTCCTACCAGGCGCTGGCTCATGAGATTGGCCACAACATGGGCTGCCAGCATGATCGCGCGACCAGCCCCGCGGGCGGCATTTATGATGATTCCCATGCGCACCGTTTCGAAGTGGACGGAGTGCTCTATCACACCGTGATGGCGTATCAGCCGGGGCTGCCGATTCCGTATTTCTCAAACCCCAATGTGTCGTTCCTCGGAGTGCCGACTGGGATCGCGGAACCGGCAACGAACTCCGCGAACAATGCGCGCACCCTCAATCGTTCCGCTGCGACGGTGGCGAGATTCGATTCGGTAATTCGCGCGGGCCTGCCGCCTCAAGTGACGTTGGTGAGTCCGACCAATGGCGCGGCGTTCGTGGTTCCGGCCGTGATCGAGATTTCCGGCGAGGCCAGCGATTCGGACGGCCGCGTGGTGGAGGTGGAGTTTTATGTGAACGGAGTTCAGGTCGCATCGCGGACTGCGCCGCCGTTCTCGATTCGGTGGACCAACAATGTTCCGGGGGTTTACTCGATTCGGTTGGAGGCACGGGATGATTCGGGGTGGGAAGTTTTCAGTCCGCGCGCAACGGTGACTTTGGCGAATTCCGGGCCTTCGATCGATGTCAGCGCGAGCCGGAGAACGTCCAGCGGCAGCTTTCTCGTTCGCGTTCGCGGCGTGGATGGACAGGCGTTTCGCCTCGAAGCTTCGGGCAATTTGGTCGACTGGTCGCTACTGGTCACAGACAGCCTGCTGGGCGACTTTTTCGACTTCGACGATCTTTCCGCGAGCAGCCTTCCGTTGCGTTTCTATCGCGTGCTGCCGATTCCGTGAACGGAGGTGTGCGGTTACGGCGACAGTGAAACCCGGTAAAATCTCCTCGGCTCCGTGGCGACGGCTGAATCCGAGAAGCGCAGCAATCCATCCACTACTTGATTCGTGCTCAAGGCAACCCATCGGGCCAGATCGCTGCTGCACCAGATGACATAGTTGGTTTGCACTGGGCCGGACGCTTCGAATTGGAACGCTCCTTGCCCATATCCTCCGCCGGTGAGTCGGAGTTCCACGGTCAGCGGCTCCCGAATGGTCAGTCGTGCAACGGCGCTGGTGACGCTGCCGAACTGGTTGCTGGCGATCAGACGGTACCGGCCGGCGTCCGCTGGCTGCACGTCGGTGAAAGAGAGGGAAGCATTGGTGGCCGCCGTCAGCGGCAGGTCGTTTTGTTCCCAGCGAAAATGGATCGGCGGAGTCCCGATGACCTCGGCGGCAAACGCCGCGCTGCCACCCGCCAGGACGGATTGATCCTGCGGCTGTGTCTCGAACACGGGCGGAGAGCTGGGCGGGTAAATCGTGATGATGGCCTCGGCGGTGGCCGGTATCGCATAGCTCAGATTACCGGCGACAAGAGTCACACTGTAACGCCCGGCTCGCAGTGGAATTCCGGAAAGATAACCGGCCGCGCCAATGTTGGTGTTGATCGTGAGCCCTGGGGGAAGGGGAGTGCAGTTGAAGTAGTTCTTGTCGAAATCGGAGCCGGGATTGCTGACGCTGATCCGGTAGCGGAAGGACTGTCCCATCGGCTCGGCGACATCGAAGGTGGGCGTGCCGACCGGGGTGGTTCCGGAGTACTTCACCAAACCGCTGACGCCAGCGGAAGCCCCGGAGACCGCATCGTAGCCGCCCAACAGCGCGATCGCTCCGGCCAGCCAGGTGGAAACCAGCGCCCACGTCGAGGGAGCAGCGGTGACGCTTACGGAGGCAACCCGGCTGAGTGGCGCCAGCTGTAAGAGGGCTGCGAGGATTAGAGACGCCGTCTTCAAGACCATTTCAGTCTGGAGGATTGCAGGATCATTTCGACTCAGATCTTGTCATTTCAATTACATCCGCAGCCACCGCCGCCGACGCTGCGGCCGCCATTGGAGGCTTCGCGGGAGAACCACATGTGTTCGCGGAGGGTGAGCGTGGCGGGGTCACGATCCGGCCGCATCGAGTAGTGTGCCAGGGCATCGCGGTCCCACGGCTTCACGTTGACACAGCCGGCACAGGCGCCCACCAGGACGATGAGGTTCAAGAGCAACAGGAATTGTTTCATGGCTTCTTGGGGACGTGTTTCTCAAGCAGGTCCTCGACATGCCGGACAAACATGGCTCGGTTCTGCATGGTGCGCTCGCCGCTCTGGATGGAGACCACTTTGCCGTTGCCGTCGAGAATGTAGGAGGCGGGCAGGAGCGCGACATTGACGGTCGCCGCGAGCTTCTTTTTCGCATCGCGGACGACGGTGAAGCTGACCGGGTGCTGGCGGAGGAATTCGGTCATGGCCACGCGGCTTTTGTCCTCGTTTACGGCGATGATTACGAGCCCGCGTTTGCCCAGTCGCTTGTGCATATCTTCCATCATCGGGAACGTCCCGCGGCAAGGACCGCACCAGCTTGCCCAGAAGTCGACGATGACGAGTTTGCCTTTCAAATCGGCGGGCAGAGTTCCTTCGAGGCCGAAATCCGCCAGAGCCGGAAAAGTATCGCCCACTTTGATCGCGGGTTCGTCAGCCGCTGGAGCCGGCGCCGCATGGACCATCGCAGTCGCGGTCAGCGCGATGAGCAGTTTGGTCCAGGTGCGATGGAGGTTCATGGTGGACTGGGTTTAGTAGTGGAACCGCAGTCCAACGGTGTAGACGTGAGCCTGGGCAAAGCTGCTTTGTGGAGTGCCGTCATCCAGGCCGCGCATCGCGTAACGCTTGTAGGCGGCGTCGAGGAAGAACTGCTCGCCGAGTTTCACAGTCAATCCCACTCCGCAGGTCCACGATTGCAGCTCGGAGAGCCGGTAGTCGGCGGAGTAGAATCGTGGAATCGGAACCAGAGGTGGATTCTCGGTATCCGATGGATCGGCGTCGAAGCTGCGCCGGTAGAAGTAAGCTTCGGACTGACGGTAGTAGCGAATGAGCGGCGAGACGGTCACCCGGCGGCCGATGGATTGAAACCATTCGAACGTCAGCGTGTGGCCGAACAGTTCGTGCGAATCGTGGTAGAAGCGGTAGGTGAACTCGGCGCTGGCTTCGATGGGCTCAAAGAACTGGGTGAGTGTCGTGGAAAGGATCTGCTTGGTGCGATGTCCGGGACGCTTCTCTGGAAAGAGCGCGTTCGGATCGGGATAACCGGTGAAGCGGAATCCTTTGTAGGGATCGGAGAGGTAACCGTTGGCGGTGCCGAGGGTGAGGGTCGTGTTGAACAGGGTGCTCGGCGTGAGCACCTGACTCACTCCCAAGAGAAGATCGCTGGTTTCCTTGCGCTCGGTGCGGCTGCCGAGATGAAAGCCCTTCACCTGATCAAAGTTGTGGGCGACTCCGAGATTCAGCGTCGTGTTGCGCTTGTTGAAATCGACGACGTAGTTGAGCGACAGGCCAAGGGATTTGTAGTCCTCCTCATCGCTGTAGGCGATCTGCGGTGCGACGGTGTGTCGCCCGAGCTTGAAGCGCGGTTCCAGCGCGGCGGCGCGCCGGATATCATCGATCTCGGTGGTTGGCACGGCCGAACTGCCCGCAGGTGGCGGTGCGCCGGTGGGAGTGGCACCGGAGATCCCGTCGTAGACCAGCGAACCTCTCAGCATCACGGCGGGCGCAATCTTTTGATCGAACAGCGCCGAGTGGGTGTGGACGAGAATGCGGTCGGAATCCTCCGTGTAGAGCTCGTACTTGTAATCGATGTGGTTTTGCGCGCCGGAGGGAGAACGACCTGCCAGTGAGATGGCGAGCCCGGCCAGCAACGCCTTGAGCGAGCGCGTGCGCCGTCGGGCGTCGACAGGGATGGCTTGGGGGCAGATGCTCATTCGTCGTGCTAGATCCCCGCGCCGATTGAATTCATCGGCTTGTCCTTGGCGTTTCTTTCCGAACGTTGATGGGTGGAGGGAAACAGCAGACAGCTCGCATGAATCCGGCGTCCATGGTGCTGGCGAAATTTCATGGAGGGCTGGCGGCCCACCAGTGCCCGCACGACCCGCAAGCCGAGGCCAAGCGTGAGCTCGCTCGCCGTAGGGGATGAACGAACCACGTTCATCGTCATGAAATCCACGTGCTTGCCTCGACGCAGAAGCCGGACGTGGATCGTTCCGCGCCCGTGGATCAGGGCGTTGTTGAAGAGCGCATGGAGAATCTGCTTGCAGTACTTGCCATCCGTCCCGACCACGCAGCCTGGTTCACAGCTGAACTGAATCTGGCGGTCCTGCGCGTGTGCGAGCAGTTCGAAATCCTTCACCAGCTCGCCCACGAGTTCGGAAAGATCCACGTTGTCGTTTCTCCAGACGAGCCGGCCCTGACCCGCCTTTGCAATGAGCAGCGACTGCTCGACGACGTGATTGAGCCGGAGCAGTTCCTCCTGCAAATCCTCCGCCATATCGGGATCGATCTTGCCCTGGGCCTGCTCGACTTTGTGGCGGAGAATTGTAATCGGGGTGCGGAGCTCATGCGCGACCTTGGCCGCGTATTCGCTCATTTCGAGGAACGATCGCTCCAGTCGCGCCAGCATGTCATTCAAATGCCGGCTCAAACTGCGGAACTGCTCGTCACCCTCCGGCAGGTCGACGATTCGGCCGAGGGTTCCCGGATTGATGGCTTGCAGCTGACGGTTGAGATTCTCGATCGGTCGCAGCGATTGGCGTGCGATGTAATAGCCCAGCGCGCTGATAAGGACGACCAGCGGGACGGAGACAAGGAGTGACGAGCGGAGCATTTCGCCCATGATGTTTTCCACCTCCTCCTCGGTATAGCTGCCATGCAGAATCCAGTTGGGATTGATTTTGTTTTCCCGCTCGAAGGAGTCCTTGCGCAGCTCCAGATCCAGACGCCGGTAGGTGAAAGTGATGTGGATCACCGTCACCGCCACGAAGCCGAGCGTGAACCAGAGGGTGAGCCGGATGCGCAGCGATTTCATTGTTCATCGGTCAGGGCAAACCCGACTCCGCGCACGGTATGAAGCAGCGGTTTGCTGCCCGGCACGTCGATCTTGTTGCGCAGGTAATTGACGTAAACGTTCACGACATTGGTCTGGGAATCGAAGTGCTGATCCCAGACGTGTTCCACAATCGCCATCTTGCTGACCGGCTTGGGCGAATTCACGAGAAGGAACTCCAGCAAGGCAAACTCGCGATTCGTCAGCACAATGTCCTGTCCTCCGCGGCGGACCTTCCGTGATAACAAGTCCATTTCGAGATCGGCGAGACGCAGAGTGTTCGAAGCCTGCGGCCGTTGCCGTCGCAGAGTCGCGCGAAGCCGGGCGAGAAGTTCCGCCAGCGAGAATGGTTTGGCGAGGTAGTCATCACCGCCCGCATCCAGGCCGCGGACGCGATCTTCGACCTCGCCGCGCGCGGTGACGAAGATGACCGGCGTGAGGATGCCTTTTTTCCGGAGATGCCGCACCACGCTGAAGCCGTCCTTCGCGGGCATCATCACGTCCAGCACGAGGGCATCGTATGGATTCGTCTCGGCGAGCCACGTCGCTTCGTCGCCGTCAGACGCCAGGTCCACGGCGTAGCCCTCGGCCTTGAGGCCCTGCACGAGAAGCCCCGCGGCTTTCGCGTCATCATCTGCCACGAGAATGCGCATGTTGGTAGTTCGATTCTATTTCAGCACTCCGGGAATCGGATAATGATACTCTGCTCATTTTGAACGCCGGAATCGCGTGAACTCTGTGGGGTGCTGTTCATTAGATCCGAGGTCGATTGGGAATGGGTGGCTTCACTGCAAATCCGGCTGCGGGGAGTTTGACCGATCCGCCGAACGGTGGTCTGGAAACTGGCGCGTGGAACACCGGCCATGGGAAAGGGCAGGGCGATGGCGATGAACATGGATTCATTTCACCTGATCCCCATGAAGAGGAAATGAAGCTTAAATGACATTCCTGTCATCGGACCTAGTCCGGTCGAACCCGCCAGCCAAGCCTTTCGCCTGACCTTGGTCAGTTCCGGGGCTCGCGGCGGACTTGACCGGAGCGGGAAGGGATCTTCACTCTGCTCGCGATTGAAAACCCGCGCCCGACATCTTGGCTTCGCTCTACTTGTCGTCGTTGCTCCATGCAGTTTGGAGACGGAAGCTTTCGCTCAGGCTCCCGCGCGACCTCTGAAGCCGGACGCGTATAGCAGGCACGCGTTGACGCGCGAAGGTGATGTTTCCCGAGGCGCAAAGCTTTTCTCTGACGATCAGCGACTTGCCTGCGCGCAGTGTCATTCCGTGGACGGTAGCGCCAGCAAAGCCGGCCCGGATCTATTCGCGGTGGGCGACAAGTTCGGGCGCCGTGATTTGGTGGATGCGGTGCTGCTGCCGTCGGCCACGATCTCTCCCGGCTACGGGACGGTGATCGTGGAAACAAAATCCGGGGACGAACATCAAGGGATTCTCAAACAGGCGACGGGTGCCAGCGTGCAACTCATGGGTGCCGACGGCAAGTTGGTGACCATTGCCGCGGCCGAGATCAAGGAGCAGCGAGGCAGCACGCTCTCGCTCATGCCGGAAGGATTGCACGCCGGACTTTCCTTGCAGGAGTTCGCTGACCTTACGGAGTATCTGGCTTCGTTGCGTCAGCCAGAATCTGCGTTGGCCAGCGACCACGGCATGCCGAACGTGATTCCTCCTCTCGCCAAGCCTGTGAGCTTGCGGCCGTTTTTCTCGCAGGAACTCAATCTGCCGCGGCAGAAGGTGCAAACCGGCCTGACGGCGTTCCATCAGATCCCCGGGTCAAGCAATGTATTCCTCGTGCTTCACCAGAAGGGACGAATCTGGCGGATGGAGAAAACGCCCACGGGTGAAGACAACTCTGTGTTTGCCGACCTCGAAAACGATGTCTTTTGCGAACGCGGGCCGAATGGACTGCAGGATCTGGCGTTTCATCCGAATTTTCGCGAGAACCGCAAGTACTACCTCCAATACCAGGTGTTCGAGGACGGCAAAGTCGCCACGATCGTTGTCGAGAAAACCTTCGCCAAGGACTTCAGAACTGACTCAGGCCAGGCTCCGCGACGCGTGCTGAAGATTGTCAGCGTGGCCGAGGATCACAGCGGCGGTTGTCTGCAATTCGGGCCGGACGGCTATCTTTACGTCGTCATGGGCGACACCGGTCCACACCACGATCCCAACGGTCACGCCCAGAACCTTCAGCTTCTGCTGGGCAAACTGCTGCGGCTCGACGTGGATCGCACGGAGGGCGAGCTGGGCTACGCCGTTCCCAAAGACAATCCGTTCGTAGGCCGGGCCGACGCGCGTCCGGAGATCTGGGCCTACGGACTCCGCAATCCCTGGCGCTTCAGCTTCGATCGTGCGACCGGCGATCTGTGGCTTGCTGATGTCGGACAAGATCGCGAGGAAGAAGTGGCCATCGTGCGTCGCGGCGAGAATCACGGGTGGAATGTCTACGAAGGCTTCGAGCCCTTCTCCAACCAATATCGCCAGGAAGGACGCGCCTTCACCCCGCCCATCTTCGCCTACAAACGGAAGTATGGCGTCTCGATCACGGGCGGATTTGTTTATCGCGGAGACAAAAAGAGTTCCTTCTACGGAGTGTACGTGTGTGGTGATTACGTCTCGAAGCGCATCTTCGGTGTCACCCAGGAGAACGGAAAACTGAAGGCGGCGCGCCAGATTGGTGAACTCCCGCAAGGGCTCGTGTCTTTCGGCACCGACGAAGCTGGCAACATCTACGCGGTAGGATACGAAGGGATGATCTACCGGCTGGATTTCACCGGGTCGGACTTTGATGAGGTCCGTGCTGAGCCAGCCGGAACTGTCGGCCGATGACGGTCGACGTTATTTGCCGACGCCGCTCGTGATTCGGCTCACTCGTGAGGTTCCAGTTCCTGTACCTCTTGGGCAATTAACAAAACCGTAGGATCGTCCGGTGTCGAAGTCTTGACGCCTGGCTTATCAGCATTGCGGGCGGCATCGTGAAGGAGTTCTCACGCAAGTGGCCAGAGTAGCCAGAGCAATCTCCAAAATCTTTCGTCTAAGAAAGGGTGGGCTGCGGTGTCAGATAGGATGAAATGCCGTCAGATACGGGTAAATCGACCGAACGCGACACGCGACGCCTGACCCAGCATGACTGTGCCTTGTCCTGATACTTCCAGCGCTGAGCCGCCGCGAGTCGAGACGATCGAAGAGTTGTTTGCCGCTCTCGAATCGCCCTTGCTGAGCTATGCCCTGCGGCTGCTCGGGGATCGGTCGCTGGCGGAGGATACCGTTCAGGAAGCCTTTATGAAACTCCATGTCCAGTTCGCCGAAGTCCGCGAGCCCAGGCACTGGCTCTATCGAACGGTTCACAACATGGCGCTCAATCACCGGCGCAAGTCCGGCAAGATCGTCCCGCTCGATCCGGCGGGCGGCGACGAGGGATCGCCGGGCTCCGTTGACGCCAGCGATCCATTGCCATTGCCGGATGAACAAATCGCGCGGTGGGAGGGCATCGGTCTGGTGCGGCTCAGTTTGCAATCGCTGGACGAGCGGAGCCGGAACTTGATCCGCCTGAAGTTTATCGACGAATTATCCTACAAGGAGATCAGCAGCCGCACCGGCCTGTCCGTCACGCACGTGGGCTACCTGTTGCATCACGCGATCAAAGCGGTCGCGGCGGAGCTCGCAAAAACTGGAGTTGTCCCATGAGCTTTGAATCACCCGAATCACCCCGCGACGCCATGGAGGCGCGCCTCACGGCGTTGCTGCTTGGGGAACTTTCCGCTGAGGAGGAGGGAACGCTGCGCGCGGCGCTCGCACAGGACGCCGCGCTGGCGCAACTGTATGAACGCCTCGCGCGGACGCTTGGGTTGGTGCGCGAGGCAGCTGGTTCGCTTCGCGAGGAAACCACGCCGCCCGCCGAAGCGCTCCGGCTTTCGGCGGAGCGGCGTGAGAAGCTGCTGCAACACTTCAAGGTTATCCCGCAATCGACGCTGGCTCGGACGAAGCGTCCCTCCGTGAACTGGCGTGAATGGGCGGCTGTGGCGGCCATGTTGATGGGATTGATCGCCATCGCCGCGATTCATTTCGCACCCAACTTTACGCGAGCGCGCTCGGCGGGCCCTGCGGTGATCTCGGCCCAACGGAGAGAAGAGCTCGGCTTGGAGTTGGCCGACGCCAGTGACGCAGTGAAATCGGAACATCTGGTCGCCGGAACCGTCACTCGTGGGCGATCGGAAATATCGAAATCCGCTGGAAGCGCCCACGATGTAGCGCCGGTCACCAAGTTCTTCGATGAATCCGCAGTCCCGAAAAAGGAGTCCACGCCGCCACCGTCAGATCCCGCGGGCGTTTCGCGTGGAAGCGAAATCGCCCTGCCGCAACTTGGGCAAGCGGCGGGACCTGCAGTGCGAGATGGTGAAGCAGTCGTTGCTTTCGATTCAGTGACTCCCGCGGACGGTCTCGCCGATTTGAGCGCTTACTCGGTCGCGTCGCCGGAGAAGAAGATGGGAACCATCGCGGATCGTGTCGCTGGCCAGAGTCAGGGTTTTGCGGGTGGCGGTGTTGGTCTCGGGGGAGCCGTTGCGCCCGCCGGAGCGGTGAGCGCCCACGAATTCTTCGCCTACAGCACCGGCGGGGGTGGTCAGGCTGGTGCCAAGGGGGACGCCACGACTGCAGGAAGGCCGTTGTCCGCGGTCGGGTTCGAATTCAAGTCGGACATCAAGGCGGAGGTGGAGAAACAATCGTTCTTTGGCACCACTGATGGCGGTGTCAGAGGCGCCGACAATCGTGAGTTGAGTGAAAGCGTCGGGAGGCAACAAATCGCCGCAGTAGATACCGCCTGGATGGCTCCCGCCCCCACTCTTTCGCCGGCCGCTCCGATAGTCATTCCTCCGCCTGCGCCACCGGTGGCAGTCGCCTTGGAACCCGCTACAGGTCTGCCAGTTTCCGCGGACTTCGTGGCTGCGGATTCGGGAGTCACGCCACAACTTGCCTGGAAGGAACAACGAGATCGCTACTTTGCCGACTCTGAAGGGAAGCCCGCATCCGGTCCGACTCCCACTCCTGTTCCGGCCTCCAGACCAACGGAACCTACCGCACCGCCGTCGGCGGACAAACCAACGACCATCACGACGCCGACCGCCCCGAAAACGTTGGCAGAGATATCGTCCCTCTTCGCTGGCACTTCGTTCAAAAAAACGGCCTCGCCAAAACGGAAAGACAACATCGCGTCCGTTGTCGACGAACAGGAGAAGCTGGTCGCTAGTGGAGGCCAAGTCGGCGACGTCGCGCTTCAGCAGGTGAATGGTAATGCGCTCAACGCGCCCGCCATCCCAGGGCAGAAATCAGATTCGCGATGGGATTCCACACTGGATGATTCAACCAAAGCTGGGATCCGGCTGGACGTGACCGCAACGAATGTTGCCGCGGTGCAGTTTGACAAATCATCTGGCGAATCATTGGGCCGCTTTGGAAACGTCGCTCTCCACGAGCGTAACTTGATCACATCCGCGCCTGAACCTGTTGAGTCGCGCTCGAAGCGCCTCGCCGTCGTCCTCCCCCAGCAACTCGGGCGCGAAGCGGATGCCAAAAGCGAGGTTCAGACTCAAAGCGGCCTCGTCGCCGGAAAACCCGTGCGATTGGAAAACGAAGTCTCGGAACGCAAGCGCGTTGATGAGTTCGCCGCGTTGCAGAAAGGGCTGATTGTTGAAGAAGGCCGCGTCCTGCGGCGCGCACCCGAGGCTCCGGTTCCTCAGCCCGAGGTCAGCACGGTGGACAACGCCTTCTCCACCTTCTCGCTCAATGTCAGCGACGTCTCCTTCAAGCTCGCGGCGGCGGCGCTGGAGCAAGGGAAGATGCCGGATGTGGCCACGATTCGCAGCGAGGAATTCATCAACGCCTTTGACTATCGCGACTCGGAGCCGGGCGGCAGCGCGCCCATCGCCTTCGCCTGGGAACGCGCGCGGTATCCGTTCGCGCATGATCGCGATCTGATTCGCCTCTCGGTGAAGACGGCTGCGAGCGGTCGCCAGCCCGGCCGGCCGCTGAACCTCGTGTTGCTCATCGACAATTCCGGTTCGATGGAACGCGCCGACCGCGTGCGCATCCGGCAGGAATGCCTGCGCGTGCTCGCCGGCCAGCTTCAGCCGCAGGACCGCGTGAGCGTCGTTTCTTTCGCGCGCACGGCCCGGCTGTGGGTGGACGGCTTGCCCGGCGGTCAGGCCGGTGAACTCCCGCAACGCGTCGGCGGTCTCACGCCCGAAGGCGGCACCAATCTCGAAGAGGCGATGAATCTGGCCTATCAGACCGCACTGCGACATTTCCTCGCGAACGGCGTGAACCGCGTCGTGCTGCTCACGGATGGCGCGGCGAATCTCGGCGACGTTCAACCCGGGTCTTTGAAGAAGAAAGTGGAGGCCCATCGCCGGCAGGGCGTGGCGCTCGATTGCTTCGGGATCGGCTGGGATGGGTTGAACGACGAGTTGCTTGAGGCTCTCTCTCGTAATGGCGACGGTCGCTACGGGTTCGTGAACACGCCTGAGGCCGCGGCGAGCGAGTTCGCCGGGCAACTTGCCGGTGCGCTCAAAGTCGCGGCGTCCGACGTGAAGGTGCAGGTGGAATGGAACCCGCGCCGCGTCACCGCTTATCGCCAGATCGGTTACGCGAAACATCAGTTGAAGAAGGAACAGTTCCGCGACAACACGGTGGACGCGGCCGAGATCGGCGCCGCGGAAGCCGGCAACGCGCTTTACGCCGTGCAGGTGAATCCGCGCGGCGAAGGACCGCTCGGCACCGTCCGTGTGCGGTTCAAAGTTCCGAGCTCGGGCGACTATCGAGAGCACGAGTGGCCGCTGGACTACGACGGAAGCGCCAGGCCACTGGAGCAATCCAGCGCCGCGCTGCGACTGGCCGCGAGCGCCGCTGCGTTCAGCGAATGGCTGGTGTCGAGTCCCTTCGCCGGCGAGGTCACGCCCGACAAACTGCTCGGCTACCTGGGCGGCGTCCCGGAAACCTGGCCTGCCGATCCGCGTCCAAAAAAACTCGAGTGGATGATCCGCCAGGCCAAGAGCGTTTCGGGCAAGTGAACCATCCCGTCGTCATGCCGTTCCGAAGTCCACGATCATGCGATGGAGCGAGCCACGTAGCCGCCGACGTGAGGAGGCGGATGGCGCGCGATAGACACAGAGTCCGCCTCCTCACGTCGGCGGCTACGAAGTCAGTCGCCCTGACGCAGACTGAAACCAACTGAGAGAAAAACTTTATGCTGACCAACCTGCTTCCATTCCTCGCTGCTACACTCCGCCGCTCGCAGGCGATACACCATGCGCTGCTTCTGGTCCTGATTGCGGTGGTCGTCCAATCGCCAGCGCGTGCTGCCCAGGCCGAGCTGAGGAATCTTTCGCTCAACGGAGGCATCGAGGACGGTAAGGCGCGGCTCGTGATTGAGGCGAACCTGACCGGACTGCCCGGTGACAAGGACAAGGCTCTCTTCGCCACCACGCTTCAGCACCTGCTGCAAATCACCCGGGAGAAACATCTGCACACCGTCAACGCCACGTTTGAAATTCTTCAGGGCGAGCCACGGGAGCTTTCGCTCACCCTCACCGGCGATGGCGAGATCCGGAAAGTCACCGGAGAAAAGTTGCTCGACTGGAGCGTGCGTCAGGAGACGAACGGCACGCGAGCGCTCGTGTTGCGACCGCGAAAGTCGGACAAACCGCTCACCCAAATCGCTGTGACCATCGTCGCCGAGCGCGAGACCCCCTCCTGGCGGAACCCCGTTCAGCCGCTGACCTTCGCGCCGCCTCAGACCGCGTTGTTCAATGGCTACTTGAAAGTGGAGACCGCGCTGGAACTCGATGCGCAGCCCTTTGCTCCCACGGGTCTCGTGCCCATGGACGTCAAGTTTCTCCCCGACGCGATGCGCGCTGAATCGAAGGTGGGTGAGCCGGAGCCGATCGCGTTCCGATTCCAAGGGTCGGCCTACACGCTTCCGCTCAACGTGACCTTGGCGGATCCCGAGGCCCGGCGTGTCGTGCTGCGCGAGTTTCAACTCAACGGCGCGCTCAGCGATTCGGGCGCCGCCTTCACTCTCACGGCGATCGCTCGGGTGAAGAATCCGCGCGGCGGTTCCATCGCGCTGCTCTCCGGGGGCGTGGCCCTGGCTGAACTCGAGCGCAACGCCGACTGGCGGGTGCGTTTCACCAACGATCAGTTTGTGCTGATGTTCGACAAGCCCGGAGACTTTCCTGTCCGCCTCAGGTTCAACGCGGCGGTCCGGCAGAGCGGTGGTTGGAACAAGTTGGATTTCCGTGTCGCGCCGAGCGCGCTCCAGCCAATCACGCTCGCTGGGCTGGCGGCGGACACCCAGTTCGAGTTCGCCGGGGCGGCGCGACCTGACCGCAGCGGCAGCGACTTCAAGAGCTTCCTGCCGCCGGACGGCGCCGTGAAGTTGGGCTGGAAGGAAGTGCGTGCTGAAGTGGAGGGCAAGCTGTTCTACGCGGCGGAAATGCTCGCGCAGATCAGCATCAGCCCTGGACTCATGCGCCAGACGGCGTTGATTGACGGCAAGATTATGCAGGGCGAATTGAACCGGCTGGTGGTGGCGGTGCGAGGGCAGGGAAACGTCACCGTGGTGCAGGGTGCGAATCTGCTCTCGTGGAATGTCGAAGCGGGATCGGTTGCCGGAGAGCGTCTATTGGTCATTCAATTCAATCAGCCGCAGAAGGACGCCTTCGCGGTGCAGGTGCAGATGCAGACGGAGCTGGGCGCGTTTCCTCAAGCGGTGGAAGCAATGCGCCTCCAGCCCGAGGGCGCGACGCGTTTCGCCGGTCATTTCCGCGTAGTGAATCAGGGCGCGGTGCGGCTCGAAGTCGTCCAGTCCACGGGCCTGTCGCAGATTTCGCCGGAGCAATTTCCCGAGAGCGACGCGACGAAGGCGCTGCTCGCCACGAGCGCCAGCCAGCGATTCGCCTTCCGGTTTTCCAGCGGTGAATTCGCCCTGCGCGTCAATGCGGACAACGTGCTGCCCGAGTTGAGTGTGTCTCAATTGCTCGCCTATCACCTCGGCGAAGCGGAGCTGGCGATCGACGGCGAGTTCGAACTCGACATCCGGGAGGCGCCGGTGCGCGAGGTCGTGTTGCGCGTGCCGAAGGGATTCGTCGTCGCCCGTCTCGGCGCTGCCGGTCTCAGTGATTATTTCCTGCGCGAACCGGCGGACCAGCCGGACGCGGAACTGCGCCTGGTCTATGGCCAGACCATCGCCGACCGGCAGGTGATTCAACTCCGCCTGGAACGCAACGGGGCGCTCGGTCAGTCGGACTGGACGCTTCCGCGCGTGGAAGTGATAAAGGCGAAGTCCACTCGCGGCCACATCGCCGTCTCGGCAGACGCGGGCTTTCGGCTCACCCCGGATCGCACGGTCGCATTGACGGATATCGCGACGGCGTTCTTCCCGCGCAAGGTCGCGGGCATTCAGGCGGCATTCCGACTCAGTGAGCCGGCGTGGGAAGCAGCGTTGCGCGTTGAGCGCCTGCCGCAATCGATCCAGGCGGATGTCTTCCACCTGTTCTCCATCGGCGAAGGCATCGCCTACGGCAGCAGCACCATGAACTACCAGATCTCCGGAGCGCCGGTGTCGGCGTTTCGGGTCGCGTTGTCGGACGAGTATTTCAACGTCGAGTTCACGGGCAAGGACGTGCGCAACTGGCAGAAGTCCACCAACGGCTATGTCGTGCAATTGAACACGCCCGTCTCCGGCACCTACACGCTGCTGGCCACGTGCGAACGGCCGTTCAAGGCCCAGGGCGAGACACTCACGTTCACCGGCGCGCGTCCGCTCGGGGTGCAGAGCGAGCAGGGTCACACGCTGGTGGTGAGCGCGTATCAGTTTCAAGTCACTCCCGCCAATGTCTCGCCCGGATTGCTGGAGTTGGAGACCGGCGAGGTTCCCGCGGAATACCGGCTGTTCTTCGACGCGCCGATTCTCAAGGCGTACCGCTACACCGCGCGGCCGTTCAATCTGCAACTCGCCCTGAGCCCGCTCCAGCAAGGCGAGACGCTCGGGCTTGTCGTGGATCGCGCGGTGCTGACCACGCGTATCTCGAAGGACGGCGAAGTGCTGACCGACGCGCGTTACTTCGTGAAGAACCGCGGCAACCCGCACTTCCGTCTCACGCTGCCCGAGGGCACCACGCTCTGGGCGGCGACGGTGAACGGCGCGACGGTGGTTCCCGTGAAGGACGGCACTTCGAACCTCATTCCGCTCCCCCAGCGCGCGGATCCAAACGCGGTGCAGACGCTGGACCTCAAGCTGGCCTTGCGCTCGAAAACGCCGGCTCGTGTGACGGCGCTGGCGCCGGTGGTGGCCGCGCCGGTGTTGCTGGCAGAATGGAAGCTGGAGCCGGACACGGCGCAGCGGTTGACCTATCGGAGCGGTTCACTCGCGCCGGCGGGGGGCGTGACTGACCTGTCGGGCTTCGCCGGATTGGCGCGGATGTTCAGTCGTGGCGACGCGATCCTCCAGGCCGGACTCGCATTGGCGCTCGTCGTCTTCGGAGTCTGGGCGTGGCGCTGGGCGACGCGTGAAGGAGGCTATCGTTTTGGCGTGCGGCACCTCGGAGGAACGCTCGTTGGGCTGCTGTCTGTGCTGATCGCGTCTACAATCTTCCTGACGTTGCTCGACACCGCTGGCCGACAAATGCAATCGCCGCCGCGCGGGTTAACCTTCCTGGCGCCGGTCCAGCAAAGCGGCAGCGCGTTGAGCGTCGAGGTCGCGAACGTCGCCGATGAGATGACGTTCTGGAGCGCGCTGGGCTTCGCCTGGCCCGCGTTGCTGGCGCTGGTGGTCTGGGGGCGCGCCTTCATTTGCCCGCGGGATGGAACCGGCGTTGGGTGGGTGGTCCTGGGCTGGACGCTCGTCGCGTGGGCCGCGCTTCGCTGGCCGAACGGTGCCGGAGGATTCGTCGTGTTGGTGATGGCGTTTCTCGTCGTGCATGTGTTGCTTCCGGCGGCGCGAAACCTTTTCCGCGTGCCACGCCGACCAGCGCCGCCAGCTGAACCCGGGCCGGCTGCGGCGACGGCGGCTCTCATCTTGGGCGCTCTCTTGTGGGTCAGCACCGGAACGGCGGAAGCCGCCGCGCCCGCGACTGCGGCCTCGTTCATCAAGGAACCCGCGATGGCGGAGTCGGTCACGCAGGTCATTCGCGTCGAGGAGAAGTTCGCGCTGGCGACCGCGACGGTTCGCTGGCACGCGCAGAAGGATCAAGTGTTACCGCTGATTTTCGAGCCGGCAGTGGTTACCCGGATCAGCTTCCCGACGAATGCGCTGAAGTTGGTGCAATCGTTTGCAAATTCGAAACGTGTTCAACAGTTGATCGCGGAACAAAACGGAACGTTTGACATCGAGGTGCAATATCAGCTGCAGGTCGTCCAGCGGGATGGCGAGAGCGGCATCACCTTGCCGACCCATCACGGGCTGGTGAATCGCCTCACGCTGACGCTCGTGGATCTGGATGTGGACGTGACGTCGCCCAGCGCCGTCTCGGTGACTCGCGCCGCGGTTTCAACCAACGCGACGACCGCGACGATCGTCCTCGCGCCGGCGGTGGATTCGTGGATTGGCTGGAAACCGCGCAGCCGTGATGTGAAGCGCGAGAAGGCGGTGTTCTTCGCGGAGCTGTTCCAGCTCTACGTGCCCGCGGCTGGGGTTGTGGAGGGCGTGCATCAAGTGCAGTTGCGTCCAGCCCAGGGCGAGTTGAGCGAGGTCGTCTTCGACGTGCCCGGGGCGGCCACGGTGACGGATGTGACGGACGCTGCGTCGTCCGCTCCGCGATCCGAGAAGAGAAGCGCCAGCCCGTCGGTCATCGCGCTCTGGCGGTTTGATCCGGACGCGCGAAAGCTGCGCGTGACACTGAACCCTCCGCAATCGCGACCATTCACTCTCATTGTGCGCTCTCAATTGGCGACCGGCCCACTGCCGTTGAATCAGAATTCTGGTTTGCTGTCCGTGGTTGGCGCGGCGGGCCAGCTGGGATCCATCGGCGTCGCCACCGGTTCAGAAGTGCAGCTCGACGCAGTGGCGGCGGACAGCTTCTCGTCCATTAATCTCGAAGACTTTCCCACATCGGTGCTCAATCCGCTCCGCGCGCAGATCGCCGGCATCACGTTGCGTCGCGCATTTCGTTATGCGGACGCCAAGGGTGAGATTGGGATCAAGGCGTCGGCGGTTGAGCCGGATGTCCGTGTCGAGACGCAGGAGACGCTCTCGCTGAGCGAGGATCGCACGTTGCTCGCGGCCAATGTTTCGGTTGCGGTCACACGCGCGGGCATCTTCCGACTCAGCTTCCTGCTGGCGACGAACCTTGATGTGGAGAGCATCAGCGGCGCGGCGTTGAGTCATTGGACGGAGTTGAAGGCGCCTGAGGGTCGCATCATCACCCTGCATCTGAAGGGAAAGACCGAGGGCCAGCAGCAATTCAGCGTGAATCTCGCCGGACCGGGCACGAAGGCGACGACGAACTACCTCGTGCCGCGACTGACGTTTCGCGAGGCCGGCAAGCAACGCGGGCAACTGGTGATTGTGCCGGAGCAGGGGATGCGACTGCAGGTCGGGACGCGCGATGGCGTCACGCAGCTCGATCCGCAGAAGTCGGGCATCCGGCAGAAGGGCGTGCTCGCGTTCCGGCTGTTGCAATCACCGTGGAGTCTCGCACTCGGCATCGAACAAGTGGACGCGTGGGTGCAGGTGACCAGTCTCCAGCACGCGACGGTGACGGAGGCGCAGGTCAAGGTGGCGGCGAACTTGCAGTATCAGATCGAGAATACCGGCTTGAAATCACTGCGCGTGCGCGTGCCGACGAACGCGGAGAGCGTGCGGTTCCGCGGCGAACAGGTGGCGGATTTTCTGGTCGTGGCTGGGACCGTGACAAACGACATGCAGACCTGGGAGGTGAAACTGCATCGCCGCATCATCGGCAAGTATCTGCTGCAGGCGACGTGGCAGACGCTTGTGCCCGAAGCCGCGACGAATGTGCCGGTCCGGGGCGTTGAATGTCTCGATGCGAATCTTCAACGCGGTTTCGTGACCGTGCAATCCGGCGGCCGGTTGCAGGTCCGGGCGCAGACCTTGCCAGCCGCGCTTCAGCCCGCCGAGTGGCAGGCCATCCCCCGTGCATTGTTGCAGGACATTCCGGACGCGTCGGCGAACTTCACCTATCGCCTGGTCGAACCGGTGTTTCTCCTCGCGCTTGGGCTTGAACGTCACGAGGCGACCAAGCTCCTTCCCGCCCGCGTCAACAACGTGACGCTGACCTCCGTGATTTCCGATGAAGGCGTGATGTTGACCCAGGTGAAACTGGAACTCGTGCCCGGCGACAAGCGGCTGCTCAACTTCACGTTGCCCGCCGAGGCGAAGTTCTGGTTCGCGTTTGTGAATCAGAACGGCGTGTGGCCGTGGCGCGAACAGGATCGAATCCTGATCCCGCTCGAACAACAATCGCGGACTGACAAGGCCACGACGGTCGAGCTGTTTTACTCCAGCCGCATTGGTGCGCCGGGCGGACGAAAACTCGATCTCGCGTTGCTGGGACCGAAGTTCGACCTCCCGCTGGAGAACATCACCTGGCAGGTGTATCTGAACGAGAAATGGCAGCTGGCGGAATGGGGCGGAACGTTGCAATTGCAGGAGGACGAGCGTGTGACAACTCCGTTGCTCGTCGACGTGAAGAGCTATCTCGACAATGAACTCGTCCAGAACCGCGCCAAAACCAAGGCCGCCGAGGACATGCTCTCGCTGGGTAATACCCTGCTCGAAAGCGGCAATCCGCAGCAGGCGCGTCAGGCGTTCCAGAGCGCCTTTGGCCTGAGCACGCACGACAGCGCGTTCAACGAGGATGCCCGCGTGCAATTGCACAACCTCAAGCTTCAGCAGGCGTTGGTCGGCCTCAATGTTCGACAGTCCGCATCTGCCGGTGAATCAGCACCGGCTCCGGGAAATCTCAAGGATCTCCGCAACCGCAAAGACGTCGCCTACACCCAGCAGGAGGCGAAGCAAATCATCGACGCCAATTCCGCGGACGACAACGCCGCGCTGATGCGTCTCGCGGAACGAATCATCCAGCAACAGGACGCCGCTGTCACCGCGCCCACGGCCATTCGCGCCTCGATTCCGCAACAGGGCCGGCTCCTGACCTTCCGCCGCACCGTGCAAATCGACACGACGGCGGACCTTCGCCTCTCGCTCCACACGATCGCGAAACAGGCTGCTTCAACGGGGATGCGTGTTGTCATTCTCGTCGGACTGTTTGCCGGGTTCATCCTGTTGGCGTGGATGGCCAGGAGGTCGAGTCAGAAGGCTCTGTAGACACTGCGGGCTCAGTCCGGAGTCGGTGTCGGTTGCTGCTCCCCTCCGTGCTGACGGTATTCACACCGTCGACCATGTTGACGCTTACGCATCTCGCGACGTCATGCATCATTCATGCGCAAGTTGCTCCGGGCTAATCTGCAGTTCCTGACAGGCATGGATGTAGGACGAGGCGGACCAGGCTTGAAAACATTTGCCCATCGGGCGGCCGGTGCGGCTGTGAACCCATTCGTTGAATTCCCATTCCTGGTTTTTCCCGAGGCGGTTGAGCTGGGCGAGCTTCAGCAGTTCACGGCAGGCGACTTCGTAAAGGCCAAGGCGGTGGATGAACCGCACCCACATGCCTCCGATGAACGGCCAGATTCCACCGTTGTGATAATGCCCGGGGAGGTTCAGCAGGTTCACCGTGTAGTAGGAGCGCCAGTCGGGATCACCGGCTTGCACGGGCGGATAGAGGTTCACCACTGGGTACGGTTCGTTCACGCCCACGCCCCACATGAATTTGAAGGCGGTGCGGGCGCGGTCCACGTCGAGGACGTTGGCGATGAATCCCTGCACGTTGCCGAGCACGTCACAGCGCCAACTGAATCCGAACGGCGTGACCTCGGCGAGCAGGTAGCTGGTGTCGCCCACGGCGGATTGGGATTTCGCGAAGCTGAAGGCCGGCATGTTTGCAGCGGGTTTTGTTGAAGGCCAGAAGACTTCGAGAATCTTCGAGCGCAAGGCCTGGGAACGACGCAGATATTCCGCTGCTTCGTCGAAGCGCTTCTGTAATTCCAGCAGTCGTCCGTAAGCCACGGTCGCGCGATACCACAAGACCTCGTCGTAAAGGACATGGTAGCTGCGGCCGAAAAGGTCGGTCCAATCGCCCGCCTCGGGAATCTCCAGCAGTCCGTCGTTGTTGCTGTCGAGCGCGCTCAGCCAGTTCATCACGCGACGGAGCCGGTCGCTGTAGTCGGAGAGGAAATCGAGGTCGCCCGTCTTTCGCACGTAGGCGTGAAACGCGATTATCGCCCACAGTCCGCTGTCGATGGCGCAGATGCCGCCCACGCCGCTGTAATCCGGAGTGCCGTCATCGATGCGCACATTCGCCGGCACCTGGCCGTTGGGGGCGAGGTTGCCAAAGAGCGTGCGCAACGTTTCCTTTTGCGCGGCACGAATGTCGGGATCGTCCAGTTCAGCGGTTCCGACAATGGTGATGGAACCGTCGCGCGCCCAGACGCTGCGGTAATTCACATCCGTGCCAGTGACTTCGTTGTCGGCCAACGAGCACGCGGAGAATCCAAGCGGCGTGATGTTTTTTCGGATGGTCGCGACGGCGTGGTTGTAGCCGGTGGTGATGAGCGCCCGTTCTTCCGAGGTCAGCGAGCCCAGCGCGGCTTCGGTAAACAACATCCGCAGCGTCGGGTCCATTTGCTCGGCGCTCAACGCGGCGGAGGTTGGTTGGGGCGTGGCGGGTATCACGCCGAAATGTTGGAGCCCTTCCAGCACGCCTTCCGCCATCACGCGCGTGGCGTTGAAAGTTGGTAGTTTGACGACGGCCTCGATCAGCTCGGGCTGCGCATTCTCCACCACGATGCCGCGCGCGCCCGCCAGCAGGAACAGGCTGCTGTCGTTGCCGGTGTCGCCCGCGACGAGCACCGCATCGGTTTCGACGCTGATGCGTTCGCACAGCCAGCCGAGCGCCGCACCCTTGTTCGTGTCCATCGGCAGTACGTCGAGATCGCGTGCGCTGGAGTAAACCACGGTGACGTGAAGTCCGGCGTCAGCCAGTTGTTTCTCCAGCGCACCGATCGTCTCTGGCGTGGCTTGGTAGAGATACCAACTCGACTTGTAAGGATGAAGGAACTGCGGGGGTTGTCGTGTGACTCCGGGAAAGTTGCCGACGATGGATTCAATCTTCAGCGGATCCCAGCCCTGGCGAAACCGTTGATTGAACTCGCTCAACGGACGTTTGCGGCGACCGTCGTAGATCTGCGTGCCGACGCCGCCAATGATGTAATCCGGCCACGGCAGCACCTTGGTGGCGAGCAGATCGATCATGTCCTGCACCAGCCGCCCCGAGGCGTAGCACAGCAGCGGGCGGGCGGATTTCGGCAGCGCCTCCCAGGCGTCCTTGAAACGGCGCGTGGACTCGGGATTGCCGAGCAGCGTGCCGTCGAGGTCCGAGCAAAAGAGTTTAATCGGCGTCATTCCAGGGTTCATCCCATTCCGTGTCCGCGAGCACGAGCGCCGCGCCGGGGCGTTGCTCAACTGTCGCGATCAACTGCTGTGCAATGCCGGTCCAGGTGAAGAGGCTTCGCGCTTTGTGCGCACCCATCCGCGCCATGCGATTGCGCAACCGCGGATGCCGGAACGCTTTGAGCATCGTGATGCCGAGGTCCTCCTTGTCGAACGGCTCGGCAAAGAGCGCGTGTCGTCCGAAGGTCAGCGCGCGATAGAGTCCGCCGTGAATGGTCACGACCGTGGGAGTGCCACACGCCATTGCCTCGATGGCCGTCATGCCGAAAGGTTCGTACCGGCTCGAGAGAACGAATAAATCCGCCGCGCGGTAGTAGTCAGCGAGTTGCTCGTCGGGGATGAAGTTGCCGAACTGGACCTTATCTTGTAGCCCGAGTTGAACAACGAGTTCCTTCAGTTCGGCGAGAATCGTTTCTTCGAGCTTGGTCGAGGTTGGTGCCGCCGACGGCCAGATGGAGAACAGCCTCGGGCTCACGCGACGCGAGGACGGAGAATCCCTGAATCAGGAGATCGTAACCCTTGTTCCGCGCGATGCGTCCGATGGCCATCACGACCTTGCCGGAAAAGCCGAGCCGCTGACGAATGGCGTTGCGGGAGCCGTCGCCGACCGGGAAGAAGCGATTGTCGTCGTAGCCCGGCGGAATCATCCGGCAGTTATCCGCGGGCGCATCGTAGTCTTCCTTCAGGAGGTCCAACTGTTGCGGTGTGGTGGCGACGACCAGATCGGCGTCCGTGTAGAGCTCGCGCTCGCGACGGATGCGTTGGGTGAAATTGTACTGCTTCTCAAACTTCGCGGCGTCCCCCGGGATAATCATTCTCCATCTGGCGCTTCTTCCAAAGGCCGAGCGAATGCGGCGTGTGCACATGCGGCACGTCCAGCGCTTCGCTCAAGTGTTGCCCGGCCACGCCGGCATCCCAGTAATGGCTGTTGATAAACTCGTATTTGAGCCCGTGCTTCTTGATGAAACGCAGCGCGTTCTCGCTCCACTGCGGCAGTTTTTCGCTGAGATACTCCTTCGGAATGAACTGCTTTCCGCCACAGGGCACGCGAATGACCCGCACCTGATCGGACACAGGTTCCATCTCTGGTTGATCCTCAAATCGGCGCGTCCAGATGTCTACTTCGTAACCAAGTTGCGCGAGCTTCCTGGAAAGCTCGATGACATACACGACTTGTCCGCCGGTGTCCGCTGCGCCAAGCGGAGGCTGCGCGGCAACGTAACCATGAGTGGACACCATGGCGATGCGCGGGAGGGAACTGTCCGCACGCAGGATCTCTGGTGACGAGGTGGCAGCGGCAGCAGCGGACGTTTCGGATGCGGAAATTTCAGGCTTGGTCTGGTCCATTATCATTCAGTCTCGATATGACCGCCTGACCGTGATGGACAACTCGAAGGCGGGCTTGACCAGGAGGAAAACCGCCCGAAGACGGGAGACGTTCACCATGGGGCCACACGCTCGGATGCTTCATGACGAATCGAAGCAGTTTCGTTTGGCGGATGGCGGCCCGACCATCCAGACGGTCCTCCGAGACGACATGGCCTCGGACCCTTGAACGCAGGCGAGGATCAATCCCTGCCTGAACACCCATCGTCCTCAACGCAACGACGACGTGTCAAGCCGTTGTTCCCCGGTAAACCGTTCAACAAAGTTTGATGGAGTTCGCGGCGCGTGAGCGTGAACTGTGCGTGACTTCTGGATCGGCTTGCTGCTAATTCGGGCGATCACGTGAGCGAGACAGACATATCGACAGCCGCTGACCTTCGATCAGGGAGGCGCAGGGAGGCAGATCTACGCCTGGTCCCGCTGGGGTTCGCTGCCTTAATTGCCTTCGGAACGGTGCTGCTCCGGCTGCCGTGGACCCACCAAGCGGGTCAATCAGTCGGGTGGCTGGACGCGTTTTTTCTCTCCGCTTCGGCCACGTGTGTCACCGGGCTGAGCACAGTCAACGTCGCCGAGTCGTTCAACGTATTTGGACAGGCGGTGCTGCTGTTTCTCATCCAAGCCGGCGGGTTGGGCATCTTCACGGCCAGCATCACGTTGGTGCTATTGAGCGGGAATCGCCTGTCACTCGTGGATGAGCAGACGATTCACTCGACCGTGGGTAGACTTCGCGAAGCCCGGCCCAAGGATGTGTTTATCTACGCCTGCGTGTTTGTCTTCATCCTCGAACTCGCCGGAGCCGTGGCGCTTTTCCCGTTGCTGGCGGCCGCTTCACCTGACAACACACCTGGGCAAATCTTGTGGGAGTCGGGGTTCCATTCGGTCAGTGCATTCTGCAACGCCGGCATCTCCATATACCCAGAGGGCATGGCGCGCTGGCGGCAGCATCCCGGAATCTTGTCCATCATTAACCTGCTGGTCATTGCCGGAGGCATCGGGCTGATGACGTTAATCAACCTGCGCTACTTCGCTTTCTGGCGGCGTGATCCGCGTCGACGCGGGCGCCTCACGCTGCAAACCCGCCTGGCACTGGCCGTGTCGGCCTTGTTGTTGGTGGCGGGAACTGGCGCAACGTTGCTGTTCGAATGGGATCATACGCTCCAATCCGCCGGCGGGTGGGAACGACTTTCCTCGGCGCTGTTTCATTCCACCATGACCCGTACCGCAGGCTTCAATGTGGTCGAGGTAGGCGAGATGAATCCACCGACTCTCCTCGCCACACTCGGCCTGATGTTCATCGGCGGGGCACCGGGTTCCATGGCTGGAGGCATCAAGACCGTGACGTTCGCCGTTCTGATCATGACCGCGTGGAGCGCGCTGCGTCGTCGCGAAGAAGTCCAGTTTTGGGGACGCCGCATCCGTCCGAAGCTCTCGAACGTGGCGGCGATGGTCACACTGCTGGCGGGCATGTGCGTGCTGATCGGCGTCGGACTGCTAATGCTCACCGAGGACGGGCGGCCGGCCTCGCGCTCGCCTCATCGCTGGCTGGCCATCGTGTTCGAAGCGGTGTCCGCCTTCTCCACCGTGGGACTCAGCACCGGCATCACCCCGCTGCTGACGGGCTGGGGTAAGCTTGTCATCATTGCGCTCATGTTCACCGGTCGTGTCGCTCCATTGGTCCTGTCCGTGTATCTGGCTCGTCCGGCAAATCCACTGCTGATCCGTCATCCAAAGGAGGAATTGGCGCTGGGCTGAACCCGCAGACACTCGAATGAAACAACGAATCTTTATCATCGGTGCCGGGAATTTCGGCACGCACCTGGCCACGCGCCTGAGCGAACTGGGCTGTGAAGTGATCATCGCCGACAAAAACAGCAAACGCATCGAGGATCTGGCGCAGGATGGATTTCACGCCATCGAGATGGATGCCGAAGACGAGGACGCGCTCAAGGAAGCGGGTGTTCAGGAGGCAGAGGCCGTCGTCGTCAGCATCGGCGAAAATCTGCAAGGCAGCGTGCTGACGACGCTCCATCTCAAGGAGCTCAAGGTAAAACGGATCATCTGCCGCGCCCTCGACACTAAACATGCGACGGTGCTGGAAAAGGTCGGCGCGGATCTCGTGGTGCTGCCCTCACGCGACATGGCCTATCGCCTCGCGGAACGTTTGCGCGACAATGCTGGAAGTGATCGTCAGCAATTGGGCGGCGACTATCAGCTCGCGCAAGTGCTCCTCGGCCCGCCGCTGCATGGCAAGACGCTGGCCGAAGCGGGCCTGCGTGAGCGTTATCGCATCAATGTGGTGCTGCTGACCCGGCCTGCGCCAGGGAACAGGACCAAGGCGCTGGAACCGGAACCACGCCTCACGCTGGCATTGCACGACCTGTTGATCGTCGCGGGCCTGCGCGAGAATATCAACCGGTTCGAACGCGAGTGCGGTCTCGCGGAGTAGAGGTGCCTGGTTGCGAGCGTTCCTGCCGGACGAGGGCGGCAATGATCATCCCGCCGTCACGGCGAGCGGCGCATCGTTCTTGATGTGGACGGTTTGTGTCGGGAAGGCGAACTCGATGCCCTCGGCGTCGAAGGTTTCCTTCAGCTTCAGATTCATTTCCTGAATTCCACCGAGATACGCCTTGAAGTCGGTGTCGCCCCACCAATGCACCACCAGGATGTTCAGCGAGGAGCTTTCGAATTTGTTGAAGCTCATCACGAAGTCACTGGTCTTGGGGTGCTTCTTGTAAATCTCTTCGAGAATCTGCAAGGCGAGGCGGAGTTTCTCGGGCGTTGTGTCGTAGGTAAGGCCGACGTTCATCACCGTCTTGATGTTTGGCCGGGCCGTGATGTTGGTGATGGTGGCGTTGCCCATGGTCTTGTTCGGCACGGTGACAAGATGGCCGTCGAGATTGCGCACGCGTGTGCTGCGAAAGCCGATGGCTTCCACCGTGCCATCGAGAGCGTCCAGCTGGATGCGGTCGCCGACCTTGAATGGTTTGTCCATCAGCACGGCCACGGCGCCGAAGAGATTCGCCAGAGTGTCCTGTGCCGCGAGGCCCACCGCCAGACCGCCAATGGAGAGCGAGGCAATGAGGCCCGTGACGTTGAACCCGAGGTTTTGCGACGTCACCAGCGCAGCGATGATCACGACGAAGACTTTCAAGCTCTTGCCAATGAGCGGGAGCAGTTGCTTTCCAAACTGTTCATTCTCCGGCGTCGTCGTCCTCTCGCGCCACACGCCCATCACCACGTCCACGGCTTTGAGCAGCACGTAGGTAATGGAGACGGCGACGATGATCTTGAGCGCATTGGAGAAGAATTCCGCGAGCACCGACGGCCAGGAGTAGACGCGCATCCCAATGTGCAGGAGGATGACGAACGTGATGATCTTCACCGGCCCGCGCAACACCTGGACAAGGACATCATCGAGCTTCGTTGAGGTCCTCTCGGCCCACTTCTTCACCCGGCCGGTGATGAACGCGTCGAGCGCCTTGGAAATGTAAAACGCGAGGAAGATGTAGATAAGCGAAGCCAGAAACTGCCATAGCGGAATGCCGGCGAAAGGCGCGGCTTGCAACGCATCGATCCGGTCCAGGCCGAAGGTGAGCCAGATGTTTGAACCTGGTGTTGAATCGGTGATGTTAACCGTGGCTGATGCGGCCACGTTGGTCGATGGTTGTGCCAGCAACCGGGCAGGCAAACAAGACGCAATCATCACCATGCGGAATGGGGTCTTCAGGATATTATTAAATGAGTTTTTCATGAGGTAATTTAGAAATAGGGCAGTGTAACCATGCGTTTTCCTGCTGATCGGAGCGATGCCGCACCGGGAACCGTCGAAATCAAGCACGCGCAAAAGACCTTGCAACAGCTACGGGCCCGCGAGCCGATCCTGATTCGTCGAATGGCGCCCCGACCATTCTGACATTCATCGAGGACTGCTTGGTCCCGGACCCTTTGAAGCCAGAAAAAGAAATCGTTCCTGGCAGATGAGAATACATCGTCCGTAAATCTGCGTTGCGGTGTCAAGACGTTGCCTGAAGTGACGCGGAGGTTGACACACTACCGAACGGGATGCTTGCTTCGAATAACGGAAAACCGAGATTTGGAAAAAATACACTATGGAAACCCACTTCGAAAACATCGAGAACGCGCAGAGCGACCTTGCTCGTGAACGCATCGCATCGGATCTAAAACTGTTGATCCGGGATTCTGAGAGCTTGCTCAAAGCCACGGCCAACGACATGACCGACAAAGTGCGTGAGACTCGCGCCAGCCTGGCGGTGGCTTTGGAGCGGGCCAAAATCACATGCAGCGAGATGGGCCGGCAGAGCGTCGCATCAGCAAGAGCTGCTGCAAGGCGTGCTGACTCGACGATTCGGCAGCATCCCTACGAGTCCATTGGGATAGCGTTCGGAGTAGGGCTGCTGATTGGAGTCCTCGTTACGCGCAGGTAATCCCGGTTCATTTTGTCCGACATCGCAGTGCGGGCGTTGATCGATGCTTGCGGGAATCTCATTGTTGCAGCCGGCTGATTGATGAGTGACGGAAGAGAAGTTCCACGTCGGTCATCTCATCGATGTTCAGGAGTTGCTGGCCGCCGCTGCGGATGCGCAAGCTCAAGACCCAGCCAGTCGCCGCCACGCTGCGTTCCTTGAAGACCACGATCTGATCCGCCGTGGTTTCCTGGCGCGGGCCGGTGCTCAACGTCAGCGTCACCTGGCTGCTGAAGGCCTCAGCAAAGCGCCAGACCAGATCCTGATCCCGGAACCAATAACGCGTGCTGTAGGCGGTGAGCTCATTGCGCAGACGATCCGGACGCGCAGGATCGAAGCCGCCCACGCGCGGGTTGCGAATGAAGCTGGTGCCGCCGTAACTCAGCCGGCCGGGCACCGAGGCGTGGCCGAGGCTGTGGTTGCCCGGAAGGCGGAGATGAAGCCCGTCGATTTTGTCGAGGTACGCGCCGGGATCCGGGATGGTGCCATCCGGGTTGAAGCTCGGGCCGCGGAAGAAATTCTCGTTCGCCGTGGCGAAGAGATCCTTCGCCGTGCTGAACTCAAGCACGATCTCGGCGCTGTTTCCGGCCAGTTGGCGGATGTTGCGGCGCAGATAGCGGCGGAAGGCCTCGATGGCCGGAACCAGTTCGCCCGTGTCCGGATCGAGGTAGCGCAAGGGCTGGCCCTGGGCATCCACGCCGGTGCGGTAGCCGAGATGATCTTCACGAATCGAGAACCAGCTCGTCTCGGACTGGCGGTTGCGGCTGGCCGTGTCGTTGTAGTCAATCATGGCGTCGTAGAGATCGACCAGTTCGTCCGCATTGCGCGCCTTGAAGACGGAGTGGGAATTCCACGTGCGACCGAGGAAGTTGTTCGTGAACGGCGAATTGATTTTGTATTCCAGCGAGCGAGCCATGAAGAACATCCACTTCTGCGCCTCGTCGAAGGAGAGGTTCGCCTCGATCATCGTCGCCTGGGAGGTGATCCGGTGGAGCGGGTCGGCGAAGTAACGGCTGGCGAGTTCGGTGCTGGCTTCCGCGAGGCGCTTCTCCAGTTCGCCCTTCTCCCGGTAGAGCGCGGTCATGCGGGCGATTTCCTGATTGAGCAGCAGACTGGCTTCCTGGGAATCGAGCACGAGCGTGTTCATGCGCAGCAGGAGGGTTTTCACGCGAGCCGCGCTTTCGGCGCCGACGATTTCGGATTGTTCGAGTGCGGCGAGACGTTCCTTGCGCGCTTCGAGTTTTGCCTTCTCCAGCTCGGAGATGGTCTGCACGCCGAAGTTCAGGGCGATGGAGATGGACGCGCCGCTGACGAGGTTGGCAGGATTGAAGTAATCGGTCAGTTGGTTGGCGCCGGCCTGGGCGGCATTGATGTCGCCGATCTCCTCCGTCAGCTTCGCCTGATTGTTCCCGTAGCGGATGATAATCCCGGATACATCCGCCGCACGCTGCTGTTCAATCTGCACTTCCTTGTTCAGGTTGCTGATGTCGGTCTTGTTTTTCAGGATGCGCAGCCGGGCGACCTCGATGCTGCGGTATTGCTGGTCGAGTTCGCTGCCGGGATTGGCTGTGGGATCGTCAGTGTAGTTGACGTCGTCTCCGGGAAACGCGCCGACGATTTCGAACAGCCGAAACTCATAGGCCGTGGTCGAGTCGTCGAACTGCGCGGCGATCTGGTCCTCGAATCCGCGGAACTGTCCGTAACCGGTTCGCGCGTCGGCCAGCGAGGTGGCGGCGCGCCGAAGCGGTGAGCTGCTGGAGTCGAGGCTCAGTCGTTCGGCGAAGCTGTCGAACGAGTCGAAGTGCGTTTCCACGCCAAAGAAATTCTCCGCGAGCATCAGGAAGTCTGGAGCGAACCCGAGCGGGTTGGCGTCGATCGCGAGCGTCTGCTGCAATTCCGCGAGGCTGTAAAGCGTCTGCGCCCAGCCGTCGATGGCCTGGGCCAGACCGGACGGATCACCGGCGGGCGGGAGGTCGGAGAACATGTTCTTGAGCAGGCCGCCGTGGAGAAAGAGGAACTGTTGCGCATTGCCCACCACCGTTTTCGCCTCGTCCAGATCCCCCGCGTTGCGCCGGCTGGCGAGCAGGCGCGCGAGCGTCGTTGTGTTACGTCCGTGGTCGCGCAATAAGTCGAACAACAGCACGAGATCCTTGTAGCCGGTGAAGAGCATGCCGTTGGTCAGCGCGAGGGAGTTCGTCGTGACGACGACGTCCTGCCCGGCTGCATTGGTGTAGGTGGCGGGTGCCAGTCCGCGTCCGGGCACAAGCGTCTGGAAGAGGCGATGGCCGAACCCGACATCCGTGACGAAGGTGGAACTGCCTGGATTCGAAACGCTCACCGCATCGATTTCATTCCAGCCCGTCACCGCCGGAGAATTGATGTCGATGCGGATGGCATCGACGGGGAATGGCGTCATCGGGAACGTGACGGTAAAGATGCGCGACGTTTCGCCCGCCGGGGCAGCGGTGCCCGACCAGGCTTCGTGCCACAGGCCGGTATTCGCGTTGCGGACGGAGATTTTGTCCACCGCACCGGGGCCCAAGGTTTCGTAGATGGAGACCGCGTTGATCGGCTCCGGCTGGTCGTAGCCGAGTTCGAGGAACTCGCGCTGAACGTCCGAAGTGATGCTGGCCCAGGCGTTGGTAATATCCCCATAAGCCGGGTAGGTGTCGGGCGTGCCGAGTGCTTTGGCGGCGCTCCAGAAGTTCGAATCGTACTCGCTGCTGAACCCCAGCACACGGACTGCCCACCGGGTTGTCGGCGGACTGGTTTGCTCCACGATCAGTTCCTTCTTCAGCAGATCGAAGTAGCCCTGCATCGCGACCTTGTTGGTGGAGACCAGCCGGCGCTGAAGCGGAATCTCGTTGTCGATGATGAAGCCGCTGGCGGGCGCGGGCGGCGCGATGGCGCCTTCGACCGAACTGCCGAAGCGCGCGCGATCCGCCGCGGTCAACGTATCCTTGGCGAGGATCATCTCGGCGACCGTCCGGTCGTAATGGAGGTCCAGCAGCAGATTGCCCAACTGCGCATTGCCGGCATCCAGACTCAATGCACGGGTCACCACCGCCTCGGCTTCGAGGGCGCGCTGGCGCTCGTTCGGGCCATAGAGCGATGGCATGGATTCAAATCGCGCACGCACGATCCCATCGCTCTGGGCGTAGAGCAGGTGCTTGTAGCGAAAGGCCGCCAGATTCCCCGCCTGCGCGCCGTTGGCAGCGCCGGACGGATGGTAAAGCAATTGATTGGCGTAGCTCGCCACGTTCACGGCGTCCGAATAGTCGGGCGCTTGCAGATACAGATTGCCCGCATTTGAACCGCTGCAACTCAACACGCCCACGGCGATGGTTTCGCCGTCGATTGCAAGGCCTCCGAGGGAATCTTCGCACTCATCTGGATAGACCCGGCGAACGGACTGGTGCCATGCGCCTCCATGCAGGTTGAACACGTGACTGGCCAGACCGCTCTCCGCGCCGACCACGACGGTCTCGCCATGCATGGACACAACGCTGCCAAAACCATCTCCGGAAACGGTTCCGGCGGGCTGCAGCCGCGTCAGAGCGCTCCAGCTTCCGCCCGAGCGTTCCGCGGTGTAAACGCCGCCGCCGAACGGGGCGCCCGGCGCTGCGACGATGATGCGTTCCCCACTGATGTCCACGGACTGGCCAAAGCGGTTGTTGGCAATATTGTCCGCGACGGGAGCTGTGAAGGAGGTTTGCTGCGACCAGTTGGTGCCGCTGCGCGTGAAGACATAGGCGCGGCCGGCGGAACTGGCGGCGCCGCGTGCGCCGACAACGACGGTGTTGCCATCAATGGCGACGCTGAATCCCAATCGACCGTTGGCAAATGCCGGGGTGGCGGTGAGCATGGCCTGCTGTTTCCAACTCGATCCTTCGCGGAAGAAAACAAAGGCGGCTCCACCTCCGCTCCGATCAGGCGCGCCCACCACCATCGTGTCGCCGGAAAGATCGATGCTGTAGCCGAACTGGTCGCCGGAATCGATCCCGGTCGCGATGATTCGCGCCTCCTCCTTCCACAGCGAACCGGCGTCCGGGACGAGTGGTTCCTGCGTGGTGTTTTGAGTTCCCGCTGCGTTCAGGGCGGACCATCCCTGGCTCAGCGGGTTCAGGCTGGCCGGCGGATGGTCCGGCGTTCCCGCATCGTACCGGGCCAGCGTCGTGCCCGTCCCCGTCATCTCGAAATGCACCGAATGCACGTTCATGCTGCCGCGTCCGGCCGATGAGCCGGCGCCCCACCGGATCCCTTGCGCTCCGGCAAGTGTCTGGCCGGCCCACGTCCGGACGGAAGTGCCATCGAATCGGTAAGTGGCCAGCCCCGTGGCGGGATCAAACTCGATCTCGTGCAGATGGTAGTCATCCGCTCCGTTGCCGTTCGAGGTCAGGACATGCTGCTGTTGCGGTGTCCCTTCGGTCTGGGCCAGCAAATCACCATTCGCATTGAACGTGAGAAAGAAAATCCAACGGCGAACGTTGTTGCCGTAGGAGAAATACATGGAAACGGTCCCTTCGAGATCATGCACCATCCTGGTCCTGACACTGTATCGCCAGGCGTTGGTCGCGAGGCTCGCTTGCTGCCCGGCGCTCAAGGACGCGATGTAGCTCGCCCCTGTTGCGGAACCGTTGTTGTCCGTGATGTTCCAGGCGTTCAAGCCCGGGCCGTCCTGCCGGACGAACGCGTAGGCCGCACCCGTGAATCCATTTTGTTCGATGTCGCCCACCGCGATTGTTTGCCCGCTCACGGCGACGGAATAGCCGAAGCCGTCGAAGACGAACGCCCGCGAATCACCCAGCCGCCCCTGCCGCCGCCAGGTCGTGCCGCTGCGCTCGAACACATGGACCGACGCGTTGGGATCACCACCTTCGACACCCACCACGGCGATGTCGCCGTCGAGTCCGACGGCATGACCAAATCCGTGTCCCGTCAGCCGGTCGGTGCCGAACACCGCCTGATCCTTCAACAAAGGCGCAGGCAGCGGCGCGGCGTTGACCGACGCCGTCATCGTCCCGGCCAGAACGAGGAGAAGCGACCATTGCTGAAACCGTGTGATGTGCTTGGAGAAAATTGAGAGTTTCATCGGATGACCTTTCTGATTCACGGCGCGGTGACGAGGTCCACCTGGTTGGTGGAAGGTTGCACCGGCGGTTTGAGCAGCACGAACGTGCCGAAGTTCGTCGTGGTCAGGAACGGTTTGCCTGGCACCGCACTAATCAGGCTGCCCGTGCCCCGCACCTGCGTCGCACTCACCATTTGGTTGGTGATGCCATTCATCGCGCTGAGGAACAGGCTCAAGCTCATCGGCTCGTTCAACAACGTGGCGCTGGCCGCCGCCGGCACATCGCCGACTGACGCCGCGAACTGGCTCGCCGTGAAAAGCAGCCCCGCGGGAACTTCCGTCGTCGGGAACAAGCCCGGCCCCGTGCCCCTTCAGGCTCGCCATCCTCGCGCCGTTCGCCTCGTGATCCGGCAACACAAACGCGACGCTCGCGCCGCTGGTCACGAACGTCCCCTGCCAGTCGGCGTCATTCTCATCGATGGTGATGGTTGTTGCGCTGCCCGCGCCCAATTGCAGCGCCGGTCCGGCCTGCAACGTCAGCGTCAGGTAGCGGAGCGAACCCATGGTCTGATTATCCAGCAACGTGATCGGAATGGTTGCGCTGGTGCCATTCACGAACACCTCGCCGCTCAAGCTCACGAAGTCGCCGGATGCCGCCGTGCCGCTGATCGTGTATCGCACGATGCCGTGATACGGCGCGCTGAACGTGATGGTGGGTGACACCACGCCGCCTTCGGTGGCCTGGAGTGCGGGCGAATTGAAGCTCGCACTGATGACGCCTGCCGAGCCGCCATAGCCGCGCACGCGGAAGAAGCCGAGGCCCGTCTGTTGATCCGGGATCTGCACGCGAAAGTTTCCTCCGCCGAGCGATTGCACGACCGCGCTGGTGACGTTCGACCACACGCCGTTGACCCCCAGAGTCGGCGCGAACTCGACGAGATAATTCGTCGCGCCAGTCCCGGAATCATTGAACGTGAATTGCGCCGGAGCGCCCGGGGCGGCCTGGATGGTGGTGATTTGCAGTGCGGGGCCGGCCTGTGCATGGACGGCAAACGGGAGTCCGCCTAGAGAAGCAAGCGCGGCGAGCACCGGGATTGAACGAAGAATTGGAGTGGTCATAAGCAGTGCTGGATTTGCCGTTCCTTCGCGTCCTCCGTGTCGCAAAAACGGGCTGATGAGTTGGATGAATTATCGGGCAACCGATTCCGCCGGGCACGGTCGAGCCCGAATTCCTGGCGGCCTTCAATGGATTGAAATGCTTGTTTCATACTGATTCTGCCTCCTACTGCGGGCAACGAACGGGAATTGTTACCGTGAAATCTGCAGAACTTTCCGCCTCCACCCGCCCGGATTCAGAATTGAAGATGCCGCCCGGCCTGTGCTATTCGATCCATCATGGCAGCGACGGGCAGCTCGGGTCAGTGGCGTCTCATCCTCGCAGCCGCTGGAGTCAGCGGCGTGCTGGCAGTGCTCTCGACCCTGCTCGCCATCGGATACTTCGAGCAAAAGAAGCTCCGGGAAACCGCGCATCAGGAATCCCTCCACGCACAGAAAGCCGCCGCTGAGGCACGGCACGCCGCGAACCGCCGGCAACGCGCCCGCGATCAAGCGGAGGAACTCGCCGGCTTCCTTCTCGACGATCTCCGGGACGAACTCTACCAACTCGGCCGGTCGGATCTTCTCCTGGCCGCCACGGAACGGACCGTCGCCTACTTTGATCATCTCCCGCCGGAACTCGTCACGCCTGACTCTCAGGCCAAGCACGCGTCCGTCCTGTTGACCCTTTCGGATGCTCAATATCAACAGGGCGACCACCCCGCGGCCATCGCCACCGCGCGCCGTTCGATCGCGTTGTGGAAGATTGCCGCCGCGGCCGCCGACCCGGACGGCGAGCGAACGATCCGCGTCGGACGCGCCCTGGGTGAACTGGCCTTGTATCAGTATCAATCCGGCGATCCCTACGCCGCGCGCGAAACTTACGCCGAGATGTTGCGCCTTTACGGAGATCCGAAGAGCCCCATCAAGGACGCCGACTGGCGCTCGCATGGCCTGGCGAAGGTTCACCTCGGACTGGGCGAGATCGAGCGCATGGCGAAAAACTATCCCAAGGCCCGGAAGGAATTTTCGGAAACCATCCAGCATATCTCCGCCGCGATCTCGCACCGGCCCGACGAATTGTCTTGGGTGCAAATGCTGATGACGGCGCACAACAACTTGGGCGTCGTGGCGATGCACGAGAAGAATTACGCCGCCGCCGAGGACAGCTTCCTCCGTGCCGTCGAACCGAACCGCGCGCTCATCCGGCGCGAGCCGAAGAACCGGCGCTGGGAAAAGGAACTCGCCACCACGCTTCAGAATCTCGGCGCGCTCATGCACCTAAAAAGAGAATACGCGCGCGCCGAGCCTTATCTGCGCGAAGCTCTCACGCTGCGGCAGGGACTGGTCGATTGGGATCCGAAGAGCACCCGTGCGATTCGGAAGCTGGCTCACTCACACCATCGCATGACGTTGCTCCAGTTCGACACCGGAAGCACCACGAACGCCTTGGCCAGTGCCCGCGCCGCGCTCGCCGCGCTGCATCGTCTCATTCTCATCGATCCGGATGACGAGACGACCATCGGCGAGATTCTCGACTACACCGGAAAATATCGGGAACGACTGACCAAGGCCGGAATGGGCGAGGCCGCGCAGCAACTCATTCAGGAAAACATCTCCTTCGCCGAATCGACGCGCGGCGGCAAACCCGGTTCCCGCACGGCCATCGCTTGGAACAAGTTGCTGGCCAGCCTGCGCGAGTCCCCAGCGACAGGCGAAGCCAAGTCCATGCCTTGATCCTGTTTAGTGGACGGCGGTCGCTGCGGGTTTCTCGATCATCAGCCACGTCTGCGATCCCGCCACGACTTGGGCAACACGGCCTTTGAACTCCGCGGCTGGCATCGGAACTTTACCCCACACACGCAATGCTCCGGAGGCATCCAAAGCCGCGCTTCCGTCCCCGCCAGCAAACACGGCGGTCGCGGGCGGCAAGGTTGCGGGCACATCGCATTGTTGCGACGAATTCCCGCCCCAGGCGATCACCTTGCCGTCGGCCAGCAACGCGAGCGCGTGATGCGAACCGGCCGCAAATTGCACGACGGATTGCGCCGACGGCGGCACGTCGCACTGGCCCCTCTCATTCACGCCCCACGCGGTTACGCGTCCATCCATTGAGAGTGCCAGGCTGAAGTCAGCTCCGGTCGCAATCGCTTTCGCTGGTGGAAGATTCTTTGGGACCGCAAGCGCCGGACTGGTCCCGTTGCCCCATGCCACCACCCGGCCTTCGCGCGTCAATGCGAGGCTGTGCAATTCGCCCGCCACAATCGCCGCGACATTCGTCAAGCCCATCGGCGGAACCCCCTGGCCGAAGGTATTGTCGCCCCAACCGGCGACGGTGCCGTCCGCCCGCAACGCCAGCGCGTGTGCGCTCTTCGCGCCCTGGCCTGCGGCGATGGCGATGACCTCGCGGAGTCCCGCCGGAACATTCGTCTGTCCGAACCGATTGTCTCCCCACGCGCGCACCGTGCCGTCCGGAAGCAGCGCGAGGCCGAACTCGTTCAGCCCGCCGCCCAACGCGACAGCGGAGACCCGTTCGTTCGCGACCGGACACGTAGCCCCGCCAAACACGATGAGCCGGCCGGAGGGAAGCGTCGCGCGTTCGGTAATCGGACCGGTCGGTTGAGTCGCCTGTCCATGAGACGCATCGCGCGATGACCAGAGCCACACCGCGCCCGCGCCGATGATTGCCGCGAGCAGCGAGGCGGCGAACAAACGCCGGGCCAGTTGCTGCCGCCGTTCTGGACGCGTCAGGCCGGGACGCGCTACGGCGTCGCGCAGGCGCTCTTTCACCTCGATCATCGACGCGAATCGCCGTTCTGGCTCGGCGTTCAGCGCCCGCAACACCACCTCGTCCAGACGCGGCGTGAGCGCGGGAATCTTTTCGGACGGCGGATCGAAATGGCCGACGGGCAGTTGCGCCGTCAGCATTTCGTAGAGCACCACGCCGAGCGCATACACGTCCACGCGATGATCCGCCGTCACGCCGTTCAGTTGTTCAGGCGCCATGTATCGCGGCGTGCCGAGCCGCGCACCTGTGCGCGTCAACCCCATTTCGCCCGCGTCCGGCTGCGTGAGGCGGGCCAGTCCAAAGTCCGCGAGTTTCACGCGACCGTCGCGCGCGATTAGGATGTTGGCTGGCTTGAGGTCGCGATGGATCACGCCGCGCTCGTGCGAGTGTTGGAGTGCGTCGCAGAGCTGGCCCACGATTTCGAATGCGTCCGGAGGCGACATCGGTCCCGCTGCCAGCTGCTGCGCTAGATCGACTCCGTCCACGAATTCCATGACGAAGTAGGCGAAGTCGTCGCGTTGTCCGAAGTCGTAGAGTCGGACGATGCCGGGATGATCAAGCCTCGCGAGCGTGGCGGCTTCGCGGCGGAAGCGTTCCATGAACTCCGCGTCGCGCGCCGTTTCCGGCGGCAACAACTTGATCGCCACCGTGCGGTCGAGGTCTGGCTGCACCGCTTTGTAAACCGCGCTTATTCCGCCGCGGCCGAGCAACGACACGATCTCAAACTCTGGGAACAGGACCGCGAGTTCCTCCGGGGCCGGCGGAACGAAGTCGCCCGGTCTTGCACTGGCGCGGGTCGCGAGCGCGACACCACGTTCCAGCAGACAGGCAGGGCAAAGTCCGCCCGGCGCGTTCGTTGGCAGGCTTCTGCCGCAGGCCGCGCATGCGTTCGCCGTCGTCGTTGCTTTCGATTGCTCTGACATGGCCGCTTCTTTTGCTTACTGCGGGTGTGCCTTCTGGAATGTTACCGGGCGACGCGAGGATGATCTTTCATCGCATCAGGGAGAGGAGTTGTTCCAGTTCGGCGGGAACTTCGTCCGGCGAGGTCACGGTGTCCGCCACCTGATCGCGCAGCAAATTACCGTAACGTCGTCGCAGGCGAAACACGGCGACGCGCACCGCGTTCTCCTTCATGCCCAGTTCGGCCGCTGTTTCACGATAGGCTTCGCTGGCGCTGTTCCAGGCGAGAAACTTTTTCAAGCCATCAAACAATCGTTCTTGTCCCGCGCTGGCGTAGTCAGCCCGCAGCGCCGTCAGCACGTTGTCGAGCAGCGTCAGAGCCCAGCGTCGGTCGAACAACCGGTCAGGCGATGCCTCATCTGCCGGTTCCATCGCGTAGCGTTCCTCAGCATTGGCGGCATCGATCGAGACAAGCCGCTGGCCGTGCCCTCGCTTGAGCGTCCGGGTTTTGTCCCATTCGTCCGCCAGATAGTGCTTGAGCGTGGTGAGTAGAAAGGAACGCAGCTTGCCGCGCTCGCGGTCCACTTGCGTGAGATAGCCTCGCTCGATCAACGCCGCGAAGTAACCCTGCGTTAAATCTTCCGCGTCCTCCGGTGATGCCCCGCGTCGGCGGACATAGACGTAAAGCGGAAACCAATAGGCGCGACATAGTTCATCCAGCGCTGTCGCCGCCATCTGGTCTTTCGCATCGCGCGCCGCCAGAACCACACTCCAGCGTGTCTGCGGGAACTGCCCTTGAAATCGGGCCTGAGATGGCTCGGTATCGCTCACGGTTGTCGCCGCAGGCTATCCAACAGGAACGGAAAGATCGAGCCCTTCAGTGCAGCCGCGCTGTAGATGGATTTATCCGTCCGCGGGTACGGCTTGCCGAGACGCGAATCATCCATGAGCTTGGCCACGGGGCGACCGAGCGGGAATGGTTTTCGTGGCGGGTTCATTGGTTGTGACGTTCTGCTGTTGTGGGCGAAGATATGGCTATCGCGCAATTACGCCATCAACTACCGATCGCGCTTCCCGACTTCGTTACGTTGACGGAGTCCGGCGTTGTGGCGCGTTGCCGCCTCAAGAATTCCCAATTCACCTCACTGCTGAGGATTCATCCGGCGTCCAACGCTCCACTCAAATGTCTTTTGCAGCCGATCAATTCGCGACGCGCAGTTGCCACTTTGGTATCCGAGGGATCGGAAGGCGCGCGGTCTGTTCCACGAGACCCTCATCGTCTGGGCCAGGGAATTCGGCCGGACGCCCTTTGCGCAATCGACCGACGGACGGGATCACAATCCTTTTGGGTTCAGCGTCTGGCTGGCCGGCGGTGGCATCAAGGGCGGCACGGCCCACGGAGCCACGGACGAACTCGGCTACCACGCGGTGCAGGATGTCTGCACGGTTTATGATCTGTGGGCGACCGTCCTCCACCTGCTGGCCATGGATCACGAGAAGCTCACCTACCGATTCGGCGGCCGAGATGTTCGCCTGACCGATGTTCACGGACAGGTGGTGAAGGCGGTGCTGGCCTGAGCTCGCGGCAATAAGGATCTCCCCAAAGTCGTGTGCAAGACGCAGGAGTGACTCCTACGGCCGTCAGGCGAAAGGCTATCTCCGGACCGCCCAGATGTTCCGGTAATAGATCGGATTGCCGTGATCCTGCAGTTGGATGGGGCCGCCGATTGGAGTCACGGTGTTGATGCCGCTGGAGGTGGTGGTGCTGTTGACTTCGACCTGGTCATGGATGAGCACGCCGTTGTGCTTCACGGTCATGACGGCGTTTTTGATCTTCTTCCCGGCTTCATCGAAAGTCGCGGCGGTGAAGTCCACGTCGTAGGTCTGCCACACGAGCGGCGGGAAACACATGTTCACGGCGGGCTTGTGCTTGGTGTAAATGCCGCCGCACTCGTTGTTCTCGCCCTTGAGCCCGAAGCTGTCGAGCACCTGCACTTCGTAACGATCCTGGAAATAGACGCCGCTGTTGCCGCGATCCTGACCGCGACCGTAGGGCTTGAACGGCAGGAGGAATTCCAGGTGCAGCGTGAAGTTGGTGAAGATGTCCTTCGACGTGGTGCCGGATTGGAGAAAGCCGCGGCCATCGATCCGGCCGTTGCGCCAGCCGTCGGCGTTCGTGCCGTCGAAGAGAATGTCCGCGCCAGCCGGCGCCTTCGCGCCAAGCGTCGGACTGCTGCGGCTGACCTTTTTCATTTGGTAAACGTCGCCCTGATCGGTCTTGGTCGTGAGAACGCCTTGAGCGATGGAGTACGTCCAGCCAGTGGCGGCATTGGTGAACAGGATGGCAGATCCGCTGCGACGGCCTTCGACTTCCGTCTTTGGCGATTTGTCCCAGCCCGCGCCGGGCAATCCGCCTTTGTGAATGACGACGCGGAACCGGTCGTCGCCCAGCGCGATGACCTGTGCGCCGCCCCAGTCATTGGCGTATTCGCCCTGGTCCGCATAATCCTGTCCGGCGCTCTCGACGGTGAGGAAGGCTTGGGACCGCAGCTTGGCCGCCGCTGCCGCCTTCTTCGCCGCTTCCTCCATCGGGCCCCATGCCTCTTCAGCTTTTTTCAATTCCGCTGCATTCAATCCGAACGCCATGAGCACACCCTTCGCCATCAGCTTGTCGCCTTCGATGGCCATGTGAACGCCGTCGCTGGTCAGCACCTTCTGGCCGGGCTTGTTCTCGGCCTTGATGCGCTCCTGGAACATCGCGTTCAGATCCGCGAGCGGCAGCTTTCTTCTCCCGGGCCAGTGTCCGCAGGTAATCGTTGTAGGGCGCGAGCTTCGCGTTCTCGGCGCTGGCAAGGTTCTCATGAATCACGGTCGCCGTCAGCAGCACGACCTTGATTCCAGCCGCCTCGGCCTTCTCCACGATGGCGGCGATGTTCTTCTTGTAAGTGCCCCGGGCCGCTCCGTTGGTTCCGAAATCGCCGGCGGCCAGCGCGGCTTCATCCAGCGCGACACCGTTCTTCCCGTGCCACACGTCATTCACCCCGCAGCTGAGCGTCATCCACTGAGGCTTCTTCGCGATCACATCACGTTCCAGTCGCCCGAGCATGTTGTCGGACTTGTGCCCGCCGATGCCGGCCGGCACGGCCATGGCCTTGACTCCGTTCGCTTCGAGCCCGGCCATCACCAGGCGCACATAGCCCACCGGGTTGCCCCAGCCACCCTGCGTGATCGAGTCGCCAAGGAACGCGATCTTCTCTCCGCTTTTGATGGCGATCTCGGCTGAGACAGCTTGGGCGAACGCGAGGGCGACGACGGCCGCGGAGGCAAAGCACCGGGCGGCTCGATAGTGAGGAAATAATGAGGTCATGGTTTCGATTGTGAGAATGGTTTGGGTTCCGACACGCCGCGCTGGCGAGAGAATGGCTTTGGCGACTGGATCATTTTGCGGTGAGCAGAGAGCCAGCGGCAGCGAACGTCAAGCCATCGATTTGGGCTTCAATTGGAGCAGGCGCGTCCCAGTCTTTTCGCGTCCCCGTGCCACTACTCCAGCAGAATACTACAGAGGTAAGCGGGTGAGCCGAGGCTATCCTGAACTCAGGAATACTGGTTGACCACAGATTGAACCAAGTCACAACTTTGTCCTCATGAAGCCAATCACACGCCGACGGTTCATCGCGTCCTCATCTAAGGCGGCGGCAGTGATCGCGACCGGTTCCTCGGTAGTTGGTTTTCCTGCCATCACGAGAGCGCAGAGTCCGGGTGACCAGATTGTCCTCGCGCTCATTGGTGCAGGCGGGCGCGCGGCGTCCCATTCGAGCGGGATGTCGCGGTTGCCGGGAGTCGAATTCAAGTGCGTCTGCGACATCTGGAAAGATCGCGGCGCCGGCATCATGAAGGATCTGACCACCGTTCAGAAGCGCGCACCACAACGTATCTCGGACATGCGCGCTGCGTTCGACGACAAGGATGTGAACGCCGTGGTCATCGCCACGCCGGAGCATTGGCACGCGCTGGCCACTGTCTGGGCCTGTCAGGCGGGCAAGGATGTTTACGTGGAGAAGAACCCGTCGATCGCCATCTGGGAAGGCCGCAAGATGATCGAGGCGGCGCGGAAGTACCAACGCATCGTGCAGGTCGGCTTCCAAAACCGCAGCGGCCCCTACGCGGCCTCGGCGCGGGATTACATCGCCAGCGGCAAGCTCGGTCGCATCGTCCACGTGAAGGTTTACAACATGCTCGACGGCTCCAAATGGGAACCCAAGCCCGACAGCGCCCCTCCCGCCGGTCTGGACTGGGACGCGTGGCTCGGACCCGCACCCGAGGTGCCTTACAATCCGGGACGCCACCTGAACTGGCATCCGTGGTGGGATTACAAGGGCGGCACGCTCGCCGACGATGCCAGTCATCAACTCGACCTGACCCGTATGGCGCTGGGCGATCCGTCGCATCCGAAGTCCGTTCTTTGCATCGGCGGTAACTATGCCTTCCAATCCCAGCGCGAGGTGCCGGAGTTCCAGTGCATCACTTATGACTACGGCGATTTTGCGATGACCTGCGAGAGCGGCAACGCGACGAACTATCTGCGCAAGTATCCGAGCGAGGTTCGCTATGGCGACAAGTGGCCGCACTGGCCGACCTCCGCGACGCGGGTCGAGATCTACGGCACGAAGGCGATGATGTATCTGGGCCGCCACGGCTGCGGCTGGCAGGTCGTGGTGGAAGGCGGGAAGGTGGTCGATCAGGACAAGGGCTACTTCCCGGACAAATGGCATCAGCCGAACTTCATTGATTGCCTGCGTTCACGGAAGCAGCCGAACGCCGACATTGAGCAGGCTCATCACAGCGCCAGTCTCGTTCACCTGGCGAATACCTCCCATCGCATCGGGCAAAAACAACTGATGTTCGATGGCGCCACGGAACGATTCACGAATAGCGACGCTGCCAACGCGCTCCTCAAGCCGGCGTATCGGAAGCACTATCGAATTCCGGATGTGGTCTGAAGGAAAGTCCCGTTAGCTATCGAGACAGCCCAAGCCGAATCCCGAACGGTAATGAGAATCGCCATTCATGGGCACGGGGCAGCTCGAAGCGATAACCAACCGGAACGGAACGTTGCCGGAATATTGCGGAGTGGTTTTGATCGCTCGACAATGATGAGGCCGCAGTGATGCCTGGCGGTTCAACAGGCACTTGTCTTTGCCGTGGTTTTGCGGCCAACTTTTTCCATGACCACATTCTGGCGATATCCGACTCTTCCTCCATCCTTCCCTCTACTGATTCTTGCACTGACCGTTTGTCTGGGGACTGCCCGGGCTGAGACCGGTTGGCCTAATTGGCGCGGACCAAACGGCAACGGGAGCGTCACCTCCGGCACTTTTCCAGTAAAATGGAACGCCAGTAGTGTCGCTTGGAAGGTCGCGCTGCCGGGCAAGGGAACGTCGACTCCCATCGTTCATCAGGACCGCATCTATGTGACGTCGCCGGCCCAAGGACAGGATGCGCTGCTTGCTTTCGATCTCACTGGTCGCAGCCTCTGGGAGGTGAAGCTCGGAACCGAAGATCCACCCAAGCACCGCACATTGGCATCCAGCGGAAACGCCTCACCCGTGACGGACGGCAAGTCGATCTTTGTTTATTTCAAGAGCGGCAACTTTGCTGCGGTGGCCCTCGACGGCACCGTCCGCTGGAAGATTAACCTCGTCGAGCGCTTCGGCCGCGACGATCTATTTTGGGACCAAGGCAGCTCGCCCATGTTGACTGAGGAGCATGTCATCATGGCGCGTCTGCATGGCGGGGAATCGTGGATTGCCGCGTTCGACAAGGGCACGGGAGAACTCCGGTGGAAGCAGGCTCGCAACTACGATGCCCCCGCCGAGAACGACAATGGTTACACCACGCCCGTCTTGTTCGATCATGCCGGCAAAAAAGCGCTGCTCGTCTGGGGCGCCGATCACCTGACAGCGCACGATGCCACCAACGGCAAGGTGTTCTGGTCCTGCGGCGGCTTCAATCCGGAGGGCACAGGTTATTGGCCCGCGATTGCCACGCCCGCCATCGCGGGCAACATCGCCGTGGTGCCGGTGGGACGCGACGATCGCACCGGGCAGGCGCGTCTGCACGGAATTCGTCTCGGCGGCAGTGGCGACGTGAGCGCCACGCATCGCGTCTGGAAGCGGGAAGACCTCGGCGTGTTCGTGACTTCGCCCACTGTTTACAAGGGACACGTCTATTTGTTGCGACACAAGGGACAGGTCGTCTGCCGTGACCTGACGAACGGCAGAACCATCTGGACTGGCTCCTTTCCTGAACACCGCGCGCCTTACTACTCCTCGCCGGTGGTGGCGAACGGAGTTCTGTTCGCCGCGCGCGAAGATGGCACCGTTTTCAGCGCAAGGGTGGAGGAGAAGTTTGAACTCCTGGGCGAAAACCCGATGGATGAACGCGTCATCGCCTCCCCAGTGCCCGGCTCCAACCGCCTTTTCATCCGCGGCGACAAACATCTGTTCTGCGTGGGAAAATAGAGACTTCGGAACGGCCCCGGATTTGCAGAACATTTAATTCCATTCCGACCACCGACCGCATTCGTGGCGTCACGAGCTGTTGGTAGTGCGTAGTGGCGGCACCAGGAGCAGACTTCCTCACAGAGGAAAACGGTGGATGGTTCGGCGGGTTCGGCTATCGCCGCCGGGAAAACTGGGGCAGCGCCGCCGCTGGCTGGAGCCTCCACGCGATAGAGACCGGTTGGATTTCGCGCGCGATACTCTCCGTGCTCGCGTTGCGACCCATGAACACTGCGCTCTGGAAGTTGACGGCCAGCCGCACGTCCCGCGTCACATCAAAGTCTGGCGCGAATGCTTGCTGCCGGACGAAGATCTTTCCTCCCAGTAGACCGCACGTTCCACTGACCCTGAACTCGACGACCACGTGGTCACTGCCCTCCTCGCGGAAGACTTATTGCGAAAACATATCGAAATGACCACTAATCAAGAATCGAATGAAACCGATCACTTCAGTCTTGTTCTCCCGTCTGGTCGTCCTCCTGTCGCTTGCCGGTATTTTTCTTCCAGCTTCCGGGCATGGCCTGACCCTGGAATTGCAACGCCGCGATCCCGTTACCGGCGCGATTACCCTTCAGAAGGAGGAGGTCGATCCCAGGCGAGTCGGGGTCATCGCCGTGGATGTCTGGAACTTTCACTGGTGCAAGACGGCGACGATGCGCGTGGATGCGTTCGTGCCGCGGATGAACAAGGCGCTTGAGGCCGCCCGCGAGCTGGGGATGACGATCATGTTGTGCCCGAGTGACGTGGTGGAGAACTACGCGGGCTACCCGCAGCGTGAGGCGATCTTCGTCCTGCCCAAAGTCACAGTCCCCAAAGTGATGGACGTGACGTGTCCGCCGGTGCCGGACGCCGGGGGCTGCGCCTGCGGCCGCGAGCGGTGTGCGGTGAACTACGGCTGGGACGGCATGCATCCGGCGCTGGTGATCGGCCCTGACGACCTGATGCCCGATACGCAGGCCGAGGTTTACGCCATCTGCCAAAAATATGGGCTGACGCATTTGATCTACGTCGGGTTTCACACGCAGGTTTGCCTGCTGGGCAAGCCGATGGGGCTGCGGGCGATGAAAGCGGCGGGCCTCAATTGCGTGCTCGCGCGGGACATGACCGATGCCCATCCAGGGTATGACCCCTCGCGCAACTTCACTCCGGACCTCAATACGGACCAGGTGGTGGAACATTTCGAGAAACACCTCGCGCCCACGATTCATTTCCAACAGGAGCTAACCCGACTGGGGAAATGGGATTCAAACTGGGTCTTGGATCCGGTGCGCATCGCACCGTGGGGCACGTCGATGCGCCCGCATTTGTTCGAGCAACCCATCACCGTGACGCTGACGGCTCCGCTCAATTCCGGCGCGGAGATTCGTTACACGCTGGATGGCTCGAAGCCCTCGCCCGCCTCGACCCTCTACACGAAACCAATCGTGTTCACCGACACCACCCGTCTGCGCGTCTCGGCGTTCCGCGACGGGCGGGCAGTTTGCCTGGAGTCGGAAGGATCGTTCGCGCGCATGAGCCCGATGCCACCGTCACCGGATATCGCGATCGGCGATCTGAAGCCGGTGCGCAATGTTGGCTTTGGCCACACCTACGGCGGCGATGTTCGCTACTCCGGCCACACGAAACCTCCGCAAAAAAACAAGTCGAACCTGGGCCAGCCCTTGAAGATCAACCGGAAGACCTACGACGTGGGCATGGGCGTCCATGCTCCGTGCGCGCTGATGTATGAGCTCAAGCCCGAGTACCAACGATTCGTCGCGCTAGTGGGTGCGGATGAAAACCTGGTTGGCATCAGCAATGGCTCGAACCTCGCCCTGCACCCGAGCGTGGTCTTCAAGGTGTTCATCGACGGGAAGGAAGCCGCCGCCAGTCCCGTGATGCGCGTGCTGTCGCCAGCGTGGCGCTTTGATGTGCGGATTCCGGAGGGCGCAAAGTTCATCAGCCTAATCGCAATGGATGCCGGCAACGGATCTCGCGAAGACTTCGCCAACTGGGCTAACGCTGGATTCGTTGTCCGAAAGTGAGACCTCGCTGTGGCCGCAGGGAAACCGGTCGTTGACCTGCGCACAGCGAGTCACGCGTTTCAGGCGACACCGGCCAGCGCGGTCTTCACGTATTGGAACGATATTGATTCAGAAGTGCTCGTCGGTCGCTACGACAACAAGTCTCCGGCCGAAACAGCCCTGCCTTGCAGGTTTTCTGAAATGCGATCATCGTGGGGACGCTGATCAAAACTCCGATGACGCAACCCAGAAATGTGGCGATGATCCTGGACGGGGGACTGGCAACCGAACTGGAAGCCCGCGGTCGCGATATCTCCGGCTCACTCTGGTCGGCCCGCGTGCTGCGCACGGCGCCGGAGACCATCGAGCAGCTCCACTATGACTTCTACGCCGCCGGCGCCGATTGCGCGATCACCGCGAGTTACCAGGCGAGCTATGAGGGCTTCGCGGGCATCGGGCTGGACGCCGACGAGACGACGCGACTGCTGCGCCTGTCCGTCTCGCTCGCGCGATCCGCGCGGTCGCGGTATCAGCTAAGTCACCCGGAAGACCGCCGCGAGCTGTTCGTCGCGGCCTCGATCGGCCCCTATGGCGCGATCTTGCATGACGGCTCCGAGTATCGCGGCAACTACGGTCTGCCGGCGGCGCAGCTGGTCGCCTTTCATGAGCGTCGCTTCGAGGTGCTCGCATCCGCTGGCGCCGACTTCCTCGCCTGCGAGACGATCCCGGTTCTGGAGGAGGCCCGCGCCTACGTGGAGCTGCTTGCGCGGCATCCGGAGTCGCAAGCCTGGCTCAGCTTCACGTCGCCGGACGGCGTGCATACCTCCCACGGCGAGCCGCTGGTCGAGTGCGCGCGACTCATTGATCCCGTGCCGAACGTCTTCGCCGTCGGCGTGAACTGCGTGAAGCCTGAGATCGTGAGCGATGCGATCCGCGCGCTCGCGTCCGGAACGGGCAAGCCCATCGTCGTCTATCCGAACTCCGGCGAGTGCTGGAATGCTGGCGACGAATCCTGGCATGGCGGACCGGGACACGGCCTCGCGGCGCTCGCGCCCGCATGGAGCCGCGCAGGGGCACAGCATATCGGCGGTTGCTGCCGCGTCGGGCCAGGCCAGATAGCGCAGTTGAAGGCGGTCTTGCGACCGCCCGATGTCCTGCGGTAGCTCAGTGACGATCGGCTCCCGACTCAGAATACCAGGTGATCGGGTGCAGGTTGCCTGCGTCGGTAGTTCGTTGACGAGTCTCTTTACCGGCCGGTACCGCGTGTAACTCTAATGAAATGCTCCTTCTACAATGCGACTACTCTGAAATTGCCCAAAGCAACGGAACTCAAGTATGGAACTTGGTGGAGCAAGAGATTCTGCCGCCGTGAGCCCGAAAATTCGGTTCTCTGCTCAACCGAGTAATTATGGAGTAGCCGTCGAGTGGTGCCGGTGTAATGAGGGAGTAAATGGAGCCAGCTGTCGGGATTGCGCGAGCTGCACTGATGTAACTCTCAAAAGGATGCCTTTTTGAGGTCTCTTTTCAAGGTTGATTACAAATACTTTGCCTAACCGGTCTTAACTCCACCACTCCAATCGGTCGCCAGATTTGCTGACAGTTCATGTTGCCTATTCTCCGTCGACGACAGAGATTAGTTGGACCGTTTTTTTGCAGACGCGCCAAAACGAGCGAGGTTGACTCAGTCGGTGAACATTGAACTGTCGCTGGTCGATTCGACCACTTCGGATCCGGCGAAGTGGACGAGTAGTCAACTGTGTTAATCCCGGTCTACCGATTGGTCCTTTAGGCGCGTATAGAGAAGTGCCGCCTCGGTCCGGGTGTGCACGTTCAGCTTGGTGAAGATTCGGTCGAGGTAGTTCCGCGCCGTCTTGGCCGAAAGGCCCAGCGTTGTACCTACTTCCTTGTCGGTTCGCCCTCGGGCTACTTCCGCCAGAACGCGCCGTTCCTGCGGTGCAAGTTCCCTCAGCGGATTGGGTGTTGCATTGTGTCCGGATTCCCCGGTGAGCCCTTGTGCGGCGATGGGATCGAAAACGGTGCCTCCTTTGAGAATCAAATGAATCGCGTCCACGATGCGCCGCGTATCGCTCTCCTTTAGCAGGTAACCTCCCGCTCCGGCTTCGATGGCGGCGAGCACGAGACGATTGTCGGCAAACGAGGTGAGGAACAGCACATGAACCTCCGGCAGGAACGATTTGATCTCCCGGCAGGCTTGAATGCCGTCGCCGTCCGGTAAGCGGATATCCATCAAGATGACGGACGGTTTTAGCCGGCGCGCTTCCTCGATCGCGGTGGCGGCGGACGCCGCCTCGCCGACGATCTCAATGCGCGGCTCCAGTTCACGAATCCGGCTCAAGCCATCGCGGACGACCGGGTGATCGTCCACGAGGAGCAGTGAAATCACAGGGTCAGAATTCATGATGCACTTGAAGCCCGGTCCGGCACACGGACGCTGATGCGCGTGCCGGTGTTTGGAGACGATTCGATGTTGAACAGTCCTCCGATCTCGTGGGCGCGGGAACGCATGCTGGTTAAGCCGACGCCAAAGCGGTGGGGCGACTCGGGATCAAACCCGGTTCCATTGTCGGTGATTTGCAGGAGCATCCCTCCGTTGTCCTGCCGGAGCGAAACCTGCACTTGGGTGGACTTCGCGTGACGCAGGCTGTTGCTGATGGCTTCGCGGGCGATGTTCGCCAGCTGCACGGCCTCCACTGCGGCGAGTTGCGCGGTGGCGGTGTGATCGCATTCCAGCGTGATTTGCGCGGTGTTGCTGGCTTGCGCACGCTCAATGATCGCCGAGAGAACCGACTTAAAGTTCACCGCTGCGCTCGTGACCTCGCCGGAGCTGATGAAGTTCCGGGTCTCGGCGATCACTGCGTCCAGTTCCTTTCGCACGCTCGAGAATTCGCGGCGGGCGCGGGCGGGATCGGACTCCAGTTTCTCGCTGAGATGTCCCGGCCCGAGTTGAATGGCGTAGAGCGATTGAATGGTGCCGTCGTGAAGGTCGCGGCTGAACTTCTCGCGGGCCTTCTGGGAGGCCGTGAGGGCGTCGCGCGCTTCGAGAATCTGGTCGGTCAAGTCTGACTGACGATCTCGGGCGCGCAGGGCCACACCTACGAGCGCCGTGGTCAGCACGGAGAGTCCAGCTCCAGCTGCCATTGCGACTTTCGCCAACCGGCGCGGCGACTGCGCCTCGAAAAGCGGCGTCGTGTAGAAGTAGATCGAGAATTTTCTGCCATACATGCGCCAGCGCTGGCGGTGAGAGAGATACGGGCGGAACTCCGGATCGGCGGCGCGTGGAATCGGGCCGGTCTTGTTTAGCCAGGTGTCGGCAAGTTGATTGGTTGAGGAGAATAACTCGATCTTCACGTCTTCCGGTGCCTCCTCGGAGATTGCCCATACCAAGAAATTAAAATCCACCGGCGCGACGATGACCGAAGTGAAGTGTAGCCAGTAGATAGTGGCCCGATCGCCCCAGTTCGTGTAACTGCCTTGCATCACCTCGGCGATGAGTCCATTGACGTCGGATTGGAAAAGAGGCACCAGGAAACAGGTGCCGCCGACACCGTTTCCGTCAACATCTTGCATCACGATCCGATGTTCGCTCATTCCGACCCGCGAGCTTCCGACCGTGTTTGCAAATCGTGTCCTTTCGCGTGGAAGACCCCTGAGATGATAATCTCTGGCGAAGCGCATTGTGTTTGTCAGCGAACTGGTCAGCGCCAGTTCGCAGTCAATCGCATTGGCAACGGCGGCTGCTCTGACGGATTCCCATTCGTTGCTCCCCCATGACATCGGCGTCTTCGGAATCCCTTTCGGCCACTTTGGCAAGTTGCGATTCGTGGCCAGAGCGATGCCCGCCAGCCATCGGCAGTTTATTGTATGACCATTCTCGTAACACCAGCGCTGAAATCCGGTCTCGCTTGTGTCACCATACCAGGTCAGGTAATCCCGCAAGTTGTGAAGGAGCATCTCGCTCTTTTCGAGGCGTGAATCGAGCTGGCTTTGGATCTCGACCACGCGCCGCGCCAGTCGCTGTTGGTCCAACTCGATCGCCTCGCGATCCAGCTCCCACCCGAGCGCGGCCGTCAATCCCAGTCCGGCGACGAGAGTCCAAATGACGGCCTGCTGCCGGCGAATGAGTTGGAGTAGTCCCGAAACCATGGCGGATGTTTGAGGGCAACCAGCCGGACGAAGTCGAAATGTTTCCCCGAGCGGACTAGGGGTGTTTGCCTCTATTTGCAAAGCCGGAGGTTTCCGTCCTAATTGGCTCACTCGGGCGCAGGCGCCATGGAATCTGGAGAAACAGCTTTAGATGATCTAGAAAATGAAATCGCTTTTCGTCCGGCTAATCGGGCTGTTTTCGCATTGCGCGGTTTCGCGAGCCGACGACGCGCCGTTCTTTTCTTCTTTGCGTGAAGAGGTATTCAACCAGCTCATTATTGCCAGCAACGCCGTGCCGCTGGACAAGAAGATCCTTGCCACGCTCCGATCGAATCTCAAGACCATCGACAACACCAAGCTCACGCTCACTGCCGGCAGCGGGGCCTTGAGCACATTGGCCAAAAGCTTCAGCAAATTGGCTCTCTCGAACACGTTCCTTCCCATCGTTGTCGATACGCGCGACACCTATCTCGAAGTCATCGAGTCCGAAAAAGGCCGCCCTGGAAGAACGACTGGCCGACACCATTCCGGGCAAGACGCAAACCTCCGCCCAGACGGCAATCAACAAGCTCGCCATCGCTCTTGAGGGGTCGGAGACCAACGTCAACCTCACCCTGTCGCTGAAATCGATCAGCGCCGCCGCCAAGGCGCTTGCGGCTGCCGCCAAGGCCGTCATGAAAGCCGAGACGGCCAAGCCCGGCCCGAATTTCATCACCGCCACCGTCACCGAATCCGGCCAGGCAGTGGCGGTGCTCAAGCCCCTGAAGGGCACGTTGGAAGCGTACTATGATGACTTTGACGGCAGCATCGTCATCGAAGTCGGGGAGCTGGCGAAACTGAGTGGCGGAAGAGTTCAAACCCGGTTTCTGGAGATTACCGCCACGGTGCCGGGCGAAGGCAGGCACGAGCTCAGCCTCACCAACGAAGCCTATGCCATCTACCAGCGAATCGTGTCGCCGAGCTTCGCTGAGTTCGATGAGGAGGAGCCGGAATTAGAGTTCTACGAGAGCTTCTTTACCATCGATCCATTCAATGAAGCCCTCGGCACCGGCACGTTGACCATCACGGTCGAACTGGATGAGCTCGATCCGACCCAAGGGAATCGTCTGGGGCACCTACAGCTTCACCGCCAGTGGCAGCGAGAACACCGAACTCGAGGCGACCGTCACCGGCTCGTTCCTCGTGCGGCTTTCGACGTATGAGGAGTTTGAGTGATTACGTAATCTTGGCTCTCGGAGACGTTTGCACTGTGTGTAACTCGAACATCGAGGAAGGGAGGAGGCATTGACGTCTCTACGCAATTCGGGAGATTTCGTGCCTAGTGGGCGCTTTCGGGCGCAGATGTCTCGGAACAAACCAGATCAGTCTAAAACTTAGTCGTTGTTGCAAGTCTAGCGGTAATACCAGATTACAGAACCTTTGAAGCGGGGCAGGCAACAGAATGTATAAATGTTTACATGTGATTCGGGCCACTCTACGCGGATTCTCTAGTCTTGCTTGTTGGCTGGTTGCGTCGCATTCGGTCGCAGCCGATTTGCGCCTTGAGACTGTGGGGCAATGGCCGGGTTGGCAACGAGGAGTGTTCTTCTGCGTTGAGGTGCAAGGTGATTTTGCCTACGTGACTGGCACCGGTGGATTGACAATCATCAATGTGGTTGACCCAGCAAGATCGCAACCTGTCGGGCGGTTTGATCACGGCGGCGATTTAGCGGTGTCCGGTCGTTACGCCTATCTTGCCAATGGTTCGGGCGGACTGGACGTGATTGATGTAGGCACCCCTAGTAATCCAACGAGAGTGAGTGGATGGAATGGTGAGTATGATGTCTTTGGCAGATGGGTTGGAGGATATGTTTCGAGCGTCGCCATTTCCGGCCAATACTTATATCTGATCGATACTTCGATGAGAGAAAGCTGGATTGGTCCGAGGTGGGCGGTTTGATAGTTTTGGACATCAGTAACCCGGCTACCCCTCAGTTAGTCGGGTCAAGCGCTTTCCCGAACACCCAACAGAATGGTTTTGATTCCTTGAAGGTATCGAAGAGCTTCGCATTCGTGGGATATTACGGAGGGACATTAGTCATGGATGTAACAAATCCGCCCAACCAGTATTTAAGGCTAGATACGGAATCAGCTCGACTGAAGTTCCTCCTGATTATTCGCTGTCGCCGGGACATGTCTTCTTGGCACACGGCGGTAGAATGATGGTAGCCGACGTTACCAATCCAACCAACCTCTTCATCGTTGGAACCTACGACACTGGCGGCTGGACCAGGAGCGTCGCAGTGGATGGCCATGTTGCCTGCGTTGCAAATGGCGATCGTGAGGTCAGGTTGTACGATGTTTCCAACCCGAGCGTTCCGGCGCTTCTTGCGACGTTCCAAACCGAAGGTTACGCAGTGGACGTGGCGGCTGCCGCCGGACGAGCCTACATCATTTCAACCGACGATCTCTCCAAACCCTACTGGGAACTACTGAGCGCCACTGCGCGAGTGGAGGTTATTGACCTTTCATCACCATCAAACCCAACTCGCCTTGGGATCTACAGGGAGATTCCCGGTTACTCACATGGTGTGGCAGTGGCAGGCGATACTGCTTACATTGCCGATGACAAGGCCGGTCTGCAAGTGGTCAATGTGGCCGACCTTCGCAATCCGGTGCGAGTCGGAACTTACGACACTCCTGGCGATGCCCTGGGCGTCGCTATCGCTGGCGATATCGCGTTTGTGGCCGACGGCCCGGCTGGATTACAGATACTTTACGTGAGGGATCCGGGCGCGCCGATTCGGTTGAGCGGCTACAACAGCCCCGGCCACGCTTATGGAGTGACGGTGGCGAGTGGATATGCCTACCTGGCCGACGGTGCTGCCGGTATGCAGATAGTTCGCGTCAGCACACGGCCAGCCCACTGCGCGTGGGCGGTTACGATACCACCGGCACGGCTTACGGCGTTGCGGTGAATGGCACCACGGCATGCGTCGCCGATGGTCAGGCAGGCTTGCAGGTAATGGATGTCAGCACTCCAGCCAGTCCGCAGCGTGTTGGAGGATATGACACTGACGGCGAAGTCATGGGAGTGGCCCTTCTAGGAAACTATGCGCTCGTCGCTGACCGGCTGGAAGGTCTTCATGTATTGAATATCGCGAATCCACAGAACCCTCGACTTGTTGGAAGAATCTCGAACAATGGCATAACCAACAACATCGGTTCTCCTCATAGCATCGCGGTTCACGGCCAGTTCGCCTATGTCGTTGGTGGCGGGGATACCCGACTTTACCGGGTTGACCTTACCGATCCGGTGAACCCCAAGTTGGCCGGGGTATTCAAACTTCGTGGTGGAGCCTTCGGTGTGGCGGTATCAGGCGACAAGGTATTTCTCGCGGATGGGCGGTCGGGTCTCGAAATTCTTGGTGATATGGGATTCCGGATCGGCGCGGTGCGACCCTCCGTTCCCGGTGGGCCGCTCCGAATCAGATGGAACGTGCTGCCGGAACGGAGCTACCGCGCCGAGTTCACGACCAATTTAGGTGATATCAATGTCAACTGGCAGAACCTCCCGGCTGTTCCAGTCATTCAAGGCACGCAGGGCGAGGTTACAGACACCGAGGGCGGCAGCTCGCCACGCTTTTACCGCGTCATCGAAGAATAGCCTCATCAGGAGAGTCTTATGAACCAACCTCAACAATCGCTACTCCAACTTCAATCCATTCTCGCGGCCTTGCTGATTTGGTCTGGCTCCGTACTTCCATCATTTGCGGCCGATGAACCGTTTGGTGATTTCTCGGAGACCCCCATCTACGAGGTTGGCGAGGTGCCTTTCCAAAAGGTCTGGCACGGTGACACCCTCAAATTAAGGTTGCGCTCCGAGGCGCTGGGATCAGCCGCGATTATTACGGCCACTTACGTGCTGCCTCCAACCGGCGAGATCCATTTTCCAACAATGGGGAATTCGGCTATCGGCCCGGTGTGGTGATCTCCACGAATTCACTGTGACTTTCCGTGCGCAATCGGGGAATCAGGTCAAGGCTCAGACGATCCCAATCTCCCCTCTGCCGCGCCTTCCGGAGGAGGAATCGTTTTTCGGCATTGAGCGTGGCCCCATCCCGAATGCCGAGGATAAGCAATTCCTGATTTTTACCGAGGAGTTCAGCCATCAAACCAACGTCTTCAACTACTTCACAAACCTCACGCGGCAAGTCATTATCGCGGGCAAAACGGTCGTGCTTCAACAGGGGAAAGTGAACGGCCTTTACGAGGCCATTCACGAAAGGTGGGATCTCCAGAAACTCGAGATCCATGCAGAGAAGCTAATCATCGCCAGTCCGATCCGCGCGCCAGGTACAGAGGTAACTATCCGCGCGAGGGAGCTTGAGTTTCAGGACATCGGCGGAACGTCCTACTTCAGTACAGAGCCGCGCACGCTGCAGCAGGCAGCACAGTTCGACGACGGGGCGGAGGGACTTCCGGCAGGCAACATGTCGTTGTTCATTCAGTCCTTCACAGCACCACTGAGTGGTAAAGCGAGGATTCGATTGAAAGGCGGCGATGGACAGCCGGGAGGTACTGGGCAAGCAGGTACCAATGGCACTTCCAAAGACACTTTTGCAAGAACTCACCAACGCGTCAGCGGAGTTCCTTCCGCTGATCGTGGTAATGTTACCTTGGTTAATGACACTGAGGGTTTTGGCGTTTATGATTTTTCTCCTTCGGGAGAGCCAGCCAAGGCTACAACTGGAGACCGGAAATGGGTCCGGCGCAATTGCCGGAGGGAGACCAGGCAGCGGTGGGACCGGGGGCCAGTTGTTCGTGAACAGTCCGTCCGTTGAGGCTGTGAGCGTGGTTGTTGGAGGACAGTTTACTCCCGGCAGTTTCTATCTTGGAGGTTCCCCGGGGCAACCGGTGCCAGCCTACTATTACCGAGTATGGTCATCTCCGGACGCAAGGCTTGGATCTCACACTGCTCTCGCCGGAGCTGACGCCTTGCCTGTTTCTCCGTCAAGGATCGAACGCGCTGACGGAGAAATTACTTTCACCAGCCAGCCGATGGGCTGGCTCTCGCCCTTGGCATTGCGCCAAGTTATCGCCCACGCCCGCAGCGCGCTTATCTGAACGGGCAACTCGAGTTTGTCGAAGAGACGTTCGCGTTTTACTTGAAGGCTCTTGAGGATCTGGATGCCCTGCGTAACACCCTGTTTTGGGTGGAACTCCCGCCGAGCTGGGAACTCGATTTCGCACAGCTGGCGGACGAAATGCGGCTGGTCCGCCATCGCATCGCCAGCAACCTCGGACTATTTCGCAAACCCTCCGGCTGGGAGTACCTCCTTTCTTTCGTTTGAGGCCAACAAAATCGCGTTTGAGCAGGACATCGATACCTCGATTCGTGTGCTGTATCTGGAATACTGGCTTGGCGACTTTGCGAATAATCTTCAGCAGCGCACCGCCGGACAGGAAGTGGTGCGCGAAATACAGAAGACAATTCTGGAACAGTCCCGCCGGGAATACGACCAAGCCACGCAACTACTGCCCGAGGTTCAGGTGCAGGCTGGCAATATGCAGGTCCGAATTGGAGAGCTTCAGGAGGAGATCAAGATCATCAATGAAGAACTGCAACGCCGCGCCCAGCGCAACGTGGAGGAACGGCATAAAGGGGAACCGTGGCAACAAGCGGCAGGATTTCTCGGGAGGGTTTGTCAGGTCATTCCAGTGTATCAGCCCATCCTGGCGGCCGTTGGCCAAGGGCTGGTCCTGGCGTCGGAATACGATAAGAACGATCCATGGAAGACTTTGTCACAGGTGCCCGAAGTGGCGAAGCAGTTCACGAGTGAGAATTGGGACAAATCCGTCGCCCAAACCAAGGAGACACTCGACACTCTACCGATCCCGGATCTGGATGATGCCGAACTCAGTGACATTCCGGCTATCGTGGAGGACTTTCAGACAAAGATGAAGCCGTGGAAGGAGCATTGGGAAAAAATGCAGGAAGCCACGCGTACTCCGAGCGCCCCAAAGTCGGAAGTGGAGGCGGAGCTGCAGAAATTGCGGCGCGAGCACCCAGAGCTCAATGAAATCACTGCCAAAGTGGAGAGTCTAATAGCAGACAAAGAGGCGCTGCTCCTGCTGATCTCGCAAACCACTCAACGGCTGGGCCAGTTGAATGCAGGGATACAGTTCTCTCTGCTGGCAATTGACGCCATGAACCAGGATATCAGCCAGGGTCTCTTCGCATTTGACGATCGGGCGGTATCCTACCTGCACGAAATGGGTCGTCGCGCCCGTGAACGATTACTGCGCTATCACTATAACCTGAAAAAGGCCTACGAGTATCGCCTTCTGCGGCCTTATACGACCGACTTGGATTTGAATGCCATGTTCAATCGTTTCAAAGCGTTGGCGGAAGCGGGCAAGGGGGCGCGACTGGACCAGGCCGACTTCCAAACACTGGCTGTGCTCTATGAGGATCAGCTCAAACAAATCACGAGTGAGGTAATCAACTGGTATAACGCAAACGTTCCCGAAAGGTCTGCTTCCGCTTTCATCCGCTTGACCGCGGAACAGCTTGCGCAACTCAACGGGACCAACAGCGTGCTGACATTAAATTTCCGGGACATCGGTCTCTTTCCACCCTCAGAGGAGAATCATCGAATAGTGAATATCGAGGTCCGCGAGATGCGCACTTCCACAAATGGAAATGTGGGAACCGGTTTTCTCGATCTGGAGATCGAGCACGGTGGAGAATCCGTGGTGACGCAAGGCGGTCGGGATTATCGCTTCCGCCATTATAACCAAGATACACAACATCCACTGGTTTGGGGAGCGCGATATACCCCGTTCGCAAATCTCTTGGAACCCGTGGTTCCCAGCGAAAGCGCGGAATCACTGCTCCGTGCTTTATTGGGGCCCGGAGCCAGTTCTGATAGAATTCTTCTGTGGTCGCGACCGGGTGGACAGGCGGACTTTCACATGCGCCGTCAAGTGTACGTGCCGCCTCCCGCGAATGGAGACATCCGGATCGAATACTTGGACCTTAAGATCACCTATGACTTTTACCGTCGCGGTGCGGCTGTGGCTGTGTTGGAGGTGGTGGACGAGTCGGCAATCAGTCCATTGGTGGAATTGAGTCGGGCTGATCAGACAGGACGTCAAATGGCCGCGGAACATTTAGGCGCGTGTTTGCACTTGGAGGCAGCTTGGCGCTCAAGTTCCCGATCCGGCAGGGAATTTCAAGCTTGCCGCCCTTCGGGATACCGTCGGCAACAATCTTCAGTACGTTGCAGGCGACAATATGGCGGAGCTCGGTGTAACTCTTGCGCAGAATACAAAGGTGCGAGCTCGTTATGACCTTGTGCCTGCCGGTGCTCGTTTTGGGAGCTTCACCGCTCCAACTCCTTCCGACCCGACCGCGCGATTTTCCATAGAAGGCGAGTATCTGGCACCGTACCGTGTCGAATATGCTCCCGCATTACCAGCGACGAATTGGATTGAAGTCACGAATTTCACATCCTTTGTGAGTGAATTGCTGACCGTGCCAGCACCTCTTGAAGGAGGTTTCTTCAGAGTAATTCCGAACCCTTAAAGTCCAAGTCGCTTCCAGATAAGCAATGAATTTCCGAAATGACTGAGGGGCAGGTTTGCTCGCAGCACGTAGCAGAGAGTTCATTTGGAAACCGGCTGGATCCATTTCCAGCGGAGCGCGCCAAGAAATCCAACGCCTGCACCCACTCCGATTCCCCAGGACCAGCCGAGTTGCTGGCTGATCGTAAGCGTCCGATGGGGTGCCACTCACCCAGGGCACTCCACCGGACGCTTACGCCGGACCGGAACTGCTTTCGCTCCCCTTTGGTAACGCGCCGTAGCCGCCGAAGATGACGCGGCGAGTCGCTTCGGCAGTCTCCGGATGCTTATGCTTGATGCTTGGTCAAAGGCTCGTCCTTCATCCCTTGCTTGGTCTCAACATGCCAGGGCGTCTCGTCTGCCTTGGGCGGAATGATTTCGTAAACGTAGTGGTCATAAAGCGGACGTGTGTATGTAACCCTCACAGCAGTTCCGTTAAAGATGGTAGCCGATTGAATTCAGTGCAAAAGCGAAGTGATTTCGACGGCTAAGTATAACAACTTCACAATTCTATGAACGCTGCGATTAAATTGATTCGAAACGCCACAGGAACTGCATTCTTGGTCCCTGTAGCATTGGCTGGTCTTTGTAATTCCACGCACGCGGTTGAGATCAAGATGGCAGTGAAGGTTCCACGTTACTCCAGCGCTGGCTGGGTTATGGTAGTGCCTAGTGCAAATACCGGAGGCCGAGTGACGTGGTCCTCGTGATACGGATGCTATATCACTGACCGTGTCAGTCGTGGCGAAACGATGAGAGCGATCTTCGTCCCCAGCACTCCGGCTGAGCAGGCCACGAGCATGTGGAATATCCAACTGGCTACCCTCAATTCGGATCGTGGGGAGATTTTGTCGGCATTTTTTGATTTGCCGTATTCATGGCAGTTCACCGTGCCCACCAATCGGCGGGATGACAACGTCTACCTTTACATCGAGACGGTGTCTGGCGAGTTCACGCAGGAGATTCCCATCGGTAGCCGCTAAAAGCTGCAGCCCATAGGATCACTCGACCCGACTGGCGAAGCGAGCGAGCGTAATTGTAAACGGCGGACAGTCAGCACCGAAACCGTGCGTGGTCGTGCTTGGTCACCAAGATCAATTAGTAGTCAAAGTTGGCCCCTCGAGATTTAGAATGTGCGGGCGCGACCTCTCGGACGCGCAGCTATGTTCGAACTCGGCGAGAATCTCCTCGTTTTTCTCCGCTCAATCCGACATGAGTGGTCGGTGTTTGTGGGCGTACGCGGTGAACAATGATTCCTCAAGCCCGAGCCAAAGAGCAAGTCGCCGGTTCAGAGCAACACTGGACCGGCAATCACAGGAATTGACGACGGATGCAGTGGATAGCGTTTATGTCGGTGTAGTATTGAATTACCGTCGCAACTTCGACGAGGAAGACGACAGTGAATAAGAGTCCAGTCCACATCAAATAATGCGTATTCACCAGCGGTCAAAAGCAGCATCGATTTTGAGCGTAGCTTTACTTGTAAGCGCGATCGGTCTTTATTTAACTAGCTTCTACCGTAACTCCAGTCCTGATTTCGGAGCCACATCAGATTCTTTCGACGGTCGCTCTGAGAAATCAGCCAGCCTACCGTTAAATGGAAGCCTTCACCGACCTAAAGAGAATGGATCTGAAAAGGTACGCCAAGACCGCGTCGCGGAACTTGTGGCTGAGCTGATTTCCGGGATGGATGTCGCGACCCAGCAAGAGTTTCGGCTTCATCCGGACGGAAGCCTAAGCAGTGCGCCTACCAAGCGGGTCTTGATGCTGGATGAGTTACTTCGTTTGGATCCCAAAGCAGCCTTACTCCAGGCCAGTAATGTGCTTGCCAATTTCAAATCGCCTGACGAATGGGCTGTTGCGTTGCGCATTTGCGCATTGAGCGATCGATCTCCCACAGGCCGGGTGTTTCTGGAGGAACGATTGCGCGCGTTGTTGCAGCATGCACCCTGGCAGGAAAGACCTACCGCAGGGTATCTTGAGGCGTTTGATGTAGCCGTTTACATCGGCGGCACTGGACTCATGCCAGTCTTGACAGATTTGGTTGAACGCAAAAACAACTCACCCATCTCCAAAGCTGCTTACCTTGCAATAGATCGTCTTGTGATTGCCGAGCCAGCAGCAGTGCTCAGCTATTTGGGAGAGCATCCTGACCAAATGCAGGGACGCGAACTCGCGCGCGCAAATTATTTCGCGCGGGCTGACATGTCGGATGAAAATCAGAAGAAAATCGCAGAATCCTACCTTCTAGCGCCAGAGCGCTCCGAGCGAGAACTCGAGGCCATGTTGAGCAACTTCCCGAATGCAAATTTCATGATTTCCCACAATCTCTTGACGGTTTCAAAAACGCTGGACGCTACTGAAATCAAGCGACGCGACCGTATCACCTTGGACGTTGTGAACACGTGGCTGAGCGATCCCCGGTTTTCGCGGCTTTATCCCAGGCTTGAGGGTGTTCGTTCCAAGCTAGAGCAATTCGTCGGCCCGAATCCCAGAAGATAACTTTCTCACCGCAGTCGACTGGGAGACTATGGCAATGCAATTGCCCGATAGAATCTTGAGACAGCTCCGGTCGGAAACGGGATCAAGAAAGACTGTGTGTAGGAATTCAGCTGCACGTTGGTGAATGGAGACCATGGTCCGAATGGAAGATTGGAGGATTCTTGAATCAGATAGTTTGTTCCAACTTGTCCAATTAACGTCAGCGTACCAGTGGTGTGGAAAGATAATTGAAGACGCGGAGCCCCGTAGCTTGCTATCACTTTCACATTTTGAGCGTTGGGAAGTTCAACGTTTCCCACTTGCGGTATGGCAAATCCAGGAATTGGTCTGAACTTCAGGCGTATGCTTCCGAGCCCGACCAAAGCCACCGTATTGGAAGCGCCCAACCGAAACTCCGAAGCCGAATCAACATCCGCGATCTGCCATCCCCCACCGGAGGCGGCTGCTTCGGCCGGCTCAATGAGCACGGTGATGTACGCTGGATCAAATGCTGATACAGTCGATCCGGAACTAAAGAATGTAACTCCCCCACCATGACTGTTCCCATCGCCATTTGCCGCTGCTTCAGCACGGGCGATGAGATCCGCCACGCGGCAGTCGATGGCCTTTACCAGAGTCCTGTTAAATCCGCCGAGGTAGATGCCGGCGGGATAGTATCGACCTGCTAATTCGACATAGAGTGGTCCGCCACTATTGCCTCCACGCCCTCGAATACTTGAGGTTTCATAGACGCCGCCGTAGAGCGGTGTGAAACTCAGATCCGCTGGGGCAGTTGCATGTAATCGTCCTTGGTTCTCCGGAGTCACGCCATCCAAGGGATAGCCGACGAGCATCTTGTTATTCGAGGTCAGCAACCAGTTGGTCTGGCCTTCAGAGACCAGATAACCACCATAGCCTCCTGCTCCAGGCAAGTTCGGGCCAAACGGGGTGCCGAGAAAATAGAGGACAGCCGCATCCAGTTGCTGAGATGCCGGAGAGGAAATGTCAGGGCTGTTGTCTCGAATCCGCTGATCCGCATAACCGGTGAAAATATAACATCCCCGTGGAGTTTGTGGCGGCGGCTCGTTGACGTCGCGATGGCGCCGATGAAACCACCGCAATGAGTCGCTGTTCACATACCGCAATTCCTGGTCGTCGAACACCACATGTGCGGCGGTGAGCACCGTGCGAGGTCCGACCACGACGCCACTGCCAAATTGTCCGTCAGCATCAATCTGCCCGCTGTGAAGATACGGCTCAGTTGAGGTTGCATCGCTGGCGTTGAGGGCGACTGGTTCGCTGCCGGTCAACCCGCCAGACTGTGGATACACCACCTTCTTTTCATAGATGTGGATCGGCCCGACTTCGGCCCGCTGAGGTCTGGGCTTAGTCCGGGTTGGAACCGCTGGCACATCACGAAACTCAACAATGTAAGTGCCCACATTCAGATTGCTCATCACCTCTCCGCTCAGATGCCAATTCGATTCGCCCTGGAGCTTCCACGCACCAGGGAGATTGCCTGCAAGATTTCCTCGGGTTCGAGCAGAATGCTGAGATGGCCCCTCGCAGACGCAAGCGGGACGTAGAACTCTTGGAGTGTCGTGTTCGTTCCGAGTAGATGAAAATCGAACGAGTTGTAGGCGCTTGAAGATTCGGCAACGGTTTGAACTCCACTCGATAAGATGATGACTGGTGCAATCCTTGGACAACTGCACCGCTGTCATGCCAGTAAGGCTCGCCGACCAGCCTCCATTGCCCCAAAGGTTGATCCAAGGTGACTTGTAAGGATCCACGCGCTGGAAGCTGTAACTCTGTCGGCAGGCTGGTCGTTGTTTGCGATATGCCGATGCAGTTGTCGTCATCGACGATCGTAACAATCACTTCGGCTGGGTTCGCCAAGGTCGCCCCTGCCGACGGGTCGTGCAGGCGTATCGCAAACACTTCATCGCTTTCGACCTCAGAGTTATTGATCATTTGCACAAACACATCTCTGGTGAATTGTTCGGCCGAAAATTGCAGCAGTTGCGACGGAAGCTGATCAATATCCGTCCCGTGTTTGGCGGTAATTCCAAGAGTCGAAACCAATACACTCCCTGCGCCCAAGCCCCTTTTTCGTACTGTTGCCCTGATAATCCCAGGGCCCTCGGTAGCCTCCAGGCGGTTCGTCTCAAAACTGAAGATGGGAACGCTCGGCGCGGACCACTCTATTCGAGATTCCAACGCTCCTGCGCCACCGGGTGTTTGGTTCAAGGCGGATACGGCAGCTATCCCACCATTCGGTCCGTTGGCGATGAACTTCAAGCCCAATGCTCCCGCTGCCACCGTCACAAAATCGCCAATCTCCAGTCGATGAGTGCCGTCGGGGTCCCACAAGCTGCCGTCAGTTATGCCCGTAATTCGGAAATGGGTTACTTCTTGTCCATTTACGGCATTCCGCAAGATGACGATCAAGCCATTCGTTTCCCGGCTCAAGACAGGAGCGCCGGCAACAGCCAAAAATGCGATACCATTTCGCCGTAGTTCGCCAGGCCCATTGGCAATTCCAAGAGTGCCGAAGCTACCTACAACGTAAGCCCCATTGTCCGAAACTGAAATGTCATATACAGATTCGCCGCCGCTAGAATTCGGCGGCACACTCCAGTCGTCAACTTGGTTTCCTGAATCATCCAGTCGAAATACCGTCTCAATCCTCCCATAATCAGATCCTGAAATGGAGGTGCCACTTGCTCCGGAGCCGATGCTACTCGGATAAAAGTCTGCTGGGAGCGAAGGATTCCAAGAAATATCGCATCTACCGCTGCCAAGCAAATCTACCCGAGCCAAGTTAGATCGCCGAATTCCCCCGATTGAGCTAAATCCCCCTCCCACATAAAGGTTCGTTCCTGACACAGCGAGCGAGCCGATTCCACCCAGACCTTCTGAGTGTTTTGGATTCGGATTCCATACGGCATTAACAATCCCAGAACCTCGGGTTGAGACCTTGGCAAGATTCGTTTTGGACGATCCTTTGATCGAAGCAAACGCCCCACCAACAATCAAATTAGTTTCGTGAATTAGAATGGCATAGACCCAAGGATAACCATTTTGATCTGAGACATTTGCTGACCAACGAAGATCAAGTTGTCCGTCCACAGTGTCCAGCTTTGCTAAACCAGCACGAATCTGACCCTCTACATGCTGGAAGGGGCCGCCGATGAACAAACTGTCATCCGTTAACGCCAGAGTGAACACGACCGAAACGTCGTCTACATTCCCGATTTCTGGCCTCCAGAAGGGGTCCACTTTATCGCTGCCAATGAGGTCTACTTTGGCGAGAACTGATTGAGATACGTTTCCTATCTCCGTGAAAAACCCAGAAACAAACAGGCTCGACGCGTTTGCGGTCATCGCAAGCACCCTGGCATTAGCGTTCGGATTCCAATTGTCATCGACGGTGCCATCGGAGTTCAACCGGACAAGGTAACCGCGCTTATGCCCATCGACTTCAATAAAGTCCCCTCTAATACGAGTTTGCCGTCTGGCTGTCTGACGATCGCCCTTACTTCTCCGGGAAGATGAACCTGAGCTGCGAAACGCTCATCCAAGCGCCCAAGTATCGGATCGAGCCTCGCTATGGCAGATGTCAATTCGCCTTCTACATGTGAGAACTTTCCTCCCACATACAACCCGTCAGCGCCTTTCATCAAGGCGTTCACACGCCAAGGTCCAATCGCGGCAGACCAGTTAGTATCAGATTCAGCTCTTGGCCCCACCAGTCTTGTAACTCGCCCGTGATTTAATTCAAAGCCTCCGCCGACATAAATGTGCTCAGTGTCTTCGACAAGAATCGCCCCTATCTCGGGAAAAGGACCTGTATGGGGCTGCCAAGCATTGTCTGGGCTCGCAGTGCCTTCTACTGTAATTTTGACTAAGTTTGAAAGCGAGGTACCGCTGAGGTTGAAAACTCCACCGACTACTAGGTGCGTTCCCGAATGTGCTAGCGCAGTCACTTGGACAAAGTCGCCCGATAAGCCTGGATTCCATAAATGGTCAACTTTCCCGAGACCGTAACGACTCACTTTCGCAAGACTCGACCGCATGGTCCCTCCTATGCTGTCGAAAGTTCCACCCACAAACAGGTTGGAACTCTGCAACGAAAGCGCATTGACGCCTCCAGGGCAATCAGCTTGCCAGTTTTGATCGGCTAGTCCGGTTCCTTGGGAACTTAGTTTCGCAAGATTGATTCGAGTCGCTCCTCCAATCGCGTTGAAGTTTCCTCCAACAAAGACGTCACCGCCACTTACAACAATAGCATCCACCCCCCCGACTACATCCCCGGATCCAAATGGAATCCATTCAAGATCTACCTCTCCGCCTCCTATCGTGCTGACCTTTGCCAACCCACGTCTGGATAGACCACCGACTTTATCAAAGAATCCTCCAATGTATAAATTGTTGCCCTCCAACGCGAGTGCCACAACCCTTCCATCGACATCCAAATTCCAAGTTAGATCGAGTGACCCATCGCGATGCAAACGTGCCAAGCACCGTTTCGCAACTCCGTTTACGTCGTCAAAAGCACCGCCAATAATTACCTTTCCATCAGGTTGCTCAACGATCGCGTTAACTTCACCGTTAGCGTAGAATCGGAGGTTGGGGAGGTTTGCCGGTGAGACTTGCGCCATGGACTGTTCGCATTCAGTCAAAGTGAAAAGCACAATTACCAGCGCGATCCATAATCGTGAGATGCCCTTGGGGGGAAAGAAGCGAAGTTTGGCTTTTGGCCAGGTTTCGAATTTTGATGCGCGTGCCAATTCAGCCTTCCTCTGCCTATGTGCAGGGAGTTTATCTGGGACGGATCTCAAGTTGTCAGTAGTCGTTTTCACTGGTTCTGATGTTGTGACATTCAAACACAAATGAAGGCTATTCAACATTTCAAAAATTCGTCCGCAAGCGAACCGCGATTACTCGTTCATGGGGCAATTCTGCGTATGGCGTCAGTGACGTAAGTTGATAGTCCTCATCCGTTGCGTTTAATAGCCCCAGCGAAATGTCTCCTCGCCGACGAGGAAAACGGTAACCGGCCATAAGGTTCACCTGAGGGAAGGATGCGCCATCCAATTCTGAGCGGCTGCGCGGAGAACCGTTGACCTCATAGCCGGTCTGCAAATACCAGGCTCCCTCCGTCTGCACAAAGAATCCGCTGCCGTGGGTAAAGAGAAGTGATACGCGAAATTCATGGAGCAATGCCTCGTCACGGCGGTCCGCATCGGGGAGTAACGCAGTGCGCACTTCTGGTATCCGCCTCTCCAGCGCGGAATCCGTGACGCGATAGCGCAACCCAAAGGACCACTCCTCGGACAACAGCTTGTTGGCTGAAATGGAGGCAGTGCGTTCATCGTAACGGAGATGCTGTCGTATGCCGCCTGCCGTCACCGGAGCGGTCAAGATCAATGGTGTCGTTTGGAACACACCGAGCGTGCGATTTACCTCGGCGTGGACGAATTCAGCCTGGAAGCCTAGATAAATTTGTCGGTCAAACTTGAGATCTAGTCCCAATCCCGCCGTCTGATATTCGGGCGCCGACAGGATCCCACCAAAGATTCGGAAATCACGTTCCGGAAGGATTGGGAGAAGCCAGCCAGTTGAGATGGCTCAAGCTGGTAACTCTGGTCATAGCTAACCCCACCGAAGGATCGCGTGTAAGCACTCCGCAATGTAACCTTTGGGCTCGGAGTCCAAACAAAAGCTGCTTTGGGATTGAGGCCGTGCTTGTCTGCCGACCCGCTATTGATCGGTGGGTTCCGGTAATTCTCAGGATAGCGCAAGTGATCGTAATTGATGCCAGCAGTCATCGCCAGCGTGTTGATCGGCTCCCATGTGTGTAGGCGTAGGCAACCAACCGATCAAAATCCACTTCGCTCCGGGCGGAATGAGGGAATGCATTGGAGAAACCTGCAAAGTTCGCCAGCCCAATGCTGCTTGCTCCCAGACCAATCTTCTCCGAAGTCTCAAACACCCCAGACTGAACACGCGATCCCAAAACCAGCGTGTGGTGTTCCACTTGAAAGATCTGACTCAATTCTGCGGAATAGATTTCAAATTCACTCCGATACTTGGAGTCAAATCCTGCGCCAGGAACGTTTACGATGGTGTTCGTGACTATGATCGGGACGTAATTGGTCGCATCGCGGTCACTGATTTGCTGGTCGTTAACCAGCCGGCCAGCCAACATCAAAGTGTGGCTGCCCGGACTCCATTCGTGATGATAGCCGGCCGCCATCGCCGGGGCTTGAATCTCATCAAACTGGAAATTAGTGCGCACGCTGGTCCTCCAGTCGAGGTGCTGGAAATTGTCGCCACTTTCATAATCCTGATACTTGGTGAGGAGGAAAACTGAATCGCGGTCGGTGAGTTGGTGTTTGAGTTGAATGTAACACTCGATTCGATTCAGTTCGTTGTTTGGTCGCGTTCCCTCATTGTGCTGATAGTCGAGGTCCAGCGTGTAGCTGGTGCGACCAGAAGTCCGTAGTGGCTGGCGACTTCGCGGAACTGGCCGTCGCTGCGATACTCGGTGCTGGTAAGCAGGCCGAAACGGTTGGCCTCGAACAGAGGCGAATACTCCTGCTGGCTGATGTTCTGCGAGAGGAGACCAGCGCCGACAGGGCTGAGAAGATTAGCGATGAGGAGTTCGTTGAACCAGACGGTTTCATGTCGAAGGTTGAAGCGCGTCGGATCGCGTAGGGCGTTATAGCTTTCGGCGAGGAACTGATGCGCGCTGTAGTTGGCGTAGTCGTAGCTGACCGCGCGGGCGGCTTCGCGGAGGCCGACGTCTTCGAGGCCAGCGTCCTGATAAATCTTCGCGAGGCTGGCACTGCGGGTGGCGTGGTCTTGATCGAGCAACAAGCGGGAACGATAGATCGCACGGTTGTCATTCAGCGTGACTGAGCGTTCGAGCTCTTGTACTGCTTCGTTCGGGCGGTTCTGTTTTCGGAACTCGAGAGCTTTGTATAGCGGCGGGGTAGGATCGTTTGGGTCAAGTTGCTCTGCATAATCTAGTTCCTTAAGTGCGAGCCGGCCATCTCCGGCGTCGCTGAAACCTTTTCCTGCGTAAGACCTAACGAGCGAGCGTGATGGTTCCGTAATGGCGGCGGTTTGCAGGTCTGCAAGCCACGAGGAGGTATTCTCAGTTGCTGTAGATCGAAACTCCTTTTTCGCCAGGATCCCAAGCCGACGCTTACAAAGGCCTCGTCCTAACCAGGCATTGCCAAGAGCTGGTTCAATGTCTAGCGCGCGATCAAATGCTGAAAGAGCCTCCGTTAGCCGGTAATCCGCGGCCAACAAAAAACCTTGCACACAGTGGGCTTGGGCGTTGCTTGGAGAACTCATTAAAGCCATAGCAACTGAGTCGCGGGCCGCCCTACTAAGGCCAAGGCTGAACTCCAGTTCGGATCTT
>JADJPG010000028.1 GCA_016713365.1 Verrucomicrobiota bacterium | reverse complement strand
GAAGGAAGTGAGTCGCGCGGAGCTTTACATCTTCGACGACCGCGGTGGCGTGCAGGCTCCCGCGGACTACACGGTGCAGTATTTCGCCGACGGCCAGTGGCGCGACGCGGCTAATCAGGTCAAGGCGCCGGCGACGCCGACGGGCGGCTCAATGAACACGATTAAGTTTGGCAAAGTTTCCACGTCCAAAGTTCGGGTGGTCTTCACGCACAAGGGCAAGGCGCGGAGCGGGGTGACGGAACTGGAACTTTGGAAGGAGTAAAGGCACCGCCATGAACCGTCGCGATTTCATCAAGCTCAGTTCAATCGCTGCCGTCCCGCTGGTCGTGGACGGCTGCGCGGCCGTTCGGGAATGTCGCGCGTTTACAGTGGAGGAAGCGACGATTCCGCAACTTCAGGAAGCGATGACGAGCGGGCGCCTGACGACTGTGGCCCTGACCAAGGCTTACCTTGAACGCATCTCGCAGATCGACAAGGCCGGTCCGAAGTTGAACTCAGTGATTGAACTAAATCCAGACGCGCTCGACATCGCCCGACAGCTCGATGCGGAACGAAAAGCGAAGGGGCCGCGTGGTCCGTTGCACGGCATCCCGGTGTTGTTGAAGGACAACATCGACACGCACGATCGCATGATGACCACCGCCGGATCGCTGGCCTTGGTCGGTTCCATCGCGCCGCAGGATGCCACGGTGGCGCGCAAGCTTCGTGAGGCGGGTGCGGTCATTCTCGGCAAAACGAATCTGAGCGAGTGGGCGAACTTTCGTGGTGATCGCTCGACCAGCGGCTGGAGCGGTCGCGGCGGGCAGACGCGAAATCCCTATGTGCTGGATCGCAATCCGTCGGGCTCCAGCTCCGGTTCGGCAGTGGCGGTTTCGGCGAACCTTTGCGCGTTCGCCATCGGCACGGAGACGGATGGCTCCATTGTTTCTCCGGCGTCGCACTGCGGCATCGTCGGGCTCAAGCCAACGCTGGGGCTCATCAGTCGTGCGGGAATTATTCCCATCGCGCACAGCCAGGATACGGCGGGTCCGATGACGCGGACCGTTACGGATGCGGCGGTCGTGCTGGGTTTGATGGCGGGAGCGGACACACGGGATTCCGCCACGGCGCGTTCGAAGCCGGAGGATTACACGCGCTATCTCGAGGTGAACGGTTTGAAGGGCGCGAGGATTGGGGTCGCGAGAAAGTTCTTCGGACGCAGCGCGAAGGCGACGGCGGTTCTTAATCAAGCGATCGAGGTGATGAAGTCAGCGGGCGCGGAGATCATTGATCCCGCGGAGTTGCCGACCCACGGACAATTTGGTGCGGCGGAGATCCAAGTGCTGTTGTATGAGTTCAAGGACGGGCTGAATCGTTATCTGGCATCGCTTGGTCCGAAGGCTCCCGTGCGGAACATCGACGAAGTCATCGCGTTCAATGAACAGAATCGCGAGCGGGAGCTGGCGACGTTTGGGCAGGAGACGATGATTCGCTCGCGCGACAAAGGTCCGCTCACTGATCCGGAGTATTTGGAGGCGCTGGAGAAATCGAAGCGTCTTGCGGGCAAGGAAGGCATTGACGCCGTGATGAACGAACATCGCCTCGACGCGATCGTGGCGCCGACGTCGGGTCCGGCCGGCACGATTGATTATCTCTACGGCGATCGCGGTGAAGGCGGGAGTTCGAGTCCGGCGGCAGTCTCGGGCTATCCGAGCATCACAGTGCCGGCAGGCCAGCACGCGGGATTGCCGATCGGGATTTCGTTCTTCGGCCGGGCGTGGAGCGAGGGAACGCTGATCAAACTGGCATACGCTTTTGAACAGCGGTCAAAGGCTCGGCTGGTGCCGAAGTTTTACCCGACCTTGGGAGTGTAGCTCCGGATGTGGATCTCCTTCGCCTGAGTCGAACGCAGTTTCGCGAGGTGAGTTCGCACCGACGACCCGAGAGCGCGGGCGGAGGGCAGGTTTCGTCCGGCGATGAGAATGCGGTTCTCAAACCGGTCGAGGTGAATTACCAGTGCCATGCCGAACTCAGCGGTGATCTTTTGCAGGTGCGAATCCCAGGAACCTTGCGGAGGCTTGAGCAGGTTGAAGACAGCGATCCCATCCGGCTGCAAGCGCGCGCGAATTAGTTTTGGCAAGGTGCCCCACGAGATGGAGGGTTTGAAGACGTCGCCGTTCTCGGGGATGGATAAATCGTCCATCAACAAATCAAAGGTGCGCGGTTGCTGCCTCAGCCACTCCGCGGCGTCCGAATGGCTCCAGTCCACTGGGCCCGCCCAGCTGCTGCAATGTTTGTGAAAGAGATCGAAGCCGGAGCGATCGAGATCGACGGAGTGAATGGTGGAGCTGCATCCCAAGGCTCGAAGCGGCGCCATCATGCCGCCACCGGCGAAGCCCATTACTCCGACACGACCGGTCGGTTTGAGGATGACAATCAGTGAGGCCAGCACATCAAAAACACTGTGGGTCGGGCCGGGTGACGTTCGCATCTCACTGATCACGACGCCGTGCTGAGAGAGGCGAAGGCCGGTTTTGGTGGAGGAGATCTTCATTTGAATGAGCGTGCGTCGCCGAAGCTTCCCATCCTGGATGCTGGCGTGGCGAGCGAAACTGTGGCGGACCAGACTGCGAGACATGGGAGGTGGAATTTTTGGCGCCCGCCCTCAGAGGTGAGCTCGACCGCGGGGCAATCCGGCCAGCAGCGTGGAGATTCGGGACGTCGGGAAGCGGAAGGGAACCTCAGGAGCCAGATTGCGCAATGCCTTATTGGGAGGCGCGCTGGCGGGCCATGAGGATGTGGGCCTGGATGTCGTTGAACTCTTCGTCGGAGATCAGACGGTGACGTTGCAGCTGTTTCAATTCTTCGAGGCGCGCGTCGATGGAGCGGTAGGCGTCGTTCTTTACGCCGTTCAGGACGTTCCAGAAGAAATATGCGGCAGCGATCAGGGCGATGCTGCTGACGATGGTGAGAGTGTGATCGCGAGTGTCCTTGAAGGTGACCACACCGACCGCAACCATTGCTCCAAGGCCAAGCAGGATGACGGCAAATGTGAACAGGGTGAAGGGCCGGATGCGCGCGCCGTGGGCAATTTCATCGAGGACCGCGCTGCGCATCTCGCGATAATCCGATTCGGTGAACATCTTTCCCCGTTCGGATTCGAGGTGCTGGAGGACGGTGACCGCGGAGTCCTCGTCCAAGGAGACGGGTGTCTCTCTGGTTTCCGATGGTCCGCTCGTAGTCATGATTACCATTCCGGCGGCGCGAGGGCTGAAGCGTAAGAATCAGCCGTAGCGGCCTTCGATGTATTCCGCGGTTTTTTGATTCTTGGGCGTGACAAACATCTCGGTGGTCAACGTGTGCTCGATGAGTTCGCCCATGAGCATGAAGATGCATTCGTCGCTGGCGCGGCGGGCCTGCGCCATGTTGTGCGTGACGATGACGATGGTGTAACGGCCCTTGAGCGCGAACATCAATTCCTCGATCGCGCGTGTGCCGCCGACGTCGAGCGCACTGCAGGGCTCGTCCATTAGAATGATCTCGGGCTTGAGCGGGAGCAGTCGGGCGATGCAGAGCTTCTGTTGCTGTTCGAGTTGGAGGCCGGTGGCCTTCATCTGAAGGCGGTCTTTAAGATCGTTCCACAGGCCGACTTCAGTGAGGGCTTTCTCGACGGCGTCGTCGTAATCAGACTTCTTCAGGCCTTGTTCATCGTGGATGCGCAGGCCGAAGACGACGTTTTCGTAAACGGAGATCGGCAGCGGATTCGGGCGCTGGAAGACCATGCCGATGCTCTTGCGCAGTTCGATGAGCGAGACGTCCGGGTCGTAGATGTTCTTGCCGAGGAGTTTGATCTCTCCGGTGGTCGTGACGTAGCCGTAGCGCTCGTTCACGCGATTGAAGCAGCGGAGCAGGGTGGTCTTGCCGCAACCGCTGGGGCCGATCAGCGAGGTGATCTGGCCTTTCTTGATGTTGCAGGTGATACCGAGCAGCGCCTGGAACTTGGCGTACCAGAGTTTCAGGTCGCGCGTGGTGATGGCGTAGTCGACGCCTGCGGCGGCTGGTGGATTTAAAGTCGCGGTTGTCATCCGAAAATTCCGTTCACGTATTCGTAGGTGCGCTTGTCCTTCGTGTTGTCCGAGAACATCACTTCGTTGCGGTCGAGTTCGATGATGTCGCCGTTCCAGAGGAACATGGTGCGCGCAGCGAGGCGGCGGGCTTGCTGCACGAGGTTGGTAACGAGAATGATCGTCATCTCCTTCTTGAGTTCCTTGAGGACGTCCTCGATGCGCATCGTGGTGACGGGGTCGATGGCGATGGAGAATTCGTCGAGGCAGAGAATCTCGGGTTGATGCGAGAGCGCGCGGGCGATGGTGAGGCGTTGCTGCTGTCCGCCGGAAAGCTTGGTGCCGAGCGAGTCGAGGCGATCCTTCACTTCATCCCAGAGCGCGGACTGGCGGAGACATTTCTCAACGTGCGCGTCGAGGAAGCCTTTGTCGTTGATGCCGGAGGAGCGAGGGGCGAAGGCGACGTTGTCGTAAATAGTGAGCGGCAAACCGACGGGCAGCGGCGCGACCATGCCGATCTTGCGGCGCAGGCCGTAAACGTCGCGGGTCTTCTGCACGTCCTCGCCGTCCACCTTGATCGTGCCGGTCATCTTGGTGCCGGGCGTGAATTCCAGCGTGCGGTTGATGGCGCGGAGCAGGGTGGTCTTGCCGGATTGTGCGGGGCCGATGATGGCGAAGATCTCGTTCTGCTCGATGTCGAAGCTGATGCCGTGGTGAACCTCCTTGGTGCCGTAGAAGGTCCGCAGGTTCTCGACTTGAATCTTTTTTGTCATGAGGTCAGGTCGCAGAGTTGGTTACCACTTCTTGCGGGAGCGGAGATAGACGCGGAAGGCGATGGCCGCGGCGTTGACGATGAGCACCACGCCGATGAGCACCGTGGCGATGGCGAAGGGCGTGGCCTTGGGAACGTTGTTGGCCTGGGTCGCGATGTAATAGAGATGCATCGAGAGCGCCATGCACTGATCCTTGATCGGGTGGTAGAGGAACAGCCCTGTGCTATCGAGCAGCTTGTAGGTTGCGACACCGGTGAGCATCACAGGGGCGGTTTCGCCTGCGGTGCGGCTGACCTGGAGGATGACGCCGGTGAGAATGCCGCTGATGGAGTTCGGCAGAACGATCTTCCAGATGACCTGCCAACGCGTGGCACCGACGTTCCAGCACGCTTCGCGGAACTGGCGCGGAACGGCGGAGAGCGCTTCTTTCGTGGAGGCAATGATGACGGGCAGCGTCATGACCGCGAGCGTGAGCGCGGCGGCGATGATCGATTTCTTGCCGTCGTTGAAGTTCGCGAAGTAAACGAATGCGCCGACACCGAAGAGGCCGTGCACGATGGAAGGAACGCCGGCGAGGTTCACGACGGCGAGGTTCACGATGCGGGTGAACCAGTTTTCCGTGGCGTATTCGTTGAGGTAAACGGCCGCCAGCACGCCGATGGGCGCGGAGAACGCGAGTGAGAAGAAGACAATGTAGAATGTGCCGACGATGGCCGCCCAGATGCCGCCCTTGGCGCCGCCGCTGCGCGGGTTCTCGGTGAGGAATTCCCACGAGATGGCCGGCGCGCCTTGCACGACGATGTAGCCGACGATGAGGAACAGCGGGATGACCATGGCCGCGGCCATGAATCCAAAGAAGCACTTCGCGATGACTTCGTTGCGCTTCTTTTTGCGGATGAATGGGGTCTCGGTGAACATGCGACGTTACTTTCTCTTGATGCCCTTGACGATGAAGTCGGCGGCGAGGTTCACCACGGCGGTGATGGAGAACAGCACCACGCCGATCAGGAACAGCACCTGGTAATGCGGCGAACCGTGCGAGGTTTCGCCGAGTTCGGCCGCGATGGTCGCGGTGAGCGTGCGGACGGGGTCGAAGATGGAATCGGGGATGTTGACCGCGTGGCCGGTGGCCATCAGCACGGCCATCGTCTCGCCGATCGCGCGGCCGACGCCGAGGAGCACGGCGGCGAGCAGGCCGTTCTTCGCGGCGGGAATCAGGACGCGATAGATGAGCTGCCATTTGGTTGCGCCGAGGGCGATGCCGGCTTCGCGGTAGCTGTCGGGGACGGCCTTGAGGGCGTCCTCACCGATGCTGACCATGATGGGCACGCTCATGAGCGCGAGGAGCAGCGCTGCGTTTAGCAGGTTCACGCCGACGGGGACGTGGAAGACACTGATGATGACCGGGCTCATCACACTGAGGCCGATGAAGCCCCACACAACGCTGGGAATCGCCGCGAGCAGTTCGATGGTGATCTTCAGAGTCTCCTTGGTTTTGCCCGTGCAGAACTCCGAGACGAACACGGCCGCACCCAGGCCGAAGGGCACGGCGATCAACATGGCGAGCGCAGTGACGCTGACGGTGCCAACGATGAGCGCGCCGATGCCGTACTTGGGCTGGACGGAGGAGGTGGGAATCCATTCTTTGCTGAAGAAGAACTCCGTGAAATTGAGTTTCGCGAGAAAGGGTGCGCCTTCCTTGAAGACGAAGAAGAAGATCCCGAAGACGAAGATGATGGCGCTGATTCCGCAGATGTAAACGAGCCCCTCGATGACGCGCTCGACCATGATGGCGAGCTGGCTGCGCGAGGCGCGGGGCACGGCCGGCTTCATAGGCGCGGGGGACACTGCGGGTGCGGATGTCGTAGGCATCGTCTTCGGAGGTTTGAGTTGAGGACCGCCGCCGGGTTTGGTGAGCCCGGCGGCGGCGCGGGGGAATGGTTTACTTCTTGGGCAGCGGGACGTAGCCGGTGGTCTCGACGATCTTTTGGCCGGCGTCGGACATGGCCCAATCGATGTAGGCTTTCACATGCGGTGCGGGTTCGCCTGCGGTGTAGAAATACATTGGGCGGGCGATCGGGTAGGTCTTGTCGTGCGTGGCCGCGATGCTGGGCTCAACGTAGGGTTCGCCTTTCTTCTTGGCGACTTTGAGCTTCTTCACTGACGGGGTGGCGTAGCCCATGCCCGAGTAACCGATGGCGTTGGGCGTCTTGCCGACGAGTTCCACGACGTCCTTGGAGCCGTTCATGTCGAGTGAGCCAAGCTTGAATTCATTCTTCTTACCGACAACGGCTTCCTTGAAGTACTCATAGGTGCCGGAGTTATTCTGGCGGCTGACGCGGATGAGTTCGTCGCCCTTGCCTCCGGGAATGGAGGTCACGCCCAGTTCGCTCCACTTGGTGATCTTGCCGTCGGCGCGGTAGATTTCGGCGAGTTGCTCGACGGTAATTTCGTTGATCGGATTGTCCTTGTGGACGTAGACGGCGAGCGCGTCGAAGCCGACGATGAATTCCTTGCTGTCGAGCTGGCGTTTCTCTTTCAGCTCGGCCTTTTCCTTGTCTTCGATGTGGCGGCTGGAGTTGGCGAGCTCAGCGGTGCCGTTGATGAGGCCCTTGATGCCGACGCCGGAACCACCGCCGTTGACTTCAATCACAGTGCTCTTGTCGATCGCGCCGTAGGCTTCGGCCCAAGCGGCAGCGAGGTTGACCATCGTGTCGGAACCGATGTTCGCGACGGTCTTCTTCGAGCCGCTGGCCGCGCCGCCTGAGGAATCAGATTTACCGCAGCCGGTCAGGAGAAGCCCTGCGGCCAGCGTCGCGACGGCACCCGCGCGGATGCTCCAGTTGATTTGCTTGTTCATGGTCATGTTGGTTTCGTTTTTTGTTTCAGTTAATCAATCTTGTCGCCCAGGACGGCTTCCACGAGGTCTTGAATGTGGGAATGGAGAAATTGGTATGTGGATTCGTAGGCCGCCTTGATTTCTGTCGGCGAGCCGGTGGCTTTGGATGGGTCTTCCACGCTCCAATCGAGGCAGACGACCTTGGTGGGCGCTTTCGGGAATGCTTTCTTTGATTCCGGAGCGAGAGCCACGATCACTTGGTAGTGGTCGAGATTTGGAATCTGTTCGATGGACTTGCTGGTCTGCTTGGAGATATCGAGGCCCTTTTCCTTCAAGAAGGACAAGGTCTTTGGGTCGATGCTGGTGGGCTCCAATCCGGCGCTGGCGAAGATGAACTGCGGCTGGTTCAGCGAGTTGGCGATCGCTTCGGCCATCTGGCTGCGGCAGGAGTTCCGCTGGTCGACGAAGATGAGGCGGGACGCTTCCGTGCCTTTGTGCCGGTTGTATTCGCCGGTGCACATGTAGAGGACTTCGGTGCAGATGTTCTTGGCCTGGTCGGAAACGCGCTCGAGGTGCCGGGCAATCATCATCAGCGCATTGAGTGCTTCGAACGGAATCTTGTTTTCGCGGTTCAACTTCATCAGGTCCGCGTTCAACCGGCTTTTCAGCACGTCGACGAGTTCCTCTTTTTCGGCCGCGGCGCGAGCCAGAGTGGCGTCCTGATTCACAAAGGCTTTCACCGCGTCGTGGAGCATAGGGATGGAGATGTTCGCGATTTCGGTATAGCGATCGGCCGGAATCTCCACGTTCATCGAGGTGAGTTTGAGAATCTGGCGGGCGATGCTCTCGGCGTAGTCGCCAACGCGCTCCAGTTCCAGATTGATGCGGATCGTCGCGTAGGCCATTCGCAGCGGACCGGCGACTGGCTGCTGGCGGACGATGAACTCGAGGCAGAGCCGGTCGACTTCCTTTTCGAGTTCGTCGATGCGCTGATCGCGGAGGATGACAGAGAACGCCAGCACGCGGTTCTTCTCGGTGAGGGCTTTGACGCAATCCCTCAAGGCGTGTTCGCCGAGGGACGCCATCTCGCTGACCTTGGTCCGGATGCGGTCGATGTCTCGTTGCAGCGATTGTTCAAAGTGAGTGGCCATAGGTTGTATGAGTAAAGAGTGGAGGACAGGTGTGACGGGAAAATGGCGGAAATGTTACGATTGAGAAACGAAGAAATGGTTTTGTAGTTGCCTAGCTGGAAGGATGAGATTGGAGAATGGGAGTTAAATAAGCCAATAAAAAGCCACTTTGTCACCTGGGTGTGACATTACTGTGACGGACTCGTAACTACTGTCTTTTAGGAGTGATTGTTACGATGCGCGGAAATCACATGGCCACGGCGCACGTATCGGCAACAGCAATGAATTCGTTCCAGTCCGCGGGAGCGGGCCGGATTCGTGTTGAGCTTGAAGACTACGCGGCGAGTGGCGAAACCACCTCCTGACTCACATGACCCTGACCATCATTATCACGGTTATCATCGTAGCGCTCATCTTCGAATACATTAATGGATTCCACGACACGGCTAATTCGATTGCCACTGTGGTGGGGACGAAGGTGCTGACCCCGCGGCAGGCCATCATTCTCGCTGCGTTGACCAATCTGGTCGGCGCGCTGGCTGGAGATGCGGTCGCGAAGACGGTCACCAGCGGGATTGTCGACATGAAGTTTATCGCGTCGGGAGTTGCCCAGCACATGCTGGTTTGCGCGTTGCTGGGGGGAATCATCTGGAACTTGATCACCTGGTGGTTCGGTCTTCCAAGCAGCTCCAGCCACGCGATGATCGGTGGTTTGTGCGGCGCGGGCATCGCAATCACGAATGACAACTGGAGCGTCCTGAAGTGGATCGAACTGAAGTCGAAGAAGGAATTGGTGGCGGCTCCGGCGGATGTGCTGAGTCAGTTGGGCGATCGAGTGCTCGAAGTGGGAACGAATGCCGTCACGTTAGGAACGAACCAGATGGTCTTTGTGCTCAAGGGCGGGCAGACATTGATGGAGACCACGGTGGTCGATAAAGGCGGCATTTTCTACAAGGTGGTCATTCCGATGTTCAGTTCGCCGATCGCGGGATTCACGTTTGGATTGCTAATCATGGGCGCCCTGTATGCGCTGTGCCGCTCGTGGCGTCCGACCACGGTCAATCGCGTCTTCGGCAAGCTTCAGCTGGTGAGCGCTGGTTACATGGGGTTCAGCCATGGCTTGAACGACGCGCAAAAGACGATGGGCATCATCACGCTGGGATTGGTTGCAGCGACAACGGGTGGCGCGTTTGCCGACGCTCCGGAGTGGATGAGTTTCCTGAAGACTGAGGACAGCAAGCCCATGACATGGGTCAAAGTGATCTGCGCCATCACCATGGCGGCAGGGACTGCGGCGGGCGGATGGCGCATCATCAAGACGCTCGGACACAAGATGGTGAAGCTTCAGCCGGTGCATGGTTTCGCGGCGGAAACCACGGCGGCCTCGGTGCTGTTTGTGGCGGGGCATTTGGGAATGCCTGTTTCAACGACGCACGCCATCAGCACATCCATCATGGGTGTCGGCTGTGCCAAGCGCTTTAGCGCGCTCAAGCTGACGGTGGTGGAACGGGTCGTCTGGGCTTGGATTTTGACCCTTCCGGCTGCGGGCGGACTGGCCTACGGGCTGGTGAAACTGGGCCGCGCGATGGGCGCGATTCCCAGCTAAGAAATCATCGAGCAACTCCATTCGTTCCCGGTTTGTCCAACCGGGAACTTCTGAAAAGAGACAAAAGTAAAAACAACGTGACAATACAGTAACGACCGTGTGACATACCAACTCATATGATTTCCCTGCAGAAGTTCTTTGGAAAAGACGACAAATTTTTCGATCTCCTCGAGGCCAGCGCTTTGGAAGCCCGCCACAGCGTGGAGGCGTTGACTAAGATTCTCTCCCAGCCCGGACAGGTCCCTCGCTTGGAGGATTTTCATGCGTCGAAGGAAGCGGACAAGAAGATTACCGAGCAGATTAACGAAGCCATCGTGACGACGTTTGTCTCACAATTGGAGAAGGACGACATCGAAGTCTTGAGCGCGGCTCTCTACAAGATCCCGAAGACCGTCGAGAAGATCGCCGAGCGCTTCATCATCAGCGCGCCCATGGTCAAGGACGTCGTTTTCACCAAGCACATTTCGCTGCTCAACGCGGCGACCCAGCGCGTGGTGGAGTTGGTGGGATTGCTCCGCAATATCGGCCAGGGCCAGCTGGACTCCGCCAAGGCCATCAACGGCAAACTGCAGCAAATCGAAGCGGAGGCGGATACGGTGATTCTCGAAATCTTCAAGGATCTCTACAGCGGCAAGCATGACGCCGTGAAAGTTATGGCGATGAAAGATTTGTATGAACTGCTCGAGAAAGTCATCGACCGTTGCCGGGATGCCGGAATCGTTGTCACCCACATAGTGCTGAAGAACTCCTGAACCTGGATTCTTCAGTGGCCGACGGGGGCTATGCAGCTCCCAGTCCGGTGCGCGAATCTAATCTCCTCAAAACGTAACTTAGAATGATCTCATTCCAACGTCTCCTGGGTCGCGAAGACGAATTCTGCGCGTTGCTGGAAGCCAGCGCCATGGAAGCCTGCCATGCCGTGGCCATTCTCAAGGATGTGCTCAAGCGTCACGAGTTGTCGCCCACTTTGCACGAGTTCGCGGATGCGCGGAGCAAGGACAAGAAAATCACGGAGGAAATCAGCGAGCGCCTGATCACGACGTTTGTCACTCCGATGGAACGTGAGGACATCGAGGATCTGGCGGCGGCGCTGTATAAGATTCCGAAGACCATCGAGAAGTTTGCCGAGCGTTACAGCATCGTTGCCGACAAGGTGAAGGATGTGGATTTTTCCCGGCAGCTCGTGCTCATGGAAAAGGCCGCGAGCCTGGTCCTGCAGATGGTTCAGGCGCTGCGCGCCGGCCGCGATCTCAGCGGCATCAAGGCGCTGCAGTACCAGCTCCAGATCGCCGAGTCGGAAGCGGATGATGTTCTGCTCGACATGGAGCGGGAGTTCTACCAGCCGGGTTTTCCAGCGTTGAAGGCGGTCATCTTGAAAGATTTGTTCTCTCTCAATGAGAAGGTGGTTGATCGATGCCGGGATGCCGGCAACGTCATTTCGAGGGTCCTTCTCAAAAACTCCTGATCGAATATGGAACTGTTCACCATCTGCATTGTCATCTTCCTCGGGCTGCTGTTCACCTACACGAACGGCTTCCATGACACGGCGAATGCCATCGCCACGGTGGTGGGCACCAAGGTGCTGACGCCGCGTCAGGCCATCGTTCTCGCAGCCATTACCAATCTTCTGGGCGCGTTCTTCGGTCTCGCGGTGGCCAAGACCATCTCCAGCGGCATCGTTGACTCGGCCTTCATTACGCAGCCGGTGTTGATCTGCGTGTTGTTGTCCGCGATCTTCTGGAACCTTCTGACTTGGTGGTACGGCATTCCGAGCAGCTCGACCCATGCGCTGGTGGGCAGTTTGATCGGCGCTGCGCTGGCTGCGGCGGTTTGCTTGAACGCGGCCAAGCCGATGGCGGATGCGGACGGCAAGCCGGTGAGCGTGTGGACTTCGATTAAGTGGATGGAAGTCAAAACGAAGAAGGAGAAGAAGCTCGCGATCGAGGAACCCAAGCCTGAAGTCATTGCGGCGTTGGGCGACAAGCGTCAGATCAATGGGACGCACACGATTGAGATCGGTGGAAAGAAGGTCCAGGTCGTGGCGTTCTCCGGACGCGTTCGCGAAGTGATCGAGAAGGAGAAGACCGAAAAGGCCGGCGTTTACTACAAGGTGGTGATCCCGATGATTACGTCGCCGCTGACGGGATTCTTTGCCGGGCTGGTTGTCATGGCCGGACTATACGCCTTTCTCCGCAGCTGGCGGCCGGTGACGGTGAACCGGTTGTTCGGCAAACTGCAGCTCGCGAGCTCGGCCTACATGGGCTTCAGCCACGGAATGAACGACGCGACCAAGTGCATGGGCATTATCACCCTCGCGCTCGTGGCCGGTACGAAAGCGGGCCTGTTCGTGAACGTTCCCGACTGGATGAGTTTCATGCGCACAGGGGAAGGTTCCGACCCGCTCTCCTTGAACATCGGCGACCATTTCATTGGGATGCTCCCGAACTGGCTTCAGTTCGGCTATATGCCTTCGCCCGTCGATGTGAAAAGCCAGGGCGTTCCGGCTTGGGTGGTAATTGTTTGCGCCCTGACGATGGGCGCTGGCACGGCTGCCGGTGGATGGAAGATCATCAAGACCATGGGTCACAAGATGGTGAAACTCCAGCCCGTGCATGGCTTCGCCGCGGAAACGACGGCAGCGACCGTTCTCGCCGTCACTGGTTCCATGGGCATGCCGGTTTCAACGACTCACGCCATCACCACCAGCATCATGGGTGTCGGCTGCGCCAAGCGTTTCAGCGCGCTCAAGCTCAAAGTCATCGAGCGCATTCTTTGGGCTTGGATTCTCACGCTGCCGGCCACCGCGGGCGTCGCGTACTTCCTTGTCTGGGTCATGAACAAGTTTGGCTGGATCACTTTTTGACCCATAGAATTTTGTCGCCCCGCAGTATCGTCGTCTGCTAGATGACTCCCATACATGGTGCCGCTGCAAAAACTCTTGGGTAAGGAAGACCGGTTCTTCGACCTCTTCGAAGCCAGCGCCGAGCAGGCTTGTCACAGCGTTCAAGCGCTGAAGAAATTCCTCCAACATGTCGGCCCGGATGCCTCGTTGGAAGATTTCATCGCGTCCCGCCGCAAGGACAAGGCGATCACCGCGGAGATTAACGAAGCGCTCTGCACCAGCTACGTCACGGCCATGGAGCCGGAGGACATCGAGGCTCTTTCCAGCTGCATCTACAAGGTCCCCAAGACCTGCGAGAAGATCGCCGAGCGAATCCTGCTGGCGCCCCAGCACCTCAACGGAGTGGATTTGACCCCTCAAGTCGTCATGCTGGAGAAGGCCACCGACATCTTGCTTCAGATGGTGAAGGATCTGCGAAAGGGTTCGCCGCGCGCGCGCCTGGCTTCGCTGAACCAGCAGATGCAAACTGTGGAAGGCGAAGCGGACAAGACTACGAACCAGCTCCTGCGCGGACTCTACAACGCCACTGAGAATCCCGGGCGCGTGCTGTTCTTGAAGGATATTTACGAGCTTTTGGAAAAGGTGACCGATCGTTGCCGCGACGCCGGCAATGTCATCCTCCAAATCGTTCTCAAAGGATCCTGATCGGGGACAGCCGGTCGTTGGTTACTCGCCTTGCACGGAGCGGTCCAGGTGCCGTCCCACATCAATTCGATCCGTCGCTGCTTCGCGCAACAGACGGGTCAGACCCGGCGGAATCGTCGCATCTCCCAGTTGATGGTGATTGCGCAAGGCGTGTTTGAACCCCTGGGCCAGCAGCCAGCGGAGCAAGCCGCGATGGTCGCGGCGGAAACGGGTGACCGCTCCGGGGCTCGGCGGCTGGCCGACGATGCGGCTCTTGATCAGTTCATCGCGATAGCACAACTCGCTGATGTCCTCGGATTCGCATGCGCCGATCGCATACCCGTAGCTCATCAGCACTAGGAGAAACCGCGGATGGAAATTGGGGTTGGCTGTCAGAAAGGCGACCAGCTCGGGATTGCTCCAGTCGAGGCTGTCCACATCCTGCTCCAGCTTTTGAATCAACGTTGCCTTGTCGATCCATTGCGAGACATCCCAGGGCACCTTGAACTTCGATGCTCGCTCCGCAGTTTTCTTTGCTCCGCTCATGTGTTTGCGTCAGAGGCCGGCTGGCTCATTCCATTTCGTCCACGCTCACTGACGAGCGTGTCAGGAGTGTATCGGCGGCGTGACTGTTTGGCGACGATTGATTCCGTTCATATTCTGGCGGGTGGTCAGGTTCACATGATCTTCAGCTTCGGCAGATCTTGCGAATCCACCAGCCCCACCGGCTCCTTCTTCGCGTTCACCACGATCAAGTCGTCGATGTTGCGCTCGTTGAAAATCTTCAGCGCCTCCGCCGCCAGCGCGTCCTCCCGCAGGGCAATTGGCTTCGGCGTCATGACGCTGGCGAGAGTTCGGTTGAGAATCTTCTCATCCACCGCCATGTGCCGCCGGAGGTCGCCATCCGTGAAAACTCCCGCGAGCTTCCCGCGCCGGTTCACCACGCTCACGCTGCCGGACTTCGCCTGCGTCATTACCAGAAGCGCCTCCTTGACCGTCAGTTCCTCGCTGGCCACGGCGTTGCGGGAATCCTTGCGCATGATGTCCCGGACTTGCAGCAGCAAGGAGCGTCCGATCGATCCCGCCGGATGATGCCGCGCGAAATCCTGTTCCTTGAACCCGCGCGCCTGCAACACCGTCATCGCCAGCGCATCGCCCATGACGAGCATCGCGGTCGTGCTCGACGTGGGCGCGAGATTGAACGGGCACGCCTCCTTCGGCACTTTGACGTTCAGCACCACATCGCTGCGCTTGGCCACGGTGGAACGCGGGTTGCCGGTCATTGCGATGATCTGCACGGAGAACCGTTTCATCGCCGGGAGCAGGTTGATCAATTCCTCCGATTCGCCCGAGTAACTCAACGCCAGCACCAGATCCCCGTCATTCAAAATGCCGAGGTCGCCGTGCAGCGCGTCCACGCTGTTCAGCACGACGCTGGTGGAGCCGGTGCTCGTGAGAGTGGCGGCGATCTTCTGGCCGACGTTGCCCGACTTGCCGATGCCGACGATCACGATCTTTCCGCGCCGTTGCAGCGTGGCGACGAGAAGCTCCACGGCGCGTTCGAAGGCGTCGTCGAGCTGGCCTCGCACGGCTTTGATCGCCGCGAGCTCGATGTCGAACACCTTCCGGGCCCGGTTCAAATGACTCATGGCCGCGACGATAGCGAGCGGAGCAGGGTGCTTTCAATGCCGCAGTCTCGTGCGCGTTAGAAGCCCGGAAAACAACTTCAAGATTGAGTTCAACGCATCACTGCCTTACTTGTCTTCGGGCTTTGAGCCCGGGAATGAGCCAGAAAACCATCATAATCGTCCCGACCTACAACGAGCGCGACAACTTGCCGCCGCTCGTCCAGCGCCTCATGACGTTGCCCGTGGAAGTGGACGTGCTGGTGGTGGACGACAATTCGCCCGACGGCACCGGCAAACTCGCCGATGAACTCGCCGCGAAGAACCCGCGCCTGCACGTCCTCCATCGCAAGGACAAGGACGGTCTCGGTCGCGCGTATTGCGCCGGCTTCGCGTGGGCGCTGAAGAGCGATTACGAATTCATCTTCGAGATGGACGGCGACTTCTCCCACAACCCCGATGACATTCCCGCCTTCCTCAAGGCCGCAGAGAGTGCGGACCTTGTGATCGGCTCCCGCTACCGCAACGGCATTCGCGTGATCAACTGGCCGCTGAAGCGCCTCATCCTCAGCATGGGCGCCGGCATGTATGTCCGTTGGATCACTGGCCTGCCGCTGAGCGATCCCACCGGCGGCTACAAATGCTTCCGCCGTCGCGCGCTTCAGAGCATCCACCTCGATGCCATCCGCTCAAACGGCTACAGCTTCCAGGTCGAGCTCAGCCACAAGATCTGGATGCAAGGCATGCGTATCGCCGAAGTGCCCATCATCTTCACCGACCGTTTCCAAGGCAGCTCCAAGATGTCGCGCAAGATTGTGTGGGAAGCCTTCTGGATGGTCTGGCGCCTCTGGTTCCAAGCCGGACTCCGCCGTCGGCCGAAGAAATAAATTGTTTCGTGACCAGAGCAGCATGGCCGTACCTGTGAGAACACAGCGCCGGCGCAACTCTCGTCGCTCCCAACCGCATTTAACTCTGGGCGCGCGCCTCACCCTACTACCAGCGCGACCAGTTTAGGCTTGCCCGAGAACCAAGATAATCGTATTTATCTAGCGTCGGTTTTGGACGGAAAATCCCTAAATAGTTTATGAAAAACCTATTTCTACTTCTTGCATCCATCTCTTGCTTGGTCGCCAGCGCATCTGCCGAGTTGTTCGTCGGCTCGAACACCGAGGTGAATCGAATCATTGTTCCCTCAAATCACGTCATGATCATTTCCTCGGTGAAGTTCGGCCGCGCGGTAGACTTCAACCAGTTGGATGACGGCACTCCGGTCCGCATTGTGACGGCAGACGCCACCAACACGGTTCAGTTTCGGGATTTCGGTTTCCGAGAGCCCGTCCTTCGTTATGCTATCACCGGCGCCTGCGAAGTCTCTTTTCCCGTCAATTTTGGCGCGCAGGATGTGTCAGCGCCCATTGTCGTAAACTACAAGCTGGTTCAAGGAACGCAGATCCGATCCATTGTGTCGCAGCCGGAAGTTCCAACCGTGATCCAGGTGCCAGCCGGGAAGACAGTCCGTTTCTTCTCGCCGTCCGTCACTCAAGATGACGAGGGATTTGCCATCCAGCAGGGCGACAACACGGTGTACGATGTGAACCTCGTTTACGGGGATGAAATCACCGGCCCGGCGACGGTCACGCTCCCCAATCGTATCGGAGTCCTCGTTTCGTATTTTTTCACCGAGGATTTTGTGGTCCTGCCCGACCTTGGTTACATCCAGGGACCCACCGGTTCTTTTGAAATCACGGTGGAGAAATCGACCGATATGCTAGCCTGGTCTTCCGTCGTCGTGCACGGCACCGCCAGTGATCAGAAGTCCTTCTTCCGGCTCAAGTTGACCCGGTGAGCGGGTTGGCGTTGATCGGATTCCAACATTGAGAAAGGCAGGGCAGTGTCTGTGAGAACACAGCCCTGTCTCAACTCCCAACCAAAGCCCCTTAAACACGACTACGCCGACTAGAACGGGTTTGGCAACGGCACCGAGAGATGGATGCGCCGTGGCTGGGTAGCTTCAAGCTTGCAGACGACGACTATGTCGACACATACAGGTTCGCGACTTGGTCAGCAGGTTGGAGGTGGATTTGGCGGCGGCTACGGACGGGAAGTGGGCCGCGCCGAATCGGAGTTCGGCGTTCCGGGAGCGCGGGTCCGCGACCCGCAGATAGAATCCACCTTCGGGACTTGGAAGTAGTTTCTGAAAATCAGTCTGACAGAAGGACGCGAAGGGAACAAAGCTGAGCCAAGTGTAGTGGTCCGACCTTCGATTCGAATGCTCGATACAGCCGGGATGAACTCCGCTGCTCCTTCTTTCTCTTGGTTTCCTTCTGTCGCTTTCCTTGCCCGTCACCGATCCTGAATGCGCGCCAGAGAAGGGGAGAACTCCAGCCAAGTAGGTCTGTTAACCGAGTTGACTGCGCCAAGCTCTGTTTTTGCGTTCTCTTTGGTTTCTTTCGGCCAATAAGCTGCCGATCCAACGTCAGAGCTTTGCAATCTTGGCCAGCAAGGAGGTGGTGGATTTGCCCGCGACTCCGGGGAGGATGGCGACGGTGCCGCCTTGTTGCTCGATCAACCGACGTTCTTCCTGGTTGATCGTATCGATGGTGTAGTCGCCGCCTTTGGCGTAGATGTCCGGCTTCACGGTCGCGAGAAGGCCCAGCGCGGTCTTGTCCGTAAACACGCAGACGCCGTCGACGCTTTCCAGGGCGGCGAGCACGAAGGCGCGGTCGGACTCGTTGTTGACCGGGCGATCTGGTCCCTTGAGCTCGCTGACGCTGGCGTCGCTGTTCACTCCCACGAGCAGCGCATCACCGAGCGCGCGGGCGCATTCGAGGTAGGTGACGTGGCCGCGGTGCAGGAGGTCAAAGCAGCCGTTCGTGACGACGAGCCGGCGGCCTTCGGCGCGCAGCTTTTCGCGCCAGGCCGGGAGTTGATCCCACGAGATGATTTTATCCGAACACTTCATTACCGAAATCATGCGGCGGGAGAATTGTCCCCGGCAATGATTATTCGGAGGCACGGGCTGGGGCGGGATCGGTTGAGTAGCCGCCGAGGCGAGGAGGCGGATGGTTCATTTGTTTCGAGGCATTCCCCTCCTCACGTCGGGGGCTGCCGGCGCGAGGTCTGCGGGAATCTTGACAACCCGTGGGCGCGACTCATCGTCGAGTCAGTCTAAACGGATGAACCCATTCCGCAAACGTGAGCTGCTGCTCACCTTGAAGTATTGCACGATCGAAAGCTGTTTCAGCGTTCCGATGCTCAACCTGACTCTCGGGATGTTCCCCTTTGTCATCGGGTTCGCGGTGAAGACGCTGGGATGGGCGGACAAGCGGGTGGGGTTGCTGGCGGCGATGCCTTACATTTGCCTGTTTGTCCAGCCGCCGCTGATGCTCCTCCTCCAGCGCTTTTTTTCGCTGAAGCAGATCATGGTGCTGACGTTCTTCATGAACGCGCTGCCGTGGACGCTCATCTCTGCATTTCCCTGGATCGCGGAGGCGCACCGTGACTGGGTCTTCCTCACCATCGCGTTTGTATCAACGTTGGGGAATGCGATCTGCGGCGTGGCGTGGTCGGCGTCGATGTCGGAGCTGGTCCCGCTGAGCATGCGAGGGAAGTTTTTCGGGACGCGCAACTTGATGTTTGGTTTCTGGACGCTGGTGGTGGTGCTGGGCGCAGGGTGGATCGTGGATCGTTACGGCAGTTCGTTCGAGGTGTTTGGGATGATTTTCGCCGCGGCGGCGGCGTCACGCATGGTGGGGCTTTATTTTTTGTCGCGGATGAAGTTCCCGCCGTCAGTGACGGAGCTTCGTCCGCAGAGTGCGTCGATTGGCACTTTCACTGCGGTGTTCAGGGACTGGAATTTCGTCCGGCTGATGCTCTTCACGGGTTTGTTTGGAATGTGCCTCGCACTCGGGTGGCCGTTCTACAGCGTCTATGTGCTGAAGGAGCTTCACCTTTCCGTCGGCGACCTGACCATTCTTACCACTGTGTTCACCCTGGGCGGCCTGGTGTCGCTGCGAACGTGGGGGAGCCTGAGTGACCGGTTTGGGAACAAACCGATCATGCTCACCAGTGCGTTGCTCTGGCTGCTGTTTGCGGCGGTGTCATGGCTGCTGAGCAGCCCAAGGCATTATTCGCATTTGTACGTCACCTATTTCGTGACTGGATTCATGATGGCGGGTTTCCAGCAGCTCGGGCAGTTCAATCTCATGATCAAGATGGTGCCGCCGCAGAACACGTCGCACTACATCTCGGTCTACCTTAGCTTCACGAACATGCTCATCGCCGTGGGGCCGTTGCTGGGTGGGTTGATCCTGTACTCCCTGCCTCCGGATTCCGGCAGCTTGTTTGGGCAGCCGCTGACGCGCTTTCACGTCCTCATCGTCGGCTCGCTTGCGCTGTGCCTGCTCACGTTGCATCTGCTCCAGACGGTGCAGGAGCCGGCCGAGCGCAGCGTCCGCGAACTGGTGCTGGTAATGCGAAAAATGAGGGAGTTCAATCCCATGCTGGGTGCCGCGACGCTGGCGGAATACATGTTCACGCCACGGGGCTTGATCCGGCTGGCGAACGTTTCCTGCGGACTGCGACGCCAGACGAGTGTGGTTTCCGACGTGGGTGAGGAACTGGTGGAGGAAGGATGGCGCGCTCTGAAGCAGCCGCTGAAGGCGCTGTCGGGTCGCGATGATGACTCAAAGCCTTCCGACGAAGAAGGCCGCGGCAAGAGCCAGTAGCTCAGCCGCGGTAGAGAATGAAGATGCCGTAGTCGGTCACCCAGTCACGTGTTTCGAGATCCCGGTGGGAGTAGTTGAACGTCTCGATCTTCACTATGTTCGCCTCGCCGACCTTGTTGATGAAATTCGTCACCACCTCATCGAAGTGATCCTTGCCGACTTCCACGCAGTCAAAGTGCCGGATGCACTTGGTGCGGAGGATGACGGCCTCATGGGCGGCCGCTTCCAGAGACTTCAGCGGCTTTGCGATCAGCGTCTCCTCCGTTTTCTCCCGCTGCGGTACAACGAAATGTTTCACTTCCTTCGCGCCCGCCGAGGTGGAGATTGGGTTCACAATCTTCGGACCACCTGAGGGATCGTCATTCGTGTTCGCCGAAGGAATGAGAATGGTGCCCCCGCAGGCCGGGCATTGAATCTCGCTGCCTGCGCCTGAGGCATCGATGGAAAGGTCCTGTTCGCAGTGGCGGCACTTGAAGTTGATATCCATAAAACCGTTTGCGTTTGATTGTGTGGAACTGAGCGCAGCGTAGTCGCGGGCTGGGGAAGGCGCGAGGAAAATTTCCGGACGCAAGTTTCAGCTCCACTCGAAACTCACTGAACAAACATGAATTCGTTGCAGTTGAACAAGAGCCGGCAAGTGTTCGCCAATCCATGGCGCTCGGTATGAGCGGTGAACTCGCGCTGCTCGGCTCGGGAGGGTTTCCGGCCCAGCGCGAGTTCGAAGGCGCGACCGATCCGGTCGCGAGGGGTTCGCTCTTCCTGAGCGAGACGTTCGGCGAAGTGCTCGCTCTGGCGAACGACGAAGTGATTGTTCAGCATCGACAGCGCCTGCAGCGCGGTGACTGAGGAGGTTCGAACCGGTGTGAGCTGTGAGGCTTCCGGGCAATCCAATGTGTCCATGAATGGATCTGGCAGGGTTCTAAACAGGAACCGATAGATGCTGCGCCGACGGCTCGCATTGCTGTCGAGGTCGAACTTCGCGTAATCGACCACGGGCGTGACATGGATGCCCGGTGCGAGGGTGAACTGTTTGTCCGAGGGGCCGCCCATCGTGAAATCAATCCGGCCGGAGATTTGGAGCATCGCGTCGCGGAGAGATTCGGCATCGAGCCGGGTCCGGTTCATCCGCCAGAGCAGACGATTGTCTCCGTCCTGCGCGGCGAACTTAGGGTTGTCCTGTGAGGACTGACGGTAGGTGGCGCTGGTGACGATCAGCCGGTGCAGTTGTTTCAGGGAACCGCCGTGGTCGCGGAAATGAATCGCCATCCAGTCGAGCAGTTCCGGATGACTGGGCGCGCTGCCCATCACGCCGAGGTCATTGGGCGTGTCCACCAGTCCGCGCCCGAAATGATAATGCCAGACGCGATTGACGATCGAGCGCCAGGTCAAAGGGTTTTCCTTGGCAACAATCCACTCGGCGAGCGCGGCGCGGCGCGCACCTTCGTCCTCCGGATGTTCCAACGCGAAATCCGCCCGCAGCGACTTGATGGCGGAGAGCGAACCCGGAGCGGCGACGCTCTCCGGCTTGTTGATGTCCCCGCGCTTGAGCACTTGAACAAGACGCGGGGCCTTGGCCGGCACCAGTCCGCCATCGGGCGCGAAATCGCTGGCGCCCGCGTAGACAAAGTGCGGGCGGGGCAGGGCGGCTAGGTCGTTGTTGATGCGCTGGCGGAGATAATAGGTTCCGAGTTCGATGATTTCGTTGCTGCTGCGGGCGGCGGGCGCGATCGCGAGAATGCGCTCGATGGAATAGGGCAACTGATTGGCGCGAACGGGTCGCGGCGCATCGAGCACGGCGTGGTGGGACTTTCCAACCTGCGGATAGATGCCCCACGCGGTCTTTGGTTTGCCGTCAATGGCGTGCGAAATTGTCCAGCCGCTCTGATCGAAATCAGCGCTCGCGTGCAGGACTTCGACCTTGCGCAATGGCGAATTCGAACCTTCTCGGGCGAAGATCTTGATCTCGCTCAAATGCAGGTTGCCGTTGTCCTGACGACCCGGACCTTTGTGGGGCAGGGTGGCGTCGCTGAGCACTTCGAGCTTGAGCGCGGTGATGTCGCGAACAGGACTGCGAATCGCGAGAATGTAGGTGTCGGTTTCCGGGCGCGGCCCGCTCGCGAGCACTGAGCCATCGGATTGAATCGTGAGACTCGAACCGTTTGACGCGGTGACGGAAGCCGGGGGGGCCGTGCGCCATTCGGCGATTTGGCCGGCTAGTTTTCGCTCCCACTCGCGCACTTCGTCCTGATTGGAGGCTTGAAGAAGCGAGGCGAGAAACTGTGGTTCTTTTTGTTCGAGCAAACGGCGTTCGCGGAGCAGCGCCTGACGTCGCGCGTGGACTGCGGGATCGGGATCGAACATCCGCTCGGCGCGGTCGACACCCGCGAAGACGGCTTGCAGATTGTAATACTCGCGCTGGCTGACGGGGTCGAACTTGTGGTCGTGGCAGCGCGCGCAGTGGACGGTCGAGCTCACGAACGTCGACATCGTCGTCGCCACCATGTCATCGCGATCCAGGTAGCGTCCGATCTGCCGGTCGAGCGTGTCCTCGCGAATGTCCCGGAGTGAACTTTCGTCCCACGGTCCGGCGGCGATGAAACCGAGCGCGACGGTCGCCTGGGGATCGTGTGGGAACAACACATCGCCGGCCAGTTGCTCGCGGACGAAGCGCGCATACGGTTTGTCCTCATTGAAGGAGCGGATGAGGTAATCCCGATACGGCCAGGCGTTGGTGCGGATCCGATCCTGATCGTTGCCGTGCGTTTCCGCGAAGTGAACCACGTCCATCCAATGCCTCGCCCAGCGTTCACCGTGGCGCGGGCTGGCGAGCAATCGGTCCACGACCCGCTTATACGCGTCTGGGGTTTTGTCGGCGAGAAACGCGCGCTGTTCCTCCGGTGTTGGCGGCAGGCCGGTCAGGTCAAAGGTCACGCGGCGCAGCAACGTGGTTTTATCCGCCGCCTTGCTGGGCTGCAGGCCGGCGAGTTCCAATCTCGCGAGGATGAACGCATCGATTGGATTGCCAGTCGAGCGTTGCGACTTCGGACTTGGGACTGGCGATGCCTTGAGAGGTTGTAGTGACCAATGCGCCGATGCGCCCGTTGCCGGGGCGGCGTGCGTGGGAAGGATGAATTCTGAGCCAAGAACGATCACCGCCAGCGCTGATAGCAATCTGCCAGCAAGGATTCCCGGCGGGCCCATCCGGGACCGCGCTGCGCGGAGGAAGCCGATCAGGCGTGATGAAAGCGAGCGCACGGTGACGAGTCGGAGTCTTGGTCGTGGATGCCACTCGGTCAATCGCCAAGTCTCGTGCAGTGAGTTGGCGCAGTGCGATGGGTGGATTTCGTGTTGCCAAGATCGCGTGCGGCCAGTGAACTGGCGCGCAGTTCGTGCGGCGCATGAAGAAATACGACCTCAATCTGACCACCTGCCTCTTCCTCGGCTTCCTGCTGGTGTTCTTCGGGCTGTTCTTGTTTTACCCGGTGGGTTTGCTGCTGAAGGGCGCGTTCATCGTCGAGGGAAAGTTCAGCCTGCGATTCTTCGAACTGCTCCTCACCAGCCCGCTCCAGCGCGAGTCGCTCCTCAACAGCTTCCTCATCGCCATCTTCACCACCGCCGCGACCACCTTGCTGACGCTGCCGCTGGCGTGGGCGATGACGCGGTTCTCCTTTTGGGGCAAGGCGCTCCTCGGCAGTCTGCTCCTTGTGCCCATGATTATGCCGCCGTTCGTCGGCGCCATCGGCTTGCGGCAATTGTTGTCGCGGTTCGGTTCGCTGAATCTCTGGTTGATGGACATGGGCATCATCGCGCCGGACAAACCAATCGACTGGCTCGGCGCGGGCGGCTTCTGGGGCATCGTCCTGCTGCAGGTGCTGAACCTCTACCCGATCATGTTCCTGAACGTCTCGGCCGCGATGGCGAACATCGATCCCGCGCTGCGCGAAGCGGCGCAGAACCTCGGTGCGAATGGCTGGCGACTGTTCCGTTCCGTGACGGTGCCGTTGATTCTTCCCGGCTACTTCGCCGGGGCCATCATCGTGTTCATCTGGGCCTTCACGGACCTCGGCACGCCGCTCATCTTCGGTTACTCGCGCGTGGTGCCGGTGCAAATCTTCGATGCGGTGAACGAGGTGAACACCAACCCGATGGGCTACACGCTGGTGGTCTTTGTGCTCGTGCTCACGGTTGCGTTGTTTGTCATCAGCAAGCAATTGCTCGCCCGCAAGCGCTACGAAATGATCGCGCGCGGGCACACCGTCGGCGCGGAGACGCAAGCGACCCGTGGGCAGACGGCGTTGATCTGGGCGTTCACCGGGGGATTGATCCTCGTCGCGCTGCTGCCGCACGCGATGGTGATTGTGCAGAGCTTTTCGGAACGATGGTTCTTCACCGTGCTGCCCACGGAATGGACCGGGGGCACGTATGGCGAAATCTTCAGCGACAAACTGACCGGCACGAGCATCCGGAACAGCCTGCTCTTCTCCAGTTGCAGCGCGTTCCTCGACCTCGTGCTGGGCGTCATCATCGCGTGGCTCTTGACGCGACGGCGCATCCCCATGGCTGGACTGCTCGATGCGCTGGCGATGTTACCGCTGGCGTTGCCGGGCATCGTGCTCGCGTTCGGATACGTGGCGGGCTTCGATAACTTCAAGAACTCGTGGCTCAACGAATACTTCAACCCGCGCAACAACCCGACGCTCCTGCTCATCATCAGTTACAGCGTGCGCCGGCTGCCGTACATCGTGCGCTCGGCGTATGCGGGATTTCAGCAGACCAGCGTCACGCTGGAAGAAGCGTCGGCGAACCTCGGCGCGTCACCGTTCCGCACCCTGCGCAAGATTACCCTGCCGCTGGTAATGGCTAATTTGATCGCCGGCACCATCCTCACGTTCTCCTTCGCGATGTTGGAAGTGAGCGACGGCCTGATCCTGGCGATGAAGGAGGATTACTTCCCGATCACGAAGATGATTTATCAGCTCATGGGTCGCATCGATCCAAACGCGCCCAGCGTGGCCTGCGCGCTCGGAGTGATCGGGATGATTCTCCTCACCGCCAGCTTGTTCATCGCGGGAAAGATCCTCGGCAAAAAAATGGGCCAGCTCTTCCGCGCCTGATCGGAGGGCTGGGAGGAAACTGGTGGGTGGCCATGGGAATGGGCAGGGCGCCGTCGCTCCTCGCGCGCCGAATGGACATCACGAACAACGAACGGCGCGCGCGGAGCGACGCGACCTTGGAACCATTGCTGACTCGTCCTATCATTTCCATTGAGCCTGCGCCAACGGGGCTAAGCAAACTCCGCTGGCGAGTGGTATGTCTGAGCGCAGATCTCCGATTCTGCGCGATGGTGGAGTTGGTTTAGAACGCGCCGATTCGGAGATCGGCGCTCCAGCGGGCGGAGACTCTAGGTGCCAAGTTCACGCCGTTGATCGAGTCTGAATAATTACTTTGAGGGAGGGTCATTTCGGAGGTCCGGCCGGGGCGGGAAATTTTCTGAATATCCAGTCGCGCAGAAGCATCTGACGCTTGGACACAAACAAATTGGCAAAGGGTTTGCCTGCCGTCGGATTCCCGGAAGAAATAGTCGCCGTAGGCCGTTTCTGGTTCTAGTCTTTCGCGGGTTCGACCCCTTAACGAATGAAAATACTTTTCAGCCTACTGGTAGTGATCGGTCTGAGCACCGGTGGCTACTTCCTGTGGAAGAATGCCCCCGCGAAGTCCGTCGAGGTCGAGGCGCCTTCCCGTCCCACCACCGCGCTGGTGGAGTCGCGCGACATCGACTTCGCAGTGAGCGCAGCCGGGGACATTGGTCCGGCGGATCAGGTTTCTGTTCGTCCGGAGATCAATGGACGTATCGAGGAGCTGCCGGTGGATATCGGTGACAAGGTAAAGAAGGGAGCGTTGCTCTGCCGGTTGGATGATCGGGATCTGCAGATCGAACGTTCCCAGCGGATGATCGAGATCGACGGGGCCCGGCTTCAGCTTCAGAAAGCGAAGCGGAATCACGTGCGGTCGAAACAACTCTTTGCGGACAAGCTGATTTCCCAGGAGGTCTTCGATGACAGCAAGACAGATTTCGATCTCGCCACCAACGCTGTAGACCGGGCGGACCAGGCGCTGAAGTTGGTGGATGACAAGCTGCGCAAGACGCGCATTCTCGCACCGTTCGATTGCACGGTGCTGACACGGCCGGTTTCCTTGGGACAGACAGTTTCCGGCGCGGCGGGTTTCAACAGCGGCACGGAGGTGATGTCGATCGCGAACTTGAACGACATGGTGGTGAACGCGCACGTGAACCAGGCGGACGTGGTCCGCTTGCAGGTGGGGCGCGATGTGCAGATTCAGGCGGAATCAGTGCCGGGCACCAAGATGCGCGGTGTGGTCGAGCGCGTGGCGCCCCAGGCGGTGATCAAGAACGGCATCAAAGGTTTCTCGGCGCGCATTGCCATCAAGGAGATTGATCCGCGCATTCGCCCTGGGATGACGGCGTTGTTGAGCATTCCGGTTTCCTCCGCGGACAATGTGCTGGCGGTGCCGCTGGCGGCGGTTTTCAGCGAGCGCGGTGAGCGTTTCGTTTTCGTGAAGAACGATGACGATACCTTCGAACGGCGCCCGATCATTCTCGGAGTCACCGATTATGCCTACGCGGAAGTCGTGCAAGGTTTGAGCGGTGGTGAAATTGTCTCGCTCGACCAAACGGTGAACGGCAACCAGCCGAAAGCTCCGGAAGCGGCGGGAACGAAGAAGAGCACGTCGCGCACAGGGACGGACGAAAAAAAGGTGGCTGGTCCCTCCACCACGACTCCTGCGGTCGCACCGGCCAATGTGGCGAGCCCATCCACAGTCAAGGCGGTGAATCGTAGCGCTGGATCGTAAGTCACTCCCGGCGTCGTCCCATTCGCGGCAAATTCCCATGTCCCTCGTTGAACTCCGGAATGTCAGCAAGATATATCACCTCGGTGGTGAGGAGATCCGTGCGCTGGACGATCTGTCGCTCGACATCGAAGCGGACGAGTTCATCTCCATCATTGGCCCCAGCGGCAGCGGCAAGTCCACGTTGATGCACATTCTCGGCTGCCTGGACACACCGAGCCGCGGCACGCTGAAGCTGGATGGAACGGAGATCCAGAATGCGTCCAAGAAGGAGCTGGCGCGGATTCGGAACGAGAAGATCGGCTTTGTCTTTCAGTTCTTCAATTTGCTTCCCAAGCTGAACGTCATTCAGAACGTCGAGCTCCCGATGATCTACAGCGGCGTTTCCTCCCGAGATCGTTACGACCGGGCGATGGAGGCATTGAAGCTCGTGGGTCTGGAGAACCGCGGCAAACATCGCCCGATGCAACTCTCCGGCGGCCAGCAGCAGCGTGTGGCGATTGCGCGGGCGCTGGTGAACAATCCGAAGATTGTCTTCGCCGATGAGCCCACCGGAAATCTCGATTCACACACGGGCGAGGCGATCTTGACGCTCTTCCGCAAGCTTAGCGAGGAGGGCCGGACGATCGCGTTGGTGACTCACGATCCGGAGATCGCCGCGGTGACGCCGCGTCGAATTGAAATCCGGGACGGCAAGGTTGCCAAACAACTGGATGCAAGACTGGCCGGACTGGATCGCCTGGCCGCGGGAGTGACGGCCTGAACTGTGAAACTCGCCGCTACAGTCATGGGAATGTTGATGCTGGTTTCGGCCGGGCAGTCTGTTCCTGCGGATTCTGCGCGTGACACCGTGGTGCTGGTGCACGGCATGGGGCGCACGAAGCGTTCGATGAACGCGCTCGCGACCCACCTGATCCAGCAAGGCTTTCGCGTGATCAATTTCGGTTATCCGTCCACGCGGCAATCGGTCGAAACCTCCACGGAACAGCTTCGCGAAGCGCTTCAGCGCGATCCGGGTTGTGGGTCCGGCAAGATTCACTTTGTAACTCATTCGCTCGGCGGCATCGTAGTGCGGGCGCTGCTCAAGGAACAACGTCCCGACAATCTCGGTCGCGTCGTGATGTTGAGTCCACCGAATCAAGGCAGCGAAGTGGCGGACCGTCTTCGCAACAATGTCTTCTACAAATGGGCGACCGGTCTGGCGGGACAACAACTCGGAACAGAGCCGCACAGCGTTCCGAACCAGTTGGGAGGAGTCGATTTTCCAGTTGGCGTGATCACCGGCAGTCGCAGTTTGAATCCGCTGTTCTCGATGTGGATCGAGGGACCGAGCGACGGCAAGGTTGGCGTGGCCCGCGCCCGAGTCGCCGGGATGTCTGATTTCCTGGTTGTCCCGCGCAGTCACACCTACATCATGCGCAGCCGCGGAGTCATTGAACAGGTGGCGCAATTTCTCCGCGAGGGACGCTTCGAACATCTACCGGCATGAATCTCTTCAACGCCATCGCGGTCGGCTTCAAGGAAATCTGGTCGCACAAGTTTCGATCCCTTCTGACGATGCTCGGTATCATTCTCGGCGTTTCCAGCCTCGTCGCGATGAGCGCGATCGTGAAGGGCATGGAGAACGGAATGCGTGAGGCATTGATTGCGATTGGTGGTTTGGAAAAGATTCGAATCGAGCAGCAGGAGATTCCCACTGAACAGCAGCATCTCGCGGATCAGGCGGTGGGGTTGACGGTGCATGACCTTCACGCCCTGAAAGCCAGCGCTCCGATGGTGACACAGGTCGCTCCGGAAATGCGCCACCGCAATTTGCGCGTGACCAAGGGTGGCAAGACTACGGAATGGGCGAATGTGATCGGCACCTGGCCAAGCGCCATCGATATCAACCAGCATGTCATTGAGCACGGCCGCATGTTCAACGAAGTGGATGACGATTTCACCCGGAACGTGTGTGTGATCGGGACGAATAGCCGTGACCAGTTGTTTGGCGACGAAGAAGACCAGGGGCGTCCGCCGATCATTCCGATCGGCGACACGATCAATATCGGCGGTGAGCCGTTTGTGGTGATCGGCATGTTCGAGCGTTACGAAAGCGAGACCGAGAAGAAGCGCCGGGCGTTTGAACGCAGCCAGCCCAAGACGGAACAGAGCGGTCCGGCGCGCAGCCGTGGATGGGGCGGGCGCGGGCGCGGTGGTGACTTCATCTTCCGCATGAAGAACTCCACCATCTACATGCCCTTGAACACGATGTATCTGAAGTTCAAGTCCGCTGTCGGAACCAACAGCCTGCCGGATCCGCGCCTGGACGTGATCAATATCCGGATTGCCGAGATCGACGAACTGGAGCCGTCCCTGCAGCAGGCGAAGAACGTCCTGATGCACACCCACAAGGGAATCGAGGACTTCTCGTTCATGACGCAGGAAAACATGGGCGAAGGCATCGTCACCGCCATCCGAAACGCCCGTCTCTCCGGCGGCCTGATCGCCATCATCAGCTTGCTGGTGGGCGGCATTGGCATCGTAAACATCATGCTGGCCAGCATCACCGAGCGTGTGCGCGAGATCGGCATTCGCAAGGCGATTGGCGCATCGAACAGCAACATCTTCATCCAGATTCTCGTCGAGAGCACTGCCATTGCCATCCTCGGCGGGTTGGCTGGATTGGTCACTTCGTATGGCTTCGTGGAGATCCTTCGCGCCATCAATCCGACAGACAACACGCCGGTCATCACGCCCATGGCGATGATTGTGGCCTTCATCTTCAGCGCGCTCGTGGGAGTGGTGGCGGGAATCATTCCCGCGTTCAAGGCTGCGAAGCTGGACCCGATTCAGGCGCTGCGCTACGAGTAACGGAGGCGGCGCGGTGCGGCAAAAAGGAGTGCGTCGCGGGCAGTGTTCGGCTTGCCTTCGCTCCGCTTCGACTTTCCAATAGTCAGCGAATGTTCACTCGAATCTCATCTGTCTCATGTCTGATTGGGGCAATGGCGTGCTTCGCCCCTGACGCCCTTGGTCTGGAGGTTGCGAATCTACCGCCGACCTTTGAAGCCGGCCCGGATGTCGAAGTGAATGAGGATGATTTAACTCAGACCTACCCGGAGTGGGCGAGGTCCATCAGTCCCGGTTCCAGCGCGGAAGCTGCCCAGAGCGTGCGTTTCGAGGTCACCAACAAGGACTCGGCGTTGTTCGGGGTTCAGCCCGCGATCGATGCCAACGGCACGCTGAGTTTTACACCTGCCCGCGGCGCGTTTGGTACTGTGGTGGTCACTGTCGTCGCCGTGGACGATGGCGGGACGGAGAACGGGGGATTCGACGAGAGTGACCCGGTTGATTTCCTCATCACGATTCATCCGGTGAACGATGCGCCGGTGTTTGAAATTCACAGTTCGCCGGTGGTGAAGCAGGACAGCGGTCAGGTGATTCTCTCAAACTGGGCGCACCGAATCGGTCCCGGATCTCAGTTCGAAGTGGGCCAGACCTTCACGTTTGCCGTTACGCACAACGCGCCGCAGTTGTTCGCCGTCGCGCCGGCGATCGGCGCGGACGGGACGTTGACCTTCGCACCTGCGCCCGGTGTCAGCGGCGAAGCTCAGGTAACCGTGGTATTGCACGACAGCGGTGGGACGGAACGCGGTGGCGTCGATACGGCTGCTCCGGTCAATTTCACGATTACGATCGCTCCCGAAAATCGCCCGCCGGTAGCCGTTGTCACCACTTCGGACGGCTGCTGGCTGAGCACTTCGCCGAGTAATTTCGTGGTGATCGCCTCGAGCGACGGCTGGGCATCTGTGAGTTTCGACGCCTCGCCGTCATTCGATGAGGATGGAGATGCGCTGAACTACCGCTGGTTCGTCGGAGGCGTTTTGCTGACCAACTCGACCGATCCGAAGCTGTCGGCGCGGTTCGACCTCGGCGAACACATCGTGACGTGCTTGGTCGAAGATGGAATCGGCGAGAGCGTCGCGGCGGTTCAAGTGGAGGTCATTGACGCATCAGACGCGGTAGAAGCGCTGTCAATCGAGGTCAATGGTTTGGCGCTTCATCGCGGCGGCCGACGGGTGTTACAGAAGAGTTTGCAACACTCTGAGTGGGCGTTCGAACGCGGTCGATGGAATGCGGGACTGCGACAGTTGCTGCAGTTTGAACATGGAGCGAGACGGCTGGTGCCGTCGCGACGCCGGGCGGAATGGTTGATCCAGCACAGCCGGGAGATTCGCGATGCCGTTGGTTCTGGGCGCTGCGCCCCTTAAGGGGCGGCGATGGTCTTTACATTTCGCGCTTCACTGTTGGCCGGGTGTTCCGCAATCTTCCCGAAACATGAAACCGCTGCTGACACTTCTTGGGCTCATTTTTGCCCTCGTTCCTCCGACGCAGCTCCGCGCGGAAATCTTTGAGACCGACATTTGCGTTTACGGCGCGAGCTCGGGCGGGATCGCGGCGGCGATTCAAGCCGCGCGCATGGGTCACAGTGTGGTGATCGCGGAGCCCGGACGTTTCATCGGTGGCCTCACCACCGGCGGTCTCGGTGCGACTGACATCGGAAACAAGTCCGCCATCGGCGGCATTTCGCGTGAGTTTTACCGGCGGGTGGCGAAGCATTACTCGCAAGATTCCGCGTGGAAGTTTGAAACCCGCGCCGAGTATTTCGCCAAACGTGGTGGCGGCCAGACGAAGGCCAGTGATCTGTCCGGCGCTGATGCGACGATGTGGACGTTTGAACCGCACGTGGCGGACCAGATTTTCGCGGCGATGCTGAGGGAAGCCAAAGTTCAGGTCTACTTCGACCAGAAGATCGATTTCGTTCGCAAGGAACACGGGCGCATCACCGAAATGGTGGTCGACAACAGCAACACCTATCGCGCGAAGATGTTCATCGACGCCACCTATGAGGGCGATCTGATGGCCAAGGCGGATGTTTCGTTCCATGTCGGACGCGAAGGGAATCGCGAGTATGATGAGACGCTCAATGGCTTCCGCAACGAGACGCCGAAGCATCAGTTCACCGTGGCCGTTGACCCCTACGTGAAGCCGGGAGATCCCGCGAGCGGACTGCTGCCGCTCATTCAGGCGGAGTATCGCGCGGCTGCGGGCGCGGGCCAGGCTGGCGATGACGAGGCGAATTCAAAATCGAGGACTTGGTACGGCGATGCGAAACTCCGCGTTGTCTCCTCGAAGAACGGAGACGGAGATAACCGCGTGCAGGCTTACAACTTCCGCCTCTGTTTCACGACGAACGCCGCCAACCGGCTCCCGATCGAACCTCCGGTAGGGTACGACCCGGCGAGATTCGAACTGCTGGGCCGATACCTCGAAGCACTGGTCAAGGCGGGCAAGAAACCCAAGCTGAGCGAGTTTTGGAACCCAATCTGGATGCCGAACCAGAAGACTGACATCAACAACAATGGCGGTTTCTCCACCGATTTCATCGGCGCCAACTGGGAGTATCCCGAGGCGACCCATGTCGCCCGCGAGCGCATTGTGCAGGAACATGAGGACTATACGCGCGGCTTCCTGACCTTCCTCGCCACCAGCCCGAGGGTGCCCGAAAACATTCGCAATGAGATGAAGATGTGGGGGCCGTGCAAGGATGAGTTCAACACCACCGACGGCTGGCCGAACCAGCTGTACGTTCGCGAGGCGCGGCGCATGATCGCCGATTACGTGATGAACGAGAGTCACTGCCGCGGCACGGATAAGGCCAACGACTCCATCGGACTCGCCGCTTACAATATGGATTCTCACAACGTCCAGCGTCTCGCTCGCAATGGTCGCGTCGAGAACGAAGGTGACGTTCAAGTGCCGCCGATGCGCCCGTACGCGATCTCCTATCGTTCGATCGTTCCGAAGCCCAGCGAAGCGCAGAACCTGCTCGTTCCGATTTGCCTCTCCGCGTCGCACATCGCCTACGGCTCGATCCGGATGGAGCCGGTCTTCATGATTCTCGGCCAGTCGGCGGCAACTGCAGCGAGTCTCGCGATCAAGGAAAAGGTTGCCGTGCAGAAAGTGGACTACGCCAAACTTCGCCCGCGACTGCTGTCCGATCGTCAAGTTCTCGAGTGGCCTGCCTCGACTCCCAAGTAGTCTAAACAGCGGTTGCAGTCTGGCCTGCTGCGGCGGACGCCGACCTTGACACCCGATCCGTAGTGTCAAAAGCTCGCGTCAACCTCGCATCCGCTATGAATCGCCGCTCGTTCGCCAACTTTCTCCTGCCGATTGCCGCCGCGGTTCTCGCCGTAATGTCCTCCGCAGCGAGCGCAGTGGAGATCGGCGTGGCTCGTCGCGATGTCACACCGACGGAGCCGATTCGCCTTACTGGATACGCTTCGCGCAAGGCGCCGCACGTGGGCGTGGAGCAGAAGCTGTGGGCGAAGGCGCTCGCCATCGGCAGTAATCGAGAAGGCCCGGCTATTCTCATCACACTCGATAACTGCGGCATCTCGGAAGGCACGTGGCGCGAAGTGCGGAGCCGCCTTGCGAAGTCGGCGAAGATTCGTGCAGACCGGATCGTTATCGCCAGCTCGCACACGCACAGTGGTCCAGCCACGAAGGATTGGGCGCCCAACATCTTCGTGCGCGATCTGACATCGGAGGAACATGGAGCCATCGACCGCTACACGACGGCGCTCATCACGAATTTGGAACAGGTAGCGTTGGAGGCGCTGAAGAATCGGCGTCCGGGCGCTTTAAGCCGGTCGTCCGGCACCGCGCAGTTTGCGGCGAATCGACGGACGCGCGGCGGTCCGGTTGATCACGCGCTGCCGGTGCTGAAGGCCGAGGACGCGACCGGCAAGTTGCTCGCGCTGGTGGCGAATTATGCGTGCCATTGCACGACAATCGGCGGCGACTTCAATCACGTTTGCGGCGACTGGGCGGGCTACGCACAGGAAGCCATTGAACGCGAAGCTCCAGGCGCGATGGCGTTGGTCACGATTGGTTGCGGCGCGGATTCGAATCCCTCGCCGCGCGGCGGAACCGACGGTGGACTCGCGCTCGCGAAACAGCACGGCGCGGAGATTGGTGCCGAGGTGAAGCGCCTGATCGGCATGACGTTCACGCCGCTGAAAGCGCGGCTCTCGGCACGCGCAAAGGAGATCCAACTTCCATACGGCCCGCACTTCACGCGCGACCAGTGGTTGGCCCGCAGCACGAATTCCGGCATTGTCGGGTATCACGCGAGGAAGTGGCTCGCTCGACTCGATCGCGGTGAGAAGCTGCCCGACTCGCTCTATTACCCGATCACGACGTGGAGTTTCGGTGATGATCTTGCGATGGTGTTTCTGCCTGGCGAAGTCGTCATCGACTACGCGCTGCGTCTGAAGAGCGAACTCGCCGGCCAGCAACTTTGGGTTTCCGGCTACGCGAATTACGTCCCGTGCTACATCCCGTCGCGGCGCATTCTCGCGGAAGGTGGGTATGAAGCGGAGGATTCGCTCTGGTATTATGACCGGCCCGCACGTCTCTCGACGAATGTGGAGGACTTAATCGTGGGCACGGTGCGCGACTTAGTGCCGAAATCGTATCGTCGCGATCCGAAACGCGCGGACTTGCCGCCGCCGCGCTCGCCTCAAGAATCGCTGCGCGCGATTCGTACAAAGGCGGAGTTGACTGTTGAACTCGTCGCGAACGAGCCGTTGATCGAATCGCCCGTGGCCATCGACTGGGATGGGCAAGGCCGGCTGTGGGTTTGCGGGATGTATGATTACCCCGCGGGGTTGAATCCTCCGGCGAATCCCGACCGCAAGTACGGCGAGCCGTTGAAGGAGCCACCGGGAGGGTTTACGCCAGGCGGGCGCATCAAGATTCTGACCGACCGCGACGGCGATGGGCGCTACGACAAGGCCACGTTGTTCCTTGATGGGATTCCGTTCCCGACCGGCGTGATGCCGTGGCGCAAGGGTGCGCTCATCTGCGCCGCGCCGGATTTGCTCTACGCCGAGGATACAAACGGCCACGGACGCGCGGACATCGTGCGAACGAACATCACCGGCTTCGCCCGACACAATTATCAGGCGCGGCTCAACGGCTTCACGTGGGGGCTCGATGGCTGGCTGCACGCGAGCAGCGGGCTTTTCGGCGGCAAGGTGAAGAGCTTGCAGACGGGAAAGGAGATCGACCTGAGTGGTCGCGATTTTCGGTATCGACCGGACACGGGCGAAATCGAACCAGTGTCTGGCATCAGCCAGTATGGCCGTGTCCGAGACGACTTCGAGAACTGGTTCGGCAACGACAACAGCACCTGGCTCTGGCACTACCCGTTGCCGGATTATTATCTGCGCCGGAATCCTTTTGTGACCTTCGCCGAGCCGCGCGTGTTCGTCGCGCGCGGAAACGAGGCGAACCGAGTCTTCCCCACCTCACGCACGCTCACGCGCTTCAACGATCCGCACATGGCGAACATTGTGACGAGTGCTTGTGGGCCGGGCATCTACCGCGACACGTTGCTGGGCGGCGATTACTACGGGAATGTTTTCATCTGCGAACCGGTTCACAATCTCGTTCACCGGCTGGTGCTGGATCGCTCGGGAGTTTCCCACACGGGCCGCCGGGCCGCGGGCGAAGAGCGCGCTGAGTTTCTTTCCAGCACTGACAGTTGGTTTCGTCCCGTGCAGGCGCGCACCGGCCCGGACGGCGCGCTCTACGTCGTGGACATGTATCGCTTCGTCGTCGAACACCCGCGCTGGATTCCGCCCGAGCGTCTGAGGGAACTTGATCCGCGCGCGGGTGCGGACATGGGCCGCATCTATCGAGTGTATCCGCGTGGCAGCAAGCCGTCGCGTATTCCGAAGCTGGAGAAGGCGACGGCGGAGACGCTCGCCAAATCTCTCGCCAGTGCGAACGGACCGATTCGCGACCTCGCACATCAAGAGCTGATCGAGACGGCGTCGTCAGAGAGCGTTCGTCGCCAGATCAAGAGTAGCGGAGTCACGGATGCCAATGCGCAGTCCAAGCTGGGCCCGGCGGCGCGCGTGCAACATCTTGCTGCGCTGAACGACTTGAATCTCCTTCGCGATGACCATGTGACTCGCGCGTTGACGGACGCGGACACCGACGTGCGCCACTTCGCCTTGAAGCTTGCGGATGGACGGTCCGGTTGTGTGGAAGCCTTGATGGTGTTTCCGAGCCGCCCCGAGAATGTGGATGGCCGTTTGATGCGCCAGTATTGGCTGTCCGTTTCGGGATTCGAATCCAACACGGTTCATCGTTTCCTGAGCAGTCAGCCGCCGCTGGTCGATGCCCCCGAGTGGCTCTTGGCGACGCGCAAAGCGCCGTTCGCCGCGGTGCAGGCGATTTTTCGCGCGACCGCTCCGGGCAAACTGGGTGCGACCGGCGGCGTACCGAAGGCGATTAGCACGCTCTTCACGGCGATCTTGGCGGATAAACACGTTGATGACCTGGGACAAGTCTTGGTCCAGCTGGTCCCGTCCGATGAGAGGGCGTTGGACCTTTCCTCCGCTTGGGCGGTGAACACACTGCACGCGGAGCTTCTTGATCATCCGGATGTGCTGTTGGCTCTCGCGACCAACGCGTCGGTTGACGTTCGCCGGTCGGTGGAGCGACTGCGGAGCGACTTCGCCAGCGGCCAGCAGGTGCATTGGCTGATGAGCGGTGAGTTGAGAACTCTCAGCGCGGAATCGATTCCGCCGGTCATTCGCATTCTCGGTCACTACGCGCAAAGCTCCGCGACGAACCGCGCGCAGCTGATGGATTTGCTTTCGGCGGATCTCGACGATCCGGCGCGTCAGCAACTCCGTCGCGCCATCTCGCAACTTCGCGGCGATGAGTTCGCGCGTGAAGCCATGGCGCGCTGGAATGTCTTTGGTCCGGCGACGCGTGGTGTGTTGCTTGACCTGCTGCTCGCGAAGGACGGTTGGTCGGCGATCGTGATCGAGGGATTGGGAGGCGGCACTGTGCAGGCGAGCGAGCTTTCGCTGGTCCAGCAACAACGACTGCGGTCCCATCCTAGAACGGACATCCGCACTCGCGCAGAGAAGCTGTTCGCCGCCTCGACCACAAATCGACGCGAGATTCTCGCCCGATATGACTCTGTCGGGAAGCTGACTCCGGTGAAGGAGCGCGGCGGTGAACTCTTCGCGAGGAACTGCGCCCAGTGTCACGCGTTTCGTGGACAAGGTCACGAGGTGGGGCCGAATCTCGCTGAGTTCGCCGGCAAGAGCTCGGCAGATTTCGTGGTCGCGATGCTGGATCCAAACGCGGCGATCAACCCGAACTATATCGCCTACAACGTGGAGACGAAGGATGGGCGCAGCTTGAGTGGCATCGTGCGGAACGAAACTTCTGCCGGACTGACTCTGGTTCAAGGTAGCGGAGTGCGGGAATCCATCGTTCGCCGCGACATTGGGAGCATTCGCGCCAGCGCGCTGTCGCTGATGCCGGAGGGATTGGAACAGGCGCTCTCGCCGCAGGACATGGCGGACTTGATCGCTTGGTTGAAATCTGGCGGGCCGGCGTTGTTTGGAAATGCGGCCATGGCGGATACGTCGAAGGCTCGGGCGGAGTTTCTCAAGATGGGCGCGAATGGGTGCGCGGAAGTGGTGGCAGCGGTCGAGACGTTGCCGTATCCGAGCTGGCTGGGACGGTTGCCCATGCCTTACTGCCGGCAGACTGCGGGTCAGGACCGCCTGGTGTGGCGCTCAACGGTGTTGCCGGCGAAGCTGGACGCGACGCATACCTTCCGGCTTCCGGTGGGAATGGGATTCGCCTCGCAGCCGAAGGGGAAGTTCACGCTGAAGGTGAACGGTTCGATGCTGCTGGAATTCGATGTCAGCCTCGCCGATCAGTCTTGGCAGGGTGCGGATGGCCGAGCGCGGATGCGTTACTCGGTGAAGGAGGCGAACACGGAGGACAGCAATGGCGTGCTGGAGATTGAAGTGCCGTCGGCGTTCTTCAAGGCGGGGCGACGGGCGGAGTTCGAAGTGATCGGCAGCGCGAGCGGAAGCCAGCGGTGGTTTGGGATCTATCAGTTGCCGACGACTGTTGCCGACGGAGGACGTTGAAGTCCGATTCAGCGTCCGAAGCTCGCGGTCAATTCGTCGGGCGTGACGATGGCGGTTCCAACCTTGCCCACGACGACGCCAGCGGCGTGGTTCGAGATGATGGCGGCTTCCAGCGGTGATGCGCCGGCGGCAATGGCGAGCGTGAAGGAAGCGATCACGGTGTCGCCCGCGCCGGAGACATCGAAGACTTCCTGCGCGACTGTCGGGATGTGAATCGGCTTTTCACTGCGGCGACAGAGCAGCATGCCTTGCTCGCCCAGCGTGATGAGAAGCAGGGCGGGGGAGATATCGTTCAGCAGGCGGCCGGCAGTGCGGACTAGGTTGATGTCCTTGAGCGGATCCGTGGCGCGCGTGTCGTCAGGGAGTCCGGATAGTTCAAAGGCTTCCTTGCGATTCGGTGTGATCAGGGAGAGTCCCGAGAGATTGAGATGGTGGACGGGCTTGGGATCCAGGCTGAGCCAGACGCCGCGTTTCCGACACAGATCCTTGAGTTCATCCAGCAGGCCCTGAGTGACGACGCCTTTGCCGTAGTCACCCACGATGACGGCGTCCGCGCCCTTCAGGCGTTGCTCAATGGATTCCAGCAAGTGACCGGTGGTGGTCGCATCCACGGGGCCGCGCGATTCGCGGTCGACGCGAACGACTTGCTGCTGATGCGCGACGATGCGGGTCTTGATGCTGGTGGGGCGCGACGGATGTTCCACCAATCCGCCGCAGCCGACGTGCTGTTCGCCGAGAAGTTTGCGGAGACGCTGCGCTGAATCATCCTGGCCGATGACGGCAAACAACTCGGGCGCGGCGCCGAGGGCGGAGAGATTGCGGGCGACATTGGCGGCGCCGCCGGGCATGAAGCTCTCGCTCTTGAAGTCCACCACGGGCACGGGCGCTTCCGGCGAGATACGGCTGACGCTGCCCCAGATGAACTGGTCGAGCATCACGTCGCCGACGACGAGAATGCGCGAGCGACGGGCGGCGGCGAGGAGTTGAGTGACGCGGGCGGAGGAGAGGGTTTGAGGAGTCATTGAGAATCCTTCTCGAGAGATCAATTTAATCCAGAAATCCGGTCAGCGGGCTGGTCGCGCTGGCAGTGGCGAGCGGCGTCCCCAATCCCATTTCGAAGGCGGCGCGTCCGGCTTCGACGGCGGTCTTGAAGGCGATGCCCATCCGGTTTGGATCCGGCGCGATGGCGATGGCGGTGTTGATCAATACGGCGTCCGCGCCGAGCTCCATCGCCTCCGCGGCGTGGCTGGGGGCGCCGAGTCCGGCATCGACGACGACGGGGACGGTGGCTTGCTCGATGATGATCCGAATTTGGTCGCGGGTCTGCACACCGCGGTTTGATCCAATCGGCGAACCGAGCGGCATGACGGTGGCGGTGCCGATTTCCTGGAGGCGTTTGGCGAGAACGGGGTCGGCGTTGATGTAGGGCAGGACGGTGAAACCTTCCTTCACGAGTTGTTCGGCGGCCTTGAAAGTTTCGACCGGGTCCGGAAGCAGGTAACGCGGATCGGGATGAATTTCGAGCTTCACCCATTTGGGTAATCCGGCTGCGGCGGCGAGACGGGCGAGGCGGATGGCTTCCTCGGCGTTCATAGCGCCGCTGGTATTGGGGAGGAGGAGGTAGCGCTTCGGATCGATGAATTCGAGGATGTTGGCGAACGGATCCTTCTTTCCGCTGAGGTCGGCACGACGCAGGGCGACGGTGACAATTTCCGTCCCGCTGGCCGCGAGGGCGTCGCGCATCGTTTCAGGCGACGCGAATTTTCCGGTCCCCAGAAACAATCGGGACTGGAACACGCGTCCGGCGATGGTGAGCGGCTGATTCGACAAATGCATCGGCGGGGAGATTAGGCGGGGTGGGAAGGGTTTGTCGAGACGGCCCTGACCCTCTGAAGTTTGTTGCTAACGCTTCGCCGTGGAACTCCGACAGATCCAGAGGCGACGTGGCAGATGTTTGGTCACGAGCCAGTTTGAGCATGAGAAAAATTTTGATTGTCGAAGACGACCAGTTGGTCGCCAGCGCTTATCGGAAGCGTTTTGGCGAGGCCGGCTACACGGTCGATTGGGCTCCGGACGGGCTCGAGGGAATCAAGATGGTGGGCGCCATCAAGCCCGACGTGGTGCTCCTCGATCTGCTCATGCCTCGCCTGGATGGTATTGAGGTTTTGAAATATATCCGGACGCATCCGGATCTTAAGAATCTTCCGGTGGTTGTGTTCTCAAACTCCTACATGACCAACCTGGTCGAAAGCGCCTGGCGCAACGGCGCGGACCAGTGCCTGATGAAGGCCAGCACCACGCCGGCTCAGTTGTTTGATGCGGTGGACAAGGCGATGCAGAAGGCGGCGGCGCGAATGTCGGCATCGACGTCGACGTCCGCGGCTCCGATGGGAACGATTACTCCGCTGGCCAAGCCGGTGAGCGGACTGGCGCCTGCCTTGCCCGCCCAGAGCCTGCCCACACCACCGTCCCGGCCGGTCACTGCACCGTTCAGTCCTCCAATTTCGCCTCTTGCGTCCAGGCCTCCGGCGCAAACAAACAGTTTCGGAACGACCATGACTCCGCGACCGGCGACCGCCGCGGCGGCTCCAAGCGCGCCCGCAATGCCGCAGGTGGATCCGGAGTTCCAGGCGCAGATTCGTCAGCTCTTTTTGTCCAGTGCGCCGGCCAAGCTTTCGTCGGTTCGCGAAGCGGCGACGGCGTTTGTGCAGGATCAGGGCTCGTCGATGCAGCTTCCTTTGCTGGCGGATCTATTTCGCCGCGTCCATTCGTTGACCGGCAATGCCGCGGTGGCGGGTTGCACGGCGATTGCGCATTTCGCGAGCACGTTTGAAGCGTTCCTGCAGGAGTTGCAGCAGAAGCCGAAGTTCATCAACCAGTCGACTGTTCGCACGGTGACGCGTTCGGTGGAGACAATCGAAGGGTTGTTCAAGATTTCCCAGGCCGGTGGCAGCGATAGCGGCAAGCATGCTTCAGTGCTGGTCGTGACGTCGGACGTGATGTCGTCGCAGACGATTGGCATGGCGCTGGAGAAGGCGAATCTGGAATCCACGATCGCCAACGATCCAGCGCAGGCGATCGCGCTGGCGGGGGCGGGAACGTTCTCGGCGGTGGTGATGACGGTGAATTTCCCGGGCTTGAGCGGATTCGAGCTTTGCGCGCAGATGCAGACGCAGGGCGCGTTTGGTCGAACGCCGGTTCTGTTCATCAGCGACCTGAGAGACTTCGACGCGCACTCGAATCCCGAAGTGATCGGCGAGAACGAAATCATGGCGTCGCCGTATCTGCTGATTGAACTCAGCTTGAAAGCGTTGACGCTGGTGGAAGGCAGCCGGCTGCAGCGTTACTCGGAGGCGGCCTGATCTGCATTCGCCGCGAGACGGGCAAGGTGAACTCTTCGCTCCTCCTTCTTCAACTTCCGGAGTGACTCAACGACGACGAAGAACTTCTCGAGGTCTCCGTTCACGCTCCGCAGAACTCCACGAAACGCCGGCACCAGCTTGTAGTAAGTGTCCACGGTGTTGAGCTGCGCGTTGTTCAGCGGCTGACTGAACCAGAGATCGTAATCCCTCTGGCCGCCCCAGCGCTGCTTCACATCCGCATATCCCTGACGCAGTTCGTTCGCAATCCGCTGCTTCTCCAGACGCAGCTGCCGTGCGCGCTCCTGGTGGTGTGAATCGTTCGATGAGAAAGTTCCCACGGCATTTGTGTAAAGCGCATCGAGCTGGCCGCGGGCAGTTGCCACGAGTTCGACAAACTCGGCGGTGCGTCTGGATTGGCGATGGTATTCCGCGAGGGCGATCTGGTTGGTGCGGGATTCCATCCAGCGACGAGTTCCTTCCTCTGCGACCGCGGTGGCGAAGGCTTCGTTGAACTCCGTGTCGCCGGGAATGAAGAGGCGTTGATGCGCGAGTTCGTGAAACAGAAGGTCCGCGAGGTCGGCTTCTGGTTCATCGATGAAGGTGTTGAGGACTGGATCGCAAAACCAGCCGAGGGTCGAATAAGCGGTGACGCCGCCGATGTAGGTGTCGAATCCTCCGGCCTGCAATTCTGCGGCGTGAGCTCTCGCTTTCTCTTCGCTGAAGTATCCCCGGTAATCGAGCGAGCCTACCACTGGATACCACCACGACTTGGGAGTCATCGAGAACTCCGGCGCGGCGTAGACGTTCCAGACCACGAAGCGCCGTTGAAGGTCCGCGTACCTCAGGTAGTGCCCATTGGCGGGAAGCTTCAATTCCGTTTCCGCGAACCGGCGGATTTGCAACACGAGTGCGAGCCGGTCCTTCAGCGCAGGTGGAGTATCGTCGGCGGCGAGCAGAGTCTTCGATCGGCGTCTGTCGCTTCCAGAGTTGGTATTGCCCGCGGACCGCTTGGGTGTAGTAGCTGACGCTTTGGCAACCGCTGGTTGCGAGAACAACGAAGAGAAAACCCAGTCGGAGCAGGCCGGGTAGGCTCCAAGAGATTGGCATGGGGACCGATCCTGACGAACGGCCTAGAGGCCGAGCTTGCTCAGTTCGGTTTCGAGTCCGCGCTGGAAGGATTCGAGATCCGCAGCGGATGGCTTGTAGCCCTGCTGCTTGGGGGCGATGCCGAGGCGGCCCATCTGATCGAGATACCACGCGGCGGTTTGGCCGTCGCTGAAGAGCACGCTGCCGCTGACGAGCGCTCCCGGTCGGGTGACTGCGTCGACGTTCACGGAGACGCTGCCGCCGGCGGTGGCCGGTGGTTCCTGACCGATCAGTCCGCCCGCAGGAGCTGGTGGGGGTGGAGTCGCGTTCGCGGGCAGGGTGGGCTCGGCTGGCGGAACAACGGGTGCCTTTGGCGGAGCGGGATCCTTCGGGACGAGTTTCAAGTCATCAACGAGGAAACGCACTTCCATGTAGGTCAGGTTGACGCCGAACTCGGAGACGAGGCGCTTCTGAATCTCCGCGAGTTTCATTCCGTCAGCAATCCAGGCGGACACCTGTTTCTTTTGTGATTCGTCCAAATTCATAATTCGATGGCCACCATTTGGAACGAGAGTGCTGAGCTATTCAATGGATTTCCTACGCGCGCGGCAGGCTGGCGCGGTATTGCTGGATGCAATCGGGGCAGATTCCGTGCGTAAACTCCGCGTCGGAGTGGTTCATCACGTAGACTTCCACCTGTGTCCAGTAGCCTTGATCGTCGCGGACTTTCTTGCAGGAAGCGCAGATCGGCAGCAGCCCGTGCAGGCTTTTCACCTGGGCCAGGGCAGTCTGAAGTTCGGCGATGAGCTGCTCGCGTTCCTGTTGATGACGCTTCTGTTCGTTGATGTCGCGCGCGATCATGGAGGCGCCGATGATCCGCCCGACGGAGTTCTTGATGGGCGAGACGCTGATGGCGAGGTTCATTTCCGTGCCGTCGTTGCGCACGCAGATGCCTTCGAAGTCTTTCACGGGCTGACCGATCTTCAATCGATCGAGCATGAACGGCATGTCATCGAACTGTCCTGACGGAAGCAGCACGCTGCTGGGCCGGCCAATCACATCCTCGAACGGATGACCGAACATGGATTCGGCGCCGCTGTTCCAGCTGACGATGAGCCCTTCCAGACTGAGCCCGATGATCGCGTCATGGGAAGATTCCACGATTGCGGCGAGCTGGCTGCGGGCTTCTTCTCCGCGTTTGCGTTCGATGGCGTAGCGGATGGCGCGCGTCAGTGATCGCGGATTGATCTCGTTCTTGATGAGGTAATCCTGCGCGCCTTCGCGCAACGCGGTCAGGGCCACCGTTTCGTCTTCGAGCGCGGTGAGCACGACGATGGGCAGGCTGGGGAACTGGTTGTAGAGCTGGGTGAAGCTTTCGATGCCGGTGCTGTCCGGCAGCGTGAGATCGAGTAGCACGAGATCGATGCCGCCGGAAGGCAACCGTTGCATGCCGTCGGTCAGGCTGGCGCAGGTTTCGACGGCGAAGGTGGTATTGGGAACCCGCGAAAGGATCTGCGTCATCAACCCGGCGAGCTGGCCGTTGTCTTCAATCAACAAGACATTGATGATCGAGTTCATTTCTTTGATGACCGTCTGTTGGACTGCGAACCTCGGGAGAGTAGGGGGCGGCCGGCGGATTGCGAAAGCGAAATGTGGCGCGGCGCGGCCTGAATCACCTTCGCGTCGCCAGTTGATGAATGGCCTGGCAGAGCGCGTCCACGGTGTTCGGTTTGTAGATCACGTGGCGAATGCCGATGTCCTTGGCCGCCTCCGACAGTTCCTCGGTCAACTCCCCCGTGGCGAGAACGATTGGCGTGCGCGGATGGGCGGCGAGCATGCGGGTCGCGATCTCAATGCCGGTGGTGGTCTTGAGGTTGTGATCGGTCACGACCAGATCGTATTGGGCGGGATTGCTGAGGAACGCATCGCAAGCGGTCTGCGCGTCCGTGAAGCCGGAGACCCGATAGCCGAGCCGCTTGAACAGATTCGACGCGAGGAAGACCAGCGGTTCCTCATCATCGATGTAAAGAATGTGCTGTCCGTTTCCGCGAGGGAGTTCGGTTCCCATCGACGCGGTAGGAGGCGAGGGTGTTGTGGCGGGAAGGGGTGGAATTTCCACCGATCCCGGCGCAGGTGCAGGGCCGGTCAACGTAAAGAGTTCGTGCACGAGGGCGCGCGCCTTGTCGGTGGCTTTCTTGATCTCAATGACGCTCTCGGTGGCGGGATGGCCGGGTTCGAGGTCCATCCGGAGCAATTCCAAATTCCCGAGGATGGTTCCCAGCGTGTTGTTGAAATCGTGGGCGATTCGCCGGGTCGACTGCCGAAGTTCGTCTGAAGATCGTCCATCCGAAGCGGAGGCAGGAGGGGGCGGATTGCTGGCCGGATCACTCATGTCGGAAAACAGATATGTCTGCGCTGTCTCCTCCCTGGAAAAACAACAACCCATGTGCGGAACGCGCCTCGTCTGACCGTTGATATCGAGGAACCGAGCTCATTTGTAAGTAGCTCTTAGCGCAGAAGGGACGTTGGCCGCCAGCCAATTTGTCGGCCGAGCTCGCAAGAATTCTGCGGTGTCGGGGTATGACTATGCAGACTGAGAGGGTCGCGTTGGTGTTGAAACGCTCCTGCGCGAGTGGAAGGTGGAGTCGCGCCGCCCAGTCGGGTGGAGCGTCAGCCGAGGGTCTGCGACGGTTGGCGACCAAGAAACGGGCGCCCGGAAACCGGCGCTACTTTGCGGGCTGGGGAATGTAGATCGTCTGGCCGACGCGCAGGCGGCTCCAATTCACGCTGGGGTTGATGTCCATGACCTGCTTCTGGGTCACCTTCCAGCCTTGGGCGCGAAGGTCGGTGACGATTCGGGAGAGTGTGTCGCCGTCTTTAATCTGGTAGGCAAAGCTCTTCTCGGGCGGCTCATTTGGGGCCGGCGGAGTCTTCTCCGTCTTCGTCGTCGGCGGCAGCGGAGTGATTTTGGGTGCAAGCGTGGTGGACAGTTCCTTGCCGAGGTTGCCCAATTTTTTTGAGATGAGCTCGTTGTCGGCGACGCGCTTCTTGTCGACTTCCTCAATCTTCTCGGCGAGTTGCTTGATGCTTTCCTGCGTCGCCGTGCTTTCGCCCTTGGCGCGCAGTTTGTCCACCTGCTCGCGCAAGTTGTGGATCTCCTCCACGAGGGTGGCGATGCGTTTCTGCTGGTTCTGGAGAGTGTCTTCCATCTGCTCCACGCGAAGTGACATCCTCTTGTAGTTGGCTTCCATCTCCTCGCGTTCAGCGGCGATGGTGGCGGGTGATTCCTGGGCGATGATCGGACTGGCGGGCAGGAGGGCACCGGCGAGCGCAGCCGCGAAGAGAAATTTCCGTTGCATGGACCGAACATAGAAATCGCCCTGAACACCTGCAAGCGGAGAAACGCTCGCGATTCCAATTTTACGAATCGTCGCCCCGGATCTCCATTAATGGCTTTGCGACCGGGCGTTTGACCCGCAAACTGCGCGGACGAATCGATTGTATATGGCCGGCTTCCTGGACTTGCTCCGAAATGAAATCGTATTGGGCGACGGCGCGCTGGGCACGTTGCTGCACCAACGCGGTCAGCCGCTGAATGCCTGCTACGACGCACTGAATCTGACCCACCCCGAAATCATCCACGAGATGCATCGAGAGTATCTCGACGCCGGGCGCGGTTGATCGAGACCAACACCTTCGGTGCGAGCCGGCTAAAACTCGAGAAGTTCAATCTTGCCGCCCAGTTGCAGGAGATAAACCGCTGCGGTGCGGAACTGGCCGTGGCTGCGGCGCGTCCGCGTGGGGCATTTGTCGCCGGCTCCGTGGGGCCGCTTACGTCGGATCCGTCCGTGACTCTGGATGACGCCACTCGCGGCGGTTTGTATCGGGAACAGTGTGAGGCATTGCTGGCCGGCGGAGTGGACGCGTTGTTGTTGGAGACGTTTCCGCGCTTGGCGGACTTGGTGGTCGCGGTGAAAGAGGCGCGGGCGCTCGGGGGCGTTCCCATTATCGCCTCGCTGAGTTTTGGCGATGACGGCCACACGGCGGACGGCCTTCGCATCAACGAAGCGTTCGCTCGGTTGCGCGATGCCGGGGCGGATGTGACCGGGCTGAACTGTCACTTCGGACCGACCATTGCGGAGAAGCTGTTGCAGGAACTGACGGTGCGGGAGGGCGATTTGGTGAGTGTGTTTCCGAATGCCGGACGTCCGCTCTATTTCGAAGGCCGCTACATCTACCATCCCACGCCGCAATATTTCGCAGACTTTCTGCCGCGGCTCGTGGCGCAGGGCGCGAGGCTCATCGGTGGCTGCTGTGGCACGACGCCGGAGACGATCGCCGCGATGGCGCGGGCGTTGCCGGGGTTAAGGCCGATCGGCGCAAAGCTTGCGATTACGACAGTGGTCGAAGTGTCGAAGGAACGAGCCGAGCAGGGGACGGTCGCGGCGGCGCCTTCGGTGCTCGATGTCCTTCGCCAGCGCAAGCTCATCGTGACGGAACTCGATCCTCCGAAGAGCCTGAGTCTCGACAAATTAGTGGATGGCGCGCGCGCATTGAAGGAGGCGGGGACAGATTTCGTGACGCTGGCTGACAATTCGTTGGCGATTCTCCGCGTCTCCAATTTGGCCGCCGGCTTTCTCGTGAAAGAACGGACCGGCCTCGAGCCGGTGATTCACCTGGCCTGTCGCGACAAGAACTTGCTGGGGCTGCAATCTGAACTGATGGGTCTGAACGCGCTGGGCATTCATCACGTGCTCGCGCTCACGGGCGATCCGGCGAAGATCGGCGACCATCCTGCCGCCTCAAGCGTGTACGACGTGAACTCGATCGGATTGATCCGGACGATCAAGCAACTGAACGATGGGTTCGCCGCGAACGGGCGCGACTTGAAGGCGAAAGGCCAGTTCATCATTGGATGCGCGTTCAATCCCAACGCGCGGAACATCGATTCCCAAGTACGCAAGCTGGAGGACAAGGTTAAGGCCGGCGCGCACTTCGTGATGACGCAGCCGATTTTTGATCCCGCTCTGGCTCGAGTGACCTTCGAGAAGACGAAACACCTGGGGCTGCCGGTTCTGGTCGGTGTGATGCCGTTGCTGAACGCGCGCAACACGGAGTTCCTTCACAACGAAGTGCCGGGAATCAACATTCCTGATTCCATCCGGGAACGGATGCGGGGCAGGGAAGGTGCGGAAGGCAATGCCGAGGGCTTGGCGGTGGCTCGCGATTTGTGTGATGAGATTCTCGCGCTGTTCCCGGGCGTGTACTTGATTACGCCGTTGCTGAGGTTTGATCTGACGGTTGAACTAAGTCGATACGTGCGGGAGCGGGAGAAGGCGCGGGCGGGTGGCTCAGGGCGAAGTGATTCAGGGTCCGTGGCATGACGGAGATCGCGATCATCAGCGATGTTCACTACGCCGGTCCTCTGGAACGCGAGCGGCATGATTACCCTTACCACGGCATCAAGAGTCCCCTGCGCCGGTTTCTAACGTGGCAGTTCCGGCACTGGATTTGGCAGCGCGATCCTTTTGCGCACAATTACCTGCTGGATCGATTCATTGAGGCGAACGTCGCGGCATCCGTGGTGATCGCCAATGGCGATTACTCTTGCGACAGCATGGGGATCGGCGTGTCAGATCCACCGTCCTACGAAAGCGCTGAGATTTGTCTCGGAAAGCTTCGGCAGGCATTTGGAGGGCGATTCCATCCCGTCATGGGCGATCATGAGGTTGGCAAGTTGATGATGTCATCGGGGCGGGGCGGCCTCCGCATGGCGAGCCTCGATCGGGCGATGAATGGTCTGCGAGTTCAGCCGTTCTGGCGTTTGGAAATGGGGCCGACCGTGATGCTGGGGATCGCATCCACATTGGCAGCATTGCCGGTCTACGAAGTGGAGGCGCTGCCGGAGGAACGCGCTGAATGGCGCAGACTCCACGAGGAACATCTCCGGACAATTGAAACGGCCTTCGAAGAACTTCGATCCGGCCAGAAAGTGATTTTGTTTTGCCACGATCCCAGCGCGTTGCCGTTCCTTTGGGGGCGGGAGGGAATTCGGAGGAAGATCACCCAGATTGAACGGACGGTCATCGGTCATCTCCACACCAATCTGGTTTTCGGCCTGAGCCGGTTTCTGCGCGGGATGCCGGAGATTCACTTTCTCGGCCACACGCCGAGGAGGCTGAGTAGAGCTTTGGGCAAGGCGCGTTACTGGCGGCTGTTCAAGCCGCTGTTATGTCCGTCACCAGCGGGTTCCCAATTGTTGAAGGATGGAGGTTACTGGACGGTCGCGATAGACGAGTCCGGGGAACGTTCACCAAGATTTTGTTTTCACCGGATGGAATGGTGAAAACATGTTGAGAAGCATCTTCGCCAAAAAAATGGCGGGAGCGGCGGGGCTCGAACCCGTAACCTCTGCCGTGACAGGGCAGCGCTCTAACCAATTGAGCTACGCCCCCGCAAGCGGGGACACGGACGTTATGAAACTCACCTTCCCAAGTCAACGGGGAATTCTGAAGAGTTGTTAAAAACTTTTCAGGCCGGCAGCGGCTTGTCCTTCGTCTCGGGCGCGAACCAGATGAGGACCATTCCGATCAGGTAGACCAACACGATGGTTTCTCCCGCTTTTGGATAGCTCTTATCGAAGAACGCCATCAACGCCGGCATCTGCCATGCACCAACCGCCGCCAGGACGCGGCCGAAGTTAAAGGCCAGCCCCTGACCGGTGGCGCGGACGCGGGTGGGGAATATCTCGGGTAGATACAGCGGCAGCCATCCGTAGAAGGAGGCTGTGCAGGCGCCGACGAGGAAGACGGCGACAAAGAATCCCGGACCGACCTCGTGAACGGCGCGAAACAGCACCTGAGTTGCGATCAGTGATGCGAGGCAAAGCAGAAAGTAAGTGATTCTTCGGCCTAGGGCTCCCCCCATCAGCGCAGCGAGCATGCACCCGACCGCTGCGCCGAGGGATTGGTAAAATTGGCTCCACGCTTTTACGGTGGGTTGTTTGCTGCCGGTCATCTGGTCGGCCCAGAGCGGAATCCATTGCACGATGCCCCAGGTGACCACGAGCGCGACTGACGCGAAGGAAATCGCCAGCAAGGTGTTCTTGAGCAAGGCAGGGGAAAAAATCTCAACGGCCGGTGAGGCGGCATCCTTTCGGCGCGAGGCTTTCCATTTTTCGGACTCGGGAACGAAGAGCCGGATCAGAAACGTCAGCAGAGCCGGGGCTGCGCCAACGATCATTACCCAGCGCCAGGAATCTCCGGTGATGGGAAATACGATGCCGATGATGGCGATGATGCAGTAGCCGAGATTGGCGGACGCTCCGATGAGTCCGGCCATCAGCGGACGTTTTCCTTCCGGCCAGCATTCCATGACGAGGGCCACCCCGAGCGCCCATTCGCCGCCCATTCCCAGCGCCGCGACGAAGCGAAGCGCTCCGAGGTGCCACGGTTCCGTCGCGAAGTAGCAGAGCCCGGTGAATCCTGAGTAAAAGAGGATGCTCCACGTCATCGCCTTCACGCGCCCGATGCGATCCCCGAGCCAGCCAAAGACCAATCCTCCCAACGCCGCACCGATGAGGAAGAGCGCTGTGATGATTCCCATCCATCGTTGAACAAAGCTTTCATCGACGATGCCGTGCAGGGCCTGCATCTGCTGAAGTCCAGGGCGTGCGACGAGCGGAAAGATTCCCATCTCCATCCCGTCGAACATCCATCCGAGGAACGCTGCGGCGAGAGCCATCATCCGGCCTTTGCCAGCATCGGTTGGTGAAGGTGGCTGCATAGTCGTTTTTCGTGGCAAAGCTCAGTTACCGATTGGGAACGACTCATCGAAGGCGTCCGCGACGACAAGGTCAACTGTGAATTGAGTGCGTGACGGTTTCGCGATCTCGGGAAAAGGAAATGGAGTGCCGGGAGAAGCGTCCGGCACTCCATCCATCATCCGCTGGAAAGGGGGCGGTTAACTGACTGGACGCAGGCCGGGAATCGTGAGCCGGAAAGTGGCTCCCAATTCGGGACAGCGGGCCAGGTGGTGCAGGACGAGACTCGGGCACATACATCACCACGAGCCGCGGCCTGCTGCTGTTCCGTGTTTCACCCGCGCGGCACTTTCCACAGTTCACCGCGCCAGCTCACATCGCTCATGCCGGACTTTCATCCTGCAAGGTCAGTTAACCGATTCAGAAACATCCATCCGGATTCGAGTTCTGAAAATGCGTAGCGCTACTCAGGGTGCGACCCGCGACAGTATCGGCGGAGGCATCGGTGAATCCCCGGTCGCCAAAGCTCGATCAAGAGTTGAGTTTCCGTCCGCCTTTTCGCAACGTCTGGACCGGTTCTTCACAACGACAACCAGATCGACGAAACGCAATTCATGTCCACTCTGAACATCAAACCCGCCGGCTCCTGTGCTTTCGACATGCTCGCGCTCGGAGAAATCATGCTTCGACTCGATCCCGGCGAAGGCCGCGTGCGCACGGCCCGGGAGTTCAAGGTCTGGGAGGGCGGCGGCGAATACAACGTCGCGCGCGGCTTGCGTCGCTGTTTTGGGCTCAAGACAGCGGTCGCGACGGCGTTTGCCGACAATGACATTGGCCGGCTGCTTGAAGACTTCATCTTGCAAGGCGGCGTCGACACTCAGTTCATCCAGTGGAAGAAGTTCGACGGCATCGGACGCGAGACGCGCAATGGGCTGAATTTCACAGAGCGCGGGTTCGGTGTGCGCGGCGCGGTTGGCATCCCCGATCGTGGCAATACAGCGGCCTCACAGCTCAAGCCGGGCGACTTCGACTGGGATCACATCTTCGGGAAGCTCGGCGTTCGCTGGCTACACACGGGTGGTATTTTCGCAGCACTGTCGGATACCACTCCGCAGCTGGTCATCGAATGCGTGAAGAAGGCAAAGGAACACGGAACCGTGGTCAGCTACGATCTCAATTATCGTCCGTCGCTCTGGAAGAGCATCGGCGGCCAGAAGCGGGCGCAGGAAGTGAACCGGGAGATTGCGAAATACGTGGATGTAATGATCGGCAACGAAGAGGACTTCACGGCGTGCCTTGGCTTCCACGTCGAGGGCGCGGATGAGAATCTTCTGCACATCGACGTGACTGCGTTCAAGCGGATGATCGAAACGGCGGTGAAGGCGTTTCCCAACTTCAAGGCCACGGCCACCACGCTTCGTGCTGCGCACACGGCAACCATCAATGACTGGGGGGCGATCGCATGGTATGACGGGAAGTTCTTCGAAAGCCGGAAGTATCCAGATCTTGAAATCCTCGATCGTGTGGGCGGCGGTGACAGTTTCGCCTCCGGTTTCATCTACGGAATGATGACGACGGGCGACGCGCAGAAGGCGGTCGAGTACGGCGCAGCCCACGGCGCACTGGCGATGACCACGCCCGGCGACACCTCGATGGCGGACAAGGGCGAAGTTGAGAAGTTGATGAAGGGCGGCGGTGCCCGTGTGCAGCGGTAAAAGGCCTTCTAAAAACGAAGGCCGCGACTGACTTAGTCGCGGCCCTTTTGTTTTTAGAATCGTCGCGTAAGTGACGCATCACGGAAGATCCGTGTAACCCATCAGGAAACGGTCGCATTCACGAGCGGCGCCGCGGCCTTCGTTGAAGGCCCAGACCACGAGGCTCTGGCCGCGACGGCAGTCGCCGGCGGCGAACACCTTCGGGATGCTCGTGGTGTATTTGCCGTGGTCCGCTTTTACATTCGAGCGCGGATCGCGTTCGACGTTGAGGGATTCGAGGAGCGGCTGTTCCGGCCCGAGGAAGCCCATCGCGAGCAGGACGAGTTGTGCGGGAACGACGCGCTCGGTGCCGGGAACGTCCTTCGGCACGAACTGGCCCTTGTCGTTCTTGCTCCACTCGATCTGGACGAGATGCACGGCCTTCACGTTGCCGTTGCCGTCGTCTTCGAACTTCTTTGCCGTGGTGAGATAGACGCGAGGGTCAGCGCCGAACACTGCGGCCGCTTCCTCCTGACCGTAATCCATCTTGTAAGTCTTCGGCCACTCAGGCCACGGATTGTCCTTGGCACGTTGGAGCGGAGGCTTCGGGAGAATTTCGACCTGAATGAGGCTCTTGCAGCCGTGGCGCATCGAAGTGCCGACGCAGTCGGTGCCGGTGTCGCCGCCGCCGATGACGATGACGTCCTTGCCCGCCGCATTGATGAAGCTCCCGTTCTTCTTGTCGTCGAGCAGTGCCTTCGTGTTCTGATGGAGGAACTCCATCGCGAAGTGGACGCCTTTGAGATTGCGGCCGTCGATGGGAAGGTCGCGCGGTTTGGTCGCGCCCGTGCAAAGCACGACCGCGTCGTAGTCGCTCATCAACTGTTGGGAGGTGATGTCTTTGCCGACCTCGGTGCTGCACTTGAAGACGATGCCTTCATCTTCCATCTGCTTGATGCGGCGGAGCACGACGTGTTTTTTGTCGAGCTTCATATTCGGGATGCCGTACATCAGCAGGCCACCCGGGCGATCAGCGCGCTCGAACACAGTCACCAAATGACCGGCGCGGTTCAATTGTTGCGCGGCGCATAGTCCGGCCGGACCGGAGCCAATGACGGCGACTTTCTTGCCGGTGCGCTTGGCCGGGGGCTCGGCCTTGACCCAACCTTCATCCCACGCCTTGTCGATGATGCTGCACTCGATGTTCTTGATCGTGACCGGCGGATTATTGATGCCCAACACGCAGGAACCTTCGCAAGGTGCGGGGCAGACACGACCGGTGAAGTCGGGGAAGTTGTTCGTCTTGTGCAGACGGTCCAGCGCTTCCTTCCACAGGCCGCGATAGATGAGGTCGTTCCACTCCGGGATGAGGTTGTTGATCGGGCAGCCGCTGGCCATGCCACTCAGCAACGTGCCGGTGTGGCAGAAGGGGACGCCGCAATCCATGCAGCGCGCGCCCTGCTCCTGGAGCTTCTGCGTGTCCATGTGTTCATGGAACTCATTCCAGTCGCGGATGCGCTCCGTCGCCTTGCGGTCCAACGGCAGTTCGCGGAGGTATTCGATAAATCCAGTCGGTTTTCCCATTTCAGTTCCTCAGATCGTAAAACTAGGTCGGATGGAGTAGCAGAGTCAGGCCGGCGAATCAACCGCCGCCCACACGCGCGAGGTCGCGGGCATTTTCCTCGAAGGCCGCGTTGATGGCGTCCTCACCGCTCAAGCCCTGCTGCTTGGCTTTCTTCAACGCGCTGAGCACGCGCTTGTAATCCTTAGGCATGACTTTCACGAACATGCCCGAATACTTTTCCCAAAGAGCGAGAACCTTCCAGGCCTTCTGGCTCTTGGTGAATTCCGCGTGCCTTTGGATAAGCTTGCGGACGTTCTCTGATTCTTCAGCGTCCTCGAATTTCTCCAGCGCGACCATCTGCATGTTGCAGCGCGTGGCGAAGTCACCTTTCTCATCGAGAATGTAAGCCACTCCACCGCTCATGCCGGCTGCAAAATTACGACCGGTCGGACCGAGCACAACAACTGTTCCGCCCGTCATGTATTCGCAGCCGTGATCACCGATGGCTTCGACGACGGTGCTGACGCCGGAATTCCGGACACCGAACCGTTCGCCCGCCATGCCGCCAATGAAAACCTCGCCGCCGGTTGCACCGTAGAGAGCGACGTTTCCGGCGATCATGTTTTCTTCAGCGGCGAATGTGGAACCTTCCGGCGGATGAACGATGATGCGTCCGCCCGACAGCCCCTTGCCCACGTAATCGTTCGCATCACCTTCCAGCGTGAAGGTCATGCCCTTGGGCATGAACGCGCCGAAGCTTTGTCCAGCGGAGCCCTTGAAGTGAACCTTGATGGTGTCTTCCGGAAGTCCCGCGGCGCCGTAGCGACGAGTCACTTCGCTGCCGACGATGGTGCCGACGACGCGATGAATGTTCCGAATCGGAACAGTGCCCGTGACCTTGTCGCCCTTGTCGAGCGCCGGCTTGCACAGTTGCATGAGCACGGTGTTGTCGAGCGATTTGTCGAGACCGTGGTCCTGGGTGATCTGCGCGTAGCGTCCCACTTCCGGACCCGCCTCGGGTTGGAAGAGAATCTTGCTGAAGTCGAGTCCCTTGGCCTTCCAATGCTCAACCGCTTTGCGGGCTTCCAGCCGATCGGTGCGGCCGACCATTTCATTGATGGTGCGGAAGCCGAGTTGGGCCATGAGCTCGCGCACTTCCTGTGCAATGAACTTCATGAAGTTCACGGCATGAGCGGGGTCGCCGGTGAACTTTGCGCGGAGCTGCGGATCCTGCGTGGCGACGCCGACGGGGCAGGTGTTCAGATGGCAGACGCGCATCATGATGCAACCCAGCGTTACGAGCGGCGCGGTCGCGAAACCGAATTCTTCGGCGCCCAGCATCGCAGCGACGACGACGTCGCGACCGGTCTTCAACTGGCCGTCGGTCTCGACCGCGATGCGCGAGCGAAGATTGTTCAACACGAGCGTCTGGTGGGTTTCGGCCAGGCCGAGTTCCCACGGAATGCCCGCGTGCTTGATGGAGGTCTGCGGCGAAGCGCCTGTGCCGCCGTCGTAACCCGAGATGAGGACAACGTCCGCGTGCGCCTTGGCGACGCCGGCGGCAATGGTGCCGACGCCGACTTCGGACACCAGCTTCACGCTGATGCGTGCGTGGATGTTCGAGTTCTTGAGATCGTGGATGAGTTCCGCGAGATCCTCAATCGAGTAGATGTCGTGGTGCGGGGGCGGGGAGATGAGTCCTACGCCGGGCGTCGAGTGCCGCGTCTTCGCAATCCATGGATACACCTTCGCGCCGGGCAACTGGCCACCCTCACCGGGCTTCGCGCCCTGAGCCATCTTGATTTGGATTTCCTTCGCGTTGACGAGGTAGTGGCTCGTCACGCCGAAGCGACCGCTCGCGACCTGCTTGATCGCCGAGTTCTTGGAATCGCCCTGTTCGTTGGTCCAGGTGAAGCGCGCGGGATCTTCGCCGCCTTCGCCGGTGTTGCTCTTGCCGCCGATGCGGTTCATGGCGATGGCGAGCGCCTCGTGCGCCTCGCTGCTGATGGAGCCGTAGCTCATCGCGCCCGTCTTGAAACGCTTGAGGATCGATTCGATCGATTCCACTTCTTCAATGGGCACCGGAGTCGCGGGCTTGAAATCAAGCAGGCCGCGCAGCGTGTAGTGCTTCTTCAGCTGATCGTCCACCAGCTTGGAATATTCCTTGAAGGTGTTGTAATTCGCGGTGCGGACGGCGTGCTGGAGCTTGTGCACGGTCTGCGGGCTGAACAGGTGCAATTCGCCCTCGGCACGCCATTGATATTGGCCGCCCACATCAAGCGTGTGCCCGTTGACCTGGCGATCCGGGAACGCATGGCGATGGCGGATTTCCGTTTCCTTCGCGATGACATCCAGCGTGGCGCCTTCAATGCGCGTGGCGGTCCAGGTGAAATACTTGTCCACGACCGCCTTCGACAGGCCGACTGCTTCGAAGATCTGCGCGCCGCGATAGCTCTGGATGGTGCTGATGCCCATCTTCGAGATGACCTTCACGACGCCCTTGACCGCCGCCTTCACGAAGTTCTTGCAGGCCGTCTTGTGGTCGATGTTCTTCAACATGCCCTGGCGGATCATGTCGTCGATGGTTTCGAACGCGACGTATGGATTGATCGCACCGCAGCCGTAACCGATCAGCAGCGAGAAGTGATGCACTTCGCGGGGCTCACCGGATTCGAGCACGAGTCCGACGCGGGTGCGTGTCCCGTTGCGAATCAGGTGATGATGCAGGCCGGCGACGGCGAGCAGCGAGGGAATCGCCGCGTTGTCGTGGTCGATGCCGCGGTCGGAGAGGATCAGGATGTTGAAGCCGTCCGCGATGGCCTTGTCGGCCGCGGCAAACAGTTCGGTCATCGCCTTCTCCAGGCCCTTCGCGCCTTCCGACGCTTTGTATAGGATGGGCAGGGTGGTGGACTTGTAGCCGGGCGTGTTGATGTGGCGCAGCTTCGCCATTTCCTCGTTGGTGAGGACGGGAGCCTTGAGCTCGATCAAGTGCGCGCTTTCGGGCATCGCCTTGAGCAGGTTCTTCTCGGAGCCAATGGTCGTCTCAGCTGACGTGACGATCTCCTCGCGGATACAATCAATCGGCGGGTTCGTGACCTGCGCAAAGAGCTGCTTGAAGTAGTTGAACAGGTTCTGCGGCTTGTCCGAAAGAACGGCCAGCGGAGTGTCCGTGCCCATCGACCCGATGGCTTCCACGCCGTCGCGCGCCATGGGAACCATGAGCAGGCGCAAGTCCTCGAACGTGTAACCGAACGCCTGCTGGCGCTGGAGCACAGTTTCGTGGCTCGGCTCGGGCAGGTGCGGCGGTTCTGGCAGTTTGCCGAGTTCGATCATGTGCTGATCGAGCCACTGACGGTACGGATGTTCGGCAGCGATCTTATTCTTGATCTCCTCGTCGGCGACGATGCGGCCTTCCTCGGTGTCGATGAAGAACATGCGGCCGGGCTGGAGACGCCCTTTGTAGAGGACGTTTTCCGGCGGGACTTCGAGCACGCCGGCTTCCGACGCCATGATGACGAGGTCATCCTTTGTGACGTAGTAACGCGACGGGCGGAGACCGTTACGATCGAGCGAAGCCCCGATCTTCTTACCGTCGGTGAAGGCGACGGAGGCCGGACCGTCCCACGGTTCCATCAGGCACGAGTGGAATTCGTAGAACGCCTTCTTCTCGTCGCTCATCGACTCGTGATTCGCCCACGGCTCGGGAATCATCATCATCATCGCGTGCGGCAACGAGCGGCCGCCGAGGACAAGGAGTTCGAGCACGTTGTCGAACATTGCGGAGTCGGAACCGTCGGTGTTGATGATGGGGAAAACTTTCTTCAGGTCTTCGCCGAATAGATCGGACTGCATCATGGCTTCGCGAGCGCGAGTCCAGTTGATATTGCCGCGGAGCGTGTTGATTTCTCCGTTGTGCGCCATGTAGCGATACGGATGACCACGTTCCCAGCTGGGAAAGGTGTTCGTCGAGAAACGCGAATGCACCAGCGCGAGCGCGGTGACCATCGACGGATCCTTCAGGTCGGGGTAATACGCATCAACCTGCGCCGGCATCAACATGCCTTTATAGATCAGCGTCTTGTAGGACAGGCTCGCGACGTAGAAGAAATTCCCGCCCGGAATCTTGCCGTAGCGGATGGTGTTCTCCGCGCGCTTGCGGATGACGTAGAGCTTGCGCTCGAACGCCATGTCGTCGGTGAGCTTCGGATTGCGGCCAATGAAAATCTGGCGCATGAACGGCTCGCTGGCCTTCGCGGTTTCGCCGAGCGAACTGTTGTTCGTCGGAATGTCGCGCCAGCCGAGGAGCCGTTGTCCTTCTTCGACGACGATGCGTTCGAAAAGGCGTTCGGCTTCGCGACGTTCATTCGCGTCCGGCGGGAGGAAGACCATGCCGACCCCATATTCGCCGAAGTTCGGCAACGCAATGCCGGCAGCCTTCGCTGCTGTTTTGAGAAACTCATGCGGCATCTGGATCAAGATGCCGGCGCCGTCGCCCGTGTTGATTTCGCAGCCGCACGCGCCGCGGTGATCGAGGTTCAGGAGCACCTGGATGGCCTGCTCGATGATCGTGTGGGATTTGCGGCCTTTAATGTTGGCGACGAACCCGACGCCACAGGCTTCGTGTTCGAACTGAGGATCGTATAGGCCTTGGGGGCCGGGAGGGCTGACGCGGGTGGTTTGGGTGCCGCGATTCTGCGAATTGCTAGTGCTCATCAGTTGGTTTTCGCGCTGACATCTGTTGGTACCGATCACTCGGTACTAAATTTCGTGATTTTTTACAGAGCTGGTCGAGTAGTGCAATAGATCTCTGCGAAAATCTTCGGTCTTTAGTAGGTGTTTGAATGAAGAAAATGAGGCATTAAACGGACGTAATCGCATGAGTAGATTTACCGCTTTATTTGATGCGGCAAAACGCGATCAACTCAAAGCTTTCGGGAGGGAGCAGGGTTTTGATTGAACCTTTATCCAGCTCGGACTGCGTCGTGCGACCGGACGGTCCGATCAGGACGACGTTAAGGCTCCAAGCGTCGCCCGATTTGGGAGGGAACGGCAGTTCGATGCTGGTTTGGTGCTCCGCGTCTTCGCCGTTGATGAGTGCAAGAACGTGGTTGTCTTCCGAGATCTCCCAGTGCACGGCGATGATGGGGTCGGATTGAATTAGTTGGCTCGTGGAATGGCCGGCGCACTTGCTTTGAAACGCTGCGAGGAGTTTCTCATACATCGTTGCGATCGGCGGAACGATTGCTTCGTCCGGAGTGCGGGCGAGTTGTACGGGCGCATGGAGGGCGGCGCCTTGAAGTTGTCCGTCGAAAACCAGCCACATTCCCGGCAGGGCGCTCATGAGAAACGCCGCAAGGGCGTGCCGTTCCAGCGTAAGCTGGCTCGCGATGCGTGGTTCGTCGTGGTTCTCGAGGAAATGTATGCTGCGGCGGAGAACGTTCTCGTCGCGATTCGCAAGATGACGGCGAAGATTTCCCCATTGCTGGTTGACGATGAAGTCCGTCACCCGCTTGTCGTAGGTGAAATCGAAACCGAGATCCAGGAGGCGCGGTTCGAGATCCCAGTATGCTTCGGCGATGAACTGGAATTCTTCGCGATGCACGGCGGTAATGGCCCGGATCCAAAACTCGGTCCTGGCTCTGGGGCCATGCGGTGGAAGATGCCGCCAAGTCGATTCGAAGATGTCGCTCAACGCGAGCATTGCCATGTCGCAACGGACGCCGTCGCATCGTTCCGAGATCCGCCGCAGGTCGGCAACGACCGCCTCCTGCGTGGACGCCAGTCGCAAATCGAGTTGGGCGGTGTCGACCCACGCCGGGAAATAGGGATCCTTTCCGTGGGCGAGCCAGCGCTGTTCACTGGTTTCGCCGACGGGGAATAATCCCGGTGCGGGCTGCGTGCCTTGGACGAAGAATTCCGGGCGTTCCGAGAGCCAGGGATGATCGAGACCCAAGTGATTCGGAACGAAGTCGAGGATCAGTTTAATCCCGCGCTCATTGAGAGTGGTGCGGAAGCGCTGCAAACCGGTCTCGCCGCCGAGAACCTCCGGAACGCTGTAGCTTGAGATGGCATACGGCGAACCAACGACATCGGGAGGCGCCCAGTCGGGCAGGGCAGTTCGAAGGCGGGATTCGGTGTCGGGCAGATCGAGAAATGCCTGACGACTTTTCGGTCCGGTCGACCAGACGCCCATCAGCCATAGATGCGTGACGCCGATCTTTCTCCAGGAGTCGAACTCCGAGTCGGGGACGTTGCCCAGTTGAATCTCTCGTCCGCAGCGCCGGCTCAATTGCCGCAACCAGCACCGGGTATTTATCTCGTAAAGCAGCAGCCGTGGCATGGAGCGATTGAACGACTTGGTGCGAACCGCAGCGTCCGATGCATCATCGGCCGCCCGTTACGAGTTGAGCGCTTTCATCGCTTTCTTGGCATTGTCGACGCGAAGGATGAGAAGACCTTTTTTCGCGTCGGGAGGCGTCGCGCAGTAGGCGTATTCGATGTTCACTTTCGCTTCGGCGAGCCTGTCACAGATTTTGGCGAGCGAACCGGCTTTGTTGTTTCCTTCAATCAAGAGAACTTCCGTGTCGACCACGAGGGTGCCGTGCTCTTCGAAAATCACCATCGCCTTGCGCGGATCGCTGACGACCATTCGCACCACGCTGTGATCGACGGTGTCGCTGGTGGACACGGCGTAGATGTTGATTTTGGCGGCGCTGAGGGCCTTGCAGACGCGGCCAAAGGTGCCGGGACGGTTGTCGAGGAACAGGGCGAGTTGAGTGGCGAGTTGCATAAGCGGAGTCTGTAAACGTTTGGTGCTCTGGTGCATTGCTCCCGGCGGGAGCGTTCCGAAAGAGACTATTGCGGACAGTTCTTCATGGTGCAATGGGCAATCTGTGGTTTCCCCTGGTCAACGCTGGTTGCGAGCCCTTGGTAGGCGTGAATCCATAAAACCGCGGCGGACGGTCGTAACTCTACGATCCTCACGACAGGTATCGGGCGACCGGGAAATCTATTCGGGTTCACGATGAACTCGATGTATGGTTTCGCCATGACCAACAGTCCGGAACCGATGCAGCGATGGCGGGGGATGTTCTTTCTCGCATTGTCGTTTGCGATGATGATGTGGGGGCAGTTGGTTTTGAACGATCGCCTCTCCGGCATCGCCTTCGCCATCTTCTGGGGCGTTTGCTTCGCCCTCGCGATCACGGCGGTGTTTTTTGGGATCCTCTCCGTCCGCGGCGTCCTGCGGGAAACCCGATTGGAACGCGCCTCCTCCTTGCGCCGCGCCATGCGCGACATCAAGCGTCCGGGCAAACGCGCCGATGGGTCTCTGACAGAAAAGTAACCTCGGTTCGACTTCATCCGGCCGGCGACAGAACGTTTTCGTTTGGCAGGAGCGAATTGAAAGGCTTACGCTCTGCACAAAATGAGCGGGACGAAGAAAGCGGATAGCATCCGAATCACAAAAGAACTGATTGTGCTGAACAAGCTGGGCATTCACGCCCGGCCGGCGGCGTTGTTTGTAAAGACGGCGAATCGGTTCGACTGCGATGTCTTCGTGGAAAAGGACGGCGAGAAGGTGAATGGCAAAAGCATCATGGGCTTGATGATGCTCGCCGCCGGCCCGGGCAGCCGACTCCTGATCGAAGCGGATGGTCACGACGCAGCAAAAGCGGTCGTCGAGATCGAACTGCTCATCAAGCGCAAGTTTGACGAGGAGTAGCCTTCCTCCGACTCCGATCGGCCCTCTGTGAAAACCGCGGCCTCTTCCTCGCCAGTTGCCACAGGGAAAAGTTCCTCCCCGTCTGCGTGGATTACCTTTCTGCGTTACTGGCTGCCGGTCTTGGTCTGGATGTTCATCATCTTCGGGATGTCCACCAACGCCGGTTCCACCCAGAACACCTCGCGCATCATCGGACCGATTCTTCGCTGGTTCAACCCCGACATCCCGGACGAAACCATCCGCTCCATTCAGCTCGTCATTCGGAAGTGTGCTCACTTCACCGAATACGGAATCCTCGCGGCGCTGTTGTGGAGAGCCCGACGAAAGCCCCTTCGCGACGACTCACTGCCGTGGCTGCGGAGTCATGCGGCGTTTGCGTTTCTCGGAGCGGCCGCCTTTGCCATCAGTGATGAATGGCACCAATCGTATGTGCCGTCTCGCGAGGGAAGTTTGCGCGACGTGTCGATCGATTGTGCGGGAGCGGCATTCGCCATTTGGTTGCTGTGGTGGGCTGGCCGGCGTCGACGGAAATGGTGAGGAACCATGGCGCGTCCGCTGTTAACGGTGGCGTTGATCTACTCGGCTGGAATCGTCCTGGCAGATCTGTTCGCGACGCTCCCGTCTCCGTTCCTGCTGCTCGCGCTCAGCCTGATTCTCGGAGTTGCTGCTTTGGGATGGCTTCGTGCGCGCCCAATTCTCCTCTGGTTTTTTGTCTTCACGGTCGGCGCGGCGAATCTCGCCCAACGAAAGGCCGTCCTTGCTCCAGATGATTTGCGGGTGGTTCTCGGTGAGCGCGCGGAGATTGCGACCATTCGCGGCCGGCTCGTCGAAACGCCCTACCACCGGGTCTACGAGCAGCAGGAGGAGATCGTCTGGCGAACCATCGGACGGGTCGACGTGGAGTCGGTTCACACCAAACGTGGCGGATGGCGACCGGCGAGCGGACGAGTGACCATCAGCACGCCGGGTGTGGTGGCGCCGGAATTCTTCGGAGGGAGAAGCATCCAGGTCGAAGGCGTTCTTCAGTTGCCGCGGCGAGCAGTGGCGGAGGGCGTGTTCGATTACCGGGCGTTCCTGGCGAGGCAGGGGATCTACTACCAGCTTCAGGTCGAATCCACCAACGACTGGCGGCTCGGTTCAGCTGCGATGCCGAGTGATCGACGTCCGGTCGCCGACCGTTTCGGTGATTGGGCGAAGAAGGCCTTGGCTCGTGGACTGCCCGTTGAAGATCAGCCGCTGCAACTCTTGTGGACGATGACGCTGGGCTGGAAGACGGCGCTGAGCGGTGAAGTGGCGGAACCGTTCATGCGTTCCGGAACGATGCACGTTTTCGCCATCAGCGGACTGCACGTCGCGCTCATTGCGGGTTTGCTGGTGGCGCTGCTGAAAGTCTGCCGCGTGCCGCGGACGTGGTGTGCGTGGATTGTCATTCCGCTCATCTGGTTCTATGCCGGTGTGACGGGCTGGCAGGCGTCCGCCGTTCGGTCGACCATCATGATGACCGTGGTGATCGCCGGATGGGCATTGAAGCGCCCGAGTGATCTGCTGAATTCGCTCGCCGGGGCGGCGTTCATCATTCTGCTCTGGGATCCGCAACAGATCTTTCAAGCCGGCTTCCAACTCTCATTCCTCGTTGTGTTCAGCTTGGCGCTGCTCACGCCGTTGTTTGACTCGATTCATCGACCGCTGCTGGAACCCGAGAACTCGGAGCCAACGTCACAGACGGCGCATCCCGTCCGCGATTGGCTCGTGGCGCGAGTGCCGGGGGCATCGCTGGTCTTCCCGGATCCGCTGTTGCCGGATGAGCTTCGGCCCCGGTGGCAACGCTGGATTGGCTGGCCGGTTCGTTACCTGTTTCGCGCGTCGGCAACGTCGCTTGCCGCGTGGCTGGGTTCGATTCCGGTTATCGCCTACTATTTTCATCTGCTGACGCCCATCAGTCTGCTGGCAAATCTCATCGTCGTTCCGCTCAGTAGCGTCGCGCTGGCGTGCAATCTCGCGAGCATGACCGTTGGTAGTCTCGTTCCGTTCGTGGGCGAACTCTTCAATCACGCGGCGTGGCTCTTCATGTTGCTGATGATCCGCTTGAGCGAATGGTCGGCGCAGATTCCGGGTGCCTGCGTTCACGTGGGCACTCCGTCCGCGAGCTTCTTCCTACTCTATTACGCGGTGCTGATTGCGGTGACGGCGGGATGGTTATTTCGGCCGCGTTGGCGGGTCTGGTCGGCGGCTGCGATTCTGGTTTTGGGAGCGATGACACTGTGGACGTGGCGTTCGGAGCGCGCGGTCGCCCATCTGACGTTGGTTCCGCTGGGCAGCGGCGATGCGGCTTATTTCCGTCCCGCCGGAGGTGGAGCGGATCTGCTGATCGATTGCGGAAACGAATCGTCTGCTGAGTTTGCGCTGAAACCATTCTTGCGAGGGCAGGGGATCAATCGGCCGTCGGCTCTGCTGCTGACCCATGGCGATGTGAACAGCGTGGGCGGCGCGGCCTTGATTCGAGAACGGTTCCCGCCGCGGCAAGTGGTCACCAGCGAAGTTCAGTTCCGCTCGGGAGCGTATCGAGATGCGATCCGCATTTTTGAAAACATGCCGGATTTGCTGCGACGCGTGAAACGCGGCGACCGGGTCGGGCCGTGGGAAGTTCTGCATCCGGCGGCGGGCGATTCGTTTTCGCAGGCGGATGACAATACGATCGTGCTGTCCGGTCACATTGAGGGCGTGCGCGTTTTGTTCCTCTCCGATTTGGGCAAGCCCGGGCAGAACGCCTTGATGGAACGGTATCCGAATCTAAAGGCCGACTTGGTAATCAGCGGCCTGCCAGCCCAAGGCGAGCCTCTGGCGAACAGTCTTCTTGAGGGGCTGGGCGCGAAGTTGATTGTGGTGATGGATGCCGAGTATCCAGCGTCGCGCCGGGCTTCTCAGAAACTCCGCGATCGACTCGCGGAACACAGCGTTGAAGTGCTTTACCTTCACCAAACGGCTGCCTTGCACTTTCGTTTTTCGAAAGGCCAGTGGGTGTATCGGGCCATGAATCAAGTTGCCACGACGGATGGCATTCCCGAGTGACGCGCCGTGGTTTCGTGGCTGAGCAAAACCAAGTCTTCGCCTTGCCATCGTTCGACGGCGTGCCGCATGATTCCGTCACTTACTCGCATGAAAACTTTCGCCGCTGTCCTTGCCTTGTGCGCTGCCAGTTTGCTCCTGAGCCATTCGGTCGCCGCTGCGCCGCTGAATATCGTGACGAACAAAACCGTTTTCGCAGACTTCGAGGGTGCCGATTGGGGCGGGTGGACGGCCTTGGGCGATGCGTTCGACAAGGGACCGGCCCGCGGGAGTTGGCCGAATCAACAGCCCGTCACCGGATTTCTCGGAAGCGGTTTCGTGAACACCTTTGTGAACGGAGACAAGTCCACTGGCACCCTCACTTCGCCGGAGTTCACCATCACCTTGCCATACCTCAACTTCCTGATCGGCGGCGGCAATCATCCGGGAAAAGTCTGCATCAATTTGTTGATCGACGGAAAGGTGGTGGAGTCAGCGACGGGCTATGAGTTCGAGCGACTTCACTGGCATACCTGGAGTCTCTTTCCCTACATGCGCAAGAAGGCCCGCCTGCAAATCGTAGACAACTATTCCGGGGGCTGGGGCCACATCAGCATTGATCAAATCACCTTCTCCGATCGGCAGATGGTGCATCGCTACTCCAATGATCCGGTGACGCACGCGATGACCAGTGTGGCGGAGGCAGCTCCGCGCGCGCAGGCGGATCCGACGCGGCCAATCTTTCACTTCATGGCGCCGGCCAATTGGATGAACGATCCAAACAGGCCGTTTTACTTCCGCGATTACTACCACATTTATTATCAGCACAACCCTTTCGGGGACGAGTGGGGTCACATGCACTGGGGACATGCGCGCAGCCGCGATCTGGTCTTTTGGAAACAGCTTCCCATCAGTCTCTGGCCGTCCAAGGAACGCGGCGAAGATCACGTTTTCTCGGGCTGCATGACCACGAACAGCAACGGGGAACCGATGGCGTTCTACACCAGCATCGGCTACGGCAAGTCGGCCACGGATTACGCGGAACAGTGGGCGGCGATTGGCGATTCGGATGCGAACACGTTCAAGAAGCATCCGATGAATCCCATCTTGTCCGAGAAGATTCATGGCGACGTGAAGGTCTATGACTGGCGCGATCCATTCATCTTTCGCGAGGCGGGAAAGACTTTCATGGTGTGCGGCGGAAATTTGAACCGCGCCAAGGGTGGCCAGGCGGTGGTGCTGTTGTATGAGGCTTCCAATGGTGCGCTCACGAACTGGAGTTATCGCGGCGTCCTGTTCACGCATCCTGATCCCGCGGTGAAGAACATCGAATGTCCGAACTTCTTCAAGCTGCGCGACCGTTGGGTGTTGATTCATTCGCCGCACGGCAAGGTGGAGTATTTGACCGGCGCGTTTGATGCCGTCGCCGGGAAGTTCACGGCGACGGCGCGTGGCCTGATGGATTACGGGGATGATTACTACGCTCCGAACTGCATGGAGGATCCCCAGGGGCGGCGAGTCTTGTGGGGCTGGGTGCGTGGCTTCAAGTCGGGGCGCGGATGGAACGGATGTCTGACGCTGGCGCGCATTGTCTCGATGGACAACGATGGTCACCTTCTGCAGAAGCCGGCACCGGAGCTGGCCAAGTTGCGCGGGCAGTCGTTCACGCTTCCGATCGTCGAGCTGAACAATGTGACGAACGCCATGGACAATGTCCGCGGTGACACGATGGAGATTCTCGCCGAGTTCGAGCCAGGCACGGCGAAGTCATTCGGCCTTCGCCTCCGTGTGTCGAATGACGGCTCGCAAGCGGTTACGGTGAGTTACGACGGTGAGACTCTTTCAGCGGCCGGTGTGCGAGCGAAGTTGACGCTTCCAGAGAACCAGAAGGTTTTGAAGCTGCACATCTTCATCGATCGATCCGTGATGGAGATCTACGCCAACGATCGCGCATGCCTGACGAAAGTAATCTATCCCGGCGAACGTGACTTGGGGCTGGGGCTGTTCGCTGACGGCGGGAAAGTGAAGTTAAAATCGTTCAATGCGTGGACGCTCAAAAGCAGCGCGATGGACTGACGCGGCTGTCTGGAAAGCGAGAGGGTTGCGGCCCGCAGCGGCGATTGTCCTAAGACCAACCGTCGCGGAAGCCTTCACACCGCTCAACCCGTCCTGCTGAATTGAATCCCTGCGCTTACACGCAGATCGGGTGAGTCTTCTCGGGGTTGACGCCGAGGTCCTTGATCGCCTGTGCCACGAGCTTTTTGTCCACCGTGCCTTGCTTGGCGAGGGCGGTAAGCGTGGCGATGACAACCATCGGGGCGTCGATCTCGAAGAAGCGGCGGAGGTTCTCGCGTGTCTCGCTGCGACCGAAGCCGTCTGTCCCGAGAATCGTCAGACCGCCGGGCACCCATTGGTTGATCTGCTCGGGGACGATCTTCATGAAGTCGCTCACGGCGATGAACGGTCCCTTTTCCTTCTCCAGCAGTGTTTCAACGTAGGCCTTCTTCGGCGTCTCGGTCGGGTGCAGCATGTTCCAGCGCTGCGCGGCTAGGGCGTCGGTGCGGAGTTGCTTGTAGTTGGTGGCGCTCCAGACGTCCGCGCTGACGCCGTATTTCTCGGCGAGAATTTCCTGCGCCGCGAGTGCGCTGCGGATGATCGGGCCGCTCCCGAAAATCTGGGCCTTGATCTTTTTGCCTTCGGGACCGGCCTTGTACTTGTAGAGGCCCTTGAGGATGCCTTGTTCGACGCCTTCGGGCATCGGCGGCATGATCATGTTCTCGTTGTAGAGGGTGATGTAATAGTAAACTTTTTCGTTGTCCGCATACATGCGGCGGAGGCCGTCCTGGATGATGACAGTGAGCTCGTAGGCGAACGCGGGGTCGTAGGTGACGACATTCGGAATCGTGCTGGCGAGGAGGAGGCTGTGGCCGTCCTCATGTTGCAGGCCTTCGCCGTTGAGCGTCGTGCGTCCGGCGGTAGCGCCGAGCAGGAAACCCTTGGCCATGATGTCGCCCGCGAGCCACATCTGGTCGCCGGTGCGCTGGAAGCCGAACATCGAGTAGTAGATGTAGAACGGGATCATGTTCACGCCGTGCGTGGCGTAAGCGGTGCCCGCGGCGCAGAAGCTGGCCATGGAACCGGCTTCGTTGATGCCTTCTTCGAGAATCTGTCCGTCCTTCGCCTCGTGATAGTAGAGTGAAGACGCGCGATCGACGGGTTCGTAGAGCTGGCCTTTCGGCTGGTAGATGCCGATCTCGCGGAACAGACCGTCCATGCCGAAGGTGCGCGCTTCGTCAGGAATGATCGGAACAATGTTCCGGCCAATGTCCTTGTTGCGGAGCAGGGTGCTGATGAGGAGCACGAAGGCCTTCGTGGAGGACGCGACGGATTTTTCGTCGCCTTTCAGGAAGCGGCCGAGCTCACTGAGCGCAGGCACCTTGAGCGGAAGCGCCTTCTCCGTGCGCTTGGGCAGGAACCCGCCGAGAGCCTGACGGCGTTCCATGAGATACTTGTGTTCCGGACTGTCTTCCGGCGGACGATAGAATGGCGTCTCCGCGATGTCCTCGTCGCTCATCGGGATGTTGAAGCGCGCGCGGAATTCGCGAAGTTCCTTTTCGTTCAGCTTTTTCTGGCCGTGCGTGATGTTGCGGCCTTCGCCGGCTTCGCCGAGGCCGTAGCCCTTGATGGTTTTCGCAAGGATGACCGTGGGCTGGCCCTTGTGATCCATTGCAGCCTTGTAGGCGGCGTAAACTTTCCGGGTGTCGTGACCGCCGCGATACATCTTGCGCAATTGCTCGTCGGTGAGGTGATTCACCATCGCGAGCAACTCGGGATGCTTTCCGAAGAAATGTTTGCGAATGTAGCTGCCGGGCTCGACGGAGTATTTTTGGTACTCGCCGTCGACGGTTTCCTCCATGCGTTTGAGGAGAAGTCCGTTGGTGTCTTTGGCGAGCAACTCATCCCAGTCGGATCCCCAAATGACCTTGATGACGTTCCAGCCCGCGCCGCGGAAGACGCCTTCGAGCTCCTGGATGATTTTGCTGTTGCCGCGCACCGGACCGTCAAGGCGCTGGAGATTGCAATTCACCACCCAGCAGAGGTTGTCGAGGTTCTCGCGCGCGGCGAGAGCGAGCTGTCCCAGCGTTTCTGGTTCATCGGATTCGCCGTCGCCCACGTAGGCGTACACGCGCGGTTCGCGCTCCCAGTTCACGAGGCCGCGGGCCTTTAGGTAGCGATTAAACCGCGCCTGATAAATGGACATGATCGGACCCAACCCCATCGAGACAGTCGGGAACTGCCAGAAGTCGGGCATCAAGTACGGATGCGGATACGACGAGAGCCCGCCGCCCTCGGTCAGTTCCTGACGGAACGCCTGAAGGTGATTCTCGTGCAGGCGACGTTCGAGATAAGCGCGGGCGTAGTTGCCGGGTGTCCCGTGGCCTTGGAAGTAAACGATGTCCGCCGGGCCGCCGTCGTCACCGCCGCGGAAGAAGTGGTTGTAGGCCACTTCGAGCAGCGTGGCGCTGGAAGCGTAAGTAGAGATGTGACCGCCGAGGCCGTCGTGTTTGCGGTTCGCGTTCACCACCATCGCCATCGCGTTCCAACGTATGATGGACTTGATGCGCGTCTCCATGCGCCAGTCGCCAGGGTAGGCGGGTTGCTCGGAGACGGGGATGGTATTGAAGTAGGGCGTCGTCGTCGTGGCAGGCACTTTGATGCCGGCGTCGCGGAGGCGTTTGGAAAGACTGTCGAGGAAGAAGGCGGCATGCTGCGGGTTTTGATCCTTGAGGATGGTCTCCACCACGAACTCGAGTGATTTGAACCATTGGCGGGTTTCTTCCGCGGTGACGGTGGTCTCGCGGCCCAAATCTTCAATGCCTTCAAACGCTGCCGTCGAAACGTCTGCTTCCTGCTTCTTCGATTTCACTTTGTCAGTCACGCCGCAAATGATAGATGAGCGCGGTTTCAAATAACAAGTGATATGGCGGATTTTGCGGAACCCTAATGCAACAAATGGTGAACATCAGATAACCGCATGAATCCCGTCGCTGAATGATCTGCCTCGACCTCTCGCTTCCCACTCCCGCGGAGAACCTTGCGTGTGACGAAGCGTTGCTCGATCTCGCGGAAGAGCAGGGCGGGCCGCCGGTGCTCCGCTTCTGGGAATCCTCCGTGCCGTTCGTGGTTCTCGGCTACGCCAACAAGGTGGCGGAAGAGGTGAACCTCGAGCAATGCCGCGAGCTTGGCGTTCCCGTGCTGCGCCGATGCAGCGGAGGCGGGACCGTGGTGCAAGGACCGGGTTGCCTGAACTATTCCGTCGTTCTCTCCATGGACGACTCTCCAGACCTTCAGAGCATCACCGGCACAAACCAATTCGTCATGGGCCGCACCCGGGATGCGCTCAGCCACGCCTTTGGACGTGCTGTGTCGATCGAAGGCCACACCGATCTCGCGGTCGGCGACCTGAAATTCTCCGGCAACGCCCAGCGCCGAAAACGCAGCTGGCTGCTGTTTCACGGGACGGTGCTCCTGGCGGAGTTCGAGCTCAGCCTCGTTCCTCGGGTCCTGAGGCAACCGCCCCGCCAGCCAGATTATCGCCGCCAGCGTGGTCACGAGGACTTTGTCACCCGGCTCTCTTTGAATCGCGTGGCCGTGAAGGACGCCCTGCGCGCCGAATGGAAGGCTGTCGCGACTTCGGCAGAGGTTCCCGTGGACCGGATTCGCGATCTGGTCGCGAATCGGTATTCCCGGGACGACTGGAACCTTAGTCGTTGAACTTGCGTTTGGCACTCAAGCCACTTGCGAAAACTGCGGCGGCGCGTAGCCTCCGGGACATGGCACGCATTTCTAAATGGGCATTAGTACTGGCCGGGGCGGGCATTCTCGCCGGCTGCCAGCCATCCGAGAAAACCTCCACCGCCGTGGCTCCCATGAAACCAACGGAAACCGAAACGAAAGCCCCGACCAATTCACCCGCCCGCGTTGTGAAATCGGAAGAAGAATGGCGAAAATCTCTCACGCCTGAGCAATACCGAGTGCTGCGCCAGGCTGGAACCGAGCGTGCGTTCGGCGCCGCGTATGAGGAGTTCAAGAAGCAGGGCGCTGGCACTTACGTCTGTGGCGGCTGCGGCGCGGAACTGTTCTCGTCGAAGGAGAAGTTCGATTCTCACTGCGGCTGGCCGTCGTTCTACGACCCGGCGAACGCGAAGAACGTCGTGACCAAGGAAGATGTCTCCGCAGGCATGGTGCGGACGGAAGTGTTGTGCGCGGTGTGCGACGGACACCTCGGCCACGTTTTCAAAGGCGAAGGCTTCCCGACGCCAACGGACAAGCGCTACTGCATCAACGGCGTCTCGCTGAAGTTCGTCCCCGCCGGCCAGACGAACGCGCCGGCGAAATAACGATCATGTTCCTGCGCTCGTAGCCGCCGACGTGAGGAGGCGGATCTTGCGTGGTGCTCGTCAGTGTCCACCTCGTTACCTCGGTGGCTACCTTTTACGCTCCCGGCGTGTAGTTCAACCACGGGCCGAGCCATTTCTCGGCTTCGGCGATGGTGAAGTTCTTCCGCTTGGCGAGGTCTTCGATCTGGTCTTTGCCCAGCTTGCCGACGGCGAAGTATTTCGAGTCGGGGTGCGCGAAGTAGAGGCCGCTGACGCTCGCGCCAGGATACATCGCGAAGCTCTCGGTTAGCTTGATGCCGGTATGTTGCTCGGCGTCGAGCAGGTCCCAGATGACCGCCTTCTCCGTGTGGTCCGGGCACGCCGGATACCCAGGCGCCGGACGGATGCCGCGATACTTTTCCTCGATGAGGTCGCCGGTCGTCAGCTTCTCGGCTTTGCCGAAACCCCATTCGCCGCGCACTCGTTTGTGCAGATATTCGGCGAAGGCTTCGGCCAGCCGGTCCGCCAGAGCCTCGGCCATGATGGCGTTGTAATCATCGTGCGCAGCCTTGTAGCCCTCGACGATTTCCTTAAGGCCGCTGCCGGACGTGACGGCGACGGCGCCGACGAAGTCCTCTGACTCCTGTGCCTTGACTCCTGCGGCCTGTTTCGGCGCGACGAAGTCCGCGAGACACCAGTTCGGCGTGCCGTCGCCTTTCTCGATTTGCTGGCGCAGGAAGTGGAGCGTCGTGCGCAGATGTTTGCGCGAGCCATTGGTGTAGATCTCAACGTCGTCGCCGATGGCGTTTGCGGGGAACAATCCGTAGGCGGCGCGCAGGCTCAGGGATTTCTTCGCCACAAATTCCGCGAGCAGCTTCTGCGCGTCGGCGAAAAGTTTGGTGGCTTCTTCGCCGTGCTTCTCGTGCTGGAGAATCTTCGGATACACGCCGCGCAATTCCCACGTATGGAAGAACGGTGTCCAGTCGATGAACGGCACGACTTCGTCCAGCGTGACCGCGAACGCGCCGGCGTGACCGTGTGACGAACCGCAGTCGCACTTGCCGGGATTGAAAGTGCCGGACGACAGCGTGCGCACGCCGGTGAACTCCGGCTTGGGCAGGTCGTCGTATTTGAGCTTCGGCGCGTTGGCGCGGGCGGCTTCGAGTGAAAGCAACTTCGCCTGTTGGCCGCTGTGCTGGGCGCGGAGCTTCTCGTAGTCGTCGCGCAGTTGCTTCACGAACTCCGGCTTCTGCTCCGCGCTCAACAGGCTGCTCGCCACCGGCACGGCGCGGGAGGCGTCGAGGACGTGGACGACCGGTTCGCTGTAGTGCTGGGCAACTTTGACGGCGGTGTGCGCGCGACTGGTGGTCGCGCCGCCGAT
>JADJPG010000027.1 GCA_016713365.1 Verrucomicrobiota bacterium | reverse complement strand
TGAGGCGCAATCTTCCGCAAGCGAAGCGTTGTCGCCCCTTGCAGAAGAAACCTTGTTCCGAGCCTGGCTGAAGACCCGGTCCGAGTGGGAGCTGACCCAGCGGGAATGCGACGTTCTCTTCTGGCTTTGCCAGGGAAAGACCAATGCGGAGATCGGAACGATTCTCGGGATCGCCGAGCGGACAGCCGAGACTCATGCCCTGCACATTTACCCCAAGATCGGGGTCGAGAACCGCTACAATGCCATCGCCACGTTGAGTCGTCTGGCGTCATTCAGTGGCAGTCGCGCCCAGTGATTTGCGCCAATGGAGCCCTGCTATTCCGCCGGGTCTGGCGTCGCCTTGGGCGGCGTCCAGATGCCGGTTGGAGAGCGGGTTACGCAGAGAATAGTCCCCGCCATTTCGCGCCGACTTCCGACTTTGCGCTTGCGACACGCTTTCGCGAAGTGTTACTACTCCCCCCGCATTTATGGCAGCAATTGGCCGATTCCAGAAAGGTGACGAAATCTTTTACGCCAAAGTCGTGGATGGCGAACTCTTTCGCCTGCACGGCGATGTGTTTGGCTCGCCGTCCTTCGACAAGAAGCCGACGCCTTTCAAAGGACTGCGGACGCTGACCCCGGTCAGCCCGTCCAAGGTGATTGCCGTAGGCTTGAACTACGCCGATCACGCCCGCGAAACCGGCAAGCAAGTGCCGAAGGAACCGCTCTTCTGGCTGAAGGCTCCCACGTCGCTCATTCCCGATGGTGCCAAGATCGAAGTGCCGTTTCCGGCGCATCGGACCGATTTCGAAGCAGAACTCGCGGTCGTTATCGGTCGGCGCGTCCGCAACGTGACGCCAGCCGCAGCGGCCCGTTACATCTTCGGCTACACGTCCGCGCAGGACATCAGCGACCGCACGATTCAAAACGCCGAAAGTCAGTGGGCGCGGGCAAAGTCTTTCGACACGTTCACACCGCTGGGGCCATACGTCGAAACGAAGATCGACCCGCATGATCTGACCATCCAGCTGTTCCAGAACGGCCAGCTCCGTCAGAACTCAAATACGAGCCAGTTGATCTTCAATTGCTTTCACCTCGTCAGCTTCATTTCCACGAACATGACGCTGCTGCCGGGCGACGTGATTCTCACGGGAACTCCCAGCGGAATCGGCACCATCGAGAGCGGCGATCGCCTCGAAGTCCGCATCCAGGGACTCGCTCCGCTGGTCAATACGGTGAAGTGACACTTTCTTAATCCCGGTGACGACTTGAGCGCGGAGAGTTCAAACTTCCTCCGCGCTTTTCCGTTTCCATCAAACTGAACCACCCTTTATGCGCTGGACCAAAGCTTTCATTCCCACCCTCAAGGAAACTCCTGCCGAGGCGGAGATCACCTCCCACAAACTCCTGCTTCGCGCCGGACTCATCCGCAAACTCGCGGGCGGCCTCTACACGTTCCTCCCGTTGGGCGTTCGGGTCCTGCACAAAGTCGAGCGCATCGTGCGCGAGGAAATGGACCGCGCCGGCGCCTTGGAAGTGTTGATGCCTGCACTGCAACCGCCGGAAATCTGGCAGCAATCCGGACGCTACGAAACCGCGGCTGACGTGCTCTTTAAAGTGCGTGACCGTTCGAAAAAGGAATGGGTGATGAGCCCGACTGCGGAGGAAGTCATTACGACGGTTGCCGCCGCTGAGATCAATTCCTACCGCCAGATGCCGGTGAACTTCTATCAGGTCAGCATGAAGTTCCGTGATGAAATCCGCCCGCGCTTTGGTCTGATGCGCGCCAAGGAATTCATCATGAAGGACGCCTACAGTTTCGACGCGACGGACGAAGGCGCGATGGCGAGTTACAAGAAGATGTATGATGCCTACAAGCGGATCTTCGATCGCTGCGGCGTGCAGAACTTCCCGGTCGAAGCGGACACTGGCGTCATCGGCGGCAATTACTCGCACGAGTTCATGGTCCCGGCTGATACCGGCGAGAACGACGTCGTCTACTGCGAAGGCTGCGGTTACGCGGCGAACATCGAGAAGGCGACGAGCGGCATTCCGAAGACCGCTGCGCGCGACGCGGGCGGTGCGTTTGAGAAGTTCGAAACGCCCGGCGTTGTGACCATCGAGGCCCTCAGCAAGGCTCCTTACAGCGTGCCTGCCAATCGCCAGATCAAGACGCTGGTCTACATCGCCGACAGCAAGCCGATCCTCATTTTGGTCCGTGGTGACGATCAGTTGAACGAGACCAAGCTCATGGCCCGCACTGGAGCCGTGGCAGCGCGACCCGCAACGCCCGACGAAATCTTTGCGCTGTTGGGTGCGCGTCCTGGTTCACTCGGCGCTGCGACCAAGGTGCCGGCGCTGGTCGCTTCCGGCGACGTGAAGGTTTACGCGGATGATCGTCTCCAAGGTGCGAATGAAATGACCACCGGTGCGAATGAGGATGGTTATCATCTCCGCAATGTCTCCATCGAACGCGACATCAAGGTGACTCAATGGTGCGACCTCCGGACTGTTTCCGCTGGTGAGCCGTGCGCCAAGTGCGGCAAGTCCCTGAAGATTCGCCGAGCGATCGAGGTCGGTCACGTCTTTAAGCTCGGCACCAAGTACAGCGAGAAGCTCAACGCGACGTTCCTCGCCGAAGATGGATCGCGCAAACCTTCCGTCATGGGCTGCTACGGCATCGGCGTGACACGCACCATGCAGGCCATCATTGAGCAGTGCAATGACAAGGACGGAATCGTGTGGCCCATCTCCGTGGCGCCTTACACGGTTTGCATCACTCCGCTCGCGGTCGCTCCGGACAGCGCGGTCATGCAGGTGGCGGAATCGATTTACGCGGACCTTACCGCGAAGGGTATCGATGTGATTCTCGACGATCGCGACGAGCGTCCCGGTTTCAAGTTCAAGGACGCGGACCTCGTGGGTTTCCCGATTCGCGTGGCCATCGGCGAGAAATCGCTGGCAAAGGGTGAGGTGGAGATAAAGCGCCGCGGTGGCGAGATGATTCTCGTGAAGTCGGATGACGCTGTTGCCAAGGTGGCGGAGTTGATTGCCGCCGCAGGTAACTGAATTCGCGGCTAGTAAACCGCAAGCGTGTCGAGGACGGCCTTGGTCCTCGGCACTTCGTGCGTGCGGAACAAGTCGGTTTTTCCAAGCGCGGCGAGGACGGCGAAGAAAGGTTCCGCGCAGCGCACTTCGTCCCCGAAGTATTCGAACGCGTGGGGCAGGGCGTGACAGGTGGGAAAGCCCAGACTGCGAAGCCGAAACGTGTTCAGGAACGTCCGCATCTGATGCCGAACCCGCACCGCGCTGTCCTGCAAATTGCGGTAGTAAAAGCCCAACCCGGGATCGATGAAGATCTTCTTCACGCCGTTACTGGTGGCCGTGTCGATCTCTCGCGCGAAGTAATCACGCATCATCGTGGACGAGTCGGCGCCGAAATCGAAATCGCCGACCTCGCGCACATTCTTTCCCTGAACAAAGCAAATGATCACGGCTGCGTCATGGGCCGCGACCATTCGATACATCTCGGCGCTGCGATCGGTTCCGGTCAGGTTGAGAATCTGCGCGCCCGCTTCCAGACAGGCCCGCGTCACCTCCGGCTGATACGTTTCCACGGAGACCAGGATCTTCTCCGTGCTTAGCGTCTTGATGACTGGAATCAGTGCGGACTTCTGGCCGGCTTCGTCGACGCGTTTCGCGTGAGCGAGCGACGACTCTGCGCCGATGTCCACGATGTGCGCCCCTTGCGCCGACAACACCCGGGCGCGTTGAATGGCGGCATCCGCGGAGAGGCAGACGCTCGCGATACCAGGAATCGGCGGAGAGATTAATCACGCCCATGATCGCGCGCGCGGAATTGAACTTGAACATTCGTTCACCGATTGCGAACTCGGCGACCCTGGCCGCCGTGTCGGATTGATGTGACTCGACGAGTTGCGTGAGAGCTTCCAGCGTGAGCATAGGGTAAAATGAAATGGCGCGCCCGGCGGGAATCGAACCCACGACCCTCTGCTTAGAAGGCAGATGCTCTATCCAACTGAGCTACGGGCGCAGCCGTGGGGAGACTAGCGAGGGCGGCACGGGTTCGCAAGCCGGTTGACGGGCGCAATCAGGGCAGGGGCGAGGGATGATTGGTGCTGACGCCGATGGGGAGTGGCTCACCGGAAAAATGCACCTTCACCGTAAATCTGCCACCGTCCGCGAATGATTTGGCCAGCCAGTTCTCCACGAACAACGTGGTCTGCTGACGGCAGGTTTCGCGCACGAGCGGGATGTTGTCCTTTGCTTTCAACACCGCGAGTGAGGTGAGCGACTTCTTGAGGTTCTCCAGCGCTTCGTCGGTCTTGAGATATCCCTTCTTCACTTCGTACGCGATCTCGGAGGCGTCGATGGCGGGTTTGTTGAAACGAATCGGCGGCGGGAAAACGTGGATGATGTTTTCCTTCAGCACGAAGTTCCACGGCGCATTGAAGTCCAGGTGGTAGGTGTATTCGACCGGAGCGCGTGCTTCGACGACGACTTCCGGCAGCGGAATGTAACCGAACGCGGTGGTGGTCTCCTCGGAGCGCGTGAACGTCTCGCGCTGACGGAGGGTCGCGAACTGCAGGAGTTGCTGATTCGTGATGGTGGTCGCGTAGCTGGTGAACTCCGTCCGGATGGTTCCCGTTCGAAACGCGGACGCGACATCGGCGAGGGCTTTGCCTGTCTTCTCGATCAGTTTTGATGCTTCACCCGGCAGGCTGCGGCATGAGCGGGCGACGAGAGCGGCGTTCAGGGCAATCACGAACAGCACCAGGCTCCACAGGAATGTCTTCGCCCGGTTGTTGGGCGGCGGTTCAGGATTGGCAGCAGGTGGCGGAACTTGCTCCGGCATGAGGAAGACTTAGCCCGACTCGGAGTGGATGGCTATTGGAATGTTTCCCAAGCGAAAGTCTGCGCGAAATTGGGTTGCGCGTTCCACGCGCCGGCATTCAAGTCTCCTGCCATGCAAGTCAGCGAATCCGTTTCGTGTCCCTTCTGCGGGCAGAGCTTCGAACTGGTGATTGATACCAGCATCGAATCCCAGCGGTTCACCACGGACTGTGAGGTTTGCTGTCGGCCGTTTGAAGTCTTTGCCGAGTGCGAGCCGGGCGAAGTGCTGGCGCTTGATGTTCAGGGAGGATGAGATCGTCGCGGTGGCGATTCACAAGAACGCGCGCTGGAATTGTTTGTCATCAACCGCCGCCTTCGGCTTTACTCCTGCCCGGTTGAATTGAATCAAGCTATGACACCAATCGCTGTCCTGTGGGTTTACATCGTGTTGCTGGTTGCCGGCGGAGCCGTGGGCTTCCTCAAGGCGCAAAGCAAGATGTCGCTGCTGACCTCGGTCGGCTTCGCGGCGCTACTGTCGCTCTGCGCACTGAAGATCATTCCTGACCCGATCGTCGCCGACATCATTCTCGTGGTGCTCCTAATCTTTTTCGGGATGCGTGTCGCGAAGACGAAGAAGTTCATGCCCATGGGAATGATGACCCTGGTGACCGTCATCGCCCTCACCCTGCGTCACTTTCCCCGCTGAGGCAGTATCGGTTTACTCCTGACTGGTTTTCGCTGTGGAAAAGACTCTGCCCATCTGGGATATCCACGATCCCATCGTGCGCACCTTGCAGACGGGCAATCGTCTCGTACTTGTCGCGCCGACCGGCTCCGGCAAGACCACCCAGGTTCCCCAGATGGTTTTGGATGCGGGGCTGGCTGGCGACAAGAAGGTGGTCGTGCTTCAACCCCGCCGAGTCGCTGCGCGAACGGTGGCCGCGCGGGTGGCGTGGGAACGCAACTGCGAGCTGGGCGGCGAGGTGGGTTACCAAATTCGCTTCGACGATGTCACAAGCCTTGGAACGCGCATTTGTTTCGTGACCGAGGGCATCCTGCTGCGCTGGCTGCAGGATGACGCGGCACTCAGTGATGTGGGCGTGCTGATGTTCGACGAGTTTCACGAGCGCAATTTGATGAGCGATGTGGCGCTCGCGCTGGTGAAGCAGATTCAACAGACGCGCCGCCCAGATCTGAAGATGGTGGTAATGTCCGCCACGCTCGATGCCGAGCCGGTCGCGAACTACCTCGGTGGATGTCCGGTTCTCGTTTCGGAAGGTCAAAGCTACCCGGTGGAGGTTTACTACATCGACGTGCCGGACGAACGTCCGCGGACCGATCAGGCCGCGGATGCGGTGGAGCGGATCGTAAACTCCGGTGAGCCCGGCGATATTCTTGTTTTCATGCCGGGCATGGGCGAAATCGCCTCCACGCTTGGCGCTCTGCGCGCCGCCCGGACAAGCGAGCGGCTCGCGCTGATTCCGCTGCACGGCGAATTGCAGCCCGAGGAACAGGATCTGGCATTCGCTCCCAATCCGCTGCGCAAGGTTGTGGTCGCCACCAATGTCGCCGAGACGTCGGTGACCATCGACGGCATCCGCCATGTTGTGGATGGCGGTGACGCCCGTGTCGCCCGCTACGATTCCGAGCGCGGCATCGGGACGCTGTTCATCGAGGAAATCAGCCGCGCCTCGGCGGACCAGCGCAAAGGTCGCGCGGGACGCACGGCTCCGGGGACCTGCCATCGCCTGTGGACGGAGAGCAATCATCTCAATCGACCTGCGCGCAACACGCCGGAGATTCAGCGCGCCGATCTGGCAGAAGTCGTCCTGTTGCTGCACTCGCTGCATATCAAGAAGGCGGCGACGTTTGACTGGCTCGACAAGCCGGACGCGCAGGCCGTCGAGCGCGCGGAGAAACTGTTGCACACGCTTGGCGCGATCGATCCGGTGACGGAGGAATTGACGGCGGCGGGACGGCAGATGTTGCGGCTGCCGATGCACCCGCGTTACTCGCGGATTCTCGTCGAAGCCGCCAAGCGCAATTGCGTGCGAGCCGCCGCGTTGTGCGCAGCGCTGGTGAGTGGGCGGGATTTGCTGCAACGATTGCGGCGGGAGGACAAGCACATCGCCGATGCGCGGGAGCTGTTCGAGGCGAGCCAGGATTCCGACTTCTTTACGCTGATGCGTGCGTATCAGTTCGCGAAGAATGGTGGTTTTAATCCCGATCAATGCCGGCGCTACGGCGTTCACGCTCTCTCGGCGAGGCAGGTGGAACAAACGTTCCAACAGATCGTCGACGTCGCGCGGAGGCAGCGAATGTTGGAGGCGGAGGAGAAAGTCGACGACAAGGCCGCGGCTGTGAAGCCGGACGATGACGCGTTGCTGCGTTGTTTGATGGCGGGTTTCGTCGATCAACTTTGCATTCGGCGCGATCAAGGCACGCTGGATTGCGATATGACGGAAGGCCGGAGCGGCATCTTGATGCGGGAAAGTGTGGTTCAGAACTCACCGCTCTTCGTCGCCGCGAGCATCCGCGAAGTCGCCGGGCGCGGTTCGGAGAACCTGACGCTGCTGGGGCTCGCGAGCGCAGTGAAGCGGGAATGGATCATGGAGATGTTCCCGCAGCATCTAAACCAGCAGGTGGAGCATTTGTTCGATCGGACGCACAAGCGCGTGGCGGCGGTGAAGCTGGTGCGATTTCAGGATTTGGTGATTCACCACGAGCACCAGCGCGAGGTGGAACCGCTGGCATCCGGGCGCTGCCTTGCGGAGGCGTATCGGAAGGGGATGTTCGAGCTGCCGCTGCTGAACCACGAAGTGAAGCAGTTCATCGCCCGGGTGAATCTCGTGTGCGCGGCGATGCCGGAACTGGAGTTTCCGCCGCTGGACGACGCGGCGCTGATCGAGCGTCTGGCACATGCGTTTGCCGGAATGACTCTGGTGAAGGAAGCGCAGGCCACCCATGTGCGTGAGGAGATTGTAAAGCACCTGGCGCCGGAACAGCGCGGTTGGCTGGATGAACTGGTGCCGTTGCTGGTGTCCTGGCCAGACGGACGCAAACTCAAGCTCCAGTATCAGGAGGCGGCTTTGGACGAGGATGGTGAACCGAGTTCACCTGAGCTTCAGGTGAAGCTGACCGAATGTTTCCAGCTGAAGGACCATCCGCACGTGTGCGAAGGGAAGTTGCCGGTGAAGGTCTGGCTCTGCTCGCCAGACGGCAAACGAATCGAATCGACCTTCAACTGGCCTGCGTTCAAGACGAACACGTATCCGAAACTGAAGCCCGGTTTGCAGAAGAAGTATCCGGGCATGACCTGGCTTTAAGCCTTCACTTCTTCGGCTTTGAGAGTTCCTTCAGCACCTTGTCGAGCTTCGGCTTGATTACGACGGCGCAGTAAGGCTTGTTCGGGTTCTGGTTGAAGTAATTCTGGTGATACGCCTCTGCCTTGTAGAACTTCGGAAGAGCCGAGATCTCCGTCACGATCGGATCCTTGAACTGCGGCGCAGCGGCCTTTTTCGATGCCTCGGCCGTCTCCTTCTGCTTTGCGTCGTGATAGAAGATCACCGAGCGATATTGCGTGCCGCGGTCGGCACCCTGACGGTTCAATGTGGTCGGGTCGTGGGCGAGCCAGAAAACGTCGAGGAGGCTTTTAAAGGAAACCTTGGTGGGATCGAATTCAATTTGGATCACCTCGGCGTGGCCGGTCAGCCCAGTGCAGATGTCTTCGTAGGTTGGATTCTCCGTCTTGCCGCCGGCATAACCGCTGACGACGGATTTCACACCGTCGATGCGTTGGAACACCGCTTCCGTGCACCAGAAGCAACCGCCACCGAACGTGGCTTTTTCAGTGGTGTTGGTTCCGGGGGATGATTCGGCAGCATTCATGGTCGGGGCAATAACGGCGGCGAGAGCGATGGTCGCCACGCCGAACAGTTGAGACAGTTTCGTTTTCATCGTCGTAGTTGCTGGTCGAATATCACTGTCAATTCCTTACACGCAAGAGCGAGGGAGAACTTTTTCCACTCGCTCGGGCTACGCAAGGACCCCGCTAATCATGGCTGACGCGGAGTCACCACGCGGTAGTAACGATTCGTCGTCCAAGCCGGATCCATCACGGTCCAAAGGCTGTTGGTCGGGCGTCCGGCAAGGTCCTCGAGGCGATTCCACGCACCGGATTCCAGTGCATCGGTGAACTGCACCGTGTAGGTGCGATTTGAGATCGTGCCGATTTCCACACTGGCGATGCCGGGCGTAATACTCTGATCGATCTTGAGAAAGCTCAGGTGGTTCGTCGGATCGGTGCCGGCGATGAACTCGGCGCGATTGCTCATACCGTCCCCGTCGAGATCGCCGAAGGCATCGGTGATGTTATTGGGGTCGAGTCCGAGGTTGTTTTCGATCGTGTCCGGAATGCCGTCCAAATCCGTGTCAGCGAGAACGAGAACGTTGAACGTGGCGGTAGCACCCGGGGCGCGATTGGCGTCATTGTAGATCACGACGCGCATCACATAGTTGCTGGCGAGAATGCCGTTGGTGAGCGTGAGGAACGCGCTGCTGGTGTTCAGCGTGACGAAGTTGCTGCGGTAGTTCCCGGAGTTGGTGTTCACGACCACGGACCCGAGGCTTCGACGCCAGCTGTAGGCAAATGGCATCGGGTTGCCGGTCACTTCAATGCTGAAGGAAACATCGCCGCCCGCGGCGACAATTTGATCCGCAGGCTTTTGCACGATGATCGGACTGATCCAAGGCACGAGGCGGGCCGGGGTGCTGATGACAGTGGCGATGGTGTCGGTGACAGCACAGGTGTAATCGCCTTCGCTTCCGAGTTGAACATTCGTGACGGTCAGGCTGGTGCCCGTGGCGCCCGGAATATCCGTCCCATTGAAGCGCCACTGATACGTGAGGCCGGAGTTGCCGCTGGTCGCAGCGACGTTGAACGTGACGTTGGTGCCGTTCGGCAGATTGGCCGCTTTCGGATCCGGTTTGATGTAAACAGCGCGGCTGGCTGGATGAGTGGTGATGTTCGGGGGAAGCTTCACCGTCAATTCGGCAGCATCGCTTTCGACGCTGCCGGCAGAGTTGAACACCAGCACGGTGTACTGCCCGGCCTGCGTGGTCTGGAGGTTTTGAATCGTGTAGCTGGACCCGGTGGCGCCAGGGATATTCGCGCCGTTGCGACGCCATTGATAGAAGATCGGTCCGGGTCCGGAGGCGGAGACGGTGAAGGTGGCGTTGAACGTGGCGACGGCGACCAGCGACGACGGATGCGCAACAATGACCGGCGGTTGTCCGGCGCTGAAGATGGCACCCGGCGTGGCAAGTGCGCCTTCCCAGTTGATCGGATCGTTTCCGTAGGCCACTGAACTCTTGCGCTGGAGAGATGGACCGCTTCCGTCGGCGGCTGGTGGCCAAGGCGCCTTGTCGTTGTAGCGAACGGCGTCGACGGTGATGTAGGCGATGGGACCGTTCGTGTCCGGCGTGCCTGGCTTCTGTAATTCGATGCGTTCGCCGCTGTCCTGGAGGTCGCCGGAATACGGACCGAAAATCGGAACTTCCGCCGGAACGGAGTAGCGCGCACGGAAGGCATCGGGCTGGGCGCGCGTCACGATTGCGAAGCTGTTCGCAGCGAGCGTGGTGTTGAGCGGGAACGTGAACCCGATTCCATTGACGCGCCACGTGTTGGTGGGAGCAGCGGGGTCAAACAACGGAACTGGCGCTGAGGTGATGTTCCGCAGCTCAACGAATTCATCTCCACCAAAGTCCGGGTGATACTGAATTTCGTTGATGACGATCGGACCGATCTTCGGGCCGCTGTTCGTCGAAGCGATCGACGGCGCAACCTGCGTCGGCAAGTCTTCTTCGCCGGTGCTGAGCACGTAACGACCAAAGGTGGCGCCGGGATCCGAGGCGCCATAGCGGAAGCCGTGGCTGAAGCCCGTGAGGTTTCCAGCAGCATCTGCACTAAAGAGATAGATTTGGTCTCCCTCGGCGCGGAGCGAGAAGCTGTTGGTCGCGAGCGGATCGGCATCGAACTGAGCTTCAGTGAAAACCAAGTAACCGCCGGCAGCGATGGTCGTGCCGTCCGTGATTCGATACTTCCGCGGTTGGTCCGGATTGTCGCTGAGGAACCAGCCGCCGACATTCACGGGCGCAGTGCCGGGATTGTAGAGCTCGATCGTGTCGAGTTGGGGAAGAACGGAGGCGGTGAGCACCTCGTTCACCAGTACGGGTGCGATGATAGGCGCCGGGTCATCCGCGCCAGGCGAACCGCCCAGAAGCGTGCTGTTCCGCCAATTGCGGCCTTCATTGGAATCGGGATTCGCGTTCCGATTGACCGGAACCACGGAGAACCCGCTGCCATCCGCGGTCACCGGCCACGGAGCGCGATCGTTGTAGGTCAGCGAAAGAATCGTGCCGCCGAACGGCGACGCGAGGCGCAGACCTTCGCCGGCGTTGTCGAGGCGACCGGTGTAAATGCCACGCACCAGAATGCCCGGATACTTGTTGGTGAATTGCAAACCGTTGCGGGCAAGGACGAAGAACTGGCCGGCGGCCAGCGAGGTGCCAACGGGGAATTGGTAAGTGATCCCGCTGGTGAAGCGGAGTCCGCTGAGGTTGAGCGTCGTGGCTCCAGTGTTCTTGAATTCGAGGAACTCAAACTCATCTCCGTCGACGAGACCCGTGCCCGGTGGATTGTACATGATCTCGGTGAGCTGGAGCTTCGAGAGATCCTGCGGTGGGCTTAGAAGGCCTTCCACCATGGCGCTCCAGTTGGTGCCGTTGAGAACGCGGGCGCGGACGTAGGTCGGCCCGTTCACTTCAATGGCGGCGGCGTAGGATTGCGCGGCTGGATTGACCGCGCCGCCGAGGAGACGCGGATCGCTGCCGTCGGTTGTGAAGTAGATCACTCCAGCGGTATTGGTGTGGTTGAGCGTGAGCGGATAGCCATCCGGCACGGTGCCGCCCAGCTGGCTGAAGTTTGGCGCGCTGACGGAGGGGAAGAGGTTGTCCGTACGAAGCTGGTTGAGCACGAGGCTCGCGCGCGGCACGAACCAGTTCAACACTTGTTGAATCGCGTTGGTCCAGTCGTTCTCGCCGTAGGGTGGTTCACGCACGGCGTCACCCCAGCGGGCGGAATACGCGCGCACCGCCTTGGTTATCTGAACAGCCTTGGCGATGAAGCGATTGGTGTTGTTCTCCAGCGTGAGGGCGCCGTTGTTGAAGAAATGTTTCTGAACGTGATCGCCGAAGCGCACGCGGTATTCCGGATTGCGCATCAATTCTTCGTGGAACCATTGCGGGTTTGACCAGATGAAGATGCCTTCGTTGGAACCGCCGAACGGACCGGTGCGATCGACCTGGCTGTTCGGTGAACCGAGCGTGTGTTCGGCGTCGTTGTTGAAGAAGCGGAAGCCGACGTCGGGATTGGTGCGATCGCGCATGGCAAACCAGTTGTTCGCCTGGTTGTTGCTCAGGAAGGACGAGAGCGGCGCGTCGCCATCGCCGCTGTAGAAAATGCCGAGCATGTAATCGATCAAGTTGTCGACATCGATCAGCACGGGCAGTTCCGGGTTGCGCGTGCCGTCGGCATTCCGACCTTGCGGGCGGAAGTAATTCTCGTTGGACGAGTTCGTGCGCATCATCTGGCACATCACCCAGAGATTCGACCATGCAATCAAATTGCCGTCGGTCGCCTCGGTCGAGAAGTTCGGCGTCACGCTGCGGTTGCCGCATTTGATGACGTCGAAGTTGTCCTTGTCGCCGCCGAAATAGGTTTCGCCATAGGAAGCGTCGGGACGTTCGTCGGTTTCGTAGAGGCCCCAGTATTGGCCGTTCAGATAGAGATGGTAGTAACGCGAGCGCCGGTAAGGCTGCCCCATCGCGCCGAGCGTCTCGCGGCACCAGACTTCACGAACCATCGTGTCATTCTGGCTGTTGTCATTGCGCGGCCACGAATAGTTCTGGCTGGTGCGGAGGTCGATGCTCTCGAATTCCTGCGCACCTTCATCGCCGAAAAGTGGATAGCGGAGCTTGCCCGCGCCGTATTCGCGCCGGAAGAAGAACCGGAATGAGTGCTTCACGAAACCTGAACCGCGACTCGCGCCACCGCGGATCCGCAGACCGCCATTCTCTTGAAACCGCCCGGGCACCGCGTTGGTTGCATCGAGCAGTTCGAGGGAGAACGGACGTTCCCACACCTCGCCGTGACCATCTGCGTTGGCATAAATGCCGGTGGTGGGATCAAAGAGATTTCCCATTTCCGTGACGATCGACAGCGACGGGATTTGCGTCAGCGCTTCCTTCCATTGTGCGGGCGTGTAGTTGTTCACGACGTTCGGATCCATCCCGTAGTCGACCGTGTTCCGGCCCCAGTTGGTCGGGAAGTTCGGTGGAGGAATGCGCGTGGTCGGCCAGTTCGGCGCCTGATAAATGACGTCGGCGAGGAAGAGATACGTGGCAGTGTCGATGTCGGTGGGCTTCCAGCCGTCTTTGAACGCGCGAGTGCGCAAGACGGTCGTGTTCGTGATCATGACGGGCCCGGTGTAAAGCGTGCCTTTGCCGGGGCCTGGCTCAGCGCCGTTGACCGAGTAGTAGATGACAGCGTCTGGCGTGGCGGAGGTAATCGAGAGCGAGAAGGGCGCTTCGAAGAAGCCGCGATCAACGCTGAGATGCGTGTCGGCCACCTCGGCAATATAGAACCCGGTGGTGTTCGCCGCACCGGGCGTGGCGTCGGTGAAGAAGATGTTCGGTGTCACGACCGTTTTGCTCGCCGAGAGTTCCGCTTGGAAGAGAACATCCGCATTCGCGGCGGTGGCGTTGAGCAATTGCACTGCGAGGACGTTCGCGCCTGCGACCAGCGATGGAATAGAAGAAGAGAGGTCGATGACTTCCTCGCCAATCGCAGAGGCGAAGTTTCGATTTGCGGTTGCCTCGGAGTTCCAAGCCAGAGTTCCCGGTGCGTTGCGACGTGCAACTTCCACTCCATTGAGGTAGGCCACGAACCCATCATCGTAGCGAACCTTGAGGGCGAGGGTCTCGGGCGTGTCCGAGATGGTGAAGGGAGTGCGAATAAAAGCCGAAGCGTTTACGCCGAGCATGGCGGATTCAATGTCGGTTGAGAAAAAGGGGCGCAGTCCTGTGGCGGCGCTGGCGTTGATGACGACTTCACCGAGGGACAGGACGCTCGCCTCGTCGGCGTTTCCTTGGCCGCCTGAGCCCGAGAAATCTGCATCCGGAGTGCGGCGCACGCGAACGATTCGGCCACTGACCGGACCGCCGGTAAGCGTGACGAGATTGTTGCTGATGGAGATTGGGCCGTTCGGATAGGTGAAGCCGACGTTCTCGGCATTGAGCAGTGGAGAGGTAAAGTTGGTGGTCACTCCGGACGCGTTGGTGGACAGGATTTCGATCGTGATATCGCGCAGGCGCGAGCCGCAGCAGCTGGTGCGGTTGAAGAGTACGATGCTGAAGATCGACATCTCGTTCGTGAGCGTTACCTGCCAGAACGGTTCCGGATCGGTGCCGAGTGTGTGCGTGAAGTCGCCGAGGTTGTTGTTGATGGCGAGGTTTGCCGTGAAGGTGCTGTTAATGGTGCTTTGCGCAGCAGTGCCGCTGGTGGCGACGTTGACGGGGGAACCGGTGGCGCGATTGGTATCAAAGCCCACGGCCAATGGTGCGGCGGCGGTCAACCATGTGACGTCGGGCGTGAAATTGATCTGGTTCCACGCGATAGGAAGAGCAGGGGCACTGGTGGGCACGAGCAGATGACTGACGGATTGCCGGCTGAGCAGCGTGGTGGTGATGGACTCCGCGGTGCCGTAGGCGACGTCTTCCTTCACGGCAGGGTAATTGAAAACGCTGACAACCGTCGTGCCGTCGGGTTTCACAATGGCGAGGTAGCCACCGTCCGCAGCAAGTGAGAAGCTGGTGTGAAGCAGGGCTGGATTCGCGGTTCGATTCTTTCCGGAGGCGAAGAGGGTCAGATAACTGCCGGACGACAGATTTACCGTCGGGAAGCTCCACTTCGTCAACCGCTGTGGATCGTCCGTGAGAAAATATCCCGCCAGATTCAAGTCACCCGGCCCGGGATTCTTGATCTCGATCCAGTCCGGAAAGTCGCCGTCCTCGTCGGCCAGAATCCTGGCATTGGACGGCATGATCTCCGACAGGGCAGGCTCAGCGGCATGGAGCGTGGTAAGACCGAGCAGGAAGACGACGGTCAGCGCGCGATACAACAATTTCATGGGGGTGGTTCTTAAGGTTCTGACGACGTTACCAAACTGTGACATTCTGCCAAGAACACATTCGGCTTTCATCACAAGGAATCTGCATGGTTCCCGCTAATTGGCGGCGGGATTGGAAGGCGCGATGGCCATTCCATGGGGATTTTCCAACTGCCCGGGCGCGCACTTCGAATCACCGATTCAGTGGCGTCTTCCGGCCATCTCTCACATTCACCATTACGGCAAACGTGCGAAAGACTTCGGCGTTGCTCCGCGCGTTCAGCGCCCAGACGAGGATCTTGCACGAGGTCGTTCCGACGCTTTCGACTTCGCTGAAGATCTTGATGATGTCTCCGGCAGCCACCGGCGACTTGAAATCAAACTGACCGAAGAGTTTCGTCACGAAGATCGCGCCGGGGAAGGCGAGCGACGCGGCGTTGTAGGCCATGTCGTCCGCCCATTGCATCATGTATCCACCGAACAATGTGCCGCCGTGGTTCAGAAACTCCGGCCGGATCAGCACGGTCTTCTCGTGACGGAGATTTGTCGGGTTGCTCATTCGGACGATCTCATTCTTGAGCGAAGGCCTTCGCTCGGAGCCGACGCAATACTTTCATCGGACTGTTCGGCGCCCGGCCAAAGGTGTCGTGCAGCCGGGTGTATTCCGCATAGAGCTGGTCGTAGACGGGCTTGCGAAGACGGTTGGGTTGATACGTCTGCGTGCTGGGGCGCACCATCTTCTTCGACGCCTGTTCCATATCCGGATACAGCCCAGCAGCCAGCGCCCCATGCATCGCGGCGCCCAGCGCGCAGGTTTGTTCCGATGCCGCAACTCGAATCGGGCGTCCGGTGACATCGGAATAGATCTGAAGCAGCAGCGGATTCTTCTGCGCGAGTCCGCCACAAGCATAGAGCTCGTCAATGATGACGCCTTTGCTGGTAAACGCTTCGATGATCTTCCGGGTTCCGAAGGCGGTGGCCTCAATTAACGCGCGATAGATTTCGTGAGGACGAGTGCCCAGCGTTGCGCCCACGAGCATTCCGCTGAGGCTGGAATCCATGAGGACCGATCGACAGCCGTTCCACCAATCCAACGCCAGCAATCCCGACTCGCCCGGCTTCAGGGCGGCGGCGCGCTTCTCGAGCAGTTGATACACGGTGGTTCGCAACTTCTTCGCCTCGGCGTGGACGGACGCAGGAACGCCGTGCGCCATATACCACGCGAACAGATCACCCACTCCAGCCTGCCCGGCTTCGTAACCCCAGAAGCCGTTAACGACGCCGTCCTGAACCACACCGCACATACCCTCGACTTCTTGCCGCTCGTCACCGAGCAACAGATGGCAGGTAGAAGTGCCGAGGATCATCACCAGCTTTCCCGCGGTGGTCACGCCACAGGCCGGAACCGCCACGTGCGCATCGATGTTTCCAACGGCGACAGGAGTTCCCTCGCGCAAACCCAAGCGAGCCGCCATGGCGCGCGTCAAACCGCCAGCATTTTCCCCGAGCCTTCGCAAATCTCCGCTCACCTTCTCGCTGACCGCATTCTTCAGAAGAGGGTTTAGCGCCGCGAGGAATGCAGGTGAAGGGTAGTCGAAAGGCAGCGAATCTGTTTTATCCGATGCTAGCCCGTCCCGCGGGTAAACCCACATCGCCTTGAACCCAGCGGCCGAAAGGCAACGACGTTCGCGACCGCACAATTGCCAGACAATCCAATCACCAGCCTCGATGTAACGGTCCGCGGCGCGATATACTTCAGGCGCGTGATTCGCGGTTTCCAGGAGCTTCGAGAAGAACCATTCGCTGGAATAGCGTCCACCGTAAGCCCGCACAAAATACTCATTACGTTTCGCGCCCACGGCGTTGATTCGATCCGCCTCTGGTTGGGCGGCGTGATGTTTCCAAAGCTTTACCCACGCGTGCGGATTTTTCTGCCAGCGTTTGTCGAAGCAGAGCGGCGTGCCGTCCGCGCGCGTGGGCAGAACCGTGCAGGACGTGAAGTCGGTGCCGATTCCTTGAACTTGTTCCGGCTTCACCCGCGCTTCGCGCATCACTCGACGCACCGCCTGCGCCATGGCGTCGAGATAATCTGCCGGATGTTGGAGAGCGGTTTCGGGCGGCAGACGCTTTCGATCGTTCGGCAGATGTTCCTCGATCACACCATGGGAATACTCGCCGACGGCTTCGGCGATCTTTTCGCCATTATCCACATCCACCAATAGCGCGCGCGCGGAGAGCGTACCGAAATCAATCCCGAGTACAAAGCGGCGCCGGCGGGCAGGCAAGGAGCGAAGGCGTTTCATGGGACTGCAGTGTTCCAAAACGTTCCGCACGGGCAAAGTGCAAAGAGCGAAACGCCGGACTTGCCGTTGGACCCTGAGTTCTTCGCGGTGGAATTGTCCCGGCTTGATGCAAGCAGGCGGGAGAATGTCCTGAAACCGGGCATTGGCGGACGACGTTTTGGAGTGGCGGCGAATGGCAGCGGCCATTCCTAAAGATTCGATCAGGCGTGGTCGATTGTATCCCTTATGAAAAAGTTTTTACTCATCGTCGGTGTCATCACGCTGGTCATCGGCGCCGGTTGGGCCGTGAAGGCGCTGACCACCGTGCAGGCCAAGGCGCGCAATGCAAGGTTGAGCAGCGATGTGGAGAGTCTCTTCGACGGATTGCAGAAGTACAAGGAATTTGTCGGTAGCTATCCGCGCGGTGGAAACGCTGACATTGCCCGCGCGCTGCAAGGCCAGAACGAAAAGAAAGTCACCGTGCTAGTCGGCCGCAAGATGGAGCTTAATGCGAAGGGCGAATACACCGATCCGTGGGGCAATCCGCTGCGCATTTACTTCTCCGATACGAGCGTGTTGATCCGTTCCGCGGGACCGAATGGTCGCTTCGATGAAAGCACTGCGATGGAGTTCGACGACTTCATCCGCTCGAACTAGCCCATACACTTCGTCTGCGGACAGTTTCTGTCCGCGACCCCCGCTGGCCGTCAGGTTTGTTTTGTTTCCTGGCGGCCAGTTTTCTTTTCCCGCCGCCATGCCGCGATGAACATTCCGTTCCCGCCATCCGAAGGCCACAGCCAGAGATGGTTCTGCGCCGGCGCCTTTTCGTTCAGAGGATTCAAGATGGGCTCCGCTGTGAACTCAGGGAACGCATCCTGAAACTCCGCCGCGACGTCGCTGGTTTCGGCGCGAGTTAAAGTGCAGACGGAGTAGACGAGGCGGCCACCGGTCTTCACGGAACCCGCCGCGGTCCGCAACATCTGCTTCTGGACGGCTGCGAGTTCGGTAACGTCGTTTGCAGTGGTGGTCCAGCGCGCATGGGGATTGCGCTGCCAGGTTCCCACGCCGCTGCACGGCGCATCAATAAGAACGCCGTCGAACATGGTTTTGGTCGGTGGTTTCAGACCTCCGTCCCACAACACGCTGCGGTAATTGAATACCTTGCTGCGGCCGGCTCGGATCTTCAGCCGTTTCAATCGCCAATCAGCGCGGTCACTGGCCCAGATGAGCCCCTTGTTCTGCATCAGGTCCGAGAGATGCAGCATCTTGCCGCCTTCGCCGGCGCAGGCGTCCCACCAGGTTTCGCCCGGCTTCGGCGCGCAGACGAGTCCGACGATTTGGGAGCTGATGTCCTGGAGTTCAAACTCGCCGGCGTGAAACCCGGGTGTCTTGAACAAGTCCTGTGTGCCTTGATATTCCACGCATTCCGACAACTGCTGGATCGGTGGAATGGCGCAGTCGCCGAGCGCAAAGGCGACTTGCTCGCCACTGCCGCGTCGGGCGCGAAGCCAGAGTCGTGGTTCGGATTGCAAGCTCCGCACCCAACCCGGCGAAGTCTCCATGGTGCCATGAATCCATTGCGGCACGGCGTGCGCAACCAGTTCGTCGTCGGTGAAACTTTCGGGCGTCGTATTAAACCGCTTCTGCAACGCCAGCGCCTCGGCCACCTGGTCGTGAATCGTGCTTCCGGCATCAATCCAACCGCGCCAGCGAAACACGGCGAACGTGGCGCGCGCGACGTCGCGGGCGGTTTCTGGTGAGAGCTCGCGCTGGCGCTTTAGCTCGACGCGCAGGAGACCGTCCGCGGGTGTCTCCCGGGAGTTTTGACTGACGACCGCCTGAACGATTTTCAGAACCCTGTCGTTGAAGGGAAGGTTGGTAGCCACAATGTGGGTCAGGGGGAGAGACGCTCGATTTTCCACGAGCCGTCGGGTTGGCGCGTGTAGAGCAAACGATCGTGAAGCCGGCTGGGGCGGCCCTGCCAGAATTCGATTTCGGTAGGGGCGATTACAAATCCACCCCAATACTCCGGCATGGGAACATCCGAGGGAAACCGAGCGGCCACCTCGGCCATCGACTTCTCGAGAAATTCACGGCTGGGAACCGCGGTGCTCTGTTTGGAAACCCACGCGGCGATGCGCGAGCCGCGGGGACGACTCTTGAAGTAGGCTTCGGACTCGGTCTTCGGCAGTTTCGTCACCGTTCCGCGCACGCAGACCTGACGTTCCAGATCGCCCCAATGAATGACGAGCGCAGCGTGGGGATTCTCCGTGAGTTCGCGGCCTTTGCGGCTCTCGTAGTTCGTGAAGAAAATGAAGCCCCGCGGATCAGCGCCCTTCAGGAGAACCGTGCGGACGGATGGACGACCGTTCTTGTCCGCGGTGGCAAGCGAAATGGCGTTCGGGTCATGAGGCTTTTCGCCCAGCAGCGATTGGAACGCCTTGTAGATGCCAATGCCGAAAGCACGAAGCCGACTGCTGCCACCGCGAGCTTCCGTCGCCTGGTGAAACCAGTAATCAAACTGCTGCAGCGGATCGGACCGGAGATCGACGTCGTCGAGGTTGCCGAGTTTGTATTCGCGCCGAAGGTCAGCGAGTGACATTTAGGCTTGGGCCGGAATCATGCCGCTGTTGCGCGCGAAGTTGAAGAGGCCGCCGGCGTCAACGACGGGACGGACTTCGCCCAGCGGCTTGAAGGAGTAAACCTTGCCCGTGGCTTCGACGGTAACAGTGGCCTTGTCGAGATCCACGGTGACGACGTCGCCGGTCTTGAGCGTGTCGCACAGACGTTCGGTCAGTTCGCACGGATAAACTTCACCAGTGGCAACGCAGTTGCGGAAGAAGATGCGCGCGAAGCCCTCGGCGAGGACGATCTTGCAGCCAGCGGAACCGATGGCGATCGGCGCGTGCTCGCGGGAACTGCCGCAGCCGAAATTGCGTCCGCCGAGAATGATCGGGTAGTCCGTGTCGACGGCGCCCTGCTTGACGAAGCGGGTGGCGTAGAGGGATTCCGGCAAACCGCACATGGCGAAGCTGCCCAGCTTCTCGTATTCGTCCGGCATGGTCGGAATGAGATTCAGGTATTGGGCAGGGATGATCTGGTCCGTGTCGATGTTATCGCGCACGACGTAAACGGGACCTTTGAACACAGATTTCGTCATGACCCAAATCTGGAGAGTGCGACGGGTGTTTTCAATCTTCAATTTGCCCGCTCTCGGCCCATTGCTTTGTTCAAGGCTTCTTGCAACGGGCCACAGCGGCATTTGTCGTTTGCATTTTGTGGGGCTGAATTCTTCAATCGCGCCCATGCCGAATTTCCCAGCACCGCTGGACCTGAAGAAACTCAAAGTGTATCCGCTCGCCACGCGCAAGAGCATGGCGGCAATTGAGGATATCCTCGTCAAGCCGGACTCTGCCCCGCCGCCGCTGGCGAATGACTTCCTCCGTGAACGCGTCGAGCTGTGCGCGCAGCAGATACAGTCCGCGCGGAAACGGGGCGCGAGCGTGATGTTTCTCTACGGGGCGCATCTGGTGAAGAACGGCGCATCGGCTTTGGTGGACGCGTTGATGGCGGGCGGGTGGATCACGCATCTCGGGACCAACGGGGCCGGTTCGATTCACGACTGGGAGTTCGCGTTCCAAAACTGGTCCACCGAAAGCGTGGAGCAGAATGTCGCGACCGGAACCTTCGGGACCTGGGACGAAACGAGCCGCAGCATTCACTTGGCGTTGCTGGCGGGCGGGCTTCGTGGCGAGGGATACGGCGTCGCGCTCGGACGCTTCATCCATGACGACGGCGTGACGTTGCCGACGACTTCGGAGCTGGAGAAGTGGCTGCGCGATGAGCCGGCGAATCCGTTGTCGCCGGCGCGCGCTGACTTGTTAATCGCAATGCGGGAGTTGAATCTTTCACCGGGCCGCATCGAAATGAAGCACCCTTGGAAGCACACGTCGATCTTTGGAAACGCGTTCCGGCACGGCATTCCCATCACGGTTCATCCCGGCATCGGCTACGACATCATTTCGAATCACCCGATCTTCAACGCAGCGGCCATCGGTCGCGCGGCGGGCGTTGACTTCCGACTCTTCGGAACCGCGGTGGACGGGTTGGATGATGGCGTGGTGTTGTCCGTTGGGTCCGCGATCATGGCGCCGCAAGTATTCGAGAAGAGTCTCAGCTGCGTGAACAATCTCCGGCTTCAGGCGGGACGAAAGATCGTTCACGGTCACAACATCTACGTGGTCGATTTGCAGGACGGCGGAAACTGGGACTGGACGAAGGGCGAGCCGCCGAAGGAGAGCCCCGCCTACTACCTCCGCTTCTGCAAGAGCTTCTCGCGGATGCACGGCGCAATGCATTACCTGCAATGCGACAACATCGCGTTCGTTCACAACCTGCTTCACCGGCTCCGCGCATGACCTTGGAACGCTTTCAGGAGATCAGCGCACAGTATTCCGATTTGCGCATCGCGATCGTGGGCGACTTTTGTCTCGATCGCTATCTGGAGATCGATCCGGCGCGGCAGGAGATTTCCATCGAGACCGGGCTTCCCGTTCACAATGTCACTAATGTTCGCAGCCAGCCCGGCGCGGCGGGCACTATTCTCAACAACCTCGTCGCGCTCGGGGTCGGCGAAATCTATCCGGTCGGTTTTTGCGGCGAAGATGGCGAGGGCTACGAGCTGCGCCGATCGTTGCTCGCGCGGCGTGGGGTGAACCTAGATTACTTCGTTGAGACGGATCTCCGTCGCACGTTCACCTATTGCAAGCCGCTGGTGATGACGCCGGGCAAGGCGCCGGTGGAATTGAACCGTCTCGACAGCAAGAACTGGACGCCGACGCCGGCCATGCTGCAGGGACGTTTGATTGATTGTGTGGGCCGGCTCGCGGCGCAGGTGGACGCGATGATTCTCATGGATCAGGTCGACATCCCGGAAACGGGTGTCGTCACGTCGAAGGTGCTGGAGGCGATTGGTGCCGTTGTGAAGGAATTGCCGGAGCTGATGATTCTCGCGGACAGCCGGCGTGGCCTGCGCGGGTATCCACGGGTCTCGCTGAAGATGAATGCGGCGGAGCTCGCAGCGCTCTCTGGTTCAGGAACCGACATTGATATCACCGCGATTCAGCAAAGTGCGTCGGCGTTGGCGCGGGAGAAGGATCGTCCGGTGTTCGTGACGCTCGCCGAGCGTGGCGTGGTCTGCGTATCGCCGTGGACGGAACCGACGCATGTTCCGGCGCTGCCGGTTCGCGGCGAGATCGACATCGTTGGAGCAGGGGATTCCGTGACGGCGAATTTAACGGCGGCGATCGCGAGTGGTGCCACGTTGCGCGAGGCAAGCGAGATCGCGATGGCGGCCTCGTCGATCGTGATTCATCAGCTCGGCACGACGGGCACGGCGAGCGTGCCGCAGATTGCAGAGTTGCTGGAATAGATCGGCTGGGATTCGGTTTTTGGCAGATGAGGGAACGCCGAATCGGAGTTAGGCGCTCGGCGATTAACTTGACACCTTCGTCCCGCACTCGTGACAAAACTTCGCCTTGGGGGCGCACTCGGTGTCGCAGGAACGGCAGGTATGGAGTTGTTTCGATGCGCGATGTCCGATCATCAAGTTCCGGATGTAAGGAATCCAAGTGAACGCGTAGGCGAAGATGAAGACGGAATCGCGTTGGTAAAACAGCGCGTAAGTCAGCAGGCAGCCGGAGCCGGTCAAACTCAGCCACCAAAAGGCATCAGGGATGACGACGCGCTTGTGTTTCTCGGTTGCCCACCATTGCACAATGAAGCGCGAGGTGAATAGGATGTTACCCATCCAGCCCACGACCTTCCACGCGTGCCATTCGATGCCGAGAAACTTTCCGTCCGGCATTAAAACGTTCGTCAGCCAATCCATACGGATATGAGTTTTAGAGCGCTGACTTCAGGAGGCGAGTTGGAATCTTGCCTCCAGGGCGCGCGCGGAGCTCACAGCAAAGTTACGCCTTCGCGTAAGCTTCCATGCCGACGCAGGAGCAGATGACGTTGCGGTCGCCGAAGACGTTGTCGACGCGGCTGACGGGAGGCCAGAATTTCCACTCGCGCAAGCCCTTCACCGGATAGGCCGCGGCTTCGCGCGCGTAAGGACGATCCCACTTGTCGCTGGTGACGACTTCCGCGGTGTGCGGCGCGTTCTTGAGAACGTTGTTCGTCTTGTCGGCGGCGCCGGATTCCACGGCGGTCATCTCGGCGTGGATGGCGATCATGGCGTCGCAGAAACGATCGAGCTCGTACTTCGATTCGCTCTCGGTCGGCTCGACCATCAACGTGCCGGCCACTGGCCAGCTCAAAGTGGGCGCGTGGAACGAGTAATCCATCAGCCGCTTCGCGACGTCCTCGGCGGTGGTGAGCTTGAAGTTGCGCAGATCGAGAATGCACTCGTGTGCGACAAGTCCGGCGTGGCCTTTGTAGAGCGCAGGGAAATATTGCTCCAGCCGCTTGGCGACGTAGTTCGCGTTGAGGATGGCGAACTTCGTGGCGTCCGTCAGGCCGTCCGGTCCCATCAGGCGGATGTACATCCACGGGATGAGCAGGATGCTCGCGCTGCCCCACGGTGCGGCGCTGACCGGGCCGATGCCTTGCGCGCCGCCGGTGGTGACGAGCGGATGCTTCGGCAGGAACGGCGCGAGATGCTTCGCGACGCAGATGGGGCCGACGCCCGGACCGCCGCCGCCGTGCGGGATGCAGAAGGTCTTGTGAAGATTGAGATGGCAGACGTCCGCGCCAATCGCGCCGGGGCTGGTGAGGCCGACTTGCGCGTTCATGTTCGCGCCGTCCATGTAAACCTGCCCGCCGTTCGCGTGAATGGTCTCGCAGATTTCGCGGATGGTTTCCTCGAACACGCCGTGCGTGCTCGGGTAAGTCACCATTAGGCAGCTCAAGTCGTCCTTGTGCTCGGCGGCCTTGGCCTTGAGGTCAGCCACGTCGATGTTGCCGACCTTGTCGCACGCGACAGCGACGACCTTCATGCCGGCCATGACGGCGCTGGCGGGGTTCGTTCCGTGCGCGCTCGTGGGGATGAGGCAGATGTTGCGCGCGCCCTGGCCGCGGCTCTCATGCCACGCGCGAATGACGAGCAGGCCGGCGTATTCGCCCGCACTGCCGGCGTTCGGCTGAAGCGAGGTCGCGGCGAAGCCGGTGCATTCCGCGAGCCACGCCTCGAGGTCCTTGAAGATCTTCTTGTAGCCCTCGGCCTGCCAGGAGGGCGCGAACGGATGCAACTTACCGAATTCCGGCCACGTCACCGGGAACATCTCGGCGGTGGCGTTGAGCTTCATCGTGCAGGAGCCGAGCGGGATCATGCTCGCGGTGAGCGAGAGGTCGCGCGATTCGAGGCGGCGGATGTAACGCAGCATCTCCGTCTCGCTGTGGTAACGATTGAACGTCGGATGCGTGAGGAACTTGGACTGGCGGGCGGCGTTGCCCGTGATGCGTGAGGCGTCGCCGGCGGCGAGTGATTCAATCGTGAACGGGGCGCTTTTGCCTTCATTGAAGATCTTCACGAGCGTTTCGAGTTCATCGATGCCGCACGTTTCGTCGAGGCTGATGCCGACGTTCTGCGCATCGAACACGCGCAGATTCACGCGGCGCTCCGCGGCGGCTTTCACGATGTCCTTCGCGTGCTTCGAACCAAGGTTGACCTTGATCGTGTCGAAGAAACTTTCGGTCGTGACTTCGTAGCCGAGCGTCGTCAGCGCGTCGGACAACACGCGCGTCATGCGATGCACTCGCTTGGCGATGGCCTTCAAGCCCTCCGGTCCGTGGTAAACGGCATACATGCTCGCGATGACGGCGAGCAGCACTTGCGCGGTGCAGATGTTCGACGTGGCTTTCTCGCGGCGGATGTGTTGCTCGCGCGTCTGAAGCGTGAGGCGAAGGCCGGCGCGACCTTGCGCGTCCTTGCTCACGCCGACCAGTCGGCCGGGCATCGAACGCTTGAAGGCATCACGTGTGGCGAAGAACGCCGCGTGCGGTCCGCCGTAGAGCAGATCCGTCGCGACGACAGCGAGCGCGTTCGCGGCGTGGGCCTTTTCGATGAAGGCGCGATAGTCGTGAATCGTTCCGTCCGTGGCCGGATACTGGATCAGCACGGCGAACGGATTCTTCGCGAAATCGAACGTGTGATGGTTGCCGACGATGACGGCGATGCCGAGTGCGGCGAGACGAGTGCGCACGACTTCGATGGTCTGCGGATGGCACGATTCGGAGATGAACACCGGCTGGGCGTCCGTCGCGTTCTTGATCCCGTGCGCCATCGTGATCGCTTCGGCAGCGGCGGTGCCTTCATCGAGCATCGAGGCGTTGGCGATCTCCATGCCGGTGAGGTCCATCACCATCTGCTGGTAGTTCAACAGCGCTTCGAGGCGGCCCTGCGAAATCTCCGCCTGATACGGCGTGTATTGAGTGTACCAGCCGGGGTTCTCGAAGATGTTCCGCTGAATGACGCCGGGAAGAATCGTGTCGTAGTAACCCATCCCGATGAACGACCGGAACACCTGGTTTTGCGCCGCGATGCCGCGGAGCTCATTCAACAGGCCGTGTTCACTGCGCGCGGCGGGGACATTCAGCGGCTTCGTGGCGCGAATGCTCTTCGGCACCGTCGCGTCAGTCATCGCGTCGAGCGACGAGTAGCCGCAGACCTTGAGCATGGCGGCGGTTTCGTCAGCGTTCGGCCCGATGTGGCGGGTGATGAAACGGTCAGTCCAAGGGAAAGGATTGGCGGCGGTGTTGGTCGTATTCACAGTGTAAAAATCCGGCGAAGTCGGGTTCTCGCTGACCACGAAATCGAGTCGCAACGTTAAGGTCGAGAGGTGCCATTGCAAGATGGATTTCAGCGCAACGACAGCTTGGACTGTTTCTAATGTTCAGGTTTAGTTGGTCGCGTCGTCGTGGTTGGTGAACGTGGCCGTGTTTCGGTGAATAGCGGCCGGAATTGATTCGTTGAAAGTGCTCATGCGTTTCCTTTGTTCCATTGCTTTGGTGATCTCCGTTTTGGCGTCGGGCCGGGCGGCGGAAAGCCATTCCACCAACACCGCGCTCGCGGCGGACCTGAAGAAGTTCAAGCTCGCGCCCGGCCTGAAGGCGGAAGTCGTCGCTGCCGAACCTCTCCTGCAAAACCCGGTCGCGTTCTCCATCGATGGCCGCGGACGGTTCTTCATCGCCGAATCGCATCGCTGGGCGACGTCGGTTTTCGACATCACCAAAGAGACGCCGTGGCTGCTGGACGATCTCTCCTTCCGCACGGTGAACGATCGCGCGGCGTTTCTGGCCCGCCAGTTCGCCACGAACTTCGCGGTGCTGACGAATGATTCGGAGCTCATCCGACTCGTCGAGGATCGGGACAGCGATGGCATCGCCGAAACGTCGTCCGTGTTCGCTGATGGTTTTCGCGAGTCGACTTCCGGCACTGCCTCCGGAGTGTTGGCGCAGGGGACGAATGTGTGGTTCACGAGCATTCCAGACCTGTGGCGATTCACGACGGACGATTTACGGTTTACGAATCGCTCGGACCGACAAGCCTCACCGTCGAGTTCACCTCTCGTAAATCGTAAATCTGAAATCGTAAATCGCCTCGCCACCGGCCTCGGCGTTCACATCAGCGTCAGCGGCCATGACGTCCACGGGCTTATTCGCGGACACGACGGGCGCATCTACTTCAGCTTTGGCGATCGCGGGGTGTGCGTGACGAATCGCGAGGGCGTTGTGCTGAACGTTCCGGACACCGGCGGCGTGCTGCGTTGCGAGCCGGATGGACGTAACCTCGAAATCTTCTGCACCGGCCTGCGTAATCCGCAGGAACTCGCGTTCGACGATTACGGGAATCTCTGGACCGTGGACAACGACACGGCGGGCGCGGACCCGTGCCGCGTGTTGCATCTCATCGAAGGTGGTGACTACGGCTGGCGCGCGAGTTACCAGCACATGAAAGGCTTCGGCCCTTGGGTGAGCGAAGAACTGTGGCGCGGCGGGCTCGATGGCATTCTCCCGCCCGCTGGCACCGTCTCGCAAGGCCCGGCCGGGCTCGCCTTCTATCCGGGCACGGGACTCACGCCGCAGCTCGCGGGAAAGTTCGTCCACGCGGATTTCCCCGGCGGCATTTGGGCCTACAGCGTGAAGCCACGCGGCGCGAGTTTCGAACTGGCTGACAAGGAAAAGATTCTCTGGAACTGCTGGCCGACTGACGTGGACTTTGGTCCTGACGGCGCGCTCTACGTGCTCGACTGGGTCGAGAGCTGGGTGCGCTCCGGCAAGGGACGGATTTACCGCCTGACCTCAACCGCGGAACTCGCAAACACGCGAAACGCGGAACAGGTTCCCGAAGTGAAACGCGCGTTTGCTGGGCGAAGGCATGTCCAAGCGCAGGAAAAGGAACTGCTCGCATTGCTCGGTCATGCGGACCGCCGCGTGCGATTGGAAGCGCAGGGGAACTCGCGGCACGCGGCGAAAATTGTTCGAAGTTCTTCGCCAGACTGCATTCAAATCCAAGAATCAATTCGCGCGGATTCACGCGCTCTTGGGAATTGAACAGATCGCTCGCGCGGTTCCGATTTCTGGCAACGATGACTTGAGTGACGAGCTGTTCGGAATGATTCCGCTGGTCGCAGATGATGATCCGGCAGTCGCTGGGCAAGCTGCGCAGGTCATCGCTGAGGCGCAATTGTTCAGGTGGACCCGATGGGCCGAGTGTGTTGGACAATTCTCCTCCGGCGCCGAAGTTCCAGGCGGCGATGGCGATGCGCACCATCATGCACAGCGGCCAACGTGGAAGTTACAGTTCACAGCAGAGGGCTGCTCAATGGCTCGCAGATAAGGTTCCTCAAGCGCGCCGCCTCGCAGAAAAACTGGTGAATCCGGGTCTCACGTTTCACCCGGGGTGGCCCGAGACGACGCACTACCTTGCTGAGAACCAAGGTTCGGATCTTTTCCTTCAGCACGCGGGTGTTCGCCACTGGTATAAATTGGAAGCCTTGGAATCTAGGTGGCCAAGCTATCCGGGGTTGTCAGGGCCATTTGCGGCGCGAGCAGGTGAGCAATCGCCCTTTGTTAAGCGAACGGCCATCTTGGCGATGGGGCTCTGGACAAATTCGTTTATCACTAATTTGCTGGCCGATTCTGACGCTGGCGTTGTGCTTCAAGCGGCGCGAACGATCAACGCCTCCCCAGTGCCAGAAGCGTTTCCGGCGCTCGCTCGACTCCTCGACGACTCGCGCTTCCGCGATCCGAACTGGGGTGGGACTGCGCTCTCGAACCTCACGCCTGCCGGGCCGTTCTCGGCCAACGTGCGTTCGCCGCGTGACCAAGTGCTGCTGCGGGCGTTGAACGCGAACTTCCGCGTCGGCGAGACGAAGAATGCGGAGGCGCTGGTCCGGTTTGCCGTTGGGCGCCGGTTTCCGACCCGGCGCGTGATGGTAGCCGCCGAGGTAACGAGGGGATTCGTTGGGAGTTTCAGCCAATCCGCCTCCTCACGTCGGCGGCTACGCACATCTGCGCGCGGAAGCTTTGTTCCTGCTCGGTGCGTGGGAAGTGTTGCCGGCGAAGGTCGGTGATCTGCCGATCAAGCCGACGAAGGATCCGAACCACGGCGCGGTGCCGACGGTGAATCCGGAGAACTGGCCGGGCTGGTTTGATCGCGTGGTGGGACTTTATCGCCCGCTTCCTCCGCGTCCGCCGGATGATGCTCGTCGCACACTCGCGCCGCACATCGCCGGGCTGCTGTCGGACAGGGAACCGGTGGTCGCTCAGGCGGCCTTGGACGCGGCGGTGAAGCTGCGGCTCACGAATGCAGCGCCGACGATGCTGACGCTGATGCGTTCCACGGCGACGCCAGCGTCCTTGCGCAAACAGATTCCCGGTGCGCTCGCGGCATTGAATACGGCGGAACTCAGCGAAGCGACCAAGCTGGCCTTGGCCGAGAGCGATCCGGCGATTCGCGCGTCGGCCTTACCGCATCTCGGTCGACTCCGCAGTGATGAGGCGGTCCGGATTCTCAGCGAGATCGTGACGTTTGCGATCGGAGCGCCGAACTCCGATTCGGCGCGCCCGGAAGCGGCGAACGATTCACGCCGGGCCGGAGGCCGGCGCTCCGACGATGACACGCGGCTCGCGCAGGCGGCTTTTGCTGCGCTGGGGGGAATTGTTTCAACTGAGGCGGACGCGGTGTTGCGCACGGCGATGAAGCGGTTGGTTGCCGGTGAACTGAATCCGGCGTTCGAGCTGGAGGTGATAGAGGCAGCGGCGCGGCGCAAGCGATCCGGAAATCAAATCTTTGCTGGCGAGTTTCGAGACGGCCCGGGCGAAGGATGTCGCTTTGGGAAGCTGGCGCAGCGTGTTGAACGGCGGCGATGCCGAGCGCGGCAAGGCGATCTTCTTTGAGAAGGTGGAAGTGCAGTGTTCGCGTTGTCACGCGGTGAAGGGGCAGGGCGGGACGGTCGGACCGAAGCTCGATGGCATCGGGAAGCTGCGCCAACGCGAATATTTGCTGGAGGCGATCGTTTTCCCGAACCGCGCCGTCGCGGCTGGATACGAGAACGTGACGCTGACCTTGAAGAACGGTGCCGTCCACTTCGGGTTGGTGAAGGGCGAGGACGACATGGAACTGCGTCTGGAGTCTCCCGAAGACGGCCCGCTGAAGATCGCGAAGGCGGACATCGTGACGCGTCAGCGAGGGTTGTCGGCGATGCCGGAAGGTTTGGCAGCTGCATTAAGCAAGCGCGAACTCCGCGATGTGGTGGAGTATCTGGCGGGGCTGAAGTAGGCGCGGCTGGTTTTCCCGATTGACGGGGGCGCGGCGTTTGCGTTGCACTGGCGCGCATGATTCCACGACTTCTTTGCATCCGGCGGGTTTCCTCGACGGCGGTTCTTCTCCTCGCGGCGTTCTGTGCGCAGGCCGACGTGAAGCTGAACAATCTCTTCACCGACCACATGGTTTTGCAGCGCGACATCGCGGTTCCAGTTTGGGGCTGGGCGGATGAAGGCGAGAAGGTGACGGTGGAGTTTCGCGGGAAGAAGGTTTCCACCACGGCGAAGAACGGCAAGTGGATGGTGAAGCTCGGCAAGCTCAAGGCCGGTGGGCCGGATGAACTCAAGGTCACTGGCAAGAACACGATCACGCTCACAGATGTTCTTGTCGGCGAGGTGTGGCTGGCGAGCGGTCAATCGAACATGGAGTGGCCGATGCGCGCGTCGTATCAGCCATTCGGTGACATTCTCGCGGCGAACAATCCCAAGCTGCGTCTGTTTACGGTGCCGAAGCTGAAGGCGAATGAGCCGGTCGATAACGTCCAGTCGTCGTGGAAGGAGACGTCGCCGTCGTCGGTCTCGAATTTCTCGGCGGTGGCCTACTACTTCGGGATGAAACTGCAGAAGGATCTCGGGGTTCCGGTCGGGATGATTCATACGTCATGGGGCGGTTCGCCGGCGGAAGTCTGGATGCGGGACGGAGTGCTCAGCGAGAATTCGGAATACAAGCGGGACATCGTGGATGCATTCGCGGCGCAGTTGCAGAAAGTCGAAGAAGCGGTGGCGCAGTGGGAGAAGGAGCGGGATCAGGCGAAGGCGGATGGCAAGACGTTCACCAAACGCAAACCCGGCGTGGGCTGGAAACCGAGCGAGCTCTACAACGGGATGATTGCGCCGCTGGTTCCGTACGCGATCAAGGGCGCGATTTGGTATCAGGGCGAATCCAATGCCGGTCGCGCGCACCAGTATCGAACGCTTTTCGTGGACATGGTGAAGAACTGGCGCAACGACTGGAACCAGGGCGATTTCGCGTTTCTCCAGGTGCAACTCGCGCCGTTCATGCCGGTGAAGGATGAGCCGGCGGAAAGTAACTGGGCGGAGCTGCGAGAGGCGCAGATTCACGCGACGAAGGTGCTGCCGAAGGTTGGCGCGGTATCAATTCTCGATTACGGCGATCCGAAGGACATCCATCCGGTCTGGAAACGTCCGGTGGGCGAACGTCTCGCGTTGGCCGCGCGCGGCATTGCCTACGGTGAGAAGTTCACGTGGAGCGGTCCGCAGTATCGCAGCGGAAAGATCGACGGCGACAAGGTAACGCTGAGCTTCGACTTCGTGGGCGAAGGATTATTTGGAGCGGCGTCGCGTGCGGACAAGGTTCCTCCGGGCAAGCAAGGCGACGGTATCGTGCTGAACTACAATTTGAAGAAAGGCTGGGTGAACGCGCCGCTGACCGGATTTGCGATTGCCGGCGAGGACCGAAAGTTTGTGTGGGCGAAGGCGGAGATTGTCGGTGACAAGATTGTGGTGAGCAGTCCTTCGGTCGCGAATCCGGTAGCGGTGCGTTATGCGTGGGCGGATTGCCCGGTGGCGAATTTGTTCTGCGCGCGTGGCATGAACGAGGAGCCGCTGCCGGCGTCGCCGTTCCGCACGGACAACTGGCCGATGATCACCGCGCCGAAGACGGAGGCGAAGAAGTGAAGTCCGCCGGTGGCTGGGTCTCTTCGGTCGTGCTGGCGCTGGCGTTCACCGGCTGCGTCTCTCCGAAGAAGCCGGTGGATGTGAGTTCATCGATTGGAGCGGTGTTGAAGAGCGAGTTCATCTACGAAACTGCTCCATACCCGTCGTGTCACGCGTCCACGATCGAAAGCACGCCGGCTGGATTGGTCGCGGCGTGGTTTGGCGGGACTCACGAAAAGCATCCGGATGTCGGCATCTGGGTTTCGCGCCACGACGGGACGAAATGGCTGACGCCGGTCGAAGTCGCGAATGGCATTCAGGCGGACGGCAAGACGCGGCATCCAACGTGGAATCCCGTTTTTTTTCAGGCGAAGGACGGTCCACTGCTGCTGTTCTACAAGGTCGGCCCCAGTCCGTCGCGCTGGTGGGGCATGCTCATCAAGTCCAGTGACGGCGGGAAGACGTGGTCATCTCCGCAGCGATTGCCAGACGGCATCCTCGGTCCGATTCGCGCTAAGCCGGTGTTGCTCGCGGACGGCACGTTGCTCTGTCCGTCGAGCTCTGAACACGACGGCTGGCGGGTCCACATGGAAATGACGCGTGACCTTGGCGCGACTTGGACGAAGACGGACGCGTTGAACGATGGGAATGAATTCGGCGCCATTCAGCCCACGGTCTTGTTTCACCCGGGTAATCGCCTCCAGGCGCTGAATCGCAGCCGGCAGGGACGAGTGACGGAGATTTGGTCGGAGGACGGAGGGAAAAAGTGGAGCTCGATGAAAGCGACGTCCCTGCTGAACCCCAGCGCGGGCATTGATGGCGTCACGCTAAAGGATGGTCGCCATCTCCTCGTATACAACCCGGTCTCCCGCGGTCGCACGCCGCTGGTGCTCGGACTCTCGACAGACGGCAAGGAGTGGCGGACGGTGCTGACGCTGGAGGGCGAACCGGGTGAGTATTCTTATCCGGCGATCATTCAGGCTCCCGACGGGAAGGTTCAAATCACCTACACCTGGCAGCGGAAGAAGATCCGGTATTGGGCGGTGGATCCGGCGAAGCTTTGACTGCCTGACTGCGGCGCTGGAGATTTGAGATTTGAAATTCACGATTTCAAATCCATGCTCTCGCCCATGTCGAACGAACCGTTGCTCCAGTTGGAGCTTCCCGGAATCAACAAGCTGAAGAGCGGCAAGGTCCGCGAGATTTTCGATCTCGGAGACGCCTTCCTGCTGGTCGCCACCGATCGCATCTCCGCCTTCGATTGCATCATGCCGAACGGTATTCCGCGCAAGGGTGAGGTGCTCACGCAACTGTCGCATTTCTGGTTCGAGAAGTTTTCCTCGCTGATCCCAAATCACCTTCTCGCGAAGGCCAACGATCCGATGCCTTCGAATTTGAAACCCTTCGCGGCTCAAGTGGCGCGCCGCAGCATGATCGTCAAGAAGGCAAAGCCGTTGGTCATCGAATGCGTGGTGCGCGGTTACCTCGCGGGCTCGGGCTGGAAGGAATATCGGCAGAGCCAGACGGTCTGCGGGATCAAGCTGCCGGCGGGATTGCAGGAGTCGTCCGAATTGCCGGAACCAATCTTCACGCCCGCCACGAAGGCGGAGTCGGGTCACGACGAGAATATCTCGTTTGCCGAGGCGGCGAAGTTGGTCGGTGCGGACATCGCCGAGCAGGCACGTGCGGCGAGCCTCAAGATTTACTCGGAGGCACGGGCCTACGCACGGCAGCGCGGCATCATCATCGCGGACACGAAGTTCGAGTTCGGGATGTTCGACGGAAAACTCATTTTGATCGACGAGGTGCTCACGCCGGATTCGTCACGCTTTTGGCCGGCGGACCAATATCAGCCGGGTCGCGGCCAGCCGAGCTACGACAAACAGTTCGTGCGCGATTACCTGGAGACGCTCAATTGGGACAAGACTCCGCCTGCGCCGGCCCTGCCCACTGACGTCGTGGCGAAGACGCAGGCGAAGTACTTCGAAGCCTTCGAGAAGCTGACAGGCCAGCCGCTGCCGTCGTAACGCGGGATTCTTCGCCATGGAAAAGATCATTCCCGCCGAAGCTTACTTCTCCAGCCTGCAACCTGCGGCGCTGCACCTTCCGCATTTGATCACGGCTATCGACGCCGATTTGCTCGGGAAGATCGTTCACATGACGAAGTCCAAGCCTGGGCTGTGGGGCGTGGCGGCGCCCTTTGATGAGAATGATGTGTTCGATCGCGCACGGGAGTCGGCGCCGTTCTCGGCCTGGGCGTTGCCGGCCAACCAGGCGGAGCTCCTCTCGTTCGGCTTGCTGGCGCAGGAGGCAGTTTTCGGCATCAAGCTGATGATGCTCGATGCATCGTTCGATGAACCAGCGCTGGTCAAGCTGGCGACCACTTCGGGGGAACGACTGGAAACGGGCGCCTACATCACTCATGGCTATCAGGACTTGCCGACGCTGGCGGAACTCGTGGAGCGATGCGAATGGGCGTTGATTCCCATCGGCGCGGAGCGGAGCAAGGCGCTGTTCATCACGAACCAGGAGAAGGGCGATTGGGTGGCGACGCTCAAGGCCTGGTGTGATCGGAATGGACGCAATTGCGGTACGGTGCGGACAGATGGCGGCCAACTCGTCATCGCGGAAACGTCGGCGCCGGAGAAATATCGTGAGAACGCGATCGCTCATCGCATCGACCGGTTGCTTGGCGAGATGGACTGCTACTTCGGCGGGGTGGGCGCTGATGCGCTGACAATAATCCAGAAGCGCATCGAACATCGCGAGAAGTTGCAGCAGGACATTGCGCGCTCCAAGCGCGGCGGGGCGGGGGCCTAACTCTTCCCGGCCATGCAGGAACTGGTCGAGGATTTCATCCAGTATCTCCGCAATGAACGCGGACAATCGGAGAATACCCAGAAGACCTACTTCGCGCTCTTGAACAAGTTTCTTGTCTGGGCGGCCGTTGAAGGATTGAAGAGCTGGCGTGAGGTGGACCTGAATCATCTCATGCGCTTCCTGCAACACGAACGAGAACGGGCTTTGGAGAACCAGCCGGAGGAAAGCACGCAGCGATTGAGCTCGGAAAGTGTCTACCTTGAGATTGCCGCGCTGCGCGCGTTCTATCGCTGGGCGGAAACGGAGAAGCTGCTGCCGGTGAATGCCGCCGAGAATCTGTCCCTCCCGCGGCGATGGAAGCGATTGCCGAAGGCGCTGAGCAACGAAGAGATCTCCCGCCTGCTCACGCCGCTGGTGCCGGAGACGCCTTCGTCACTCTGCGATCAGGCGATCCTTGAGCTCGGCTACGCGTCCGGTCTTCGCATCTCCGAGTTGCGCACGATTCGGCTGGAGCAGCTTCAGCTCGAAGCGGGCTTCATCAACGTCATCGGCAAGGGAAACAAGGAACGCGTGGTGCCGCTGGGGCGTGCGGCGAACGAAGCCTTGCAGCGTTATCTGAGCACCGGGCGTCCCAAGCTCGTAGGGCGCAAAACGCCTTCGAACGTTTTCATCACGACGCGAGGCACGGCGTTCTCGCGGGTGACATTGTGGAAGCGAATCAAGGATCGGGTTCGTCACGCCGGTATTGAGCGAAACATCACACCGCACATGCTGCGACACAGCTTCGCGACACATCTGCTGGAGCACGGTGCCGACCTTCGCGTCATTCAAGAGCTGCTGGGTCACGCCAGCATCAGCACAACGGAGATTTATACGCACGTCGCCGGAAACCGGCTACGCGAGGTGCACCGACGGTTCCATCCGCGGGCTTAAAGTAAGGACGGCTTACTCGAAGTCGTAGATCACGACCTTCGCGCAGTTCGGCTTGAAGGATTTTTCCACGAACTCGATGTGCAGCGGATGGACCTGATAGTCGTCCTGCGCCTTTTTGTCCGTGAAGACAAGGTTCAGTGCCACCTGGTAGGATTGATCGACCACGGGACGATGGCTGCCGACCATCTTGCCCATGTGAAAGCTGAGCACTCCGGGGATCGGCTTGAGATACTTTTCACCGCCCGCGATGAGATCAGCGACAGCGTTGGGTTTGTCAGGATGGGTCCAGAAGATGACGACGTGCGAAAACATGTGATTGGCAGTTAAATTGTTCGCGGCGGAGAATGTGGATCGGGCCCAGACCGCGCAAGGAGGAAATTGCCGGCATCCATTGACTCGACAAGCGGCTGGCGCTCCTGCTTTTATCGCGGCTCGCGCATGAACGCACAGACCAAATGCCTCGTCTCGGGAGCCGCCGGTTTCATCGGCAGCCATCTCATCGACCAGTTGCTGGCACGCGGCGCGACGGTGCTCGGCTTCGACAACATGCGGCTCGGACGGCGGGCGAACATGGCCAATGCGCTGGGGAATCCGCGTTTCAAGTTCGTGGAGATGGACGCGAACGACGTCTCCAACGTCAGCAAACTGGTGGCGGCGGAGTCGAAGGACAAGCCCTTCGATGTTGCGTGGCACATGGCGGCAAACTCGGACATCCGTGCGGGCGTCTCGGATCCGGATGTCGATCTGAACTGCACCTTCCTCACGACCTACAATCTCCTGAAGGTGATGCGCGAGCATGCCATTCCGCACCTGGCGTTTGCGTCGACGAGCGCGATCTATGGTGTTCATCCGGGCGTGTTGCACGAAAGCATCGGGCCGCTCTTTCCCATCTCGAACTACGGCGCGATGAAGCTGGCGAGCGAAGCGGCGATCAGCGCGGCGTTGGAGAGTTACCTGAAGCGCGTGTGGATCTACCGCTTCCCGAATGTGGTGGGCAGCCGTTCAACGCACGGCGTGATCTATGACTTCGCGCAGAAGCTGAAGAAGACGCCGAACGAACTGGAAGTGCTCGGCGATGGTTCCCAGGAGAAACCTTACCTCCACGTCACGCCGCTCATCGAAGCGATGCTCTTCATCGCGGACAACGCCACGGAGTCGCTTAACTGCTTCAACATCGGCAACGAGGATTCGATCTCGACGGTACGCTACATCGCGGAATCCGTGGTGAAGCGTCAGTCGCCGACGGCGAAGATTCGGTACACCGGCGGCAACCGTGGTTGGGTGGGTGATGTGCCGAAGTTCAGCTACTCGATCGAGAAGCTGCGGAAGCTGGGCTGGTCGCCAAGGATGACGTCGAATCAGGCCATCGATCAGGCGGTGGAGGAAATTGTCAGTGAAGTGTTATCCCACAACGCGTAGGCCGGGTTTGAAATCGATGAGAAACCTTTTTCCATCCTCACCTCACCCCGGCCCTCTCCCCGTCGAGGGGAGAGGGAGTCGCGTTGGACGCGCATCGAAATTTAGGGGCTTGCGGCCGCGTTCGAATCTCTTCCGACTTAACAGGCCCGAACAACCGAATCGCTGCGAACGCGGCCACCGGCGTCACTCGAATCAATTCATTTGCTCGCGCCCCCTCTCCCCTCAACGGGGAGAGGGCCGGGGTGAGGGGTGAGACCGCAGGGAAGAACCCCGTGGTCGCAGGCCAAAGACCCGTCAACCAGCCCACATGACCGCGTCTCCTAGTTCGCTTGTAAAACTTGTCTGCCCGGCGTGCAAGGCGCCGATTGTCAGCGCGGGCGCGGATTGGAAATGTCCGAAGTGCAACCGCCCGTTCACGCGGAACCAAGGAATCCTCAGCTTCCTGACGCCCGAAGAGCGCTTCAACGAAAGCGTCTTCGAGGCGAATCAGATCGAGGCATGGACCACGTCGGCGCGGTTGCGCGACAAGATTCGCTCCAGTGCGTTCCTCACGTTCATCAATCTCGTCCGCATCAAGTTCTCGTTGTCCGGACGCCGCGACCGGCTCTTCCGCGACGAGATGCTGCCGGGCGCGAGTCGTGAGCGGTTGATTCTCGATCTCGGCTGCGGAGGTGGACGTCATTACTTCTGCGAGTATGGCAAGGTCGTGGGTGTGGACCCGGTGCTGCCGCTGCTCCAGATGTCGGGAAAGATTTACGACGAGGTCTATCAGACGAGCGGTTTCAAGCTGCCGTTCGCAGACGGGAGCTTCGACTATGTGGTGTCGAGCGATGTGCTCGGTCATATCAGTTTCGAGAACAAGGATCTGCTCTTTTCGGAGATTCATCGCGTGCTGAAGAAGGGCGGGCGCACGGTGCATTGCAGCGAGGCGGACTCGAACAACATTTGGTATCGCTTCGCGCACAAATATCCGGAGCTGTTCGATGTCCATTTCGTCGACAAGCCAGGTCACATCGGCATGGAACTGCCGACGCAGATTCGCGCGCGGTTCGTCAAACATGGCTTCAAGGAGATCACCTTCCGCCGCTTGAACAGCACCATTCAGGAGCCGGGCACGTTGGTGGCGCTGTTCGACAACGAGTATCGCACGAAGTCGAAGTGGATCAGCGCGTGCGTGGCGATCGACAGGGTGCTGACCGCGAACTTCGCACTGCGCGAGGTGCAGAACTTCATTCTCGAATGGTTCGCGAAGGTCGAGGACTTGGTGATGCCGCTCGATACGACGTCAGGTGCGTTGATTGTGTATGAGAAGGTGTAGCAAAGCGCGGGTATGAAACAAGCCATCATCCTCGCGGGCGGCGCGGGCACGCGCTTGAAGGATCGCCTTGGCGATTTGCCGAAGCCGATGATTCCCATCGCGGGCAAGCCGTTGCTGGAGCATCAGGTCGAGCTGGCGAAGGCGCATGGCTTCATTGACCTCGTCTTCTTCGTCCACTACCGCGCGGACCTGATCGAGAATCATTTCGGCGATGGCTCGAAGTGGGGCGTGCGCATTCGCTACGTCACCGAACGTGAGCCGCTCGGTACGGCGGGCGCAGTGCTCGCGGGCAGCGAACTGCTGGGGGAACGATTCGTCGTGCTCTACGGCGATACGATGGTGAATGTCGATCTCGGCCGCATCTGGAAGGCCCACGAGAACGCCAAGGCGGACGCCACGTTGCTTCTGCATCCGAACGATCATCCGCTCGACTCGGACCTCGTCGAAATGGACGCGAACTCGCGGGTGCTCGCGTTTCACAATCGTCCGCATCCACAAGGGCGTTGGTATCAGAACCTCGTGAACGCCGGCCTGTATGTGCTGGAGAAGGGGGCGCTTCTGAAACACGCTCCCGCTGTTACGCCTCACGCATCGCACATCACGGACTTCGGCAAAGACATCTTCCCGGCCATGGTGCGCGGTGGCGCGACGCTGCTTGGCTACAACTCGCCGGAGTTCATCAAGGACATCGGCACGCCGGCGCGCTACGACCGCGTGTGCGCGCAGTTCGCAAACGGCACCATTGCGCGCAGTTCGCTGGCGACGCCGCAGCGCGCGGTGTTCCTGGACCGCGACGGCACGCTGGTTCATGACCGCGATTGTTTGCGCAGCGCCGACGGTCTGGAACTGCTGCCGGGAGTCTCGGCGGCGGTGCACGACTTGAACCATCACGCGTGGCGGACGGTGGTGGTGACGAATCAGCCGGTGATTGCCAAAGGTTGGTGTGATGAGGCGGAACTCCAGCGCATGCACAACAAGATGGAGACGCTGCTCGGACTGGAGCACGCGTTTCTCGACCGGATTTACTACTGTCCGCATCATCCGGATGCCGGCTTCGAGGGCGAGCGTCGGGAATTGAAGATCCGTTGCGACTGTCGAAAGCCAGGAATTGGGATGATTCAGAAGGCGGTAGCGGACTTGAACATCGATCTCGCGCAGAGCTGGATGATCGGCGACACGACGACGGACATGCAGACGGCCAAGAACGCCGGGCTGAAGTCGATTCTCGTGCGCACGGGCGCGGGCGGCGGTGACGGAAAGCAGGCGGCCACGCCGGACTTTGTCTGCGACGACTTGCAGGCGGCGGTGAAGTTGATTCTTGAACAGGACGCGAAAAGCGCCGACAGGCGGTAGACACTTGAACGCATGATAATCAGTCGAACCCCACTCAGGATGAGTTTCGTTGGCGGCGGATCGGATCTGCCGGTGTTCTATCGCAAGTTCGGCGGCGCGGTCGTCTCCACGGCGATCAACCAGTTCGTCTATATCACGGTAAACAAAAAGTTCGACGAGAAGATCCGCGTTTCCTACTCGAAGACCGAAGAAGCGGGCACGGTGGACCGCATAAAGCATCCGCTTGTTCGCGAGGCGATGAAGCTGTTGAAGATCGACGGCGGCATGGAGATTACTTCCGTCGCGGATATTCCTGGTCGTGGTAGCGGGCTGGGCAGTTCGTCGTCGTTCACGGTTGGATTGCTGCACGCGCTCCATGCGTATGCGGAGCGTTACGCCAGCGCGGAACAGCTCGCGCGTGAAGCGTGCGAGATCGAGATCGAGCGTTGCGGCGAGCCGATCGGGAAACAGGATCAATACGCGGCGGCGTTCGGAGGATTGAATTACATCCGGTTCAACGAAGACGATTCGGTGAGCGTTGAACCGATTCTCTGCAAGCGTGAGACGTTGCGGACGATTCAGGACAACATCCTCGTCTTCTACACCGGCATCACGCGCAGCGCGTCCGATGTGCTGAAACATCAGCAGAGCGCCGTGGCATCGGAGAAGAAGAAGCAGTCGGTGATGCGGAAGATGGTGGCGCTGGCGGAGCAGATGAAGAGCGAATTGCAGCGGAACCGTGCCGGGGCGTTCGGCGAAATCATTCACGAGGGCTGGTTGCTGAAGAAGAGTCTCACGAGCGGCATCAGCACCGACTCGATTGATGATTGGTATGCGAAAGCGCGCAAGGCGGGTGCGGTCGGCGGCAAACTTCTGGGCGCGGGCGCGGGCGGGTTCCTGATGTTCTACGCGCCGCCGGAGAGGCATGAAGCGATTGCGTCAGGGTTGAAGGGGCTTCGGCGAATGGATTTCAAATTCGAGTCGCAGGGGAGCCGGATCATCTTCGTCCATCACTGACTTCTCCGGATTGATTCGCTCGGCGCTCTGTTCGTCACTGTAGCTTTTCCAGCGCGGCAAGAAACTTCGCCTGCGTGGTTTCCCACGAATTCTCCTGCTTGAAACGGGCGAGGTCCATCTTGTCGAGGTAGTTCTCGCCGGAACGCATGCGGAGGATCTCGCGATCGGCGACGTCCTGGAAGGCTTTCAGATCAAACGGCGGCGCGTAGCGGACGAAATCGCCGAAGAGCGGGCGGTAGTTCGGAATCTCGTAGGCGACGACGGGCGTGCCGGCGATGAGGCTTTCGCCGATGACTCGCGGGCTGCCTTCGTGCTTGCTGGGCATGAGGAAGACGCGGCTGGCCTTGAAGAGGCGAATTTTTTCTTCCTCGGTGACGAAGCCGGAGAACTCGACGTTCTTGGTCAGGCCGCGCGCGGTAATCTCCGGCGTGAGCGCGTCGCGGACGTTGCCGATGAACATGGCGCGGAAGTTGGGCAGGCGCTGGGCGAGGTGCTGGAGTGTGGTGAGAAGGTCGTCGATGCCTTTCTGGCGATGGACGCGGCCAATCCAGACGGCGTCGTAGATGCGTTCCTGTTTCGGCACGGCGTCGGTGGGGCCGACTTCGAGTCCGTAGGAAACGAGCGTGCGTTCGTGCGGGCGGACGCCGAGTTTGTCCAGCCGCGGCTCCATGAGCGGGTGGAGGTAGAAGATATGCTTCGGCGTCGTGCCGGAATAGCTGCCGATGTCGTCGACGCCTTCAAACCCTGCGACAATTCCCCGCGGCGGTTGAGTCATTGTGCCAAACTTGCAGAACCTCCGGAGTGACCATTCCTGGCTCGCCCAATAGTGCAGTGACGCGAGGCGCATCGGGTCCACGTCGGGGCGGCTGCGCGTGATGATCTGGCCGAGGCGAGGTGCTTCCATGTGCAGCACCATCATCTTCTTCTGTGACGCGGAACGGACGGCGGGAATCACGTCGAACCAGTAATCGCTCACGGCATAGACGTAATCTTCCGGCTTGATGAGGCTGAGTTGCTTGAACGTGCGGCGGTAGCGTCCATACATGTCGCGGAACATCGCGACCTGTCCGCCGAGCGCGCCCTGGTTCACCTTGGGCATCTTGGCGTCGTCGGTCAGCGTGACGGTGCCGGGGAGCTTGTGTTGAGCGATGACTTCCTTGAGCGCGTGGCCACCGAAGAAGTTCAGCTCGTAGCCGGCGTGCGCCGCGCCCTCCGCGAGCTTGAGAAAATGAATGTCACCGCCCGCGATGCTCGTGGTGAAGACGCCGTTGGTGATGAAGATGGGCGTTTCACTTGTCAAGACAAGGATCAAAAACAGATGAACACCGAACGCAAAGGCAAATCCTGTCCGCATGATCAATCGGCGGCCTACGCCTCGGCACCTGGTCGTTTCTATCGTGTTTCATCCGTGAGCTTGGTGTTTCTCATTCTTCAAAGTCTGTTTCACCTGCAAGTCGGCGATGAGCTTGCGGTTGCCTTTGTTCGTCTTGTAAGTCCACACGCCCCAGGCCGCTCCGAGGAAGCTTCCGAAGCTTGCCGGCAGATGCCAGAGCCACGCGAGGTCGCCATCGCGCAGCAGGCCGCGCATGATGTGCCAGAGCGGTCCGACGGCGGTGATGCAGTAGAGCCCCGCGAGCCACGTCGGCACCGGCGGCTTCTCCTTCATCCAGTTCACCGGCATCTCCTCCTGCACGCGCAGGAAGTGAACCGTGGCGCGTCGACGCTTTTGCACGAAGGCTCGCCACGTCTGGATGTAGTAATGATGCACACCGCGTCCGCGGATGCGCAGCCACTCGCGTTTGCCGGCGCGCATGAGGTGCAGCGCGACGTGCGTGTCCTGGAAATGATCGCCGGCCTTCACGGATTCGAGATCGGCGCGTCGGAAGACGAAGCCATTCGCACCGAGCGGATAGCTGAAAGAACCTTCGGGCAAGGTCCAGCGCTCCGTCTCGCCATCGCGCGCGACGAGGTGCGGGTTCGTGGTCATCAGCCAGCAAATCGGATCGCTGATGTGCAGCCGCGCGGTGACGTAGCGGCAGAACGAACTCATCTTCGCGGACGGCAGATAGTAGCTCTCGACGCCGAGCGCCTGTGGATTGGCTTCGAGCGCGCGGATGGCGAGTTCGAGGTAATCGCGGTGAGTGAGTTCGTTGTCCGCATCGACGAACACGATGTAATCCCCGGTCGCATGTCGGAGCGCGAGGCGTTTGCCTTCCTCCATGTTCTTGCCGGTGTCATCCAGCACGATGGCGCTGTAGCGTTTCGCGATGTCGCGGGTCGCATCCTTCGAGAAGGCGTCGGCGAGAATGATTTCGATGCGGTCGCGCGGGTAGGTCTGGGACGCGATGGAGGCGAGGCAATTATCGAGCAACGCTCCGGCATTGAGCGTTGGCATGATGATGCTGACTTTCGGATAACTGGCTTCGGCCATCGTGTCGCCGGTGAATGTGCGAGCGGGGCAGGGCGCGGGCAAGAGAAAGCTTTCGATGTGCGGTAAGGCCGAAGCGCTGCGGAGGAATCACGCCGGTGGCGGTGACGAGGTGACGGGCTCTGCCTTGCGAGCCGGCAATGCCAGGGCGTCAGCAAGTGTCCGGTAGACGTCTTCGACCTTCACGGACGCCATGCAGCGGACGAGTTGGGCGGGTGTTCCCTTGATGGGCCGTCCGTCATAGCGGTAATAGTCGAGATTGCGGCCGTTCACGACCGGGTTTCGAATGAGCCGGAAAGGATTTCGCCAGGGAAGATTGGTCGGGTTCAGCGTGGGCGCTTCGATGACAATCTGGTTCGGCACTTTCATCGCGGCGGCGAGGTGCATGAGCGCAGTGTCGACGCTCGCGAAGGCGTGACAGTGTTTCATGAGCGCGGCGGCTTGCCGGAGGTTCCGGGTGTTCGGCGCATAAACGGAGGATCCCTTGGAGTAATCGAGAATCTCCTCGTGCTCGCGTTGTTCCTCGGGACCGCCAAACAGCAGAATCACCAACTCGGGATGGTCCTGGTTCAGGCGGTGAAGCAGTTCCCCCCAGTAACAGGAAGGCCAACGCTTCAGCTTGAGGTTCTTGGTTCCGCCGGAGCCGAGGTGAAGGCCGAAAATCTTGCGCCCGGACAGCTGATGGTTGGCGATGAATTCATCAGCCCACGCGAATTCCTCCGGCTTCAGGAAGACTTCGAAATCGTGGCAGGGAAGAACGGGCTTCTTGTCGAGGAGAGGGAGCAGGCGGTTGTTGTTCTCGACGCTGTGGATGGTGTAGTCCTGCGGAATAGTGCGATTGACCAACACCCGGTCCAGCAATCCGTGACCTTCATATTCGTGGCTGAGTCGCGTGCGGGCGTTGATGAATCGCGACGGCACGGTAGTGGATGCGGCCGAGCGTGTGGACGTTGATGGAGATGTCGTATCGGCGATTCCTCAGCTCGCGGAGGAAGGGCAGGGACTTGAGCGCGTCTTCCTTGATCAGATTCTTTTGAAAGACGGTGTTAAGGTGCGGATTGCCTTCCAGAATGTCCTTGGATCCGGCCCAGAGCACAAAGGCATCAATGGTGGCCTTGGGAAAGTTGGCGCGCAGCTCGTGAATGAATGGCGTGGAGATCAGGGTGTCACCGATACCGGCTAGCGACAAAACGAGGATCCTAGGATCCCCGTGGTCGTGCAAAACTTCAGCGGAAGGTCTGGGCGGTTGTTTGGTCACTGGTCAGGTCTGACTTGAGGAGGAGTGGTATCAGAAAGCCGGAAAAAAGTCAAAAGCGGCTGAAAATGTGCTATTTGTCCGCGGCGGTGAAGGAGGCTACCACGGGCCGGTGATCGGAACCGGCGCCCCAATTGGCCAGTGCGAGAACGAAACTTTCGTCCTTGTTCCATTCATTCACCATGCCGCGGCTGAGCAGGATGTAATCGATACGACTATAGGTGTCTTCTTTTCCATAGTGATGGGTCCACGTGATGTTGCGCGGCTCAAATCGCGGATTGGGATTGGGCCGGTTGTCGCCGTTGCGTTCCGCCGGACGTGTGTCGATTAGGGCTGTCCGGCCGCGGCCGATGATGGCGCGGGTGGATTTGGTGTCCTTGGTGTCGTTGAAGTCGCCAAGGACGACAAGATTGGCGTCGGGATTCTTGCTGAGGATCGCATCGATCTTCTCGCGGAGAATCATCGCCTCCTGTTCCCGGAGTTCTGCTTCGTCTGCCTCGGGGACGGGGCGTCGCGATTTGAGGTGGGTGGTGATCAGGGTGAAGGAGTAGTTGTTGTTCACGCGGACATCGACTTCGGCAAAGCCGCGACTGACGCGGAAGCGCCGACCGAAGAGCAGGAACGATTCGTTGGTGTGAGGTCGGCGGGCCGAAAACGGAAACTTGCTCAGGACGGCGACGTGAATATTGGTGTCCCAGCCCGAGACGTGTTCCCAATGCGGATAGTCGAGGCCTTCGGCTTTGAGCGATGCGCGAAGTTCGAGGAAGGCATTGGTGGAACCCATCTCTTGGAACGCCACGACGTCGGCGTTCAGCGCACGCAGGCTTTCCCGGATCTTGGCGCGGCCCTCGGCGCTCTTCAACGGCCGGGTGCCAGCGGGAGCATCGATGTAGTTCTCTACGTTGTAGGTGGCGACGCGGAAGGTCTGCGCCGCCATGCCGGACGCGCCGGAGATCAGCAGTGTGGCCAAAATCAGCAACAGAAAGGCGGAACGAATCGAACGCATGGGGAGGGTAATAGATGGCGGGATGCGCTGCTGTCAAAACCGTTCCTAAAGCCGTTCAGGATTTCCTGGCAGTTTCCGCCGGATTTATTTTTGCAAACGTGCGGTGCCCTGCTAAACATCCACCATGCTGAAACTGTCTGAAACCGAACGGGCACGCCGGGTTCCGCCGCGCGCCGGCAAAGCCGCTGCGCCATTGCACGACAAGCAGAGCGAGCGCGATCATCGCGAACTACGCATCGACAAGGTGGGCGTGCGCGGGCTTCGGTTCCCGATTCAGATTCGCGACAAGGCGCGCAGCCTGCAGAACACCGTTGCGACCATTGGCATGTTCGTGGACCTGCCGAAGGAGTTCAAAGGCACGCACATGAGCCGGTTCATCGAGGTACTGAACGCCCATGGCAACATTGTTCATGTCGAGAATATCGAGGACATTCTGCATGCGATGCAGGTGAAGCTGAACGCGGCGACGTCGCACCTCGAGATGGAGTTTCCGTTCTTCCTCGAAAAGAAGGCGCCCGTTTCCGGCATGACGAGCGTGATGGATTACACCGCGCGGTTCGATGCGACGGCGATTGGCAAGGAGATCGACTTCGTGCTGACGGTGAAAGCGAATGTCACGACGTTGTGTCCGTGCTCGAAGGCCATCAGCCAGTACGGCGCGCACAATCAGCGCGGCGAGGTGACGGTGCAGATCCGTTCGACAAAGGCGATTTGGATCGAGGACTTGATTGCCATCGTCGAGAAGTCCGCGAGCTCTGAGCTCTACGCCCTGTTGAAACGACAGGATGAAAAGGCAGTCACCGAGAGAGCTTACGAGAACCCGGTGTTCGTGGAGGATTTGGTCCGCAATGTCGCCACGCGCCTGAACAAGCACCGCGACGTGACGTGGTACAAGGTGGAAGCCGAGAACTACGAGAGCATCCACAATCACAACGCCTACGCCTGCATCGAAAAGGGCTGAGATCCGCGCAAAGCGGACTCGACTTCCGAAATGCCGGATTGATTAATCCGCCCCATTCGGCGATCGTCTGTGAATGCACTTTGGGATCTGCTGTGGCTGGGCTGCTGTGATGGCCCTGTTCTTGATCGGGATGTCGGAATGCGGGTTCGCCGCGATTACCGGGCAGTGGGATTTCGAAAACGGGAGCCTTTCCGCGACCATCGGTTCTCCTCTCCAATTCCGGGGTGATACAGGAGCCAACACCCAATTCGGAACGACCACCTCGTTTGGTATTCCCGCGATCAATGGAGGGTCGGCTAATGTCATTCGCATTCCCGCGACAACTTCGACTCAAGGGCTGATCCTCTCCCACGGCGCGCAGCCGAACAGCGGAGGCGAGTTCGTGAATCGCTATACGCTGGTCATGGATTTGTTTTATCCGGCGGCCAGCACAGGGTTTCGGTCACTGCTGCAAACCGAGACGAATAGTCCGTGCGCCACTGATGGCGAGCTGTTTGTGAACGGCACTCACGGCATCGGCATCAGCAGTCAGTATCAGGGCAACCTCGCTCCGGGCGAATGGCACCGGGTGGCGTTCACCGTGGATCTCGCGAAACGTGAACTTGGGAAGTATATCGACGGCACCAATGTATTAACCGGCCCCGTCGGCGCGGCGCCGCTCGGAACGAACGCAGTTCAATACCTCGACGCGACGGTTGGTGTGACGGACGGGCGTTGGTCTCTGTTGCCGCAGGCGTTGCTCTTTGCTGATGAAGATGGAGAGACCGGCGAGGTTTACGTCAACAGCATCCAGTTTCACAACAGCGCGCTGACACCTGAACAAGTGGCGGCCCTCGGCCGCGCGTCTGCTTCCGGAATTCCGTATCTCACCCAGAGCGGCATTGCGCAGTGGGATTTCAATAACTCTCTGGCGTCGTCGGTGGGCGGGCTGGCGTTGACGACGGGATTCGCGCCGCCCGCGACGACTCCGGGAGTGAGCTTCACGACGGCGACCATCGGAGGCCAATCGGCGCAGGTTGCGTCTTTCACGCGCGGGACGTTCTTTCGTATGACGCACGGGCTGGGTGTGAACGCCGGCGGCGCGTTTCTGAATCGCTACACACTCATCATGGATGTGATGTTTCCGAGCCGACCGACGGGTTGGGCTGGGCTCTGGCAGACAAGCTCTGCAAATGCGAACGATGGTGACTGGTTCGTCAACCCGGCTGGCGGCGTGGGCATCAGCGGCAATTACGCGGGAAGTGTTCCGGACGGCACCTGGAATCGCCTCGCGCTCGTGGTCGACACAGTCGCCGGAACTTTCACGAGCTACATCAACGGAGCGAACGTCCAGCAGACGAGCTCGGGGACATTGGACGGTCGGTTCGCTCTCGAACCCGTCGCGTTGTTGTTCGCGGATGAAGATCAGGAGAACTCCGCGGGTTTCATCAACAGTGTGCAGCTGCGGCCGGAGGCTATGAGCGCGGCGGATATCGCGGCGTTGGGCGGGCCGGCCGCTGGCGGCATTCAAACGCCACAACCGCCGACGTTGCGGGTGACCAGTCTGAATGCTGGCGAACAGATTCAAGCGGGCTCGACCCAGAAAGTCGTCTGGGCGGCGACGAATCCGAGCGGATTCGCGTTGGTGGACGTTTACGACGGGAACACGCTCTACCGGACTCTTGGCCAGGCTCCAATGGTGCAGACGAACTTCACGTGGATCGTGAATCCGCGGTTCGGCAATGGAACCAACTACCGGATTCGTGTGAGCTCCGTGAACTTCCCCGCAGTGGCAGATTTTTCAGACGTGCCGTTTTCAGTCGCTGGCTCTGGCCCGGCGCCGAACGCTTTGTTTGGTCAGCCGATTCAGCTGAACGGTGGTTTTGAATCCCAGCTTCTGAACTGGCAACGACTCACCGGAAATGCCGTGGCGGTGACGGCGGCCAGCGGACGCGGCTCGCCGCACAGCGGAAGTTCCTTTGTGTATGGCGGCGTCAGTCCCGGCGGCGACACGGTGCTTCGCCAGGAGATTGATTTGATCGCGGCAGGTTTCACGGTGGCTGATCTGGACGGCGGCGCGGCGGTGGACGCTGAGGCGTGGCTGCGAAATGAGTTCGGCGCTGGCACGTTCGACGATCAGGTTTACTTCCGCGTGGCTTATCTGGATGCGACGGGCAATGAGCTTTCCAGCGTTCGCTGCATGGTGGCGGGAAACAGCATCTGGATTCCGCGAACGGTCAACGCTTTGTTGCCGCTGGGCACGCGCAAGCTGAGGGCGGAGATCGTGGGGAGGCATCGTCGCGGCGCGAATAACGATTCAATGGCCGATGACGTCGTGGTGCGTTTGCAAGAGGCGCCGGTTTCCTTCACGCCCACGATCACGAAGCTTCCAATGCTGCAGGATGTCCGCACCGACGCGATGCGTTTGCTCTGGGAGACAGATGGCAATACGTGCCTGCACGCCGTGGAGTGGGGCCTCAGCAACGTCACCGAACACACCCTGACGGACATCGAGACGCTGCAAATCGATGCGACGCATTTCGTCCACCGAGCGAACATCACCGGGCTTTCGATCGAGACGGATTACGTATATCGCGTGCGCAGCGGCGACGCGGTGACTCCGGTGTACAAATTCCGCACCGCACCTAAACGCGAGACGCCCTTCGCGGTCGCGTGGTGGGGAGACAATCATCAAGGCACGGGAATCCTTCGCACGCACGTTTCCAACTTCCTCGCGCAGGGGGTGAATTTGATCGCGGTCGCCGGGGACATGGTGAACAGCGGGAACGTGCTTTCTGAATGGCATGACTACTGGTTCAAGCCGCTGGAACACATGAACTGCTCGCAGACGACGCCGGTGGTGTTCGCGCGGGGGAATCACGATGGCGAACACGCTCTCGCGTATGCCTACAGTGCGTTGCCGGGAAACGAGGCGTGGTTCGCATTCGATTATGGGAACAGCCGGTTCATCTTCCTCGACAGCGAAGCGAGCACCGGCGAGTCACCGGAGCAACGCGCCTGGTTGCAGGCGGAACTCGCGCGTCCGGAAACGCAGCGTGCGGCGTTTCGTGTGGTGTGCTTCCACAAACCGCCGTTCGTGAATCTATGGAACGGCGGCGGTTACACGGGTGAGGCGTTCGTGCGGAATGACTGGGTGCCGCTGTTGACGCAGGGGAACGTGGACGTGGTGATTTCTGGTCACGCGCACAATTACAATCGCGGAACGACCAATGGCGTCACTTATATCATCGCGGGCGGTGGCGGCGGAACGTTGGACGTGGAACGCGTGGCGAACTGGCCGTTGTTCACCGTCGAGTATTCGCGCTACCACTACGGGCTGATGGAGATCACCGGCAACACGATGCTTTGGCAGGCTTTCGATAATAACAACCAGTTGCTCGACATGCTGGTGCTGCCGAGCCGGGTGCCGGAGTTGGATGTGGTATCGCAAACTCCGGTCGCAACGAACGTCGTTCTGAGCCTGGGCGGAAAGCCGGGGGTACGTTACGTGACGGAGCAGTCGACGAATCTTTCGACCTGGTCCGCCATCCGCACAAACGTCGCTCCCACGACCGGGGGCGGGAAGGTGACGAACTCGGTTCCGCGAGCGAATCAGCAACAGTTCTTCCGGGCGGTGGTGCGGTGATTCGCCTGTAACTTCCGCGGAACTCGGCAGTCTCTTTTAGGGTTCGATGGGAAACGGGTTACGACGAGGTTAATACTCCTCAAACTCAATCCGCAGGCTTGATTGCCGGGTCGTCTTTTGATACCACTGGCGTTGTTCCAGCACTTGGGTAGTCGGTCGCGGTCGGCAGGATTCGCGAATGCAGTTCCTCCTTCAAACAGTTCAGGCAGCGGGCTTCACGTCTCTGGGTTCGAGACGAGGGTGTTTCCCGTTCCCTGAGTCGTTGCCGGAATTCATGGCCCCGGTCTCCCTCTTTGCTTCGTCCTTTCAGTTAACAGACATCAAGTAAACCCTATGAAATCCAACAAACTGTTTAGATTCGCCGCCCTGGCATCTGTGCTGGGCGCGGCAGCGTCGGTCCCCGCCGGGACCATCACCAGTGAAATGGTGGTCCACCTCCCGTTCGATGGCGACTACGTGAACACCGCGGCCGGCTCGACGGTCGTGGCGTCTCCCGCTGGTGCCCCCACGATTGAAGCCGGCCGGATCGGTTCCGGCGCGGTGCGAGTTTCCACTGCCAGCGACGGATCGTTTTTCAATTACGTCACCTTGGGAACTCCGGCGGAACTTAACTTTGGTGGCGCCACCGACTTCACCGTCTCCGCATGGGTGAAGATTAATTCCAAGGAGAGCGATCCTTCCTTCCTGTCCAACAAAGACTGGGATGCTGGCGGCAATACCGGTTGGGTGGTGTTCGTCGGTGGTGGTGGAAACCTCGGCTGGAATTATCGTGAGAGCGGATCCCCACGTGTCGATGCGAGCGGTCCCGGCATCAATGATGGCAACTGGCATCATATCGCCGTGAGTTACAAACGCGATGGCAATGCGATCACTTTCCTGGACGGCGTCTTGGTCGCCACCACGCCGATCGGACCTGCCGAGGAGACGCTTGACTCCGGGTTGCCCACGAACATCGGGCAGGACGGGACTGGTGCTTACAGCCCGGCCATCGACGCGTTGATCGATGATGTCGCCATCTGGCGACGCGCCGTGACGGGTTTTGAACTCGAACGAATCTACACGTTCGGCACCAACGGAGTGAAGGTCAGTGACATTCCTGATGCCGCGGCCTCGACCTTCAGCGGATCCGTTCCCGTAAATGGCGCGAAAGACGTTCGCGCGGACACCGTCATTTCCGCTGAAATCGTGGACGGCCCCGTCGCTTTGGATGTCGGGACCGTTCAATTGACCATCAACGGCACCACGGTGGCAACTGGCAGCTCGAAGCTGGGCAACGCCACCACCATTTCCTATCAAGCCCCGGAGCCGTTCATCTTCGGCACCAACATCACGGCGTCGCTGACCTTCAACAACGGCATCTCCCTGGTGACCACACAATGGTCATTCACCGTGATTGACGTCCCCCAATCCCGCGGCATTACGGCCCAGTGGGATTTCAATGCGGGCGACCTCAGCGCGACCATCGGCCTTCCCTTGGAATACAGTGGTGGCCCCGCCGGCCTCACCGCCGCGGGAACGGGCTTTGGTACGACGACCCAGTTCGGATTGCCGGACATTGGCGGCCAGCCGGCGTTCGTGATGGCGACCAAGAAGATTACCAATTCCTCGCTCGGTTACATCATGCGGCACGGGGCCCGGCCCAATGGCGACCCCACCGCGACCAAGGTCAATCAATGGACCATGATCATGGATATCTTGATCCCGACGGAAGGCTGGCACTCCTTTATCCAGATTGATAATTCCGGTGACGGCGATCTGTTTGTCAACCCGGGCAATGGCATCGGCATCTCCGGTTCCTACCAGGGCACGATCGTTCGCGGTCAATGGCACCGCGTTGCCTTCGCGGTCGACATGACCCAAGGAGTGATCTCGAAGTTCATCGACGGCGTGAACGTCAGCGACCAGGCGGCCGGTGGATTGAACGGGCGCTGGGGCCTGCTTCCCACCGCCCTGTTGTTCGGCGATGAGGATTCCGAATCCCAGGCCTCCTACGTGAACAGCATCCAGATTCGCAACTACAAGATGAGTAACGAGGGCATTGCTGCTCTCGGCGGGCCATCCCCGTATGGCGTTCCGCTCGTCAGCGGCCAGTGGGACTTCGAAGCCGGCACCTTGGCGGCGACCATCGGCACCGACCTCGTGGGGCGTCCGGACACCGAATTCGTGACCCTGTATGAGACGGCGATTTTGGACGACGGCGTGGCCAACGTCATGCGCTTCAACTATCCCGCGACGGAAGCGGAACGCATCCCGCTCGGTTATCTCCTGCCACACGGCATCCTCCCGAATGCCGGTGGTGAAAAGGTGAATCAATACACCGTGATCATGGACGTCATGTTCCCGGCCAGCAGCGGCGGTTTCCGTTCCTTGTTCCAGACGGAAACCAACAACACCACCGACGGCGATGTATTCCTCAACGGCGGCAACGGCCTCGGCATCTCCAGCCAGTATCAAGGCAACGCCACGGCGGACACCTTCCATCGTATTGCCTTCACGGTCGACTTGACCAAGCGCGAGCTCGGTAAATACATCGACGGCGTGAACGTGGTCACCACTCCCGTGGGCTCCGCTCCGCTCGGCACCGGGCTGTTCCAATACCTCAGCGCCACCGACGGTGTCGTCGACAAACGCTGGTCGCTCGATCCGCTGGCGCTCATCTTCGCGGACGAAGACGGTGAAACCGCCGCCGGCGTTGTGAACAGCATCCAGACGCGCCCGGTCGTCCTTAGCCCGAGCGAAATCGCACGTCTCGGCAAGGCCACCGCGGCCGGCATCCCGGCGGTCATTCCTCCGGTCCCCTCGCTCAAGATCGTAATCAACGAGTTCGGCGCCACGTTTATCTCGTGGCCTGAAAACGTCACCGGTTTCATCCTGGAAAGCTCCACCTCGCTGGCCCCCGACGCGGTCTGGACCCCGGTTGATAACGTGTTCAACAACGGCTACGAAGAATTCCGCGTCCCGAATCCCGGTATCTTCTACCGCCTGCGCAAGGAATAGTTTCCCGCAGGTTCGATAAGAATCATCCACCCGGCGATGCGCGAGCGTCGCCGGGTTTTTGTTTTCCACCGGGCAGCGTCGAAGGTTTGACGCGAAGTCGGTTTGCTTCCGAGGGGCTGTCGCTTTCCAACGTTCCCGTTCTCCTGAGTTTCGGAATTGCCTTTCCGACCTGCTTCCGCCATAAGAACTCAGTCAATGAGGCCGCCATTCCATACAAGAAAGCCATCCGAAGTCGCGCTGGATCGCGCGGGCGGAAGATGGTCGTGAGACTGGCGCACAACCAAGGAAACGATATGGGGAAACAACTTCTACTTGCTGCAACCGCCGCCGCCCTTTGCCTGCTGGCTTCGGGGACGCGGGCTGCCGACTTCACCGTCATCAACACCAACAACGCCGGTCCCGGCTCGCTGCGACAGGCGATTTTGGATGCGAATGCCAGTCGTGGAACGGATCGGGTTTGTTTCGACATTCTGGGCGAACTCCGCCCTGTCATTGGCTTCAACCGACGACCGCGTTGCCGGATATTGCGGACGCTCTGGAGATTGACGGTTATTCGCGCCCGGTTCATGGCACAACACCGAGCGGAGTTCGACAATGCGGTGAGACGGTCGAAATCGATGGTCAGTCGCGTTGGCTGGCGGGTTCGCGATTCGCGCCAATGATTCGTCGCGTTCGTGGTTTGCGATTCGTCGGTTCGTAGAGGCGGTCATAATCGTTGGATCGAGCAACATTGTCGTGGGTAACAACCTCGGGACGGATCTGGCTCCGACGTTGTTTAATTCACTGACCAGTCAACGCCTCACGGCAATCTCAACGGGGAAGTCATCTACGGAGCGGTTTGCCGCCTTTGCACACGAGAATCGTGGCTCGCGGATCGCGCCGATCGAAATGTAATTGCGGGGAACAAGGGAAGGCGATTCGTCATGGATTCGTTTCAAATGAATCGGTCGATACCTGATTATTGGGAATTTTCTTGGTGTCGATTCTTCCGGGTCTCGACCGTCGGTTAATAATGGAAACAGCACTGTCTCTATTTATTCGGTGAGAGGAATCTGGATTGGAGGTTCGGAGGATGGTGCGGGGAATGTTATCATCGACAGCGTCGGTGGATTCGACTTTCCACGACCGTTTGCGAGGTTGCCATCGGATCGGCAACTACATCGGTGTCGGGGCAGATGGTCATGCGCCTCTTCCCTATCACCGTAATGGAATTGCGACTTCGAGTTTGGGGGACGCCATTGGAACCCGAGTGGCTCGTGGACTGTCTTGATGGCCAGCAATATCATTGCGAATTGCCATCAGAGCGATTGGACTTCGCGGATGCACTTCTCCGTTTGTGGCCTATACCTCGCAGTGTTAACGGCGTCACCATTTCGGGGAACTCAATGCTGGCCAATACCAACCTGTTCTTTGCGAACACGGTTGTCGCCCCGCTTTCGATTTCGGTGCCTGCCAGGACCAATGATTTCCTTGACCTCGATATAGGTGCGAACAACCGCCAGAACTACCCGGAGCTGACATCCGCCTCCTTCGGCGAGAACACGACGATTGCGGGTGGACTGAACAGCGCAGCGTTCTCGACGTATCGCATCGAGTTCTTTGGGAGCACGGTGGCCCATCCATCGGGGTTCGGTGAGGGCGAGGTTTACATCGGATTCACCAACGTTACCACGGACTTCAACGGTGCGGCGGCGTATGAAGTCACATTCCCGGGAGTCCTAGCCACGAAGCCATTCATCACGGCTACGGCGACCGATGCGGATGGCAATACGTCGATATTTTCGCGGCCCGTCCATGGGCTGTCGCCAGACAAACCGTTGTTTCATTTGCATCCCGCTTCCGCGACGGCCCTGCCTTACACCAACCTCCTCTTCACGACGGACGTGACGGGAGCTGCGCCGCTGTCATTGCAATGGACGAAGGACGGCGTACCCGTCGCGGGAGCGACGAACCTGTCGCTGAGTCTCTCGAACATCGTGTGGGAGGATCGAGGCAGCTACGTGCTGGTGGCGAGCAACGGCTTCGGCGTGGTGTCGAGTGAAACGGCGGAGGTCACCGTGATCCCCCAGCCGACGGTGCTGGTGCAGCCGGTGGGAGCCTTGGTCAATCCGGGGACGAACTTCACCTTCAGCGTGGGGGCGGGAGGCATGTTGCCCATCGCGTATCAGTGGCTGTGGAATGGCGTAGCGATCCCGGGCGCGACCGGGCCCTCACTGACGCTGACGAATGTGGACTGGCCGGTGCGCGGCGAATACACGGTGGTGCTGCGCAACGCCTTTGGCGTGACGCACAGTGACGTGGTGACGTTGGCGGTGCGGGTTCGTCCGACGATCATTCAACAGCCGCTGAGTCAGGCGGTGGTGAGCAATGGGTTCGTGACTCTCAGCGTGGCGGTGTCGAACTCGGCGACGGCGCCGCTGACGTATCTGTGGCGGTCGAACACGGCGGTGGTGCGGGTCGAGACGACGACGAACTATGTGGCGACGTTCGACGTCGGCCCGGTGCGTGCCAATGGTGCCTATACGGTCCAGGTGACGAACGCATTTTCGTTGGCCGGCGTGCTGAGCTCGCGGGTGAACCTGACGGTGCTGGCGGACACGGATGGGGATGGGTTGCCGGACGAATACGAGTCGGCGTATGGCTTGAACTCCAGTGAACCCGCCGATGCCGCGCTGGATGCAGACGGCGATGGCGTGAGCAACGGCGACGAGTATCGGGCCGGAACGGATCCGGCCGACAGCGCGAACCAACTGCGCGTGGAGCGAATCGGCTCTGATGACGGCGTGGCATGGCTGGAGTTCCAAACGCGGTCGAACCGAACGTATGTGGTGGAGGCGCGTCCGATGATGGAGCAGGGAGCATGGTCTCCATGGGTCACGGTGCCGGCACGTTCGACCAATGGAGTGGAGCGATTGAACGATCCCACGCCAAGCGCACGGAAGTTTTACCGACTCCGGACACCAGCGGGCGATTGAGACTTGGACGTCGGTTGAGGCCAGTTTTCAAGGTGTGTGCAGTCCGCGAGTAAGTCTTGTTTGCCCGGTGGCGCGCTGGTAGACAACCCGCACCGTTGTTTCGGGAATTCATGACTTTGTATCAGGACGATGTCGGGGTGCGTGCTGCGTTGCGGAAATCACGCTCGGTCGCGCGAGGTGTATTGATGCGGGCAATGCTCGCGGTGGCTTTGCTTTGGGCAGCAGTCACAGGCGCGAGCGCTGCCAGCAGCGGTGCGAGTTCCGTGGGAATCAGACTTCCTCCATTGCCGGTTGCGGCGAGTCCGGCTCCCAGTAACACCGTGGTCCGATTCGAGGTGGTTCGCGGGACGAATTCGCTGGGCACGATGGATGTCGAGTTGTTCGATCAGGAGAAACCCGAGACGGTCCGCAACTTCCTCCTCTACATTCGCAGTGGCGCTTACTCGAACAGCTTCATCCATCGCGCGGTTCCCGGGTTTGCCGTCCAGGGCGGCGGATTTACCGTCACGAACAGCACAGGGACCAATCTCTTCTCCGGCTATGACGCGATTACGGAGTTCAGCCGGGTGACGAACGAGTTTCTGGTCGGCGCGCGGTTGACCAATCTGTTCGGCACGATCGCGATGGCGAAGCTGGGGGATGATCCAAACTCGGCCACGAGCCAGTGGTTTTTCAATCTCGGAAACAACAGCACGAATCTCGACAACCAGAACGGGGGCTTCACCGTTTTCGGTCGCGTCCTGGAATCCACCAACACAACTGACGGCACCAACGTTCTCACGCACTTCAATTCGCTTTCGACGAACAACACCATCGCCAATCTCGGCAACCTGATCAGCTCGGCGTATTCCGTGTTCAGCGATCTGCCGGTCGCGATTTCGAACACGCCGCCGCGTCTGCCGGCCTACACCGGTTTGTATTACACGCGCATTTCCATCCTGAACGACTCTTACATCCCGGGAACGAACAGTCCTTCGCTGACGGTGCAGTCACCAGCGCCGGGCTCGCGGTTCACCAATCAGGTTGTGACCATTTCCGGCACGGCAGCGGACGATGTGGAGGTGGCGCGAGTCGTTTACCGTGTGAATGGCGGCCCTCAGCGCGTCGCGACAGGAACGACGAACTGGTCGGTTCCGCTCGCGCCGAACATTGGCTTCACCACGGTCACGCTCGAAGCGATCGACTTCGAAGGTAACCGCTATACCAACGCGGCGCCGGTGGAGTTCTTCTACGCGGGCTGGGTTCCATTGAGTTTGACGGTTTCGGGTGACGGCAAGGTGACCGGAGTGACCAACGGACAGCGCGTCGAGCTTGGCCGCTATTACACGGCAGTCGCGAAGCCGGGACGCAGGCAGATCCTCGAACGCTGGACAGGCTCGACAACCTCCACCGCGCCATCGCTGACGTTTCTCGTGCCGACGAATGCCACCAACTTCTCGCTCAGCGCGCGCTTCGGTCTCAATCCGTTCATTCAACTTTCCGGCACGTATCAGGGCATCATTCGCAGCAACAATCCCGCGCTGGAGAACAGCGGATTTGTCACGTTGTCATTGAGCTCGCGCGGGAGCATCAGCGGACGCATCCGGCATCGCGGCGGCAGCTATCGTTTCACCGGGAAGTTCGACACCAATTATTCGGTTACGCTGCAAGGTGCCGTGGGCGGTATCAATCGGTCCGTCTCGCTGAAGTTGGACACTACGAATGCGGCGGGCGTGATCACGGGAAGCGTCTTCGGCAATACCACGGCGGAAGTGGTGCTGGAGCGACTTGCCAGCGCGTTGCCTTCCACCAATGTTCCACCGGTCGGAAATCTGACGTTTGCCGTGGCGGATACGAATGCGCTGAGCCAGTTGCTGCCGGGCGGGTCGGGGTATGGCTTCGGCAAGATTGCGCGCAACGGAACGCTCAGTCTCTCCGGCACGCTCGGAAACGGGGCGACCTTCAAGACCACGGCGAAGATTACCCGGCAGAACCGCTGGCCGCTGTACCACTCGCTGCCGCGCGGGTTGGCGGTCTTCACGGGTTGGGTGGCGCCCGTGACGAATCAGCCGGCGTATCTCGATGGTGCGATGATCTGGCTCGCGGCTCCGGATACCAAAGCGCTCAACTATCGGTCGGGATTCACGAACCAACCAACGCTGTTGATCTCGCCCTACGCGCCGCCGGCCAGCGGTGCGCGAGTGGTGAACTGGGTGAACGGTCAATCTCGAATCACCGGCGGAAACCTTGTCCGCGGTGTGACGAACATCGTGAAGCTGTCGACGAACAACCTGCTCGGCGTGCTCGATTCGAATGTCACCGCGTTCAATCTCTCGCTCGATCTCCGAAACGGGGCGGTCCGCGGAAGCTTTGTGCATCCGTGGATCGGCACGACGAATACGTTGCAGGGCGTGATCTTGAAGCGAGCGGAAGGTATTCGCGGCATGTTCCTGGACGGTGAGTTGACCGGCGGCTTGTCAGTGAACGTTTCGCCGTTTCTGCTGACGCAGAGCGTGGCGAGCGCGACGTTGGAGGGATTGACCGAAGCATTGGAGGAAGGTGGCATTTTGCGTTTCGAGAGCGATGGCGTCATCACGCTCACCAACACGCTCTCGCCCCTCTACGACACCGCGCTGGATGCGAACGGTCACAACGTGGTGATCGACGGTGGCGGCGCGCGGCGGTTGGTGGAGGTGCAAACTAATCTCTCGTTCGCAGCGACGGGGGTAGTGTTTGCGAATGGACGGGTGGATGGAACCAACGGCAGTGGTGGAACGTTGAGCGCGGCGCCGCAACCCGGTGGCGATGGTTTTGGGGCGGGCATCTGGAATCGCGGCGGCGTGGTGAGCCTGACGAATTGCGTGCTCACGAATTTCATCGTTCAAGGCGGCAGCCCCGGTGTGCTGGCGAGCACCAATTACTCGCCGGCCGCAGCAGGACGCGGCGTGGGAGCGGCGATTTGCAATCACGGCGGTCGCGTGGCACTGCAATCCTGCACGGTCATTGGCAACTCGGCTCTCGGCTATCCAACGTTGGCGAATGTCGCGGCCGGTCTGAGCGTGACCAACAGTGGCGCGGGGCTCGGCGCGGCGGTGTATTCGGAGGGTGGCGACTGTGAGTTCCGTTCGACGACGTTTGAGGGTAATCAAGCCCGCGGCGGCGAGAGTCTGTTGTCCAGCAGCGGGGGAGCTTCGCGCACTGGTGCGGCGGAGGGCGGAGCCATCGCGGTAACAGCGGGACGTTTGCAGATTGTGGGATCGATTCTCACGAACAACATCGCGTTCACGTTTATTGCGCCAACGAATAGTCCGGGGGCGGGCGGTGCGGCGGGTGGTGCGATCTACATCGCCTCGAATGTCGTGGCGACCGTTGAACAGACGGTGTTCGCGGCCAATCAGTCTCTGGGCGATGACGATGACAGTCCTCTGGGCTGGGGTGGCACAAGCCACGGTGGCGCGATTTACAGCGCTGGCAGCCTTAGGATCGTGGAAAGCACGCTGACTGGAAACTGGTCGCTCGGTGGCGAGGGATTATTCGGTGCGGACGGCCTGGGCGGAGCGGTGGCTTCTTTTGGCACCACGACGGTCATCGCGAGCACATTTGACAACAATATCGCCCACGGAGGTGATGGTCTCGGCAGTTTGGATGGTGGCACCAACGGAGTGGCGGGAGGAAAGGGGAGTGGTGGTGCAATTCACGCAGCGAATGGCTTGCTGACCATGACCAATTCCACGCTGGCATTGAACCGGGTGCTGGGTGGTGCCGGTGACAATTCCTCGACGAATTTCGGCGTGCGTGGCGATTCGCTTGGTGGTGCGCTGGCGCTCGTTTCCAACGTCACGACGCTGGTGCATGTGACGATCGCCTACAACACGAATGAACTCAGCACCGTCGGCGAGACGAATTCCGGCGCACTTGCGGGCGGCGGCATTTGGAGCTCCGGCAATGCGTATTCGCTCCGGGCCTCAATCGTCGCGTCCAATACTCCCGGTAATCTCGCGGGTACCGTTGCGGACTTAGGCTACAACCTGAGCTCGGACAATTCCCTTGCCTTGCCGGTGACGACGAGTGTGACGAATGTCGAACCGCGGCTCGGCTTGCTCACGACCAATGGCGGTCCGACGATGACGATCGCCTTGCGGACCGGAAGTCCGGCGCTGGATCTGGTGCCGACGAGCGGTTTGCCATCGACGGATCAGCGCGGTGTGACGCGTCCAGCGGGGATTATCGGTGACGCCGGCGCATTCGAATCAACGGAGACGCAAGTGCCGCCGACGTTCGTTCTCCAGCCTATCGGAACCGTGGTGCGGGCAGGTTCGAACTACACTTTTCAAGCGGTGGCGACGGGCCCGGCGCCCATTGGATATTTTTGGCTGAAGAACGGCGTGCAGATCAGCGGCGCAACTTCGACGAGTCTAGCGCTGACGAATCTTCAGGATTCCGCGACGGCGAATTACGTAGCGGTGGCGACGAATGCGTTTGGTTCGACAACGAGCGTGGTGGCGGCGTTGACGGTTGATTCCCGTCCGCTGCTGGTCGGTGAACCGGCGGACGCTTCGGTGGCTCCTGGCAGTCCGGCGAGCTTCGTGGTGAGTGTCAACGGACCGTCGCTCAATTATTTCTGGTTCAAGGACGGTTCGCCGATCGCGGGTGCCACGAATGCGACATTTACGATTACGAATGTCGTTCTCGGCAGCCAGGGATCGTATCAGTCGATCGTGACGAACTTCGCCGGGTCGGTGACCAGTCGGGTCGCGGCGCTGACGTTCAATTCCGTGGCGCTGAACATTGTGGCGCAGCCGGTGAGCCTGACGGTGACTCAGGGGACGGCGGCGGCGTTCAGCGTGCTGGCTTCGGGAGTGCCCTCCATTACCTACCAGTGGTTCTTCGGTTCGCTGCCGATTCCCGATGCAACGAACAGCACGTTCTCGATTTCCAGCGTCGATGCCACCAACGCTGGCAGTTACCGCGTCGTGGTGACGAACGACTATCTGGCGCTGGTGAGTTCGACTGCGACGCTGACGGTGGTTGCTCCTTCTCTGGCACCGACTCTTCTCGTGGCCGCCGCCGGGCCTAATCTTGAAGTGACTTGTTCTGGTGTGCCCGGTGAGTCGTATGAGTTGTTGTGCACCACGAATTTTATTGATGCCACATCGTGGCGTTCTGTCGCGACCGGTGTCATGCCGACGGAAGGTAAGCTGAAGTGGCTTCATGGTGCGCCGACCTCAGGGCCAATCTACTTCCGGGCGGTGCAGAAGAAGTAGGATGCAACTGGGGAGGTTTCGATAGGGTGGGCGATTTAGGTCGCCGTGCAGCACATCTGGCGACGCGCATGAGCAATCGCTAATTCGCGCGAGGGGCACACGGTGGGGCAAATTCTAGAGCCCTCCATGTTCGTCCTGGCTGTCATGGGCGCCGTTGGCTCCCGCATCATTATTCACCGACGCAGGGATTGAATTTAGGTTCGTCAGCTTCGGTCAATACTGGGGCCTTGATTATTTGATGCAATTGCGTTGCGTTGCAGCGGTGTAGCTGGCAGTATCAATGCGCAACAATGGTCGGGCTTCGGTCGGCCTTTTAGGCGCTTCCATTCTTGTTTGGTTCAGTTCCAACACGATGTCTCGTTGGGTGCGATCAACGGCCTGACAGAGACAGAAACTTGGTAAACATATCATGCGAAAGAGCAGTGGCACTCCTGTGGAGTTCGTAACGGGCCAGGTCTGGCAGCTGGCGGACTCCAAACTCGAAATCGGCTTGGTCGGTCGGACACTTGTCCACTACAAGCATTACAAAGGACTGGCCTTGCGTCCTCCTACGCAGCTTTCCAGCAAGACGTCGTTGCAGAAGTTTCTCTCCGATCAGGAGGCTGTCTTGCTGGCGAAGGCTCCAGTTCTCGGGCCGGCAAGCAAAGGTCGCGGAATGCGTCCTGAGCCCGCGAAGCCGGCCAAACCGGCGAAGGCTCCCGCCAAGCGCGCGGCCCGGAAGTAGTTCACACCCAGTAGCAAGGTTTTTGGCGAGTGGTTCAATTGGCATAGCCGATTGAACCACTTGTTCGTTTCGAGGGCGCTCAGCCGCGACGGTGTTTCACCGCGTTTCAGCGGCTTTCAATGCTCAGTTCAATGGAGCTCGTCGCTCATTCCAGCCGGGGTAGCGTTTATCGGATTGAGCTCGGGACGAAAGGAGAGAACGCCCCACGAATCATTCGCTTCGAGCCGATGTAGCTCGTTCAGCGAGTTTTCGCGAGTTCGTCGCGGCCCCAGCGAAGTATGCGCTCGGTGACGTCCCAGCCCAGGCAGGCGTCTGTGACGGAGACTCCGTAGCGCAGATCGGCGAGATTCTGCGGGATGGACTGACTGCCTTCCGAGAGATTGCTCTCAATCATCACGCCGGCGATCGGCTTGCTGCCCGCGAGCCGTTGTTCAATCAAGCTCCGCCACACTTCCTCCTGTTTGGCGTGCTGTTTGAGCGAGTTCGCGTGGCTGCAATCCACCATCAGCACAGGCGCAAGCCCGGCCTTCTTCAAACTCTCCGCCGCCACACGAATGCTCTCCGCATCGTAGTTTGTCATGAGCCGGCCACCGCGAAGCACGACGTGCCCGTCCGGGTTGCCGGTGGTGCGAACGATGCTGGTAAATCCATCCTGATCGATGCCGAGAAAACTGTGCGGCCGCATCGCGGATTGCATGGCGTCGATGGCGATCTGCAAGCCGCCGTCCGTGCCGTTCTTGTAGCCGACCGGCATGGAAAGTCCGCTGGCCATCTGGCGATGCGTCTGCGATTCGGTGGTCCGGGCGCCAATCGCAGCCCAGCTCACCAAATCAGCGATGTATTGCGGGACGACGGGGTCGAGGAACTCCGTGGCGGTGGGCAATCCCATCTCGTTGATTTGGAGCAGGAGTTCGCGCGCCTTTCGCAGGCCGGTCTGGATGTCATCACTGCCATCGAGAGTGGGATCGTAGATTAAGCCCTTCCAACCAATCGTTGTGCGCGGCTTTTCGAAGTAAACGCGCATCACGATGAAGAGCTGATCCGCTAAATCCTTGCGCAACACGTTCAAGCGCTTCGCATATTCGAGCGCGCCCTTCGGGTCATGAATTGAGCAGGGGCCAACCACGACGAGCAGGCGCGGATCGGTTTGCTTGAGGATGGCGCTGATGGTTTCGCGACCTTCGACCACCGTCTTGTTCGCGGTTTCGGTCATCGGCAGCTGCGCCTTGAGATCGCGCGGGGCCGTCAGTCGAATCGACTCTTTAACGTGCAAATTGTGCGTTGGAAGCATCGCGGAGAGGGTAGGGAAACGCGGGCAAATGGAAAGTTCAAACACGCCCGAAGGCACGTAGGGCCAGCCACCAGGCGAGACTGCCGGAGCCGAAGCATAGCAGCAGCGCCGCGCGGTCCAGCCACGCGCTGGTTCGCACTTTTGGCGGGCAAAATGCCAAGCCCACACCGATGATCAGCCCGGAGAAGAATCCGGCGACATGAGCGAGCACGTCGACATTTTCCTGCGGGCTGAACCCCAGCAGCACGAGCAGCAAGCCGCCGCTGAGCACTCCACGGATCGCCAGTTGTCGCGGTGTCAGGCCTTGCTTAAGCAGGGTAATCCACTGCGCCGCGAGAAGTCCCAGCGCGCCCATAATCATTCCTGAGGCGCCCAACCCTCGATGTGATTCGGGATAGATGAGAAGCCCGGCGATGTTCCCACCGACCCCAGCGAGGAACGAAGCGAACAAACCTGTTCCGCCGCCGTAAATCCCCATGGCGAGACCGACGAGAATCAAGCCTGTGGTGGCGTTGGTTGTGAGGTGAGCCATGTTTCCGTGAAGAGTCACCGCGGTCAGGAGTCGCCACCATTCGCCGGCATGCACCGATTGATTGTGCATCATGCCGGCTTTGCTGAGGGCGCCCCGACCAGTGGCTTCGACAGCGAAGAGAAAGACGAAAATCGCGATGGGCACCAGACATCGCCAGTCAAAGATTAGCCCGGACCATGGAAGTTGTTGCTGGAAGATTTGAGGACGATTCTCCGCTCGATACTTCCGGATGACGTCCATCGCCCGGGGATAGTCGGGAGCTTGAACGAGAAGACGCCATACGAACGTCTCCGGATCGCGTTCGATGACGGCGTCGATCCCTTCGCTGACCAGAACCAGGCTCCAGTCCATGGCCTGGCGCTCAGTGCGCGCGGGTATCGCGGCGGGCATTGTCTGCATGCATGATGTGTATACCATGAAATCTCCTGCATGACCACGCCGACGCTTTACGTTTTGCACGAATTGTTTTATCTTGAGCCAATCTTCGGGTAGCCGATGGGTTAAGCAGATGTCGTATGATGGTCATTCGGCCCAACTGCAGGGTTCAGTTCACCGCTGAGGATATTGATTTCATCCTGAGCGTGCTCGGGCCGAAAGCCGGCTCGGCAGACACCCTCGTCCAGTTGCTCAGTGACGAGGAGTCGCGGGACCTCATCCTCGATGACGAATCCCTCCTCCGCGCGGTTCTGGAACATCGCAATTGCCTTCGCATCTCCTCGCATTTCTATTTCTACATTCTCGTCCGCCACAGCTTTCGCCGCTCAGATCTGAAGGAACGTCCGCTAGCGGACTATGTGGCTTCGGTGCTGGCCGAATTTTCCCAACTCGAACGCACCCGCTGCACGGTGAAGGGCGAGGTGAAGGACTACTTCTTCGAAATGCTCGCGGCGCTCCAGACCGCTGACGACACCACCGGGTTCTACATCCGGGCGCACATTGGCAATCAATCTCTGTTCATGTCCGGTGTGTTCCCGGATCGCATTCGGTTTCGTTCCGAACGCAAGGGCTTCCCTGATCTGACCTACTACGAAGGCTTGGGCAGTGCGAACTACCGGGTAGCCAGCGATCATCGCCTGGCGCGGAAGTACGACTTGGACGGCATCTTCGGAATGCTCTCGGAACGTTTTCACGATACACGGCTGGCGCTGAATGATCTTCGCGAACGTCTCGTGACTTTGGGAGAACCGGACATTCAGGTGGAGAAGTTGATCAAGCCTGCTTTGTGACAGCCGCGGTCGGATTCTCGGTGGACCTGCAATTTGGGCGGAAAACGATCCAGCTCACCACGATTCCCGCACCGAGCAGGATCATTCCAAACACTTTCACGATCTGATAGGGCAGGAGTGCTGACTTTTCTGCGGAACAGGTATCGGGATCTTCCGGGAGGTAGCGAACCGTTGCCACGCCATCCTTGACGGCGGAACGGTAGGTGTTGCCGTCGACCGTCATCGTTTTCGTGACGGTCGGGTGAGCATCGGGCGAGAATTCCAACGTGAGACTATAGGAGGTGCTTCGCTTCGAGTATTGGCCGATTGAGTGATCCAGCACTTTGGCCTTCGCCTCAATTCCGCGCTCAGCGAGTTCCTCCAAATGGTTTAGGCGGTTCCAACCAAACGCGGTCAGTCCAATCCCGTCGCCAATTAGAACGCCAACAATCAGCCATTGCTTTATTCGAGTCCGCATGTGCTGGGACAATCGTCAAAAGCAGCGGAGCGCTGAAGCGATCCAAGGCGCTCACGAACCTCCTTCGCAGAGATTGCTGGTCGCGGTGGGAACTAATCCTTTGGCAATAATTCCAATTCCTTGACACGGCGGATGCTCGCCGCCGGATCATGGTGCTGAATCACGTGCCAGCCCCGCGAGACGCCGGCTTCGGCGTTTTCCGGACGATCATCGAGGTAAAGAATCTGGGCGCCTCGCTTCGCTGTGACGCGTTCGACAACTTCGTAAAGCTTCGCGTGCGGCTTCATCGCGCCATGCTCGTAGGACAGCACGTAGTCGTCGAAGTTCGCGAAGAACGGGAAGTTTCGTCGAATGTGTGAGATCGCGAGGTCGTTGGTGTTCGAGAAAATAAATGTCGGCACGCGGTGTTCGCGCAGTTGGGCGTGCAAGCGGATCATCTCGTCCATCGGTGAGAAGATGTCGGCGAAGAACGAACCGAATTCCTCGATGTCGCCGAGAAAGCCAGTGATGGCGCGAATCTCGGAATAGAACTCTTCGCGGGACATCAGACCTGTCTCGTAGCGGACCAGGATCGGGGAATGATCGATGAACTTCTGGATGTCGGTTGGCGGCATCGTGCTGCGCGCGGCGATGCGACGGGCGGCGATGCTGTAGTCGAAATCCACCAGCACCTTGCCGAGATCGAAGACCGCAACTTCTGGAAGCTTCATAAATGGTGCGGAGTTCAGTCCAGTTCACGCCGGCCAGCCAAGGCGTGGCTCAAGGTCAAATCGTCGGCGAACTCCAGTCCGCTGCCAGCCGGCAATCCGTGGGCGATGCGCGTCACCTTGATGCCTTTCGTCGCCAATCGCTTCGCGAGATAGTAACTCGTAGCATCGCCTTCTACATCGGTACCGAGGGCGAGAATAACTTCCTGAATGGGCTCGTTACCCAGTCGCTTCTCTAGTTCTGCAATCCGGAGATCCTCCGGCTCAACTCCGTTCAGCGGGGAGATCTTTCCGCCCAACACGTGAAATCGTCCGCGATACGTCCCCGAACGTTCGATGCTGATGATGTCCACCGGTCGCTCGATGACACAGACGAGAGCGGCATCGCGCCGCGGGTCGTCGCAGATTGTGCAGGGGATCTGTTCGGTGAGTGCGCCGCAAATGCTGCAGGCTCGAATGCGCTCTCGGGCCTGAAGGATGGCTTCCGCCAGCTGCTTGACTGCTCCCGCCTCGCTTTGCACCAGGTGCAACGCCAGCCGTTCCGCGGAGCGCGGACCGATTCCCGGAAGCGTATTCAGTGCGGCTAGCAGCTGGTTGATGGGCTCGGGAAGCGCAGACATGGAGTCGGGATTCGTGGTGAGTGATGCGTATCCGCTGTCGTGGCATTGACTCCGTCACGAATTACGCGCGACGCATCACGTCTCTCACATCAGGCCCGGCATGCTGAAGCCTTGCGTGACCTTGCCCATTTCCTCAGTTGAGATCTTCTTGGCCTGATCGAGCGCCTGATTGGCCGCGAGCAGAATCATGTCCTCCAGCATCGAAGCGTCGCCTGGGGTGACCGCGGCGGGATCGATCTTGATGGACGCCAGCGTTCCATCGCATTTCGCGGTGACTTTCACGGCGCCTCCTCCGCTCGTGGCGTCCACGGTGCGCGCGGCGAGGGCGGCCTGGACCTGCTCCATCTGCTGCTGCATGCGCTGCGCTTGCTTCATCAATTTGCCGATGCTCGACATAGGAAAATGTTGGGTTGGTTGTTTGGGGGTGACGGACTACATCAGGCGCGCACTTCAATGATGCGGCCTTTGAAAACTTCCAGTGCTTTCTGGATAAGCGGGTCGTTCTTAAACTCCTCCGCATTGAGCGTGATCGGAACCGGCTTATCGCGCTTGGGTTGGGCGCCCGCCGCGGCGAGCCCAGATGAACCGTTCGCTTTCGCTGGTGACGGTGCGGCAGTTGATGGCGCAGGGCTCGGTGGCGAAGCAGGTGCGGCGGCTTGAAGACTGGCACGTGCCTCCGACCAGCTCGCCGGCGGTTCAGCCTTAATGAACTTAACCTGGGTGTTCGGATGGCCGAACTCGCCAAGTTTCGTCTGCAGCACGCCATTCGTCTTGGCGTTGTTCACCAAGTCGATGTGATCGGAGAACTCAGGTGCGAAACCAATCGTGAAAACGTTCTTCGTCAGTGAAACTGGATGCGCCTCGATCAAATAACCGCGCGTGAACGGACTTGCGCGGCCGACTGCATCAAGAAGCGCGGCCCACAACGCATGCAGATCCACCTCGCCGCTGGAAGGTGCTGGTGCCTGGTCTTGAACCGGCGGGGCGACTTGCACTGTGACTGGAGTTGGAGCCGGTGGCGGTGAGGAGACAGTTGCCTTGGGTGCGGGTGCCGGTGTAGGCGTTGGTTCCGAAACTGCCGGAGCAACCGCGGCAGGACGCGGCGTCTCGACGGGTCGCTGGATCGGGGTCGGAGTTGTCGTTTGCGCCGAGATTAAAGCCGGTGCCGTGGGTCCGCCGCCCTCGCTGCGCAATTGCTGGAGTTGCTTCAGCACGGAATCAATGCTCACTGCATTGCGCGCCTGAATCGCCTTCAGCAGGGCCACTTCGATGAAGATCTTCTTCGACGCAGCGTCGCGGAGACGGCCTTCCGCTTCCGTCAGCACCTCCATGATGCGTGTCAGCGTCTCGCCGCTGACCGCGGCGGATTGTTCTTTAAGGCTCGCGCCCTCCGTCTCGGAAACTTCCAGCAACTTCAAGTCGCCCTTCGAGACCTGATAAATGAGCAGATTGCGGAAATGATTCAGCAGATCGGACAGCAGCCGACCGAGATCCTTGCCGTGCTTGGCCAGCGCGTTAAGTTCGCGGAGCGCGCCTTCGGCGTCGCCATTCAAGACCGCCGCCGCGAGCGCGATGACCTGGCTGCGCGCCGTGAGGCCGAACATCGACAGCACGTCGCTCTCGACAATCTTTTCGCCGCAGAAGCTGATCAATTGATCCAGCGCGGACTCCGCGTCGCGCATGCCGCCGTCCGCACCGCGCGCGATCGCGTGCAGGGCCTCGGCATCGATGTTCACGTTCTCCTGCTTCGCGATGTAGCCGAGATGCTCCGTGATGAGCGACACGGGAATGCGCCGCAAGTCGAAGCGCTGGCAGCGGGAGAGAATCGTCGGCAACACCTTCTCCGGATCGGTGGTGGCGAAGAGGAACTTCACGTGCTCCGGCGGTTCCTCGAGCGTCTTCAGCAGCGCGTTGAACGCTGCCGTGGAGAGCATGTGAACTTCGTCGATGATGTAGATCTTGAACTTCGAAGAGGCTGGCGCGTATTTCACCGTCTCGCGCAACTCGCGCACCTGCTCCACGCCGTTGTTGCTCGCGCCGTCGATCTCCAGCACGTCGATGCTGCGGCCTTCGGTGATTTCCTGACAGCGCGTGTCGTCTTCGGCGAAGTCCACCTTCGGGCCGCCGGTGGCGTTCAGGCATTTCGCGAAGATGCGCGCCACGGTGGTCTTGCCGGTGCCGCGCGGACCGCAGAAGAGGTAGGCGTGCGCGATGCGGTTCTGCGCGATGGCGTTGGCGAGCGTCTGTGTGACGTGCTCCTGCCCCACCACATCGGCGAACCGCTGCGGGCGATACTTTCTGGCGATGACCTGATAAGCCATTCGATTTACGAATCTCGATTTACGATTTACGAGCCGAGGTCGCGAAAGTGGCGCGGCGCACTCGGAAATCGTAAATCACAAATCGTAAATAGAAAAAGCCAGGGTGACCACGGCGGATGCAGAGCAAACTGCCGTTGCTGCCTTCCGGCCCTGGCGGGGTTCGTAAGTCCGCATTCCATGGGCCCTGGCAAAAATTGCGGACGGAATTAAGACGGACCCAAGGTGACGCAGCAATCAAATTCTCGATCGGCCACGCGGGAGGTAACGCCATCGAGTCAAAAATCGGGTCCTTTAAATCAGCGACGTTCGCTTGCTGTTTGCCTTTCCCGCGCAGCGACCTCTTCGAGCCAGCTCCGGCCGATTGGCACCTCCATGCTCTCGCAGAAGTAATCCCACACCGCGCCAAACGGCAGCGCCTTCGCCTCTTCCTGAAGCGCCAGTCGGGCGGTGTAGTCGCCGCTGAGTTCGGCGTCGCGGATGGCGGGAGGTTCGAGCAGGGCGACGAGCAGGGCGCGTTGTAGGTTGCGTGTGCCGATCACCCAGGCTGCGATCCGGTTGATGCTCGCGTCGAAGTAATCGAGGCCAAGATGGATGCGGTTGGCGTGGCCACTCGCAATCACTTCCCTTGCGATGGATTGCAGATCGTCGTTGAAGGTCACGACGTGGTCGCTGTCCCAGCGGACCCCGCGGCTGACATGCAGGAGAATCTCCGGCACGTAGAGCAGGGCGCTGGAAATCTTGTCCGCAATGCTCTCGGTGGGATGGAAGTGGCCGGCGTCCAGACAGAGCACTTTGCGACGCGTGATGGCGTAACCGAGATAAAACTCATGCGAACCCACCGTGTAACTTTCCGCGCCGATGCCGAAGAGCTTCGGCTTCCACGGCGTCGAGGAGATGCTTCGCTGGCAACTGCTTCTTGAAGACCTCGTCCAACGCGGCGGCAAGTCGCTCGCGCGGGCCTTGGCGATCGGCGGGCGTATCCTTGTAGCCATCGGGAATCCACACGTTCGTGACGCACGGTGTGCCGAGCGCCTTGCCCATTGCCGCGCCAATTTCGCGCGAGCGCCGGCAGTGCTCAATCCAGAAGTTCCGGATGCTTTTGTTGCGGTGTGAAAGCGTGAAACCATCGGCGGCCTTCGGATGGGCGAAGCAAGTGGGATTGAAATCGAGACCGAGCCCGCGGGACTTCGCCCATGCGATCCAGTTCTTGAAATGCTTGGGCTCAATTTCGTCGCGGTCCACCTTCTTGCCGCCAAACTCGCCGTACATCGCGTGCAGGTTCACGCGGTGCCGACCGGGAATGAACGAAAGTGCTTTCTCCAAATCCGCGCGAAGTTCGTCGGGCGTGCGGGCTTTGCCGGGGTAGTTCCCGGTGACGGCGAGACCGCCGCCGATCGAGGTGCCGAGTTTCTCGAATCCGCCGACGTCATCGCCCTGCCAGCACTGGAGCGAAATGGGAATGGCGGCGAGCGCCTTGAGCGCTCGGTCCACATCCACGCCGAGCGCGGAGTAGCGTTCATGCGCGAGACGGTAGGCGGCGGTGATGGATTTCGTGTGAGCCATAGAAGTGTAGTGGAGCAGGGCTCGACTGAGTCTCGCCCCGCCGGTTCAACGTGTTTCGATGTGAAAGATTTCCGGGAGTTCGAGCGACACGGGACTGTTGTCTGGATGCGACGGCATCAACTCGCGCATGTGCGCCCACCAACGGCGGCAGACATCGGTCTTGGCGATGTCGGTCCACTGAGCTTCGCTCGCGAACTCGACGTAGGCGAAGAGCTGTCGCGTCTCGGGATGGAGAAAGATGGAGTAAGTGCGAACGCCGTGCTCAAGCAACGTGGCCTCCAACTCCGGCCAGATGGGCTGGTGCCGGCGTTGATACTCCGCCTCGCTTCCGGCGTGGACGAACATGACGAATGCTTTTCGAATCATGGCAGCTTCCGTTGAGATTCCCGGCGTCGAGCGCGGAATCGTCGACAAGCGCCCGGGACACCCAGAGGCCATCTTTTGCGGGGCGGGTGCCCTCACCCCGCCCCCGAGGAGGGGAGCAGGCAGCTTGGTGATTTCCTTCCGCGTTTGAAGCGATGTGAACGGGCGATGGAGATTGTCAGTTTGCCCTCTCCTGGGAGAGGGCCAGGGGCGATCCCCACGGTCCTGGATAGAGGATTGAGATTGTTCGCCCGTAAGCAAACAAGCGGCTCACCGACCAGGAAGCAATGATGAGATAAAGCGATTACCAAAGGCTGACGGAAGAGGACCCACGCATAAGCCCAGAACTTTCCTCCCCAGTGGCCCCGCACGGGTTTTTGAGGCTGCGCCATGAACTTGCTGCTGCTGTGGCTTGCGCGCCGCGGGCCGACTACCGTTACGCAACCGACAACGGCACGATTACCATCACTAAATCGAAAACGAACGAAAGTGGCCATCCCGGATACGATCGGGCCTGCCCGCACCAGCGTGGGACTATGGTTACTTTCGCCACCGGCGACGAGTGTCACGATCCCGAGGGCGTCCCGCATCGGGCAGGGTATTCCGAAGCATACCCAGCGTTCCCAGTATCGGGCCGAGGCGTCGAACCTGGCGATGGTACAATCCCCAGCACCCCACAATGTTATGGCAACGCGCGTTCGGTGGCCCGGGGCGGTTCGCGCCCAACGCCCAGCGAGGGCCAGCTAACGACCGAGCAGCCACCACGTCGAACAGGCATCACTGGCGCACAGGAGATGCCGGGGACCACGCTGACCGCCCGGAACGAATCCTGCCTCAGCAGCGGGTGGTGCGCGACCCACAGCCCGAATTCTGCTTACCAGTCCGACGGCACGGTGAAGCTACGCGGCGTCCTTGCCAGCGAGTGTCACGATCCCGACCGACGCATTGGGGAATCGGCGTTCTCTAGCTGCATCGGCCTGACAAGTGTCACGATTGGCAACGGTGTCACCAGCATTGGGCAGAATGCCTTCCTTGCCTGCGGCCGCCTGATCTCAATTACTGTGGCTGGGGACAATGCCGCCTATGGTAGCGTGTATGGAGTGTTGTTCAACAAGAGCCGGACCATGCTGATCCAATATCCCGGAGGCAAAACCGGGCACTACACGATCCCCAGCAGCGTCAGCAGCATCGCTGACCGGGCATTCTATCTCTCTGTCGGCCTGGTGAGTGTCACGATCCCCGACAGCGTCACCAGCATCGGGCAAAAGGCGTTTTATTACATCACTGGCCTGACGAATATCACGATCGGCAACGGCGTAGCGAGCATCGGAGACGGCTTGGCAGCACCCCCATTGGATTTCTGCGTTCACTCACTGCACCAACCTGACGAGCGTCACGATCGGCAGCGGTGTCACCAGCATCGGGGACTATGCGTTCTATCACTGCGTCAGCCTGACAGATATCACGATCGGCAGCAGAGTTAGAAGCATCGGGAACTATGTTTTCCAATATTGCACCAGCCTGACAAGTGTCACGATCGCAGCGTCACCTACATCGGGTTCACGGTGTTCGGTGGTTGCATCAACCTGAACGGGGTCTATTTCCAGGGGAACGCTCCCAGCGTTGGTCTGTATGTCTTCGAGAATACAGTGCCCATCATCTATTACTTGCCGGGAACCGCCGGCTGGGAATCTCGTTTGGGCCCGACCGCGCGGCTTCCGACCCGCTGACCTAAACAAGGCCCCGCTGCGTCCGGACCAACCAGTTTGGTTTCATCATCTCGTGGGCTGCGAACCAACCTGTCGTGGTGGAAGCCTGCACAGACCTCACCAATCCAGTCTGGTCTCCGGTGGGCACCAACACCCTCACCGATGGCTCGTCCTACTTCGGCGATCCTCAATGGACGAATTCTCGCACCCGATTCTACCGACTGCGTGCGCAGTAGGATTATCGCGCCGAATCGGAGTTCGGCGCTCCATCTAATCAGACGCCCGTGCGCTACTTCCGTCGCAATGCCTCCGCCCTGGTTCCCTCTGGCGTGATGCGCAGGAAATCGAACTGCGCTTCGGTGCCTTCGACGCCGCCCGCGGTGAGTCCGATGCGGATGCTGCGATCCCATGGCGGGAGATAACCTCCCTCGGCGCTTTGACCGATTGTCCTCCAGGTCTTGCCATCGGCGCTCACCGAGAATTGGAAACGATTCCCGTCCTTGGCCGTAACGCGTAACTCGACGGTCTTGCCCTCGATGCCGCGCTCCACGGCGTTCGTCGTGAACTTGTTTCGCGCTTGCTGCCAGACGATGACGTTCTCGCGGCTCACCGCGATGCCGAGCGCGTTGGCGGGATCGCCAATCGCCGCGAGGCCTGCCAGTGCGCCGGGTTTCAAATCGGAGAGCCGAATGCGCGTGGTCGCCGTGTAATCGCCAGCAGTGGTGGAACGGCCGACGATGGCACCGATGGGATTCTTCGCGTGGTTCGCAGTGGGCGCGAGCACGAGTCGACCGCGCGAGAGCGTCGCCGAAGGTTCGTTGTCCTGCGGCCATTGCCAGCCGGCGCGCAGTTTCCTGCCGCCGAAGCTGTCATCGAAGTTTAGTTCCTTGTGCTGCTGCTTTGCGCCAGAAGGCGAGGGAGCAATTGCTGTCGGACCCTTGCCGCTATTGATCTGCGGCCAACCGTCAGCGCCGAAGGTCACTTCATCGAGCAACATCTCGCGGCCGGTGAAGACGAACGACCTCGGATCGTACGCGTGATACAGCAGCCAGTGGCGACCGCGTTCATCGGTCACGATACTGCCGTGGCCGGGACATTTCCAGGCGGCGTTCTCGGCGAGGATCGGATTCTTCGCATACTTTTCCCACGGACCGAGCAGCGCCTTCGCGCGAGCCACGCCCATCGCGTAGGTGCAGTTGCGACCGCAGCAGCCGTTGCCGGAATAGAACATGTAGAAGTAATCGCCCTGCTTGAGGATGAACGGGCCTTCCACCAGCGCGCCTTCCCACGGTTGATCGTTGCGGAAGAGTTCGTGGCGCGTGCCGATGAGTTTGGTGCCGGTGTCGTCGAGTTGCTGCGCCCAGAGCGGCGTAGGTTGGCGACGGCTGTTGCCATCTTCTTTCCAGACCAGCCAGCGTTCGCCTTTCTCATTCGTGATCGGCAGGGCGTCGATGGAGCCGGCGTCTTGCGACACCATGGGGCCGTGATCGGTATAGGGGCCTTGCGGCTTGTCGGCGGTGGCGCAGGCGATGGAGAGCGGGCCACCCTTCTTGCGGGCGGTGTAGTAAATGTAGTAACGACCTTTCCACTCAGCGATCTCGGGCGCCCAGAAGTTCGCGACGGCCCACTCGGGACGCTTGGCGAAGACGGGGCCGACGATCTCCCAGTTCACCAGGTCACGCGAGTGAAGGAGCGGGAAGTGCGGTCCCCATTCGGACGACGTGGCGGTGGCCCAATAGTCTTTTCCAACGCGAATCACGGACGGATCGGGATAGTCGCCGGCGAGGACGGGATTGGTGAAGGTGGTTTCCGCTGCGGTGGCGACCGAAATGGTCAGAGTTGCTGTAATGAGAGAGGCAAAGGTTTCATGTTGAAGGTGGTTTGCGTGCAGTTTCTGCGCGGAACGACTGATTAGCTCCGGACGACACCTGCCGCTGCCACCGATCTGGCAGGCTCGCGGCGCTTCCATTCGCTGAGCCGTGAACTCGGTCTGGCTGCGTCTTGGGGCCCTTCGCCTGGCGTTCATGTTGTCCGACCGGGTCAGCCGGCTGTTCTCCCCACGAAGGTAGGCCAGCGAAGGCGGTTCACCCGGCGCAAAAACTGAAGCCAATCACCTCCCCGAAACGTGGGCCGGCTGGCCCGGCCCCGCCTTGGCCACGCTGATCCACGCCGCGAGGCGCGGTGATGGCGCAGGTCCGTCTGGCGATCGACTGGAAGCCGGTTCAGAACCATGCGGCGAGGCGCTCAATACCTCCGATTCGGCAATTCCGCCGCGGCGCTGTTCGAATCAAACACCCGATCCTGCACAACCGTCTTCTTCGGCAACTTCTCGCCCTTGAGCGCCTTCTCGACAGCGTCGAACGCCATGGGCCCGAGCAACGGATTGCATTCCACAGTGCAGTTCAGTTTGGCGGCGACCATCGCTTCGAACGCGCCCTTCACGCCGTCGATCGAGAGCACGATGACGTCGGTGCCTGGTTTCTTGCCGGCTTCTTCGAGCGCCTGAATCGCGCCGAGCGCCATGTCGTCGTTGTGCGCGTAGACGGCAGTCACGCTCGCGCCGGATCCCTTGAGCAAGGCTTCGGTCACTTCCTTGCCGCCGCTGCGCCGGAAGTCGCCGCTCTGCGACGCGATGATCTTCATCTCGTGATGCGCCTTGATGCCGGCTTCGAAACCTTTCTTGCGATCAATGGCGGGCGCGGCGCCGGGCGTGCCTTGCAGTTCGATGATGCTGGCTTTGCCGCCTGTTTTCTTCGCGAGCCATTCCGCGGCCATGCGGCCTTCCGCGACGAAGTCGGATGCGATCAGCGTCGCGAAGAGCGATTCATCGGCGGTCTTGATCCCGCGATCCACGAGCACGACGGGAATCTTCGCACGCCTGGCTTCGCGCAGAACGGGTTCCCAGCCGGTCTCCACGACGGGCGCGAGGATGATGGCGTCCACGCCCTGGGCGATGAACGCGCGCACGGCCTTGATCTGGTTCTCCTGTTTTCCCTGCGCGTCGGAGAACTTCAGGTTCACTCCGCGCTTGGAGGCCTCGGATTTGATGGATTCGGTTTCCGCAGTGCGCCAGGCGCTCTCGGCTCCCACCTGGGCGAAGCCGACGGTGAGCTTCTTGTCGGCCGCGTGGAGCGAAATGAGGCTGGCGACGGTGAACGAGGCGATGGCGATGCTCGTGGCTCCCAGTTTCGTGAGGAAGGATCGTGTGTTCATGGTGTTAACGGTTGGTCGTGTGTTGAGAAAAGTCTAGCGCACGGCAGCGGTGTGACGGGAGAGAAAACGTTGCAGCAGGATGAACAGCAGCAGCAGCCCACCCATCGCAATGCGGAGCCAGGAAGAGTTCAGCCGGCCATCGAAGTTCAGCACGGTTTGGATGGTGCCAAAAATCAGAACGCCCGTGAGCGTGCCAGCCATGGTCCCGACACCGCCCGTGAGCAGCGTACCGCCAATGACGACCGATGCGATGACGTCGAGTTCGAATCCCACGCCGTCGGCGGGGTTGCCGGAGCCTTTGTAAAACGTGGAGACGACGCCCGCGAGCGCGGAGCAGAATCCGCTGATGGCGTAGACGGATATCTTGGTTGCACCAACGGGCAGGCCCATGAGGCGCGCGGAGTTTTCGTTCCCCCCAAGCGCGAAAACGTTTCGGCCAAAGCGCGTGAAGTGCGCTAGCACGGCTCCTGCGATGAGAAACACAATGAACGCGAGGGCAGTGGCGGAGAGGCTGGCCTCGGCGCCCAGCGGGACGCCGAATTCCAGAACCTTGTCATAGGTCGCGTTGGTGATGCCGACGGATTCCTGGCTGATGACGAAGGCCACTCCGCGCGCGAAGAACATTCCGCCCAGGGTGACGAGGAAAGGCGGGAGTTCGTAGCGTTGAATCAGGAAGCCCATGCCAGTGCCGAAGCTCGTCCCGATGGCGAGCGCGAGCGGAAGGGCGACGAACGGCGAGACGTTGTGGTTCTGAACCAGCGTGGCCGTGAAGATGGTGGTGAACGCCAGCACAGCGCCCACCGAGAGATCGATGCCGCCAGCAAGAATCACAAATGTCATGCCGACCGCGGCGATGCCGAGCGAGGCGTTGTCGGAGAAAAGATTCGCGACGACACGTGTGGAGAAGAAGCCCTCGTAGCGAAGGGACGCCACTGAAAAGAGCGCGAGGAGGACGAGCATCGTCGCGTAGAGCGGGAGGTTCTGGGAGCGCGTTGAGAATTTCACGCCTGCCTCCTTCCAAACCAACTCGTGATCTGCTGGCGGAACTTCTCTGACTGCAGCAGGCAGACCGCAACGATCACGATGGCCTTCGGAACAGGCGCAACGGCGGGCGGCACGCCGAGGTTATACATCGTAGTCGTCAGCGTCTGGATCAGTAACGCGCCGACGATGGATCCAACCAGTGTGAAACGTCCGCCCGTCAGGGCGGTTCCGCCCACGACGACGGCGAAGATCGCGTCGAGTTCCATCATTTCGCCGACACGACTGGAATCGGCGGCCTTGATGTTCGACGTGGCGATGAGTCCGGCGACGCCGGCGCACAAGCCGCTGAAGGCGTAGACGACGACTTTCACCAGCGTCGTGTTGATGCCGCAATAGCGCGCGGCCTTCTCGTTGTCGCCGACGGATTCGAGAAAGAGTCCGATGGCGGTCTTGCGTGTTGCCAGTGAGGTTACCCCCAACGTGAGCAATACTAGCGTCACAGTGAAGGGCAGGGCGAACAGGTGGCCGTTGCCTACGAAGACAAGCGGCGCGTGTTCGAAGGTAATGATCTGCCCGTCCGTAATCAGCATGGCGATGCCGCGTCCGGCGACCATGAGGATCAGTGTGGCGATGATGGGCTGAATTCCGACCGCGGCGACGAGTAGTCCGTTCGCGGTTCCGGCAATCGCGGTTAAGGCCAGCGTCGTTCCGACGATCGCGGCGAAGGGCAGGGCGGCTTGCGTGACGAGGACGGCGGCGACAGCTCCGGCGATGGCCATGAGCGAGCCGACGGAGAGATCGACGCCGCCTGTGGCGATGATGAGCGTCATGCCGATGGCGAGCAGCATGACTTTGGAACCTTGGTTTAGAATATCGACGAGCGTTCCGTAGAGATGCCCGTCGCGAAGTTCGAGCCGGAAGAAGCCGGGCGCGTAAATAGCATTAAAGACCAACAACGTGAGCAGTCCAAGCACCGGCCAGAGCAGCGAAGCGCCGCTGAACCAAGGACGTATTCTGGCGAACGGATCATTCATCATGGTGGGCGATGACGTTCATGATTCGGTTCGGTTGGACCTCCGCACCGGAGAGTTCGGCGATCTTCCGGCGATCGCGGAGGACCACCACTCGTTCGCAGGTGCGGACAACTTCTTCGATGTCGGAGGAGATGAAGATGACAGCCATGCCTTGGGCGCGAAGGGAGTGAACAAGCTTCTCAATCTCCGCCTTGGCGCCGACATCGATGCCACGCGTGGGTTCATCGAGGATGATCAGTTTCGGCTGCATCGCGAGCCAGCGCGCGAGCATGACCTTCTGCTGATTGCCGCCGGAGAGGTTCATGATGGGTGTCTCGGCGCTGGCGGTCTTGATGTTCAACGCGCGGATGTAGTGGGCGGCGATTTGGTCTTGTTCGCTGCGGGCGAGGAGACGCAAAGGGCCGCGGCTGGCTTGCATGGCGAGGATCATGTTCTCGCGGACAGACAGGTGCGGAATGATGCCTTCGCTCTTGCGATCCTCGGAGCAGAACGCGAGTCCGAGCCGGATTGCTTGACGAGGCGAACGGATGGAGGTGCGTTGCCCGGCGATGCTCAAGCTGCCGCGGTCCGGCGGCAAAACGCCGAAGAGCATCTTCGCCGTTTCGGTGCGGCCGGAGCCGAGCAGGCCGCTGAGGCCGACGACTTCGCCGGGAGCAATCGACAGGCTGACGTTGTCCATCACGCCGCGTTTACCGAGTTCCTGCGCTTCCAGAAATGTTGCGCGCTTTTCTGTGATGGCGGGACTTGGGTCGGAGTCCGCGCTCTCCAGTTCCTCAAAGTTGCGGCCGAGCATGGCGCCGATGAGCTTCAAGCGCGGCAGATCGGCGGCGGCAAAGTCACCCACGAACGCTCCATTCCGCAGAACAGTGATGCGATCTGTGATGGCGTAAACCTGATCGAGGAAGTGCGTCACAAAGAGCAACGCCATTCCCTGGTCGCGCAGGCGGCGGAGCACGCCGAAGAGAAATTCAACCTCGCGCTCATCGAGGCTGGAGGTGGGCTCGTCCAGAATGAGGAGCTTCGCCTGAATATCGAGGGCGCGGGCGATGGCGACGAGTTGTTGCTCCGCCATCGAACAGGCGTTGAGCGGGAGGCTGACATCGAGCTTGAGACCGAGTCGAGCTAAGGCAACTTCAGCGCGTTGCTTGATGGCTTTCTTGCGCAGGAAACCAAAGCGCGTCGGCTGGCGGCCGAGCAGGATGTTGTCCGCGATGGAGAGCGTGGGAACGAGGTTGACCTCCTGATACACTGTGCTGATGCCAATGGCCTCCGCTTCGCGAGTGGAACGCGGCGCAATGACCCTGCCGTCAAACTGCATCGCGCCATCGTCCGGCGTGTAGACTCCGGTGAGCACCTTGATGAGCGTGGATTTGCCCGCGCCGTTTTCGCCCATGAGCGCGTGAATCTCGCCCGGCCGCAGCGTCAGCCCGACGCCGTCCAGCGCCTTCACGCCGCCGAAGGCTTTGGTCACGTTGCGGACATTGAGGAGGGGCTCGCTCATCGCAGAATCATTTCAGCACGCGAGCGCCACCGGCGGGGCGGGAGACGAACATCGTGGCCTCCAGCCCGGTCTTCTCGCGATAGGCCGCACCGATGTGCTGGCAGATGGCGTCCACCGAGCGCGTCTCGACGAGGCTGACCGTGCAGCCACCGAAACCGCCGCCCGTCATGCGGCTGCCGAAAACGCCGCCGCGTTCGCCGAGCTTGCGGGCGAGGTCCATGAGCAGATCGAGCTCGGCGCAACTGACTTCGAAGTCGTCGCGGAGGGAATCGTGGCTGGCATACATGAGCTGCCCGAGCTTCGACCACTGACCGGCACGCATTTCGCGAGCAGCTTCAGTCGTGCGGGCGATCTCGGAGATGACGTGAAGCGCGCGATGGTAGATGAGCGGCTCCATGCGAGCACGGTCCGCTTCGAGCATCGGGAGAGATGCGTCGCGAAGAGAGGCGACGGAGAGAATTTGGGCGGCCCGTTCGCACTGCGCCCGACGTTCAGCGTATTCGCCACCGGTCAGCTCATGCTTCACGTTTGAGTTGATGATGAGAATGGAAAGGTCCGGGTTCGTCAGCGGAACGAGTTCGGTCGTGCGCGATCGACAGTCGAGCAGGAGCAGGTGACCTTCCTTCGCCATGACCGAGGTGAACTGATCCATGATCCCGCACGGCACACCGGCGAACTCTTGTTCCGCCTTCTGGCAGAGCAACGCCTTCTGAACGGGATCGAGGCGATGGTTGGAAGCGGCCTCCAGCAAAGTGGCTGTGGAGACCTCGAGAGCGGCACTGCTCGAAAGTCCGCCGCCCATCGGCACCGACGACATCACCAGAGCGTCGAAGCCAGGGATGGCTATCTTCAGTTTCTGAAAACCCGCGATGACGCCGCGCATGTAGTTCGACCAACTCGGTTGGCCGCGCGTCACGGTCGATTCAAGATCGATGGTGACTTCGCTGTTGGTGTCCGCACTGAAGATCTGGGCGCGGCGCAGCGCGCTCGGCGAGGCGGCGATCACCGTGTAGCGCTCGATGCCCATCGGGAACACGAACCCATCGTTGTAGTCGGTGTGTTCCCCGATGAGATTCACGCGGCCAGGCGCAGCCACCAGCGACAACGGCGCGTGACCGTAGCGTTCCTGAAAGCGACGCGACGTCTCGCTGGCGAGTTCCGTGAGAGTCATGGGCGATGGTTGGGTTACTTCCGAGCAGGTTCGAACTCCTCGACGTCTTCCAAGCCAATGTCGATGTATTGGCCGCCGCGGGTTTGTTTGCAGGTGACGGCGAGAACGTTGCGGCCAGACTTCAGCGCTTTGCGCGCGCGATCATCGAGCGTCATCACGTCGTAGTTGCCGACGTGGCCTTTGAACTCCGCGATGAGCTGGCCGTTGAGGAACACCTGCGCGTCTTCATCGTGGTAAAAGCTCAGGCGTAACTCATGGGGCTTGAAGTTCGCCGGTGCATCGAAGCTGCGACGGAGCCAGATCTCGGATGTCTTCCATTCTGTGCGGGCGTCGGTGTTCGGCGTGCCTTTCGTCCCGAAGCCGCCGGGGGCGCGCTTCCATCCGGCGTCGTTGAAGTTCGCGGCGGTCCAGTTGCTGTCCGGCCGCTCTGTGGTATAGGCCCATTCGGTGGGCGCGTCCTTCGAGTTTGGACTAAGGACGGTCACGCGCGGTGCCGGTGGTGGCGGGCCATAGAGTCTCTTGTTCGCGGCGGTAACGGTCGCTTCATCTAGCTTCAAGATCTCGCGGTCGTAGGTGAAGAGGCCGTTGACCTCGATTTCGACATCGGTGGTCTGCGTGTAGATCGCGGCAGACAGTCCGTGGGAACCAATCATTGGATGAAGTTTGCGCAGGAGGTCCACGTAGGCCTTGGTGACTTCCGCGGAAGATTTGTAGTTCCGGTAGCCCCAGTTCTTCTCGTCCTGCCAGGTGTGCCCTTTGACGGGAAGACCGAGCCCGCCGAATTCGCCCAGTACCATCGCGCGTTCCGTGGTGCGCTTCGGTGCGCCGGGTCCGGGATACTGGTGGTGATCAACGATGTCGCCCGCAGGGAAGTGATTGCCACCGCTCGGGCCATCGACCAGCCGCGAAGGATCGTGTTGCTTCGTCCAGTTGAGAATGCGGATGGTGTCGAACTGGCCCCAGCCTTCGTTGAAAGGCACCCACGTGACGATGCTCGGGTGGTTGTGGCGCGAATCCATGATCGCTTTCCATTCGCGTTCGTAGATGGCGGTGGATTCCGGCGTGCGCTTCATTTCCTCGCCGTCGTATCCGCTCGGCCCGGTCCAGCGCGCGCTCTTGTCGCCGCTCGGCATGTCCTGCCAGACGAGCAGGCCGAGCTTGTCGCACCAGTAATACCAGCGCTCGGGTTCCACCTTCACGTGTTTGCGGGCCATGTTGAAGCCGAGCTTCTTCGTCATCTCGATGTCCCAGCGCAACGCTGCGTCGGTCGGCGCGGTGTAGAGACCGTCCGGCCAGAAGCCCTGGTCCAGCGGGCCGTATTGGAAAAGCGTCTGGTTGTTCAACTGCATGCGGAGGATGCCCTGCTCATCGCGCGCGAGGGCGATCTTGCGCATGCCGAAGTAGGATTCGATTACGTCCTGCTTTCTCCCGTTCGACGTCAGCGTGGCGCGCAAGCCGTAGAGGAACGGTGAACTGGGCGACCAAGGTTTCACTGACGGGAGTTTGAGGCGGAGAGTCGCGATTCCCTTGCCGTTGGCGCTGCTGGTGGGGGTGGCGTTGCCGAAGAGAATGACTTTGCGTCCATCGAGGACCTCCAACTTTCAAATCTGAATTTTGGCCCGTGGTGCTGACGGGAATCTCAATCGCGACGCTGAGTGCGTCGAGGTCCGGCGTGATCTTCAATGACTCGATGTGCGCCGAATTCACCGGCTCCAGCCACGGCGTCTGCCAGATGCCGGTCGTGGGCGTGTACCAAATGCCTTCGCCGCGCTTCACCTGTTTGCCACGAGGCTGCGGACCTTCGTCGCTCGGATCCCAGACGGCAACGACGAGTTCCTGCTCGCCGGAAGACTTCAGTGCATCAGTGATGTCGAAGCTGAACGGATCGTAACCTCCAAGATGACTGCCAACAGCCTTGCCGTTCACGGAGACGACGGCTTCCCAATCTACCGCGCCGAAGTGCAGCAGCACGCGTTGGCCGCGCCATTTCCGGGGCACGGTGAACTTGCGGTGATACCAAAGACGGTTCTGGGCTCCGACCGTCTTCTTCACGCCGGACAGCGCGGACTCGACGGGGAATGGGACGAGAATCTTTCCATCGAACGTGGTCGGCTGTGGCGCATTGGTCGGAACGATCGAGAAATCCCACAGGCCGTTCAGGTTCATCCATTGATCGCGCACCAGGCTGGGTCGCGGATACTCCGGATGCGGATTCTTGGGTGACACATCTTTCGCCCATCGCGTCATGATGTTTCCGGGAACGGGTTTCCAACTGTCAGCTCCGGAGACGAAGCCGGCATTTAGCATCGGAAGCACGATGGCGGAAAACGCGACGAGACGACGGAGCGTGGCGCGGAGTGACGTGTTCATGACGCGAGTCTAGCCTGCGTCGCTCCTCGAACAATGAGAGAACCGGTCAATCCTTGTAGAAATCCGGCCTTGGAGATTGACGGCTCGGCTGAACTGCCGCTTTCATCCGACGTCCTTTCGATGAAGCGACCCAACACAACGAAGTCTGCGAATTCTCGGCGTCATGTGGCGTTACTGGTGGAAACGTCATTGGCGTCTGGTCGCGACATCCTGTGCGGCATCGCGCGCTACGTGCGTGAGCACGAACCCTGGGCGCTTTACCACGAGCCGCGGAGTTTGGAGGAATCCGTCCCGCGCTGGCTCAGCTCCTGGAAGGGTGATGGGATCATCGCGCGAATTCAGAATCCCGCCATTGCCGCGGCGGTGAAAGCAACGGGGCTGCCGGTTGTGGACGTGCTGGGAGTCGTGCCCAAGGAACGTTTTCCGCTCGTGCATGTGGATGATGGTGCCATCGCCGTCGCGGCGGCGGACCACCTACGCGAACGGGGTTTTCGCCACTTCGCCTATTTCGGCATCGAAAAGGAGAACTGGTCCGAGTCGCGGCGCGATGCGTTCGCGCGCGCCGTTCGGACAGCGGGCTTCGATGCGACTGTCTACGAACTGCCGCGGGCGGCGGCGGATTCTTGGGAAACAATCGAAGAGGATCTCGCGGCGTGGATTCGCCAGTTGCCGAAGCCGGTTGGTGTGATGGTGTGCAGCGACCAGCGCGGTCCGCTCGTGCTGGAGGCGTGTCGGCGAGCGAACAGTGTGGTGCCGGACGAGGTGGCTGTCGTCGGAGTGGATAACGACGTGCCGCTCTGTCAGGTCTGTAATCCGCCGCTGTCGAGCGTTCAGCCCGGACACGAGCAGGTGGGTTACGAAGCGGCCGTGTTGCTGGAGCGCTTGATGAATCGCGGTGCTCACCCGAAGTCACCGATTCTCGTCCAACCGCGAGCCGTGATCACTCGCCAATCATCCGACGTGCTCGCGATCGAAGACCGGCCAATCGCAACGGCGCTGCGATTGATTCGGGAGAGTGCAGGGCAGGGGATCCGGGTCGAATCGCTCGCCCGGCAGGTTGGTTTGTCGCGCAGTGTTTTTCAGCGGCGATTCCGGGCGGCGCTCAAGCGCTCGGTGCACCAGGAGATTTTGAATGCGCGACTGAAACGCGCGCAGGAGTTGCTCACGGAAACGGACCTTGCATTGGCGGAAATTGCAGAGCGAACCGGTTTCAAACACCAGGAATACCTGGGAGCGGTCTTCAAGTCCCGGCTGGGAAGCACGCCCGCACAGTTTCGACGACGAGTGATCCGGTAGTTGAGAGGCGGCTCAGATGCCGAAATCGAGCTTGTCGATGTTCTCCTTCGTGAACCGGACGGGCTCGGCCATGATGACGGTCTTTCCGTCCTGCTTGCTCAGGGAAATCTTTCCGTGACCGGGAACGTCCATGCCGTCAGTGATCGGCTTGCCGTCGACAAGATGTTTTGCGAGTCGCACCGTCAGGCCGCCGAGCGCGCGCGGATCCCACAGGTAAAACGATTGGAGAACGCCTTCCTTGATGTAGGGCCGCATCTTGTTGGGCGTGGAGTTCCCAGTGACGGCGACCTTGCCAATCTTGCCCGCCCGTTTCACGGCTTCGCTTGCGCCGGGAACGGAGTTCGAGTCAAACGCGATGATGCCTTTGAGGTTCGGATAGGCATTGAGGAGCGTTTCGACTTTCTGGCGGGCGAAGTTCTCGTCTTCCTTCGTCACTTCGGTGGCGACGAGTTTGAGCTTCGGATACTTCTCCTTCGCGCGCGCTTCGGCATGGCGACGCCAGGTGTTGAGATTCGCGGCGTCGAGACTCGCGATGGCAATGGCCCACTCGCCTTCCTCGCCCATCTGTTTGGCTAAATCGTCCATCAAGGTTTCGCCGAGCGTCTTTTCGTCGACCTGATTCACGAAGAGGTCCCGACCGCTTCCGTGGCGTCGCTGTCCCAAGTCAGCACTTTGATGCCCGCCGCCTGCGCCTTCTCCACGAAGCGTTGAATGGTCTTCGGTTGATTGGGGGCGATGCAGATCGCACTGACCTTCTGTCGAATCCAGGTGTCGATGAACTTGTTTTGTTCCGCACCGCTCGGCTCGGTGGGGCCATCGAAGATTAAGGTCACGCCAATTTCATCCGCGGCCTTTTGCGCGCCGCGTTTGCAAGCATCGAAGTAATCGATGTTGATCA
>JADJPG010000026.1 GCA_016713365.1 Verrucomicrobiota bacterium | reverse complement strand
TCGATGACGGCGCGATCTTTCACCTGAACGGCGTCGAGGCGGCGCGGCTCCGCATGGCACCCGGGATTACCAATTTCGGCGCGCTCGCCCAGAATCTGGCGACAGAAGGCCAGCCGGACTTGATCGCTTTCTCGACGCGGAGTCTGGTCGGCGGCGAAAACACGCTGGCGGTCGAGGTTCATCAGGCGACTCCGTTTAACGCAGACGTGGTATTTGGACTGTCGCTGATCTCGACGGCGACAGCCACCAATCAGCCTTCCTTGATCAACGTGCAACGATCGTCGAACGGGCTGGAGTTGACCCACGTGGGAATTGAAGGTCGCCGCTACGTTCTGGAATCCGCCCCGACGCTTGGCGCGAACTGGACCAATGTCCTGACGTTTACCAACAACGCGGCGCAGATGTTGATTCAGGATTCATCGGGAACGGGTGGCTCTTCAAAGTTCTATCGCAGCCGGCTCGTTCCGTGATCCTCCCGACAACGAAAGACCCGCAAGCCAGCTTTCGGTGGCTTGCGGGTGATGGCGCGGTACTAGTTCTGGACTGAATTCAATGTCCCAACATCCAGGGACGACTGTTGCGTTTGGTGGAAGCCTGCATCGCGGGTTTCTCGCCCGGAGTCGTGGCCCGCGGCTTCGCGGGACCGTGCGAGCAACCGGAACCACAAACGTGCGGTGCGTGGGCGCTGCGTTCGTTGCGTTCCCAGGCGGTGCGATTCTCTGGACGCATGGAGCGGAGGTTGATCACCGAGAAGATCTTCGGGGAGGAAGTTCCGCATTCCGGGCAGTTTGCCGGAGCGCTCGACTGGTCAATGCCGCGCAGCTTCGTGAACGGCCCGCACTCCTCGCAGTTGTATTCGTAGACAGGCATAACGTGTGTCGGTTGCCCGTCACTTGCAGATCGAGAGACCGGGGTTGGATTTGATCATCTTCTTCGGCCCGGCCGCACATGGAGTGATGTCGAAGTCGAAGATCTCCGTCGGCACGAAGACTGTCGCGCAGGCGTTCGGGATGTCCACGATGCCGCTGATGTGACCTTCGACCGGTGCGGTGCCGAGGATCGCGTAAGCTTGCTCGCCGGTATAGCCGAACTTCTTGAGATACTCGATGGCGTTCAAGCAGGCGCGGCGGTAGGCGACATGGGCGTCGAGGTAGTATTGCTTGCCGTCCTCGTCCACGGAGATGCCTTCGAAGATGAGGTGGTTCGTGTAGCGCGGCTCGACCGGGCTCGGTTGGAAGATCGGATTTACGATACCGTACTTCGCAACACCGCCCTTGATCAGGCCAACGCGGAGATCCAGCCAGCCGGCCATCTCAATGGCACCGCAGAAGGTGATTTCGCCGTCACCTTGCGAGAAATGAATATCACCCATTGAGAGGCCGGCGCCCTTTATGTAGACGGGGAAGAAGACACGGGATCCCCGGCTGAGATTCTTGATGTCGCAATTGCCGCCGTGTTCGCGCGGCGGAACGGTGCGCGCGGCTTCGAGCGCGGCCTTCTTGGCCTTGTCCTTCGACATGCGGCCGAGATGCGCCGTCTCGGCATAGGGCAGGGCGGCGAGTGGCGGCGTGCGTTTTGGATCGGTGGCGAAGAGTTTCGCTTCGCGCTTGTTCCAGGTATCGAGAAGCTTCTTGGAAGGCAGGCATCCGATAAGACCCGGGTGCATGATGCCGGCGAATTCGACGCCGGGAATCTGCGGCGACGACGTGTAGATGCCGTGGTAATCCCACACTGCCTTGCGCGCTTCAGGGAAGTGGTCCGTGAGAAAACCGCCGCCGTTCTCCTTCGAGAAGATGCCGGTGAAACCCCACTCGGAATCCTTCAGCGTGCCGATGTCGAGAATGTCGACGACGAGCAAATCGCCGGGCTCAGCACCTTCGACTTCAATCGGGCCGCTGAGGTAGTGGACCTTCGAAAGGTCCACGTCGCGCACGTCAGAGGCGTTGTTGTTGTAATTGATCTGGCCACCGGTCCAATCCACACACTCAACGCGAAATTCATCTCCCGGCTTGCACTTGGCGACCATCGGGATGTCGTAGTGCCAGCGATTGTGAATCACCTCTTGCTGGTCCGCAGGCGTGTTGAGATCGACGGAGATGAGCGGCTTGCGCGTGGCTCCGGGCTTTACGATGGTGGGATAACTTGTCTTGCCGCTTCCGGGAGTGAAACCGCGACCAGGGATGCCACGGCGGGATTTCGTGATGTCAGGGATGATGGTTCGACTCATTGTTTTCGGTGTGGGTTGAGGTTTGAGGTTGGATGGTTTGGAGGGAGAATCAGACCGCGAGCAGTTGCTTCACGCGCGCGGCATCGACGTGATCGCGCGTGTCTTCGTGAATGATGCGACCGCGTTCGATGACCATGAGACGATCACACGCGTCGAGAACGAAGCTGAGCACCTGCTCGGTGACGATGATGGTGAGCTGACGCAGCTTGCGGATTTCGCGAAGGACCTTGGCGATATCCTTGATGATGGAGGGCTGGATGCCTTCGGTGGGCTCGTCGAGGATGAGGACTTTCGGCTTCGTCAGCAGTGCGCGGGCGATGGCGAGCTGTTGTTGCTGGCCGCCGGAGAGGTTGCCGCCTTTGCGATGCTTCATCTCGTGAAGCACCGGGAACAGCGCGTAGATTTCGTCGAAGTCGGACTTCTCGATGCGGCCCTTCACCGCGGTCATCATGTTTTCCATGACGGTGAGGTTCGGGAAAATCATCCGACCCTGCGGCACGAAGGCGAGTCCGCTGGCGACTCGCTGATGGGTTTCAAGTTTGGAGATGTCCTGGTCGCCGACCGTGATCGAACCGCCCTTGAGTGGCAGGATGCCCATCAGCGTCTTGAGCAGCGTGGTCTTGCCCATGCCGTTGCGGCCGACGACGGCGAGGATTTCCTGCGGCGCGGCCTTAAACGACATGTCGTGGATGACCTGGCTCTGGTTGTAACCGGCGGCGAGATTGGAGATTTGAATCATAGGTTTGTGGGCGGTGTGATTTCAGTGGCCGAGGTAAACATCCTGCACGGTCTGGTTGCTGTGGATTTCGTCCATCGTGCCTTCAGCGAGAATTTTCCCGAGATGCAGGACGGTGACTTTCTTCGCAATGCGAGAGACGAACTCCATGTCGTGCTCGATGACGAGAATCGAGCGGTCGGCGCTGATGCGCTTCAGAAGCTCGGCAGTTTGCTCGCGCTCAGCGGGGCTCATGCCGGCGACGGGTTCATCGAGCATCATCAGTTCCGGCTCCTGCATGAGGAGCATGCCGATCTCGAGCCATTGCTTCTGGCCATGGCTTAGAAACGCACCCTCCGTGTGTAGGTAATCCTGGAGGAATGTGGTTTCGGCCACCTTCTTGATCCGTTCCTCGACCTCCGTCGTTGTCTTGAACGTGAGCGCGCCGAACACGCCCCGGCCGCGCGGAAAGGAAACTTCGAGGTTCTCGTAGACAGTGAGATTTTCATAGATGGATGGGGTTTGGAATTTCCGCCCGATGCCGGAACGCACGATGGTGTGCTCCGCCAGTCCGAGCATTTCACGGTTCTTGAACTTCACACTCCCGCCAGTGGCGCGGGTCTTGCCGCAGATGAGATCGAGCACGGTGGTCTTCCCGGCGCCATTCGGGCCGATGATCACGCGCAGCTCGTTTTTATCGAGATACAGGTTGAGCGAATCGACTGCCTTGAAGCCGTCGAAGGAAACGGTTAGGTCTTCAATCGCCAGGAGATAATCTGTGTTTGAGGACATAGGTTGATTGGACTGCGATTAAGTCGTCTTGGGAGAGGCGGACGCGGAGGGTGTCGTCGCGGTGGATGGCGCGGGCACTGTCTTGTCCACCGGTGGCGGTTGCATCAGACGTTTCCGAGCGCCGGCGAACCACGGCTTCACGTAGTCGGACCAGACACCAGCGAGGCCGTTCGGCATCAACATCACCACCACGATGAACAGACCGCCCATCGCGTAGAGCCATAGCTGCGGGAATGTCTCGGAGAAGAGGCTCTTGCCGGTGTTGACCAGCAGCGTTCCGTAAACCGCGCCGAGCAGGGAACGCTTCCCGCCGACGGCGGCGAAGATCACCATCTCGATGGAGGGCACGATGCCGACGAGGGAGGGTGAGATGAAGCCGACTTGCAGCACGAACATCGCGCCGCCGATGCCGCTGATGGCTGCCGCGAGGGCGAAGATGAAGATCTTGAAGTTGGAAACATCGTAGCCAGAGAAGCGCACCCGATCTTCCTTCTCGCTCATCGCGTTCAAGATGCGGCCCATCTTTGAGGAGAGAACCCAGCGCGAGAGCATGATGACGCCGAACAGGAGCGCAACGCTGAGGAAGAGAGGCTGTATTGGCCGGACTTGGTGCGGATGTCCCAGCCGAGAAGCGTCTTCAAGTCGGTGATGCCATTGCGTCCGCCGGTGAGCCCCTGGTTACCATCAATGCCGAGCGAGACGATGAGCGCAATCGCCTGCGTGATGACGGCAAAGTAGACGCCGCCAACGCGACGCTTGAACATCGCAGCGCCGACGATGTAGGCGATGACCGCCGGCACGACGAGGATGGCGAGCGTCGCAAAGGGGAAGCTCTTGAAGGGAACCCAGAATGCCGGGAGCGCCGTGAGCTGATTCCAATCCATGAAGTCCGGGATGCCAGGCGTGGACTGAATCTTCGTCGTGATGGGGTCAGAGGCTTCGAGTTTGAGGAACATCGCCATGCAGTAACCGCCGAGTCCGAAGAAGACGCCCTGACCGAGACTCAACACGCCCGCGTTGCCCCAGAGCAGCACAAGACCGACCGCGACGAAGGCGTAGGTGAGGTATTTGCCGATGAGGTTCAGTCGGAAGATGTCGAGCGTGAGCGGAAGCACGACGACGAGAATGATTGCGAGGAACAGGGTTCCAAGCAGACCTTCCTTGCCGCCGAACAGTCGTTTGTTGAGGGTGTTCATTGGGTATTACGACAGGCTGTGGTTGCGTTTAAGCGCGACGAACTTTGCTGGCGAAGAGACCTTGGGGACGAATCATGAGGATGATGACGATGGCAAGCAGCGTGGCGACTTTGCCCATCGTTCCTTGGAGGAAGAATTCCGAGATGGACTGCGTTTGCGCGATGCCGAAGGCGGAAGCGACAGTACCGAGCAGGCTGGCCGCACCACCGAAGACCACCACGAGGAACGTATCCACGATGTAGCGCGAACCGCTGTCCGGGCCGGTGGAACCAATCGTTGTGAACGCCGCGCCGGCGACGCCCGCGATGCCGCAGCCGATGGCGAAGGTGACGCGATCGACGACCTTCGTGTTGATGCCCACCGCGCCGCTCATCATGCGGTTCTGTACGGTGGCGCGCATGCGGAGTCCGGCGCGAGTTTTGAAAGTGAAGAACATCACGGCAGCCGTGATGAACAAGGTCAGACCCATGACGAACACGCCGTTAATCGGGATGTCGATGGTCTCGGTGGGCTTGAAGGAACCCATCAACCAGTCGGGCAGGGTGGGGGTCACTTCACGCGCGCCGAAGGTCGAACGAAAGGTTTGCTGCATAATCAGGCTCAAGCCCCACGTCGCGAGCAGCGTGTCCAGCGGGCGCTTGTACAGGAATCGAATGAGACCCCATTCCACGAGCAGACCGAGCGAGCCGGAAACAAAGAACGCGGCGAGAATCGCGAACAGGAAATAGTATGGTTGGAACGCTGGCGCGAATTTCGCGGTGAGCGTGGAGCAGAGGTAAACCGTGTAGGCGCCGGCGGCCATGAACTCGCCGTGGGCCATGTTGATGACGCCCATCTGGCCGAAAATGATCGCGAGTCCGAGCGCCATCAACAGCAGCACGCTGAAGAGGCTCAAGCCTGCGAAACCTTGCATGGTGAAAATCGAGGTCAGTTCTGCGGTGGTGTAGGCGAGCATCATTTGGTTGGGTTGGTGTTTGGTTGTTTTACTTGGAGGCGGTTTGCGCTTGCGTGCGTGCTAGGCGAAGCGGACCGCCTCCATCTCCTCATCCCAGAGAGATCATTGGTAGCCCTTGGGGAACGGGTCGGGCTCAATCAGGCCGGATTCATAGAGCACCTTGGCCTGGCCGTCCGCGCTCCACTGGCCGATGCGCAGCTTGCTCCACAAATGGTGGTTCGGATGGAGCTTCACGTAACCCTCGGGCGCGTCCTTGAATTCAATTCCAGGCGAAGCGGCGGCGACCTTGTCGATGTCGAAGCTGCCGGCCTTCTCGACTGCCATCTTCCACAGCCACGGGCCGAGATACGCGGCCTGAGTGACGTCACCGATGACGCTCTTCGCGCCATACTTCGCCTTGAACGCTGCGACGAACTTCTTGTTGTTCTCGTTGTCGAGCGATTGGAAGTACTTCATCGCGGAATAGAAACCGACGAGGTTTTCACCGCCGATGCCGAGCACTTCGTCCTCAGTCACCGAGATGGTCAGGAGGGTTTGCTTGTCCGAGGTGATGCCGGCCGCTTTGAGCTGCTTGTAGAAGGAGACGTTCGATCCACCGACGACGATGGCGTAGATGACGTCCGGCTTCTTCAGCTTGATCTTGTTGATGAGCGAGCCGAACTGCGTGTGACCGAGCGCGTAGTACTCTTCACCCACAACCGTGCCCTTGAGCACGTTCTCGATGTGCTTACGGGCGATCTTGTTCGACGTGCGCGGCCAGATGTAGTCGGAGCCGATGAGATAGAACGTCTTCGCCTTCTTCTCCTTCGCGATCCAGTCGAGGCCCGCGATGATCTGCTGCGTAGCTTCCTGGCCGGTGTAGATGACGTTCTTCGACTGCTCCAATCCCTCGTAGAACGTGGGGTAGTAGAGCATGCCGTTTTCCTTCTCGAAGACCGGCAACACCGCTTTGCGTGAGGCGGAAGTCCAGCAGCCCATGACGGCGGCGACTTTGTCGTTCACGAGAAGCTTCTTGGCCTTTTCGGCGAAGGTCGGCCAGTCGCTCGCGCCGTCTTCGACGATGATCTTGATCTTGCGACCGAGCACGCCGCCCATCGCGTTGATCTGTTCGATGGCGAGTTGTTCGGCCTGGATGGAACCGGTTTCACTGATGGCCATCGTGCCGGTCGCGGAATGCAACTGGCCGACGGTGACTTCAGTATCGGTGACCGCGAGGCCAGTGGTGTTGACCTTGGCGGTGGGGAAACTTTCAGAGGCGACGACGGCAATGTTTGGCAGTCCTGAAATCAACAGGACGCACAACGAGGTGGTGGCGAATCGGATGACGGTGCGGAACATTTTCATGGTTCGAGTTCAGTTGAGGTTCACGGACGCTGCGTGGTTGTTCGTGTTTAGAGAGGTCGCGGATGGTTCACCTACGACTGAAAACGTTTCAGCAGCGGAGATACCAGTGCCGTTCGAGTGACGCCGATGCTAATCGGTGTGACGTGAGATTCCTCCTCCGTAACTGGCGGTAGACAACAACGACGGTCTGGCGGTGAAGAGGCCGATTCTAAAGGGTGAGATTGAAAATCGGCGACCTCGTTCGCATGAGAAGTGAATGCGTTGCGTTCATGCAACTGCATTGAATCGATGCCGCGATTTCAGTCAGACGGCATGTTTTGTGTGCGAGTCAGTCATCGTTGGTTGAGGAATGATGAAAGGCGTGAGGTGCGGTCTGTCGCTTTTTAGCCGCTGCTACTTTTTCCATCACGCGAAGAGATGATTTTGAGCAATCGATTGAATTCTTGCATGGGTGGACGTGCGATGAGAGTAACTCGAGACAACTGGAAGAGCGCGGTTTGTGGAAACGGAGTCTTCGCGAGAGAGCGGAATTCCGAGAAAGAAAAAGCCGGAAGCTGTCGACCAGCTTCCGGCTGCGAGGAGATAAATCTGATTCGGGCTTAGAACTTGCCGCCGTAGACTGCGTTGCTGCCGAGCAATTGCTCGATGCGGAGCAATTGATTGTACTTTGCGGTGCGGTCGGAGCGGCTGAGGGAGCCGGTCTTGATCTGGCCGCAGTTCGTCGCCACGGCGAGGTCGGCGATGGTCGCGTCTTCGGTTTCGCCGGAGCGATGGCTGAGGACGGCGGTGTAGCCGTTTTCCTTCGCGAGTTCGACGGCGTCGAGCGTCTCGGTGAGCGAGCCAATCTGGTTCACTTTCACGAGAATCGAGTTCGCCGTGCCGGTGTCGATGCCCTTCTGGAGGAACTTCACGTTGGTGACGAATAGATCGTCGCCGACGAGCTGGACCTTGTCGCCGAGTTTGTCGGTGAGCTTCTTCCAGGTCGTCCAATCGCTCTCGGCGCAGCCGTCCTCGATGCTGACGATTGGATACTTGCCGCAGAGCTTGGCGTAGAAGTCCACGAGTTGATCGCCGGTCAGCTTCTGACCGCTGCTCTTCTTGAAGACGTAGGTCTGGTTGCCGGTGTAGAACTCGGAGCTGGCCACGTCGAGCGCGAGGAAGATCTCCTTGCCCGCCTTGTAGCCCGCGTTCTTGGTGGCGGCGAGGATTGCCTCGATGGCTGCCTCGGCGCTGTCGAGCTTCGGCGCGAAACCACCTTCGTCACCGACGGCGGTGGAAAGGCCCTTGCCCTTCAGCACGGCCTTGAGCGCGTGGAAGATTTCGGTGATCGCCTGGAGGCCGTCGCTGAAGGTCTTGAAACCCTTCGGGACGATCATGAATTCCTGGAAATCAATCGGAGCATCAGAGTGCGCGCCGCCGTTGATGACGTTCGCCATCGGGACGGGGAGGACCTTGGCATTCGGGCCGCCAATGTATTTGAAGAGCGGGATGCCGATGGCTTCCGCTGCGGCCTTCGCGTTCGCCAACGAGACGGCGAGGATGGCGTTTGCGCCGAGCTTGGACTTGGTCTCCGTGCCGTCGAGCTTGAGCATCGTGGTGTCGACGGTGAGCTGGTCGAGGGCATCCAGGCCGATCAGTTCCGGGAGGATTTTGTCGGTGACGTTGTTGACGGCCTTGCTGACGCCCTTGCCGAGATAGCGCTTCTTGTCGCCGTCGCGGAGTTCGATGGCTTCGTGTTCGCCCGTGCTCGCGCCGGAGGGGACAGCGGCGCGGCCAATGGCGCCGCCAGCGAGAACGACGTCGACCTCGACTGTGGGATTGCCGCGGGAGTCGAGAATTTCGCGGGCTTGAATATCAACGATGCTGCTCATAGTTCAGTGAGTTCTAGTTCAGGTGGTCCGAGTTAAAAATGAGCGCGCATCATAAGTTTGAGGAGGGGTGAGTCAAGGACAGAGGCTGCGCGAACAGGTGGAGCCATCTCCCGATTTCGGGCGCGGGGATTGGGCAGGAGTTGGATCTCGAATCCGGTCGGAACTTGATGGGCCGCCGATTACGGAGTTGCCAGTTTGGTGACTTTGAATGAGTTCAGGTATCTCGAAAGGTCCATCTGGCGGGCGGTGAACTGTTCCTTGGGGGCGGTCAGTGTGATTTGGACGATTCCGCCAGAGACCGGAACGAAAGCCGTTCGGGTGGAAACTTCAATCTTTCCATCAACCCGTCGGACGGCGTCGAAGGCCAGTCCGGACAGCCCTGAGGTGTAACATGGAAACTCTCCCGTGATTGTCGCTGGGGCGGGTTGAGAGGTAATCGTTCCTCTCAATTCCTCGGCTTTCAATTTGGGAGTCTCATCTGAACCTGCCTTTGGGAGCAGTAGCTGAATCATTGACCTGTAATCGGGAGAGGTCCAGGAAAGGGTTCCCGCTTTGGCGTCGGTTTCGACGCGCCACTGGTGCGGTGGAAGGAAGCTGAATTCGTTCCGGGTCGTTTTGACCACGGTGTAGGCGACCACGCCGTTCTCAGGAATCTCCTCATTACGAGTGCCGACTTGGAACGTTGCCTGGCCGTGGAGATGGACGACGGTGGCTGCGAAGAACAGCGATGCAATCGACCGGACTTTTGTTGACGCTGACATGCTAGTAGGTGGTTCCGGCGGCGATTGTCTCCCACTTGCTTTTAATTACCGCGCGCACTTCCGGGGTGCCGGGTGGAAGCTTGGTGGCGTCCACGAAGTTTTGGTCGAACGCCCAGTTTCGTGCGGGAGGACTGTAGACGTCCGCGCCACCCCAGGGAGCGGTGGCGGTCAGGCTGTTAAACATGGCCACCATCGATCCGTTGTAAGTCAGCGTTCGACCTCCCCAGTTTTCGAGGAAGCGCGGGAAGTTTTCGACTCCACCGCTGTAGTGACCGCCTCCGCTGGGGACGATGCCGGCGAGAATCGCGGCGTTGACAGTGGTGTCGCCGGCCGATCTGGAGGCGATGGGCAGGGCGCTTTGCGCGTCTGACCACGCGGTGGAGAGAATGTTGATGGAGTCTCCGACGAGTGATGCGGGTTTGGCGTTGTCGGTGGCGTTGCTGCCAACGTCGGTGCCTTGCGCGTTGTAGTTCCCTTGAACGTAGAGTGGGTTGGGTGTGGCGACAGTGAGTCCCATGCTGGGAAGCTCGGCGCCATCGACAACCTTTACCCCGCTTTGGGTGGCGGCGGACTGCGAGCGCATGTCCGCGATGTAGATCGAACGGATATCGCGATTGCCGATCACCGGGCGCAGGGTGGCGTTGGTCGCGCTCCATTTGGACAATTCCTCCACACTGAGCTGGACGGCGTTCACGGTCTTGCCTTCGCGTTTGTTGTAGAAGCTGACGTTGGTCTTGAGGAAACCATTCCACTCGGAATAGGGAACGATTGTAGAGAATCCGTCCACCCGGCCGCTCTTCACGACTACGGTCGTGTTGGAGACGAGGACCACCAAGTCTGACTTGTTGTAATAGCGCTGCCGCCCCATCGCGGAAGTTGCGGATTCTCCGTCGGGCGGAAGTTCAATAATGGCATGGACGGCATCGGGCGTGTTGTTGGTGCCGATGGGCAGCGTGAGGGAGTCTGCGCCGGAATCGTGCTCGCCGTTGTAGACGATGCTGCTGGATTTCAAACTCCGGACGGAAGGGTCGTTCGTGTGGCTGTTGTGGATGATGCTTCCGGCGGCGGTGACGTCGCTCATGAAGGTCAGCGTGTTTTGTGGCTGGAGATTGATGTTTGCGTTGCCATGGACGCGTCCGGTGATCTTCATGTCGGGGCCGGGGTTAATCTCCAGTCCGCGCGTTGGAGATGATCCGGTAGGTGGAGGCTGCGCCATACATGCCGCGATACTTTGAACTCAACGGTTGATACGAAGAAGCGGCGGCGAGGCGCTGGACGTAGGTATGGTGGGAGTTTCCCTGACCATCGGTAAAAATGAAGTCTCCCCAGGCGGCATGCTCGGCCGCGGTGGGAACGAGCTTCCGGTAGGAATCGAGGTTATGCCAGACCAGTGACTCTCCTTGTGAAGCGTAGTCCCGGGCGAGGTTGGATAGAACCTTCTCCGTCGCGGCTTCGGCGGCGGCGGTGGATGTGAAGTACTGATTGTTTCGGTCCGTGAGGCGTCCGTTCGTCATGCACCAATCGAGGGCGGAACCGAGCACGAGAAAACTAATCGCGGCAAAGGTGATGACGATTAGAAGGGTGTAGGCACGGTCGGCCGGACGGCGGGTGTTCGATCGAGTTCTCATGCGGTGCCTTCAGGGTGCCCGGGGGGTGATGCGTGTCTGCAGTTGGTAATAGTCGTAGTAATTCCCGGGTCCGATGGAGACCGTGGGATACTGCAGTTGGTAGAACTGGAGATTGAGGCCGATGACGTAATCCTGGGCGTTGTTCGTGAGCGGTTTTCCGGAATAATCTTCTGCCGAGAAAAACCATCTGGTTGCTGACGGCGCTGGCGACAATCGTTGCGGTCGTCATGCCGTTGGAGGCGCGCTTAATCTTCTGGTCTGAGGCGTCCCAGAAGTAACGAATCCAAGTATTGGTGTCGTTCGATGGATAAACCTGAATGGCGCTGCCTATTTTCGGCGTGTCGACTCCGATCTCCTTGAACGCGGCCAAATCTCCTTCGCCGACTCGAACAAATTTGGCGGAACGAATCTCCGTGATCATCGAACTGATGGCCCTGCGCGCGTCGTCGCTGGCGCCCAGCTTGGCCTTCGTCATTTCGAACATTCGCAGGCCGATCAGGTGGCAGGTGATCACCGCCGCCATGATCAGCAGGACGATCGTCATCGTGATCATGATTTCAGGAATCGTGAATCCTCGAGTCTTCCGCGCGGCGTTCGAACCGTGCGGGCGATTGGAGATTGGATGGCCGAAGAGATTCATTGCTCGGGAGCGCGGTAGGTGAGGAGCGTGTTCGTGAAGAAACCGCGTTCGCGATACGGCCAGACGCAGTCGATGCGGATGAGCTTCAGCGCGGGATTGGTGGAGACGGAGGTGATCGTCGTAAAGGTGGTCGCGGTGACGACGTTCGAACCAGAGACGGGCATGTCGAGCACGCTTTTGGATTCTGGAAAGTTTCCTTCTATCACGTTGTCGACCGGAAACTCGCCCGTCATGTTCCACGTGGCGGAGCGAACTTGCTCCATGCGTTGGATGGCCAGCGAATGCGCAGCGAGGGATTGAGCCGCCCACTCTGCGCGGTTGGCTGCGAGGATGTAGCCATTCACCGTCGCGGCAATCGTTACCGCCACGATCAACATCGCCACCAGCGTCTCGACCAGCGTGACGCCGTTTCGTCGCGTTCTTGTCCGCCTGAAGATTCTCATTTCTTTCCGGGACTGGCGTTCCATCCGCCTGCCGCCTTCTAAGCGACAGTGTCTCGGAATCCCACAGGCCCTAACTTCCGGTAGCACTTAATTTGCCAGCGGCGGGAGCACGCCGTTGTAGAACGTCCACGACCATCTGCCTTGGAGCATTGGTACCGTTACGGATTGTCGAACGCGCCGGGCGTTAGTTGTCTGCGTTGTGCTGAGTGATTGCGCTGTTGAAGTCACCATGTGTCTCGCCTCGGGACGTCTCTTGTCTGGAAACGTGACACTTTCTGCAGTGGTTCTGCTGACTTGCCAACCGGCGCGGTTCCTTGAACCATGCGCGCACCTTTATGACCGAACATCGTGCTCCTTCGCCTGCCAAATGGCCTTTCTTCGTTGCTGATTTGGCGCTGCTGGCAGTCGCATTTTGGATTGTGAACCACTACCCCCATCCGGTCCCGGTTGCCGCGCTCGGAATTGCGGTCGGTTGTGTGGCGTTGGCGGCGTTCATCTGCGTAATGCCGTTCCGGATGCAGTATGAGGCCATCGTGCGCTTCGCTGAGTCCAACGAGCTGAACGACACAGTCAGCCAGATCAACAAAGCGGAGCTGGCGGCGGAGCAAATCCGGGGCGCCACCGCACAGTGGCAGGGAGTACAGGAACAATCGGCGAAGACAGTGGCAACGGTGCGTGAGATTTCCGATCGGATGACGGCTGAGGCGAAGGCTTTCGCTGAGTTCATGCAGAAGGCCAACGAGCACGAGAAAGCAACGTTGCGCCTCGAAGCCGATAAACTTCGCCGCAGCGAAAGCCAGTGGCTGCAATTGACGGTGCATCTCCTCGACCACGTGTATGCACTGCATCAAGCTGGCGCGCGATCTGGCCAACCCAATCTTGAGGCTCAACTGGGCCGCTTCCGCGAAGCCTGCTACGAAGCGGTGCGTCGAGTTGGTTTGCTTCCGTTCCAGTCAAACGTCGGGGAAAGCTACGAAGCGGAGAAACATCAGGTCGCCGAAGGGCAGGCAGAGCCAGAGCCAGGCGCGTTAATTGGTCAAACTCTTGCCGTCGGCTATTCCTTCCAGGGTCAGCTCGTCCGGAAATCGTTGGTCACGATTCAATCTTCAGTCGCCGAGGCTCCGGTAACTCCGGCTGAGATCGAAACGGAAGCTTCCGTTTCTCCCGTAGAGCCGCCGACTGAGCCAGAGGTTGGGGAGGTTTCGATGGAACAAACCATCGAGACGCCAATAGCCGAGGTTCCGCCAGATGAAGGCGATTCTGAAACACCGCCGAAATCCGATACGCCGTTCCGACTGGAATCGTAGTCAAGGCTGGGCCGGACGGACCAGCCGGTAGAACCGAGTGCTGGTGGAGTTCGCATTGAGATCTTCCACCTGATAAACACCGGTGCTCGCTTGGGCCGGGATGTCAGCCAGCTTGAGCCACGGATGTGCGGCATCGAGCGCATCGCGATATTGCACGGTGTAGGTTTTCCCTGCTTCTGCGATGAACTTCAGCGCGACGACCCCGCCTTCCCGAGTGGCGTCAGTGATTTCCAATGGCGCTGAGCTTTGCACTGTCCAAGTTGCCGCGGCTGCGTTGTTGGTCTCCTGCCAGGCACCGGCCGAGTTCTTTCCGATCGCGTAAACCGTATGGCTGCCGTCGCCGAGTCCACTGAGATGGATCAACCCGTTCGTGGAATCAAAGAGAGTCGGCGTGATGAGGAAGCTGTTGGTCAACGGGATCTCGCTGCTCCACGCACCCGTGTCCAGTTTCCATTTGTAGGCGACGATTCCCGGGCCGGCGATTCGCAGCGTGACGCTCGAATTGGTGGTGGGTTCTGCTGGGGCGCCGGAGATCGAGGCGCCGGCTGGAACCAGAGCGCCCATGTCGAGGCCGTTAGGGCCGGTGCCGATTGCGGGAGAACCTGCGAGCAGGGCCAGATTGCTGCGAATGTTGGCGGCGGTCATCGGTCCGCTCAGGTTTGCGAAGAGCGGGTCGCTCGAAATGTTTCCTTCCCCCGGCCAGTTGGTGCCCTGCGTAAGCGAATGGGAGACCACGAAGAACGAACTCGCCGGGTCGTACATCGGGAAGGGATCCGCCTGAATCGCGGGATGCAAATCGTGAGCGATGTTGCCTTCGTAAATCGCGCCGCCGCCGAGCGGCCGCCCGCGCCACGGTTCGCCGAACAAGATGATGCCCGGCGGAATCGGATTGCCAGCGCCCGTGCGAGCTGTCGCGTTGGTGACGAGATGGACGATCGTGTTGTTTTGCATCACGGCGGTACCATTGTCTTTCAGAAGGAGCGTGTGCTCGCAGTTGAAGAAGATGTTGCGCGCGATGTAGAGCTCCGAAATGCCGTTGCCCTCGCCGGTGGTGATGGGATTCGAACTGCTGTCTCGCTGCGCGTCTTGTTGGACATTGAGAAAGATGTTGCCCTCGATATGCGCGTCGGTGGCGTCCATGTCGAAGCAGTCGTCCACGGCGGCGAGGAAGACGTTGTCGATGAATTGCGCGATCGGGCCGGGCCGGTTACCGCCGGTGAAGTCGATGCTGTCGTTGTATCCGCGCGGTGCGCCGAAGACGCAGCCTTTGATGAGCGCGTGGCCGTTCGCAGGCATTCCACTGAAGTGGAACGGCTCGTTGCCGGCTCCACCGGGAATGTAGGAATTGAGGAGCGTGATCGAGCAATCGTGCAGGTCGACGCAGGCGGCGGTGGAATTCGTCCATTCAATCGTGTCGAGATAAAGTGTGGTGCCAGCTGCTTCGATGGCGGCGGCGGAGAAGTAATCCATCTCGGCGTGAGCGATGCGTGAGGTGGTGGAATTCGCGTTGAAGATGAGCTGGGTCCACGACGTCGCGCCGGTGTTACGGGTGAACACAATCCGGTTTTCCGGGGTGCCTTCGGCGATGAGACGTCCGTCGATCTCCATGCCGGCTCCCTGGTTGAACAGCACGGTCACGCCGGGCTCGATCGTCAGGGTCGCGCCGCTGGCGACATTCAGGAAACCGGAAATCACGTAGGGGCTGTTCGCCGCAATCCAGTTCGTATTCTGGCAGATGGTGTTGTTCGGACAGACGCTCGGATCCACGAGGAGCAAATTGGGAATCAGCGAAAAGTCACTGCTGCCGGTGCTTTCGTTCAGGCCGATGATCGCGAGGATGTGATCGCCGGTGGCAAGCAGACTGGCTGCGGAACCAAGGTTCACGACGACTGGAGCATTGCCTCCGGAGCCAGCGGAGGCTTCGTGAGTGGAAGAGGCGCGCGCGGTGTTGGCGGGTTCCACGCCAACTGTGCCGCCCACGATGTTTGCGGAGCGCGCGATTTCCTGACCGTCAAGATAGGCGACGTAGGCGTCGTCGTAGTCGACCGTCAGGCGGAGGTGCAGCGACGGGTCCACCGGCCCGGCGATACTGAACGTCTGCCGGATGTACACTGTGGTGTAGCGGTTTTGCATGTCGCTCAAGATCGTGGCGTCGTCACCATCGTTGTAACCAATTCCGCCCGGACATGTGGCCCACCCGCGTTCAGGGACGCGTCGGCGATGGTCTTCCAATTGGTCTGGGGCGCGTTCGTGCCCTTATGGTAGTGCCAGTTGCTGCCCGCGCTCACGAGAGTCGACTGAGCGGTGGCGTCGGTGGTGGAGACGAGGAAGGTGAGAGCGGCGGCGCAAGCGGCCCGGCACAACAGCGATACGACAGAATTCATGATGGATGTGGGTTTATGCCACAGTTCCTACTGCGGCGCAAAGCCTGAGGAACACTTCGGAGAAAATTAACATTCGGTTAATCCTCGCCAACGGCCGGCCGGAACATGGTGGTGGGTATTTTACCTCGTCCGCTTGGACATCATCCGCAGTTCGGTGCGCTCTTCCCAACCGATCTTCCGCCAGAATTGGTGCCCGCTGCGGTTTCGGGCGAAGACGACGATGTGGCATTTCGGAATCCCAATTGCGTTGAGGCTTTCGAGGCAGCGTTGCGCCAAAGCCCTTCCCACACCCGAGCGGCGGTGACCCTCCGCCACCGCGAGGTGATAGAGAAATCCCCGGCGTCCGTCGTGGCTCGACAGCACTGCGCCCACGATCTTCTTTCCGCTGATGGCGACAAAGCTCAGGCCGGGATTTCGCCGCAGAAAGGCTCGGATGTCGTCGCGCGAGTCGCCTTCCGCCAGGCCCACGCCGTCGCACTGGCTCCAAAGTGCGAAGACTTCGTCGTAATCGCGGATGGACATCGGTCGAATGGTTGTCGTCATCGTGTCTGCCAAAACAGAAAGGCAGGCTGTGAGAGCCTGCCTTGGTGTGATTCAAGTTCGGTGCTCGTTACGCTTTCTCGTTGGGAATGCGCATGCCGTAGAACGAGCGATACACAAAGAACAGCGCGATGGCGAGGAAGACGGAGCCTATGATGGTCTTCGTTCCTTGATCCTTCATCATCACCGCGATTTCCACGGCGAGCAGGCCGAAGAGCGTGGTGAACTTGATCACCGGATTGAGCGAGACGGAAGACGTGTCCTTGAACGGATCGCCCACGGTATCGCCAACGACGGTCGCAGCGTGCAGCGGCGTTCCCTTCTGGCGCAAATCGACTTCAACGATCTTCTTCGCGTTGTCCCAGGCACCGCCGGCGTTGGCCATGAAGATGGCCTGGAACAGTCCGAAGAACGCCATCGCCACCAGATACGCGATGAAGAAATAGGGATCAAAGAAGGGCAGGGCGAGTGACATGCAGAAGATGACGATGAAGATGTTCGTCATTCCTTTCTGCGCGTAAACGGTGCAAATCTTCACGACTTCCTTGCTGTCTTCGATCGATGCTTTCTCGGCGTCGAGCTTGATGTTCTCCTTGATGAACACCACCGCGCGATAGGCGCCGGTGACGACGGCTTGCGTGCTCGCTCCCGTGAACCAGTAGATGACCGATCCGCCGAAGAGGAGACCGAGCAACACCTCGGGTTGCACAAGGCTGAGCTTGGCGACGACGTTGCCGTAGCCCGGAAGTTTCTCCAGCAGCATGATGATGCCGAAAACCATTGTGGTCGCGCCGACCACCGCAGTGCCGATCAGCACTGGCTTGGCGGTGGCCTTGAAGGTGTTGCCCGCACCGTCCGCCTTTTCGAGCTGCATCTTTGCGTTTTCGAAGTCCGGCTCGAATCCGAAGTCCCGCTTGATCTCCGCCTTGATGTTTGGGGACGCCTCGATCTGGCTGAGTTCGTAAACCGACTGGGCGTTGTCGGTCACCGGGCCGAAGCTGTCGACGGCGATGGTCACCGGCCCCATGCCGAGGAAGCCGAACGCCACGAGACCGAACGCAAAGATGGGCGCGGCGAACGGATATTCCACCGGCATCAGTCGAGCCATTGAAGGATGGTCGGAAACTTTCCATGCGATGAGCATGAGGCTGAGAATCACGAGGCCTTTCCAGAACGCGGAGAAGTTTCCAGCGACGAATCCGGAGAGGATGTTGAGCGACGCGCCTCCGTGGTCTGACGAGGTTACAATCTCCTTCACGTGTCGCGACGATGTGCTGGTGAAGACTTTTGTAAACTCCGGAATCAACGCGCCTGCCAGCGTGCCGCAGCTGATGATCGTGGAGAGCACCCACCAGAGTCCGCCATAGGCCTGGTTGCCTCCATCCGCAGAACTGCCGAGCAACCACCAGCTCGCCGCGTAGGTGACGAGAATCGAAACAACGGAGGTAATCCACACGAGATGCGTCAGCGGCGCTTCGAGATCAAAATCCTTCAACCCACCGTACTTCGCGACGCTCAGCTTCTCGTTCAGGAAATAGGAGCCGAGCGACGTGAGGATCATCAGGATGCGCATCGCGAACAGCCAGATGATCAGCGTGCCGCAGATGTCGGGCTTGAAGGCCAGGGCCAGCGCGAGAAAGGCGATCAGCGCGACGCCGGTCACGCCGTAGGTTTCGAACCCATCCGCCGTGGGGCCGACGCTGTCACCAGCGTTGTCGCCCGTGCAGTCCGCTATGACGCCCGGATTCTTCGGGTCGTCCTCCGGCAGCTTGAAAACGATCTTCATCAAGTCCGCGCCGATGTCCGCAATCTTCGTGAAGATGCCGCCGCAAATGCGCAGCGCGCTCGCACCGAGCGATTCGCCAATCGCGAAGCCGATGAAGCACGGCCCGACGAGGTTCTGCGGCAGAAACGCGAGGATGCAGATCATGAAGAACAGTTCCACGCTCACCAACAGCAGGCCGACGCTCATGCCGGACTTGAGCGGGATGAGGAGGGTGGCCAGTGGATTGCCCTGCAGCGCCGAGAAGGCTGTGCGGGAATTGGCGACGGTGTTGATCCGGATGCCGAACCACGCCACGCCGTAGGAGCCGAGGATGCCGAGGATTGAGGCCAGCAGCACCACCACGACGTTGAAGGCGACCATTCCCCCCGAAAGAGGCTGCTTCGTCACGGCATCGACGTGTTCGCTGAGAAATCCGAAGTAATAGATCATGCATGCTGCGATCAGGATCCACAGCACGGCGAGGAATTTGCCCTGGGTGAACAGATACGTTTTGCACGTTTCCCAGATGATGTTCGAGACCTCGGCCATGCGCGGGTGAACGGGCAGCGCCTTGGTTTGTTTGTATTGCTTCACACCGAACGCGATTCCCAACAGGCAAATCGCCAGTCCGATGTAAAGAATCGCCATGCCGGACAGCGCGCCAAAGCGCACCGCGTCCAGCGGCGGTATCTTGATGTCGGCTTCACCGGCGAGCAGGGGCGAAGCACTGAGGAGGGTGAGAAGGATAAACCAAACCGCTCGAATCCATGAGTTCATCTTGGTCATAAGCGTGGCCGAGTATGTCCAAAGCATGGAATCGATGACCAACGCTTTTTTGCCAATCCTCAACCCGCAATTTTGTGTCGCCCGCTTTTCCCCTTGTCGCTCCGGGGAGCGTTCCGCATCCTTCGCGCGATGGCTGAGCGAATGATTTCCGATGTGTTGACCAAGCCCGATGCGGCGCTCGAAATGACGCTGCGCCCGGCGATCTTCTCCGATTTCACCGGACAGGCGAAGGTCAAGGAACGCCTCGAAATCACCGTCGCCGCCGCGAAGCAACGCAACGAGGCCATCGACCACATTCTCCTCAGTGGCCCGCCCGGCTTGGGCAAGACGACCATCGCGAACATCATCGCGAAAGCGATGGGATCGAACATGAAGGCCACCAGCGGCCCGACCATCGAGAAGGCGGGCGACCTCGCGGGCTTGCTCACGAATTTGGAAGAAGGCGACGTGCTCTTCATCGATGAGATTCATCGCCTCCAGAAGACCATCGAGGAATATCTCTATCCGGCGATGGAGGACTTCAAGCTCGACATCATCATCGATCAGGGCCCGAACGCGCGCAGCGTTCGGCTGAACCTGCCGCGCTTCACGCTCATCGGCGCGACGACCCGCAGCGGCTTGCTCACCGCGCCGTTGCTCACGCGCTTTCCGGTGCGCGAACGGCTCGATTACTACGAGGCGACCCAGTTGCAGAAGATTGTGATGCGCGCCGCGAATCTCCTGAACATCCAGATGGACGAGGGTGGTGCGATGGAGATCGCCCGTCGCAGCCGCGGCACGCCGCGTATCGCGAACAATCTCCTTCGCCGCGTGCGCGATTACGCCCAGGTGCGCGGCGATGGACGGGTGACGCGCGACATGGCGGACAAGGCGCTCGAGATTCTCGAGATTGATGAGAACGGTCTCGACGAAATGGACAAGCGCATCCTCGAAGCCGTAATCACGAAGTTTGGTGGCGGTCCGGTAGGCGTGAGTTCGCTGGCGGTCGCGGTCGGCGAAGAACCGGACACGCTCGAAGAAGTCTACGAGCCGTACTTGATCATGGAAGGTTACCTCAAGCGCACGCCGCAAGGTCGTGTCGCGACGGAACTCAGTTACAAGAAGCTCGGTCTCCAACCCATCGCAGTCGGCCAGCCGCGCCTCATTTGAGCGGGTGCGAACGCGAGGGCAGGGGAAGCGGCGCGCGCATTCCCGTCAGCCCCGCCTGATACACCGCCATCACCATCTCCAGCGCCCGCATCGCGTCGCGACCGCTGCACGAAGGCTCGCGGTCCGCGCGGATGGCGTTCAACCAGTCGTCCACCACACGCCGGTTCGCCGGTCCGAAACCGCGTTGCTCCGCCGTGAAGTTTACCGTCGGATCATCCTTCAACAGCGCCCAACGGTCCGTCTTGCCTTGCGCGGTCCACTTACCGGATTCGAGGAGAAAGACCTGCGGGAACACATCCATCAGAATTCGCACCACCCCTTTGCTCCCGATCAATTCCATGCCCCAGTGCGCGACGGTGTCGCGTAACGCCGCCCGGCTGGTGAACGTCGCCAGCAATCCGTTCGCGAAGGAAAACTGCGCTTCAATCTCCGTTCCGCCGACCAGCCCGATCTGTTCCTTCACGGTGCGCGCGTCGGCTTTGGTGAATTCCCGGCCTTCGTGCAGAATCCGCGCGGAACACCACGACGCGTCTCCGACGAGGTGGCGCATCATGTCGAAGAGATGCGTGCCGAGCACCAGCATGTCCTCGCCGCCAGCGCGGTTGTCCTGCTTGCCCCAGGAGCGAATCTGTACCACGTCGCCGATCAATCCTTCCGAGAGCTTCCGTTTCAGGTGAACGATGTTCGGTGCGAGGCGCATTTGATGTGCGACCGCGATTTTCAATCGACGTTTTCCGGCCAAAGCGATGAGTTCGTCCGCCTCAGCGAGCGTGGTCGTGATCGGCTTCTCCAGGTAGAGATGTGCGCTGGCTTCGAGCGCGGCCATGCCCATCGCGTGATGCTGGTCGCTCCAGCGTGGCGCGATGGAGACTAGTTGTGGCTTCTCCTTCGCGAGCATCTCGCGGTAGTCACCGTATTGCCGCAGTGCCCCGCTTCGTTTCGCTGCTGCTTCGCGTCCGCTGGTGACCGGATCCGCGATGGCGACCACGCTGACGCCGGGAAGGTCATTGAAAACGACATCCAGCCCGTGCCCGTAATCGCCGCGGCCGGTGTGACCGATGATGGCTGCGCGCCAGCTGCCGGACTGCGCGATGTTTGCTTCCGCAGCGACCAGTGAAACGCCGCTCCAGTTCAACGCGCCTGCGGCCAACAGCGATCGTCCCAAGAACTCTCGCCGGTTCGGCAGGGAGATTGAGTGGGGCGGGGACGGTCTGGCGGATGGATTCATGGGCTTGAGATAGGCCGGAAGCGCGGCTTCTGTCAACGAGTTGGCCGCGCGCACAAAAAACCGATGACAAGCCCCGGGAAATCCCGTTCACTCACCGGGATTTTCGATATGCCGAAACGCACTGACATTCATTCCGTTCTCATCATCGGCGCCGGTCCCATTATCATCGGGCAGGCGTGCGAATTCGACTACTCCGGCACCCAGGCCTGTAAAGCGCTCAAGGAGGAGGGCTACCGCGTCGTCCTCGTGAACTCCAACCCGGCCACCATCATGACGGATCCGGAGTTCGCCGACCGCACCTACATCGAACCCATCACGCCCGAGTGCGTCGAAAAGATCATCATCCGCGAGAAAGAGGAAATGAAACGCCTCGGCGCGAAGGGCAAACTCGTCCTGCTCCCCACGCTCGGCGGCCAGACCGCGCTCAACACCGCGATGTCGCTCCACAAGAACGGCGCGCTCGAACGGCACGACGTGGAAATGATCGGCGCGAAACCAGAAGCCATCCACAAAGGCGAGGACCGTTTTGCGTTCAAGGAACTCATGCTCCAGATCGGTCTCGACGTCCCTATCTCCGGCGTCGCGCACAATCTGGAGGAAGCTCGTGCCGTCGCGAAATCCATTGGTCGTTTCCCGCTCATCATCCGCCCCGCGTTCACGCTCGGCGGCACGGGCGGCGGTATTGGTTACAATCAGGACGAGTTTGAAGCCATCGCCAAGAACGGCATCGAGCTTTCGCCCGTGAACGAAATCCTCATCGAAGAATCCCTTCTCGGCTGGAAGGAATACGAGATGGAAGTCGTCCGCGACAAGGTGGACAACTGCGTCATCATCTGCTCCATCGAGAACTTCGACCCCATGGGCGTCCACACGGGCGACAGCATCACCGTGGCTCCCATCCAGACGCTGACCGACAAGGAATTTCAGATCATGCGCGACCAGAGCTTTGCCGTCATCCGCGCCGTCGGCGTTGAGACCGGTGGTTCAAACATCCAGTTCGGCGTCAGCCCCGACAATGGCCGCATGGTCATCATCGAGATGAACCCGCGCGTCAGCCGTAGCTCCGCCCTCGCCTCGAAGGCCACCGGCTTTCCCATCGCGAAGATCGCCGCCAAACTCGCCGTCGGCTACCTGCTCGACGAACTCAAGAACGACATCACGAAGAACACGCCCGCGAGCTTCGAGCCGAGCATCGATTACGTGGTGACCAAGATTCCGCGCTTTGCCTTCGAGAAATTTCCGCAAGCCGACCCCACGCTCACCACGCAGATGAAGAGCGTCGGCGAAGCCATGGCTATCGGGCGCACGTTCAAGGAGAGCCTGCAAAAATGCCTGCGCTCGCTGGAGATCGGCCGCAGCGGCCTGGGCGGCGACGGCAAACCCTGGCGCATCGGCACGGAAGTTTACGGCGACCGCGACATCCTTCCGCGCGACGTCATCAGCCGAAAGCTGAGCGTCCCCAACGCCGAACGCATCTTCTTCATCCGCCACGCCCTCCGCGCCGGCTTCACCATCGAGGAGATTTTCAACCTCACGAAGATTGACCGCTGGTTCCTGGTGCAGATCAAAGAGATTGTGGATTTTGAGGAGGAGTTGGCCGGAAGTTGCAACTGAGGCCAACATTTTATGAGCAAGTGGGCCATTCGAATTTTGATTTGTTTTGGTGCCCTTGTGTTGCTGCTCCGGCTGGCGAGTTGGGGCGTTCGCCGTAGCCACACCTTACCTGTTCCTCCCCAGCCAAACGGCTACGAGGAACTTGTTGCGGCTGCCCGCGATCTCAAGCCATTACCGTCAGATTTTGCCGGATTAAGTTCTGAAGAAATCCGGCAACTCTCCCAGCAAAACCGATCGTCCATTGAGAAAATGCGCACAGCATTGGTAATGGATAGTGGCGTAACCTTGGAAACCAAGAAGGACTGGCAGGATCAGCACCAACAGGATCTGAAAGATTTGAAGCGCCTGGTCGTTGCCATGGGTGTGGAGTCGAAATCTTATCTGCAGGCTGGTGATACAAATGGAGCAGCGCGCTGCAATATTGAGGGTGATCCGCCTCGCTCAATCCATTAGCCGAGGAGGGATCTTGGTGGATGGCATCACGGGACTCGCCATTGAAGCGATCGGATCATCCTCGTTGCAGGCCATGCTGCCGCAGTTGGACGCGACCTTCTGCCGGGAAGCCTGCCGCGTGTTAGAAGAATTGTTGGCCAAACGCGAACCGCCAGAAACCGTTCTCGCGACTGAGCGGGCGTGGTCGGCGCGGCGATTTGGCCTGGTTGATAGTGTTGGTGGGTTATTGGGAGGCCAGGCCAACGAAAGGCGGTTCACGCAATTTATTGAGAAGGCCCATGAAACGGCTGCCCGCACGCAACGTCTCATGCTTCGGTTGGCGGCTCGCGCTTACGAATTGGAGGTAAAGCAATCACCAGCCAGAGTTGCCGTTCTTGTCCCGAAGTATCTGAAGGCTGCCCCGCTTGATTTTGAAACCGGCAAAGAGATTCAAGATATTCCATCTCCGGTGAAGTAAATCTTGTTTCCACACACCAGCGTTTCGCAGGACAAGTTCGGCCTTTTCTACAGCTCCGTTTCCTCATTCTAAACGGATCCAAATCCGCCATGACCTCGAGCCAACTCGTTCTGAGTTGTTTTGATTTCGCCGGTTCACTCTTCGCAGCCGCTCCTTCGTCGCGTCAACGCTGGGCTGAATGCCGCTACGGCTTTGTGGTTGGAGAACGGTTGCCAACTCACCTTTGCGCGGTTGAGTTATGCTCGCCTCAGCAGAGACAGGTGTTTGCGGATGGGATGGTTGGCGGGAGCAGATTGCTCTACTGCAGCCTTCAGGTCAGCGGGTCGTTCCAGACCGGTCCAGGGCATGATTGTTTTTTCGCCTGACTCTTGAATCAGCCAGAGCGAGCGGATGTTCAGCAGCCTGAACAGCCTGACTTCCTTGATGTCGCCCCAGAGGATGAGATTCAGTCCCTTGTGCAGATGAATCCCCAGGGTGCTGATTCCCACCGCCCGTTCGGTGGTTTTCTGCAGCAGCCAGCAATACACCCATCCACCCAGGACGAACGGCACTAGCCAAAGCAGATGCTGCCAGCGGAATAGATGAAGGATGAACGCTTTGAAATTCCAGGAAGGCCTGGGCGCTGCGTTGAAACGAATTCCGGAGATTTTGTCGTCCGCGTCCAGCACCAGGCTCATGATCAAATGCCCGCGCTGGCAATGCAGTAGAAACGTGGTCCACCAGCGTAAGCCATCGCCGATGGGGCCTTCGATGTTTTGGATCCCGCCGAACTTTGCGGCGATCCCGGTGTAAAAATCGGATGTTTCCTTCGGCGGAAACGCCTGGCTCATCTCCGCGTTGTAGAGCTTTTGCACGGCGGTGTAATCGCGTGCGTTGAACAAATCAACCACCGTGCGCGCGACGCCGGAGTAGCGGTCAGTTTCTTTGTTGGGAACGCCTGGCACGGGCGCCTGCACGGCCGGCGTGTAGGTCTTCCAACTGTCACTGCTCATGGTCAAACCAAGCATCAAGAAGAACCAGGTTCCGACAAATCCGCTGACGCCGTAAATAGCGATCTGGCTAAAGGCGATCTTGAATTCAACCGGTTTGACGCGGTCGGCAGCGGCCATCGAGAGAACGAGCGGGCGCAGGTTCGCGATACGTGTTTCATCCGGTGGCTCGCCGGTTTCAGCCGCATGGATCAGCGATTCCAATTGCGCTTCGAGGGGAAGCAGTTGTTTGGACCGCGCCCACTGATTCAGCCAGTAAATGGACGCATTCACGGCGATGAAAAACAGTGTGCAAAAGATTTTGGTAAAGGGATCGATCTGGAGACCCCAGGTGGCGACCGTCACGCCGACAAAGGGCGGAAGCAAATACCACCACAGCACCGACCCCAATAAACGCGACTGCGCGCGCACCGCCTTTAATTCCGCGCGCAGAGATTCGACGACCGTCGCGCCAGGCGGCGCGGGCGGGGTTGTCCGGCGGGTGTGGATCAGTTTCCAGGCGATGAAAATCGCACCCCCAATGACAATCAAGTCGCCGACGCGAGAAACCGGTGTGGAGATACACTGTGAAATAAAAGAACCAAAAATGATGACGACCAACGCGCAGGCCACGAGTTCGCGGAGATCGCGCGCGACCAGAGTGCGGCGAAGCTGGCTCGTCTGCGTTTGCATGGCGGACATCAGTTGTTCCGGCGATACGTCCGGGGCTCGCAGCGGTTGCCGCTGCCAGAGTTGCTTCAACTCGTCGTCATTCATTTGGCGCCTCCTCCTTCATCAGGCTGGAAAGTTTCTTCCTGGCGCGATGCAGCATGACACCGACGTGGTTGGCGCTGATGCCGGTGACCTCCGCCATTTGTTCGTAGGTGAAGTCCTCCAGGAACAGGGTGACGAGCGCCTTTTCGATCGGGCCGAGTTTGTAGATGGCCGTGTAGAGGTCGGCGATGCGGTCGTCCGCGCTTTCTTCGGTGGCCTGCCGCGATTCAATCGTGCGCGTGAGGTCGGCGTGTTCAAAATGGACGACGCGGTCCAGGCGTGAGGCCCGCTTGCGGACGAAGGAAATGGCGGTGTTGATGGCCACACGATAAAGCCAGGTGTTCGCGAATTGTTCTTCTTTCAGCGCCGGCAGGCCGCGCCAGATCTGGAACAGGATTTCCTGATACAAATCGTCGTGGTCAGCCGCATTCCACGCATAGACACGGCACACCCTGAGAATCCTGTCTCGATTCTCATTCACCAGTTCCAGGAACTTGTGTTCGTCTGCCGGCGTCGAGTTCAATTTTGGGTCGATAAAAGATTAGTAGCGGCGGAGGGGAAGATTATTACCGGCGGAGAGGAATTTTGTGATGAAAAGATTCTACCGTGCTCCAGCAACTTTGCTGCGACTGAAGGCTGGGCAGAATGCTGCGACCAAGTTGCGGTTGACCGTTTTGGCTCGGATCTCCAGCGGCGCTCTGAACGTCGAACTTACTGACTCAACCGATAGAATCGTTCGGCCGCGGAGGCAGGGTTGATCACGGTGTTGAATCCGTTCACCACGACCGGCGCTGGAGTGACGGTGCTCCAAGTGACGGGGGGATTGAGATTCGTCGTGGATTCGAGGGTGAAACCGATGGCGTTTTGCGGCCAGGTCAGAATCACACTCTCGCCGGCCTGAGTGATGGAGAGTCGCGGCACTATCGCGATGCTGAAGACTGTGCCGCTACCGGAGGCTCCACCGGAGCGGGCCGTGCCGAAAATTGTGTCATTGGAAATCATCAAGCCAGAGTATGGCGTAGCTCCATCGCTGTTGATCGAACTTGGACCGGATGTGGGGCTAAAATCGTGAAGGATGGTGAATCCAGTTCCATTTGTGAGCAGGGCGAAGACGGTGCCGTTTCCGGATTTGCCTCCCATGAAGGTGGTGCCAAACAGAGTTTTGCCCCACAGCGTCAGGCCGGAGAACTGGATGGGATGCGCGCCGCCGCTGTTCGTAAAAACGCCGCTTAGATTTGCTCTCGTCGCGCCGAAGTGGTGCAGCACGGAGAAGCCTGAGCCGTCGAGTTGCATTCTGTACACCGTGCCATTTCCATTCGCGCCACCCCAGTAGGTCGTGCCGTAAATGGTGCTGCCACTGACCAGGAGGCTGGCAGGCAAAACGCCATCGACATTGGTGTAGGCCGGCTCGAAGCCGGGGCCTTCCAGCGGCGGAGCATAGTTTGTCGCTACGAAAGTGTGCAGGATGGTGAAGCCTGTACCGTCGGTGTTGAGTCTGAACACCGAACCGCTACCGGATTTCAGGCCCGCGGCGGTGCCATAAAGTTTATTCCCAGCCATCACCAACGGCTCAGGAGTATCGCCTTCAGCAGCGGTAAAACTGTGGAGATTGGTGAAACCGTTGCCGTTGGCCCCAACCCGAAATACCGCGCCCAGACCGGAAGTGCCGCCATTTTCGGTCGTGCCGTAAACGAAGTTGTCCGCTACGACGAGGCCCGCTTCCGCATCCGCGCCTTCGGCATTGGTGGAAGCTCCGGAACCGTTGGGCACGATCGGCTTGAAGTGATGCAGCACGGAAAAGTCGCTGCCGGTGGTGTTCATCTTGAACACCGTTCCATGACCGTAGATCCCGCCGTCGTAGGCGGTGCCGAATATCGTGTTGCCGGAGAGGACGGGTGTGCTGTCGGGATACGCGCCGTCGGAATTGGTTTCGTTGAGGAGCGGTGCAAAATGGTGAAGCGTTGCGAAGCCGGTGCCATCCATATTGAGCTTGAAGAAAGTCCCACGGCGCCCAGCCCCGCCGGAGTCCGCCGCGCCGTAGAGAATATTTCCCGAGGCGACCAATCCTGCCTGTGGACTCCGTCCGCCGCTCGTGCCATCGAACGAGTGCAGAACGCTAAACGTCTGCGCCATCAACGAACTCATCCCAATCGATGCGGCGGCGATGAACAGGATGACTTGTTTTGGAAACGACGATTGCATGGGAGATATTGGGGCAGACTATCATTTGCGGTGCCTGCGTCAGCATGATTTTGAACGCATTTTCTGACTCTCCAAGCCAATTGGCTTCACGTCCTAAATCCCGACTACATGTATCCGAGAAAGCGTGGCGACGTCCAACGGCGGCCTTCCCTGTGAACCGAGGTTTCCACACAAACTTTGTCGGATTTGGACGGCGGCGGCTGTTTAATAGGTGAGATGACTGAAGCGTCCGACGCCCAATTGCTGCGCGATTACGTGGAACACGGCCACGAAGCCGCGTTCCGCGAAATCGTCGTTCGCCACACGGACGCCGTTTACTCGGCGGCGCTTCGTCAGGTCAGCTCCCCCGATCTGGCGCGCGACGCCGCCCAAAGCGTCTTCACCGATCTCGCCCGCAAAGCGCCGTCTTTGGCGCGGACGTTGGATGCGAACGCCTCGTTGCTCGGATGGCTCTACCGCAGCACGCGCTTCGCCGCGCTTAATCAGTGGCGGGACGACCACCGGCGCCAGACTCGCGAAAGGCTCGCTATGCAACACTTCGATTCGGCCTCCGACTCCGCGCCAGAATGGGAACGCATTGGCCCCGCACTCGACGAAGCGATGGCGGACTTAAGCGACGACGACCGCGAGGCGTTGCTCCTCCGTTTCTTCAGGAGCCACGATTTTCGCTCCATCGGCCAATCGCTCGGCCTGAGCGATGACGCCGCGCAGAAACGCGTCAGTCGCGCGTTGGAGAAACTGCGCGCCCATCTGACCCGCCGAGGCGTGACGACCAGCGCCGCCGCACTTTCGGTTGCGCTTTCTGCGCATGTGATTCAAGCCGCCCCGACTGGATTGGCCGTGGCGCTGTCGAACGCTGCGCTTGCCGGAACGACTCTTGTCACCACCGCCACTGTCACCGCCGCCAAAACCATCGCCATGACCACACTTCAGAAAAGCCTCATCGGCGCGACGCTGGCCGTCGCGGTCGGAACCGGAATCTACGAAGCGCGCCAGGCTTCGGTTTCGCGATCCCAGCTCCAAACATTGCAGCAACAACAGGAGCCGATTGCTGAACAAATCGATCAACTGGCCCGGGATCGGGACGCAGCCGCCCGCAAGCTGGCCGCACTTCAGACGGACCTTTCGCGTCTCCAGAGCGACAATGATCGTCTCCGCCGCGACGCCGCCGAGGTGGCGAAGTTGCGGGGCGAGGTAACGCGATTACGCGCGGTTGAACAGCAGTTGGGCCAGGCGAAAGCAACCGCAGCGGTCGGCGATGATCCGTTCACGCAGTCCGTGCTCGCCATGACGCAGCGCGCAGGCGAGCTGAACGCGCACCTTCAGCGCATGCCCGAGAAGAGGATTCCCGAGCTGCAATTGCTGACCGAGAACGATTGGCTGTCCGTCGCGAAAGATGTGAGCCTGCAATCTGAGCCGGAGGTTCGCCAGGCGCTCTCCAAGCTGCGCAATACGGCCAAGCACAAGTTCGCCACCCACGCGTTGCAGGCGGTGGACAAATTCGCGGCGGCGAATAACGGACAGATGCCAACGGACCTTTCACTGCTCAAACCCTACTTCGATGTGCCGGTGGACGACGCCATGTTGCAACGCTACCAAGTGCTGCCGCCTGCCGACGGGAGCAGTCTCCAGGACAACTGGGTGATGGGCGAGAAGATGCGTGTGGACCCGGATTACGATCAGCATCTTTACAAGCGAAAGTATGGGCGGAGCGTCGGGGGCTGATGAGGCCGGTGAAGCCTGAGGTCCGCCGTCCACGATTTCCGACACGTCCGGGTCTCATTCTTGAAGTCTCCCCCCTGCGACTGGACCTGCTGACATCGGCGCGTTGCGTTCCCCAAGCTCCGTCTGGAGTAAATTCTTTTGCGGTCAACTGCGCCACCACATCCTTCAGCCCGCCGTTGGTTGGCTGACATTCCCCCTCTGCGCACGCGGGCAATTCGCGCGCATTGACTCTGTCGGGTTGGAGAACCACGATGCTGCGCGGAGTCGAAACCAGCCCGCTGGCCACCGCGTTGACCCAATTATGCCTTTGACCCCGATTCAGCAACTGGCCTCCTTGAGTGATCTTTTGGCCGCGCGCCGGGAGGCCATCCTCGCGGCCTGGCGCAAGATGGATCGCGCCGATCCCGAACAAAAGACCGGGCGCGCCCTCACCCTCGGACAATTCCTCGATCATATTCCTGCCATCCTCGACGCCTACGAACTCAAGCTGCGCTCCCGTCCGGGCGGAGCGGATGCCCGGTCGGCCGATGCTGAAAAGAAGGAAGAGGGGGCGAAGCACGGTTTGCATCGCTGGCAGCAGGGCTACCGGTTGAAGGAGCTCATCAGCGAGTGCGGGCATCTCCAGCTATGCGTGTTTGAAGAGCTGGGCAACATCGTCGCCATGCGTCCCGATCTGGAACCGGCGACGTTGATGGAGGCGCATCGGCAGCTGCTCCATCTGATCGACGGCACCATCAGCGAGAGCGCCGCGCAATACGAGCGCATGCAGCAGGCGGAAGCGGCCAGCCGGGTGGTGGATTTGATGAAGGCCCCGCCACCGTGGATGAAATTGAACAGCGCCGCGCTGCGCTCATCCACCAGGCGGTTCACGATTTGAACAGCGATGTCCTCGGCGTCAGCATTGCGGCCTCAATGGTGGGCCGGACCGCTTTGACTGAAGCGGACCGGTGTGAATCGGTGGCTTTCCTGCAGCGGGCCACGGAGGGGCTGACCACGATGCTGGGCGAATTGATGGAGCTGGCGCGGCTCGAGGCCGGGCAGGAAAAACGGAAGCTCGCCCCCTTCGACGCCGGCGCGTTGATCACGGAGTTGTGCGAGGCCAATCAGCCGCTGGCCCGCGAAGGGAGTTTGTTTTTGAGGACGGAAGGGCCGGTGGAGCTGGCGGTTGAGGGCGATGCCGACAAGGTCAGGCGGCTTGCAAAGAATCTGCTGGTGAATGCGCTGAAATATACCAAGGACGGCGGCGTCACTGTGAGCTGGGGCGAGGAGAAGGAGAATTGGTGGCTGATGGTGAAGGACACCGGGCCGGGAATCGTGTCGGGGGCAGGCCAGTCCCTAAAGGCCGGCTTGCAGGAAGCCACCGCGAGCGCGAAGGAATCGGATGAGAAGTCCGCCGCCATCCAGGGTGAGACTTCGCAGGTTCTGGCCGCTCCCGGAGACTCATCCTCCCGACCCAAAGGCGCCCATGATCAGCCTGGCGAAGGCATCGGTCTTTCGATTGTGAAGCGCCTGTGCGAGTTGTTCGATGCGAGTCTGGAGATCGCGAGCTCGGCGCAAACGGGCACAACCTTTCGCGTCGTCTTTCCGCGCCGCTACAACAGCCTTCCTTGAGCTGCAACCGGCGGGGGGTCGATCAGCATTCGGCACGGTGCTCTCTGTGTAGACCGAGCATTCCGCTTGCGGTCGATCACTTGAATAATCCCGATGCCGATTCGCTCGCGGGATTCCAGTAACTGATCTTGCTGACGCGTCCCTCGGGATTGAGCGCGAGCAGGGTGACGTGGCCGGGCTTGCTCGGAGCCCAGTTCAAGACGCCCTTCGTTTCAATGAGCACAATGCGGTGCGGATACTTCCGCATTTTCGGCAGCGCGAAGACTTTCGCGATGCCGGGCATGGGGTGGATGTCCATGAGGTAGGTCGCGCCATGCTTCTCCAAATAGCCGGCGCCTTCCGCGGCGAGCTTTTGATTGGCGGCCTTCGCGGCGTCCATCTCGACGGCGACGAGCAGGAACGCGGTGCCGTTGGTGAACGTGTAGGCGGCGCCGTGTTGATCCTTCGCGGCGACGGCCGGAATGGCGTCACCAACGGCCAGCGGCGCGGCGGTGGCGAGGTGGCAGCTCAACAGGATTCCCAACACGAATGACAGGCCGATGACTTTCTTCATGAGGCGAAGAGTTGTGTTGGAACGGCGCGGTGTCAACTGCCGCGGGCGCACGGATGGCGACGGTGGAATGAGATTGGTGGTTCCAGTCCGGCGGGTTTGCTGCGAGTATCTCCGCTGTCGATTGAACCATGAATATCTCATCCGCCATTTTTGAGTGCAGCGCGCCGGACCTCGCGTCGTGTCCGGACGAGTCGCTGCCGGAATTCGCCTTCATTGGCCGGTCGAACGTCGGCAAGTCGTCTTTGCTGAACATGCTCGCGGGTCAGGACGGGTTGGCGCGGGTTTCGCCGACGCCGGGATTCACGAAGCTCATCAACTTCTTCGTGATGAACAGGACGTGGCGGCTGGTGGATTTGCCGGGCTACGGCTACGCGAAGATCGCGCGGAAGGACAAGGCGCTGTTCAACCGCGCGGTGAATGATTACCTGCGTCGGCGTCCGAACTTGTGCTGCGTGTTCGCGCTCATTGATTCCGGTCTGCCGCCGCAGCCGATCGATTTGGAGTTCGTGGAATGGCTGACGAGCAATGCGGTGCCGTACGTCCTGGTCTTCACCAAAACGGACAGCCGGAAACCCGCCGAGGTGCAGGCCAACATCGCGGCCTTTCAGGAGCGCATCGCTGGTTGGTTTGAGAAGCCGCCGGAAGTTTTCCGTTGTTCGTCCGCGACGCGAAATGGCCGCAGTGATCTGCTCGGGATCATTGAATCGACGTTGAAGGCCGGTCCGGCTGAGCCCGAAACCGAGCCGATGCCGAACGATCTGCCGCCGACAGTGGACGAAGCGGAGCCGCCGTTGGGCTTGCGCGTGCGTGCCGGCAACGAGCAGGCGAAGAGTACCAAGGGTAAGAAGTGGTCGAAGATGACGCGGCCTTGGTGATCGCGCCGGCGGTGGGCTTCAACGGTTTCGGTTCGTCGGCTTTCGATTCCACTGGGGCGTGATATTATTCTGCGCTGCCGGTATTCGGCCACGCTCTGACGGACTTCGGACGTCACGGCGTCGGTTCGTTTGTGAGGGAATTTCCAGTTGCTATTGGGGAAGGGGAGGGTGTTTCACCGAATCGTCACTTGGTCGCGATGAGACCGTCATGAGGGAGTGATGAGATGTCTGTGTTCCTAAAAAGACAACTCAGTATCCCTATGAACAAATCAATTGAACACTCCCTGAAGGCGTTGTGCCTGTCGGCCTGTTTGCTGGCTGGGCAGAGCGCAACGGCGGATATCATCGACGTGTCCGGTTCGATCGCATCGAACACGACATGGTATCGCACGAACGAATATGTGCTGAACGGTTTTGTGTATGTGCTGGCGGGTTCGTCACTGACGATCGAAGCCGGCACGGTGGTGAAAGGCAGGCCGGGCACGGACGCGAACACCGCGTGTCTCATCGTAACGGCGGGCGCGAAGATCTTCGCGAACGGCACGCCGTCGAAGCCCATCATATTTACCGCGGAAGCGGATGACGTGACGGACCCGGATGATCTGGCGATTTTCCAGCGAGGGTTGTGGGGCGGAGTGGTGTTGCTGGGCAAGTCGGTGTTGAACACGCCGAGCGACATCGCCGGAGCTGCGGCGAGCCCGAAGTATGACGTGTTCGAAGGACTGCCGTCGGCGACGGAGATCAACGGCCAGTTCGTGAACCGCTTCGGCGGGAGCGACGACGACGATTCCTCGGGCGTGCTGCGCTACGTGTCGATCCGGCACGCGGGCGTGGTGTTCCTGCCGAACAAGGAACTCAACGGACTGTCGATGGGCGCGGTGGGCCGCGGGACGGTGATCGAGAACATCGAGAGCTACGCGGTGGCCGACGACGGGTTCGAATTCTTCGGCGGGACGGTGAACACGAAGTATCTGGTGAGCGCGTTCAATGACGACGACGCGTTTGACACCGACCAGGGTTATCGCGGGAAGAACCAGTTCTGGTTCGCGATCCAGGAGCCCGGTCGCAAGGACAGCGGCGGCGAATGGAACGGGGAGCGCAGCGGGATCGCGGCGAGCAAACGCGCCGCTGGCGACGTTCACGGTGTATAACGCGACGTGGATTGGCGCGGGCACGAACACGACGGGCAACAACGGCCTGACGATCCGCGAGTATTCCGCGCCGCACGTTTACAACAGCATCTTCACGGAATTCGGCGGCAACGGGGTGCGGATTACGGACGCGCGCTCGGGCAGCTTCCTGACCAACGGAATGCTGGACCTGCGCGACAACCTGTGGTGGAACTTCGCGACCAACGGCGTGGCGGTGAACGTGGCGGGAGCCGGCGCGGCGTTGTTGTTCGAGGACGCCAGCCGCAGCAACGAAGTGGTGAACCCGCAGTTGCGCGGAATCAGCCGCGCGGCCAACGGCGGACTGGACCCGCGTCCGGCTGACGGCAGCCCGGCGCTCTCCAGCCTGCGCACCGCTCCCAACGACGGCTTCTACACCCCCGTCTCCTACAAGGGCGCGTTCGATGCGAACGATCTCTGGGTCGCTGGATGGACGTTCCTGTCGCAGAAAGGAATTCTCCCGCAGCGCGGCGCGAACGTCATCGAAGTTTCCGGCAGCATTGCGACGGACACCACTTGGTATCGCACGAACGAATATGTGCTGAACGGTTTTGTGTATGTGCTGGCGGGTTCGTCACTGACGATCGAAGCCGGCACGGTGGTGAAAGGCAGGCCGGGCACGGACGCGAACACCGCGTGTCTCATCGTAACGGCGGGCGCGAAGATCTTCGCGAACGGCACGGCGCACAATCCGATCATCTTCACGGCTGAGGCGGATGATGTGGAAGATCCCAGCGACCTGGCGATCTTCCAGCGAGGGCTGTGGGGCGGGGTGGTGGTGCTGGGCAAGGCGGTGTTGAACACGCCGAGCGACATCGCTGGAGCTGCGGCGAGCCCGAAGTATGACGTGTTCGAAGGACTGCCGTCGGCGACGGAGATCAACGGCCAGTTCGTGAACCGCTTCGGCGGGAGCGACGACGACGATTCCTCGGGCGTGCTGCGCTACGTGTCGATCCGGCACGCGGGCGTGGTGTTCCTGCCGAACAAGGAACTCAACGGACTGTCGATGGGCGCGGTGGGCCGCGGGACGGTGATCGAGAACATCGAGAGCTACGCGGTGGCCGACGACGGGTTCGAATTCTTCGGCGGCACGGTGAACACGAAGTATCTGGTGAGCGCGTTCAATGACGACGACGCGTTTGACACCGACCAGGGTTATCGCGGGAAGAACCAGTTCTGGTTCGCGATTCAGGAGCCCGGTCGCAAGGACAGCGGCGGCGAATGGAACGGCGAGCCCAGCGGGATCGCGGCGAGCAACGCGCCGCTGGCGACGTTCACGGTGTATAACGCGACGTGGATTGGCGCGGGCACGAACACGACGGGCAACAACGGCCTGACGATCCGCGAGTATTCCGCGCCGCACGTTTACAACAGCATCTTCACGGAATTCGGCGGCAACGGGGTGCGGATTACGGACGCACGCTCGGGCAGCTTCCTGACCAACGGGACGCTGGACCTGCGGGACAACCTGTGGTGGAACTTTGCGACCAACGGCGTGGCGGTAAACGTGGCGGGAGCCGGCGCGTCGTTGTTGTTCGAGGACGCCAGCCGCAGCAACGAAGTGGTGAACCCGCAGTTGCGCGGGATCAGCCGCGCGGCCAATGGCGGACTGGACCCGCGTCCGGCTGACGGCAGCCCGGCGCTGACCAGCCTGCGCACCGCTCCCAACGACGGCTTCTACACCCCCGTCTCCTACAAGGGCGCGTTCAACGGTGTGAACTGGGCGACCGACTGGACCGCGCTCGGCGCGCTCGGTGTCATCACGACGGATGGCGCCGGAGTTCCGGCTCCAGTCGTTGGAACGCCGCCTCCGGAATGCTCGCCTGCCAACCTCTCCATCGTGAGCAGCGGTGGTGATGTCACGATTACGTTCACGGCGGATACGGGTGCCAGCTACCAGGTGCAATCCACGACGGATCTCGGCGCCAGCCCGATCCAGTGGACGGACGAAGGAGCGGCGCTGTCCGGCACCGGCACGTTGACCTTCAGCGCCAGCAATGGTGGCGGATTCAAGTTCTTCCGCGTGGTTTGTCAGTAACAGGCGGAAAGGTCTGCCAACCCAGACCAGTGTTCAGTGGAGGGAGAGCTCGCAAGGGCTCTCCCTCTTGCTTTGGTGCGATGCGGCTCCAAGGGGTTCTCAGGCTTACGGCTGCCGCACGCGGTAGAACTTCTGCGGCTTGTCGGCGGTCTTCACGTCGAAGTCCACGAAGTCGAATGCCGGCTTTACCGCACCTCTTGGATGCGAAACTGCCGGTGTGGAGTTGTGACCGGGAATTCATTCGTGATGCTCTCACTTTCTGCCACGAATGCGTCGCTGACCGGAATCCAGGTGCGCAAGTTTTCCGAACTTTGGATCACGTATTTCCGTCCCAGGACCACTTTCTGAATCAGCCGGACCGTATTGACTTGGATGGTCAGGCTTGGCTCAAACGGAGGCGAGGCGATTTCAATGCGAGGCATGCTCGCATAACAGCACCCGCCGTTGGTGATGACGATGCTGGAGACATGGCCATCTTCGATGGTGGCGTACGCGCCCGCTCCTGTTCCACCTCCGCCGCGAATCAGTACAACGGGTTCATTGGTGTAACCGCACCCGAAGTCCTTCATGATCGCTCCGGTGACGATTCCGTTGTCTACAATAGCAGTAGCGCGTGCGCGGTGCGGTGAGCAAATTGGCCGTTCGGCTCGAAAGAGGCTCTGCACTTCCGCTTCCGTCAGCGCGCGATTGTAGAAGCGGATCTCGTCCTGTACGACTTGGGAATCGTGGGCTTGGAAGACGAAATTGTCGGCACCGGAAAATCCGGTGGAGCTGTTACTGCCGCGGAGTTGGCCATCAATGTAAAGATTACGGACGTGTGTGTTGGTATCGTAGGTTCCGACGATGTGAACCCAATTTGACTCGCCGAGGCCGGGATGCGGGACAGTGAGCGCGTCGTTGAAGAAATCAAACGAGATAGTTTGGCCTCCGTCTATCAACGTGAAATGTAAAACCTTTCCACTCTGATCGAAGCGGTCCTGGTCTCCCAGCGAGAGGGTGTAGCCCTGTTGCGTGCTAGCTTCACCCTCCCGGCGTTGCTTCAGCAGCCAGAATGATACAGTGAGCGATGAATTGGCGAGGTTGATGCCGGTCCCGGTGATGTTTCGCAGAGGTTGCTGTGAGAAAAGGAATGCGGTGTTGGGAGCTCCGTCGATGCCGGGACTGAGCAGCGCGCCGTTGATTTGACCGTGGTTCCCATTACCGGATTCGTCGTTGGCGTTTCCGTTGAATGGAAAATAAGCAACGAGGCCGTTTGTCGGCGGAGGCTGGGCAAGTGTCGTTTCAGTCGCCCCGATTGTTAATGAAGCGCAGACGGCGAGAAGGGTTGTTAACGTGTTTTTCATGGCGAATACCGTTCTTGATTATTGGTCTCGTGAGGGATGCAGCATGCGACCAAGAAACCTTTCGCAGTGAGAAGTCCTTCATTGGATTACTTGCCTATCCCTAGACTGACCTTATTAGGCGTAAATTCTACGTGAATGACAAGGCGGAATACTTTGTGGCCGCGGCAACGATTGTTCTTTTCCAGTTCCCTGTGCGTTGTTTTACGTTGAGTGTGTCTTTCCTCGCCTAGCCATTCTTCGAGCTGGAGGCATCATAGACACACGCTATCAGGGCCGAGTGCTTGAATAAGTTGAACCTTGTCTCCATGACCCGGCTGGCTACTGAATACTGACTCGCTGATTACTGAACTGAACTACTAACATGAAACCTTATTGGTCCGGTGTTTTTCCCGCCATCACCACGCAACTCCACAAGGACGGCTCCATCGATCTCGACGGCACGGCCGCGCACGCGGAGGTGCTCATCAAGTCCGGCATCAAGGGGCTGATCTTTCTCGGGTCGCTCGGTGAGAACCAGCCGATGACGGGCGAGGAGAAACGGCGCGTGATCGAGGCGATGGTGAAGGTGGTGAACGGTCGCGTGGCGGTGCTCAGCGGCGTGGCGGAGACGAGCACGGCTGAGGCGGTGCGTTACACGCGCGACGTGGAGAAGCTCGGCGCGGACGGGGTGATGCTGATGCCCGCGATGCTCTACAAGGGCGACCCGGACGAGACGCTGGCGCACTTCCGCACGGTGGCGAAGTCCACGGGGTTGCCGATCATGATTTACAACAACCCGATCAGCTACGCGAACGACATCACGCCGGAGCTGTTCGCGAAGCTGGCGGATCAGAAGAACTTCGTCGCGCTCAAGGAGAGCTCAGGCGACGTGCGCCGCATCACGGACCTGCACAACACGGTGGGCGGTCGTTACGCCATCTTCACCGGCGTGGACAATCTCGCGCTGGAGGCGAGCATCCTCGGCATCGACGGCTGGGTGGCGGGCAGCGGCATCGCGTTCCCGGCGGAGAACCAGTATTTCTGGGAACTGACGCGCGCGGGCAAGTGGGACGAGGCGCGGGCGATTTATCGGTGGTTCACGCCGCTGCTGCACCTGGATGTGAGCACGAAGTTCGTGCAATACATCAAGCTCGCGGTGCAGGAGACCGGTCTCGGCAAGGAATGGGTGCGCGCGCCGCGTCTTATCCTCAAGGGCGAAGAGCGCAAGCGGGTGCTGAAGATCATTCACGACGGCATCGCGAAGCGCCCGAAGCTGCCGAAGCGCGCGAAGGCGTGAGGCTGAATCGGTTATCCGCTAAATACGCTAAAGGACGCGAAATCAGAATCGACTTTTGCGCCATTAGCGTGTTTCGCGGGTGAGAAATTTGCGCTCTCGTTCGTGGTTGAAATCCTTGGCCACTGCGGGTCTGCCTGTTAATCACTACGCATGCGTTCCCCATTAAAAACGTTGCGACGTTTTACTTCGTCCTTCACGGCTGCGTGCGGCCTTCTCCTCGTTTTGCTCGGCGTCCCGTCCTGCGCGCTGCGGCAGGCGGGTTCGTTGTCGGCGAATTCTCCCATCACCCTTCACGCGAGCAATGCAACCGTGCATGCCACGATGATGCGTTACGAGCCGCAGACGAATAAGAACTGCCTCGGCTACTGGACGAAGGCGGAGGATTGGGCGGACTGGACGTTCGACGTCGCTCGCGCCGGAAGTTTCGATGTGGAGGTCTGGCAAGGCTGCGGCAAGGGCAACGGTGGCAGCGATGTCGCGGTGGAGGTCGGCGGCAGGCGGTTTGATTTCGTCGTGGAGGACACGGGGCATTTCCAGAACTTTACCCCGCGCCGGATTGGTCGTGTCGAACTGCCCGCCGGCAAACACACGCTCGCGATCAAGCCGCAACGCAAGCAGGCCGCGGCGGTGATGGACATCCGACGCGTGGTGTTGCTGCCGGTGAATCCCGTGCCGTCGGCTGCCGCGGGCGCGAAGGCGTTGTCGGGCGGCAAGCGCGTGGCGTTCGTCGGCGACAGCATCACTTACGCGGGCGAGTGGGTGGAGTTCGTCGAGGCGTATCTGCGCGTGCAGGATCCCAAGGCGACGTTTGATTTCATCAATATCGGGCTGCCGAGCGAGACGGTGTCCGGCCTGTCCGAGCCTGGGCACGCGGGTGGATCGTTTCCGCGACCGGACCTGCACGAGCGACTCGACCGCGCGTTGGCGAAGCTGAAGCCCGATGTACTCGTCGCCTGCTACGGGATGAACGACGGCATTTATTATCCGTTCGGCGAAGAACGGTTCGCCGCGTTCAGGAACGGCATGCTTAAGCTGCGCGAAAAGGCGGCGGACGCGGGCGCGAAGGTGATTCATGTGACGCCACCGACGTTTGATGCCGTGCCGATCAAGGCGAACACGCTGCCCGCCGGGCGCGATGAATATCGTCAGCCGTACGTCGGCTACAACGACGTGCTCGATCGTTACTCCGAATGGCTGGTGTCACAGCGTGCGCAGGGCTGGCAGGTTATCGATATTCACGCGCCGATGAACGCGTATCTCGCGTCGCGTCGAGCAGATGACTCGCGGTTTCGTCTGGCCGGCGACGGGGTTCACGCGAGCACGCAAGGGCACTGGTTAATCGCACGGGAGTTCCTGCGCTCGCTCGGCGTTCCCGATACGGCGCTCTTCGCCGATTCGTTCGAGTTGGCGACGCTCAGCACGCCGACGGCGCCGGAGGTTCTCGAACTGGTGAAGCGCAAGCAGCGTGTGCTGAAGGATGCGTGGTTGAACGAGGTTGGCCACAAACGTCCGGGCATGGCGAAGGGCAAGTCCGTGGCGGAGGCCCAACGCGAGGCGGCGGAACTGTCGGAGCAGTTGAAGTCCGTGAAGCCGCCGCGCTATCCCGGCAAGCGCTCGAAGTGGAATGGTTTCGACCGCTACGACTTCGAAGTTGGCGGCAAGCCGGTGCTGGTGGTCGCGCCGAAGTCCGACGCGCCGGGGCGTCCGTGGGTGTGGCACGGCGAGTTTTTCGGACACAAGCCCGCGCCGGACATTACGCTGCTGGAGCGCGGCTTTCACGTCGTCTACATGACCGTGCCCGGCATGCTGGGCAGCCCGGCGGCGGTGGCGCATTGGAACGCGTTCTATCGCGAGCTGACGGAGACGCATGGCTTCGCGAAGAAGGCTGCGCTCGTGGGTCTGAGTCGCGGCGGGCTCTACTGCTACAACTGGGCGGCGGCGAATCCCGAGAAGGTCGCGTGCATTTATGGCGACGCGCCGGTGTGCGATTTTCGGAGCTGGCCAGGAGCGTTCGGCAAGGGCAAGCGCAGTGACCGCGACTGGCAGTTGGTGCTGCAGCAATACGGTTTCAAGAACGACGACGAGGCGAAGACGTACGCGAAGAACCCCGTGGACAATCTCGCGCCGCTCGCTGCCGCGAAGGTGCCGCTGCTGCATGTCTACGGCGACGCGGACGAAGTGGTGCCATGGGATGAAAACACGGGCGTGATCGCGGAGCGTTACAAGAAGCTCGGCGGGGACATCACGCTCATCGCGAAGCCGGGCGTGAAGCATCATCCGCATGGGCTGGAGGATTCGACGCCGATCGTGGAGTTCATCTGGAAGCACACGGCGTCGGCGGAGGCGAAGGCATGGTGGCGGAAGTGAAAAACGTTTTTGAGGCTCGCCCTCAACCCGGCCCTCTACCCCGGGGGGAGGGTGCGCGGCGTCAGTGCCAGTCTGAAGCGGATTGCTCTCCGCGTTCGGCACGCGCACGAACGCGGAGAGAGCTTTGCAGAGTTTCAACATCCGTGGTCGCGCTCCCTCTCCTGGGGGAGAGGGCCGGGGTGAGGGCGGTCCAAGGATTCAACCTGCTGTTTGCTTTCGTTCTCCTCCTTTCATTCTTTACGCCACCTCTTTTCGCCGCTGAGTCCGCTTCGCCCAAATCTCCCTCTTCATTCTCGCGGACGATCTGCGTTGGGATGCCGTCGGTTTCATGGGCGACCGCATCGTGCAGACGCCGCATCTCGACAAGCTTGCGAAGCGCGGGACGATTTTCCGAAATACGTTTGTCACCACGTCGATCTGCTGTGTGAGCCGCGCGAGCATCATGGCCGGGCAGGCGGAACGGCGGCACGGGATTGCGGACTTCGCGACGGCGTTCAAGCCGCAGCAATGGTCGAACACGTATCCGGCGTTGCTGCGGCAGTCGGGTTATCGCACGGGCTTCATCGGGAAGTTCGGCGTCGGAACGGAAGCGGCGATCAAGGCGATGGCGAAGGAGTTCGATTACTGGCGCGGGCTGCCGGGGCAGGGCGGGTTGTTCTTCGCGGCGAATGATCCGACGCGCACGCACGCGACGGCGAAGTTTGGCAATCAAGCGCTGGAGTTTGTGCGGGACGCGAAGAGTGAACAGCCGTGGTGCCTGAGCATCAGCTTCTCAGCGCCGCACGCGCGCGATGGACAGCCCCGCGAGTTTCCGCCTGACCTGCGGGACGAATCGCTTTACGCGGACGCGAAGATCAAGCCGCCCGTCACCGCGACGGAGGCGTTTCATCAGCGGCTGCCGGAATCGGTGCGCAAGTCCGAGGGACGCCGGCGTTGGGAGAAGCGCTTCGCCACGCCGGAGATGTTTCAGGCGACGGTGAAGGATTATTACCGGCTCGTCACCGGCCTGGATCGGGAGGTCGGGCGGATCATGGAGTTGCTCGAGGCGCGCGGGTTGGCGACGAACACCATCGTGGTGTTCACGTCCGACAACGGCTTCGCGTTCGGCGATCGCGGTTTGGCGGACAAGTGGTTTCTCTACGAGGAGAGCATTCGCGTGCCGCTGTTCATCGCGGACCTCCGCCCGCCGGCGAAGCGTCACGCGCGCGAAGTGAAGGCGATGACGCTGAACATCGACATCGCGCCGACGCTGCTCGATTACGCGAACGTCTCCGTGCCGCCGGTGATGCAAGGGCGTTCGCTGGGTCCACTGGTCGAGAAGGCCGATGTGCGCGGCTGGCGCGATGAGTTCCTCTACGAACATCACTTCGGCCCGAAGATCATTCCGCCGAGCGAAGGCGTGCGTAATGATCGCTGGAAATACATCCGCTACGTGAACGAGTCGCCGGTGATTGAGGAGTTGTTTGATTTGAAACGTGATCCGTTGGAGGCGCGAAATCTTGTCGGCGACGCGAGGCATGCGGAGATGCTCGTGAAGATGCGGGAACGGTGGCGAACTGAGCGAGGAGGACGTGGTTTCGAGGAGCTGCCCCCTTGGGTCTTTCCGTATCCAGGGAGCAAACGCGGCGAAGGGCGAAACCTCGACGCATGCAAGCGACTCCCCTCCCTGGGAGAGGCTCGGGGTGAGGCGCTTGCCGTGGCTCGCATTACGAGTCATCGCTCCGTCTGGTTTTGCCGCCGGTGGCTGGTTGCAGCCTGGTGTTTGTTTGCTATTTGTTTTTTGGAGCTTTGTGCATCGGCCGCCGCGCCGACGCCGCGCCCCAACATCATCTTCATCCTCGCGGACGACCTCGGCTACGGCGAGATCGGTTGCTACGGCCAAAAGATCATCCAGACGCCGCGTATTGATCAGATGGCGCGCGAAGGGATGCGCTTCACGCAGTTCTATGCCGGGGCGACGGTGTGCGCGCCTTCGCGCAGCGTGCTGATGACGGGGCAGCACCACGGCCGCACGCGCGTTCGCGGAAACGCCGGAAAGGTAAACCCGCTCGCTCAATCGCTGCGCTCGAACGACGTGACGGTGGCGAAGGTGCTTCAGTCGGCGGGCTACAAGACGGCGCTCATCGGCAAGTGGGGCCTCGGCGATGTGGGTGTGGCGGAGCAGGGACTGCCGCGGCGGCACGGCTTCGATTACTTCTTCGGCTTCCTGAACCAGCATCACGCGCACAATCACTATCCGGATTATCTCTGGCGCAATGAGGAGAAGGTGCCGCTCCCGAACGACCTCGTGCCGGTGGGCGATCAAGGCGGCGGCTACGCGAAGAATCCGACGGTGTATGCGGACGATTTATTTGCCGACGAAGCGGTGAAGTTCATCGCGGAGAATCGCGCGCAACCGTTCTTCCTCTTCCTCTCGCTCGTCGTCCCGCACGCGAACAACGAGCGGAACCGCGATCAAAGAACGGCGCGGAAGTCCCGGACCTTGGGCCCTACGTCGACAAACCCTGGCCGGAACCGGACAAAGGTCACGCCGCGATGGTTACGCGGATGGACAGTTACGTGGGGCGCGTGCTCGACGAATTGAAAAGGCTCAACCTCGATGAGCGGACGCTGGTGATTTTCACCTCCGACAATGGTCCGCACAAAGAGAGCGGTCACAACGCGGAACGTTTCAAGCCCTGCGGGCCGTTGCGTGGATACAAGCGAGACCTGACGGACGGCGGGATTCGGGTGCCGTTCATCGCGTGGTGGCCGGGCACGGTGAAAGCGAAGAGGGTTTCGGAGCACGTTGGTTACTTTGGCGACTTCATGGCTACGGCGGCGGAACTGGCGGGCGCCCAGTTGCCGGCGACGCCGCTTGATTCGATCAGCTTCCTGCCGGCGCTTCTGGGGAAACGAGGCCAGCAGAAGCACGAGTGGCTTTACTTCGAGTTTCACGAGGGCGGATTCAAGAGCGCGGCGATCTTGGAAGGTCGCTGGAAGGGAATCCGAACCACCGGAACGAATGCGGCGTTTCAGCTCTACGATTTGAAACGCGATATCGGCGAGATGAACAACCTCGCCGGGAAGCGCGCAGATATTGTCGAGCAAATGAATCGTTACTTCGATACGGCTCGGAGCGAATCGGCGGATTGGCCGGTGCGCGCGGGGGCCACGAATCAACCCCGGAGACAGCCGGCACAATGAACACAGGCACTCAACACCCACGCGGACTCTACACGCTCTTCTTCACCGAGATGTGGGAGCGCTTGAGTTACTATGGCATGCGGGCGCTGCTCGTGCTGTTCATGGTCGCGCCGGCCGAGAAGGGCGGCTTGGGCATCGACGAAAAAGTGGCGGCGGCTATCTACGGTCTCTACACGGCGGGCGTGTATCTCTCGGCGCTGCCCGGTGGTTGGATTGCAGATCGGTTGCTCGGCGCGCAACGCGCGGTGTGGGTGGGCGGCATCCTGATTACGATCGGACATTTTACGATGGCGGTGCCGCTGCGGGAAACGTTCTTCCTTGGGCTCGTGTTCATCGTGGTCGGCACCGGGTTGCTCAAGCCGAACATCAGCGCTCTCGTCGGCCAGTTGTATCCGGAGGGCGGTGCGCGACGCGACGCGGGTTTCACGATCTTCTACATGGGAATCAACCTCGGCGCGTTCGTCGGCCCGCTGGTGTGCAGTGCGCTCGGCGAAAAGGTGAACTGGCACTACGGCTTTGCGGCGGCGGGTGTGGGGATGGTGCTGGGCTTGGTGCAGTTTGGCATCACACGAAGTTATCTCGGCGAGGCGGGGCGCGAGCCAGCGCATCGTTCCGATACAGTCGGACGCGACTGGATGCTCATTGGTGGCGTGTCGGTGGCAGGTGCGGTGGTGGTGGGGCTCGCGCTCGCGGGAGTGTTGGTTATCAACCCCGTGCTGCTGGCCAAAGGCGCGGCGTATGTCATCACGATGCTGGCGGTGCTGTATTTCGCCTGGGTGTTTCAATTCGGCAAACTGACGGGGGTGGAGATCCGGCGCGTTGCGGTGATTGCAATTCTCTTCGTCGCGTCAGCGTTGTTCTGGGCGGGCTACGAACAGGCGGGTTCGTCGCTCAACCTTTTTGCGAAGGAGTACACGGTGCTCGCGATCCAATCGCTGAACGTTGAATTGCCGGCTGGATGGTTTCAATCGGTGCCAGCATTCTTCGTCATCGCATTCGCACCGGTGGTCGCGCACGGCTGGGTGCTGTTGAACCGGCGCGGCGTGAGCGTGTCGCTGCCTGCGAAGTTTGCGTTCGGACTCATCCTGCTGGCGGTGGGATTCCTCGTGGTGGCGATTGGCTCGAAGCGCGCGCTGACGACTGGTCCTGTGCTGCCGACGTGGCTGGTGGCGACCTACTTCTTCCATGTGCTGGGCGAACTGCTGGTGAGTCCGGTTGGTCTCAGCTCTGTCACAAAGCTCGCACCGCAGCGGTTGGTGGGACAGATGATGGGCGTGTGGTTCCTCGCCACGTCGCTCGGGAATCTGCTCGCGGGTATCTATGCCGGCGACGTGAGTGGTGCGAACGCGGCCGCGATGCCTGTGGGGTTCATGCAAGTGTTTTACTTCGCTGGCGGCGTCGGACTGTTGTTGCTGCTGTGCGCGAAGCCGATTCGGAATTTGATGAAGGGAGTCGAATGATGAAACTGATGTTGTGGTGTGTGTTGACGATTGCCGTGATGCGACTTGGTGCAGCGGATGTCTCCCCGGTCCCTGAGGCTGTCCGCAAGGACTTCGACCTCTCGCAGTTTTACCAAAAGTATGTCGATGTCGGCGGAATGCCAGTGGTTGGTTCGACGAACGTCACGGACTTCGCGCTGCGCGAGGCGGCGTGGATTGTGGACAAGATGCTCGGCAAACGTCCGGACATCCTCCGCGCGATGGCGGAGAACAAGACGCGTCTCGCGGTGATGGCGTACACGGAATACACCACGGACATTCCAGAACACAGCAAGCTGCAGTCGCGCGTGTTTTGGGATCGCCGCGCGCGCGGTCTGGGCGCGACGAAGAGTGCGCCGGCGGTGAGTTGCGGCGAGGAGAATCTGCTCTACCTGCCAAACGATCCGTATTCGACGGAGAACATCTGCATCCACGAGTTCGCGCACGCGATTCACGAAATGGGCATGAGCAAGGTGGACCCGACGTTTGACCGGCGCCTGCGCGAGTCGCATCACAGCGCGACGAACGCCGGCTTATGGAAGGGAACCTACGCTTTCACGAATCCCTACGAGTATTGGGCCGAGGGCGTGCAGAACTGGTTCGACAACAATCGCGAGAACGATTCGTTGCACAACCACGTGAACACGCGCGCGGAGATGAAGGAATATGACAAGGGGCTGTCCGCGCTGTGCAACGAGGTGTTCGGCGAGATTCCGTGGCGTTACGTGAAGCCGATGGAACGCGTCGCCGCGGACCGCGCGCATCTGGATGGCTACGACTTCACGAAATCACCGCGCTTCCGCTGGCGCAATGAATCGGTGCCGGAGAAGCCGCGCGTGCTTATTCAGACGGCCATCGGCGACATCGAGGTGGAGTTGGATCGCAACACGGCGCCGATCACCGTCACGAATTTTCTGTACTACGTTCACGAAGGGCTTTTCAGTGACGGCGGATTTCATCGCACGGTGACAGCTGGCGAATCAGCGGACGAACTCGGTGAAGATTCAGGTGATTCAAGCCGCCGCGAACCCGGCGAAGTCGAATGAGTTTGCGGCGCCGATTCGCCTAGAACGCACGCGCGACACGGGCCTGAAGCATCTCGATGGGACGATTTCGATGGCGCGTCTCGGTCCCGATACCGCGCAGAACAACATTTTCATCTGCGTTGGCGACCAGCCGGAGCTGGACTTCGGCGGGAAACGAAATCCAGACGGCCAGGGCTTCGCAGCCTTCGGCAAGGTGACGAAGGGGATGGATGTCGTGCGGCGGATCCAGAGTTCTCCGGCACAAGGGCAGAACCTGACGCCGCCGATTCGCATCCAGCGCGCGGTGAGGTTGAATTAATTCTCAAAGAATGAAACGCATCCAAATCATTGATTCCCACACCGGCGGTGAGCCGACGCGGGTTGTCGTCAGCGGTGGGCTGGACCTTGGTCGCGGCACGGTGGCTGAGCAGTTGAAGATCTTTCGCGAGCAGCACGACCGGTTTCGCTCGGCGGTGGTGAACGAGCCGCGTGGATCAGACGTGCTCGTGGGCGCGATGCTTGTTGAGCCGACCGACAAGTCGTGCGTCACGGGCATCATCTTCTTCAACAACGTCGGGCCGCTCCAGATGTGCGGTCATGGTACGATTGGCCTCATCGTCACGCTCGCGCACATGGGACGCATCCGTCCCGGCGAGCATCGCATCGAGACGTGCGTGGGCGTGGTAACGGCGACGCTCCACGACGACGGCTCGGTGTCTGTGAGCAACGTGCCGAGCTATCGCAAGGTGAAGGGCGCCGCGGTGGAGGTGCCGGGCGCGGGCAAGATTCGCGGCGATGTGGCGTGGGGCGGGAATTGGTTCTTCCTCGTCGAAGAACATGGCGAGGAGCTGACGCTGAAGAACGTCGAGCGGCTCACGGACTTGAGCTGGCGCATCCGGCAGGCGGTGAACGCGCAGGGCTTTCCCGAGATTGATCACGTGGAGCTGTTCGGACCGCCGCAGTCGAAGGGCGGGCATTCGCGGAACTTCGTGTTGTGCCCCGGCAAGGCTTACGACCGTTCGCCGTGTGGCACCGGCACGAGCGCGAAGCTGGCGTGTCTGGCGGCGGACGGAAAACTCGCCGAGGGTCACGCGTGGGTGCAGGAGAGCCTCATCGGCAGCAGCTCCACCGGGCGCTTCAAGTGGTCGAATCGCGAGAAGGGCGAGGGTGGTGCCGGTCATCACGGGCACGGCGTTTGTGAATTCGGAAGCGACGTTGCTGCTGGAGGAGAAGGATCCGTTTTGTTGGGGAATACGGTTTTGAAACACCAAGATCCAAGAACCAAAAACCAGAGAAGCTCCAAGCCTCAAGCTCCAAGGAGTGTCGAGCGGCGGAGCTTGTTTTGGAGTTTGATGTTTGGTCTTTGGTTTATCCCTGGTCTTTGGATCTTGGTGCTTGGAGCTTCAGCGGCTACGCCCGCTCGCCGGTTCTCGACCGAACATCATCTTCATCCTCACCGACGATCAGGGCTACGGCGACATCTCGGCGCATGGGCATCCGGTTCTGAAGACGCCGAACCTTGATCGGCTGCATCGCGAAGGTGTGAGGTTCACCGACTTTCATGTGAGTCCCACGTGCGCGCCGACGCGGAGCGCGTTGCTCACGGGGCGGCATGAATTCAAGAACGGCGTCACGCATACCATTTACGAGCGCGAGCGATTGACGCCGAAGGCCACGACGCTGGCGGAGGAGTTGCAAAAGGCGGGCTATCGCACGGGCATCTTCGGCAAGTGGCATCTCGGCGATGAACCGAAGTATTGGCCGAGCCGGCGCGGTTTCGACGACATGTTCATCCACGGCGCGGGCGGCATCGGGCAGACGTATCCGGGCTCGTGCGGCGACGCACCAGGCAACTCGTATTTCAACCCGACCATTCTGCACAACGGTCGCTTCGTGCGCACGGAGGGCTATTGCACGGACGTGTTCTTCGCGCAGGCGACGAAGTGGATCGAGTCGAACAAAGGCCGGCAGCCGTTCCTGGCCTGGATCGCCCTGAACGCGCCGCACGCGCCGTTGCAGGTGCGGCCGGAGGACGAGGCGCGATACGCGGGCAAGTTTGCGAACACCAACGCGGCAAAGTTCCTCGGCATGGTGGCGAACATCGATGACAACGTGGGCCGCTTGCTCGCAAAGCTCGCCGAATGGGGCATCGACAAAAACACGCTGGTCATCTTCATGAACGACAACGGTGCGGACGGCGGTTTGCTGGCCAACTTCAACGCCGGGATGCGTGGACGGAAGGGCACTCCGTGGATCGGTGGGACGCGAGCGGCGTCGTTCTGGCGCTGGCCGGGTCGCATCGTGCCGGGTGACGCGACGGCGCTCAGCGCGCACATCGACTTCTTCCCGACGCTGGCGGAGCTCGCTGGCGTGAAGCTCTCGCGAAAAGTTCAGCGGCAGGTGGAGGGACGAAGCGTGGTGCCGCTGCTGGAGAGTCCTTCGACGCCGATGTCGGATCGCGTCTTAATCACGCACGTTGGACGTTGGCCGAAGGACGGCAAGACGGAGACGCGGGAGAATTGGAAGTTCAAGGGGTGCAGCGTTCGGAACACGCGCTGGCATTTGGTGTCGCCGGATGGCGGGCGTGAGCCGAAGTGGCAGCTTTTTGACGTGCAAACGGACCCGGGCGAGAAAACCGACGTGGCGGCGGCGAATCCGGAAGCGGTCGGACTGCTTGCGCGCAGCTATGACGCCTGGTGGATTGACGTTCAGCCGATGCTCGTGAACGAGTCGGCGAAGGGGCCGCGCATGAATCCGTTCAAGGAACTTTACTGGAAGCAATTTGGCGGGGGCCCGACGCCGGAACTGCTGGAGCAGATGGAGACGGGGCGGCGGTTGGAGAAACAAGCGGTGGGCACGAAATGAAACGCCAGAATCCAAGATCCAAGATCCAAGGTCCAAACACCAAGACGAACGGACGTCCGACCATCGTATTGAAGTTTGGATTTTGGATCTTGGTGCTTGGTGTTTTTGCTTCGGCTGTTTTAACGGCTTCTGCTGCCGCGTCGCGCCCCAGCATCGTCTTCATCCTCACCGACGATCTGGGTATCAACGATCTGGCTTGTTACGGTCGGACGGAACACCGCACGCCGAACCTCGACCGGCTTGCCGCGCAAGGAACGCGGTTCACCTCGGCGTATTGCGCGCAGCCGATTTGCTCGCCTTCGCGCGCGGCGATCATGACGGGCAAAGCGCCGGCGCGGTTGCACCTCACGACGTATCTGCCGGGCCGACCGGATTGCGTGTCCCAGAAGTTGCTTCATCCGGTGAAGCGCCAGCAAATTCCGGTAGAGGAGAAGACGCTCGCGGAGCATTTCAAAGCGGCGGGCTACGCGACGGCGTGCATTGGCAAGTGGCATCTCGGCGGGAAAGGGTTTCTGCCGACGGACCAGGGCTTCGACGTGTATCGCCCCGGCAAAGCGGTGACGAAACCGTCGGCGACTGAGGGCGGCAAGGGCGAATACGAGCTCACGCGCTGGGCGGAAGAGTTCATAGAGACGAATCGCGCACGACCGTTCTTCCTCTATCTCGCGCACGACACGCCGCACTTGCCGTATTCGGCGCGCGCGGACGTCGTCGAGCGCAACGCGCGGGCGTTCAACCCGACCTACGCGGCGGTGATTGAGGCGATGGACGATGCGGTGGGCCGATTGCTGGCGACGATCGATTCGCTCGGGATCGCGACGAACACGATCGTGATTTTCACGTCGGACAACGGTGGCGTTCACATGCCGGAGGGGCCGCATAACACCATCACGCACAATGCGCCGTATCGCGCGGGCAAGGGCTACTTGTATGAAGGCGGGCTGCGTATTCCGCTGATCGTCCGCTGGCCGGGGAAGGTTCCGGCCGGGCGGGTCGTCGATGTGCCGGTGATCAATACGGACTGGTTGCCGACCTTGCTCGACTGCGCAGGCTTGGCGCGTGCGGCAGGCATTGATGGCGGGAGCTTCCGGGGGCTGTTGTTGGGAAAGACCGCGAAGGGTTCGCGGAATCTTTTCTGGCACTTTCCGCACTACAACAACCAGGGTGGCCAGCCGGCTGGCGCGATGCGCGATGGAGAGTGGAAGCTGATTGAGCATTACGAGGACGGACGTCTGGAGCTTTTCAATCTCTCGCGGGACATCGGTGAAACGAACAACCTTGCGCTCGCTGAGCCGCGTCGTGCTGCGCGCATGGCCAAGGCGCTGGCGCGTTGGCGAACGGAGATCGGGGCGCAGACGAACGTGGCGAATCCGAACTTCGATGAAGCGGCGTATCGCTCGCTCTACGTGGATTACGTTCCGTCGAAGGAGAATCTCGCGCAGACGGATGACGTCGGCCGTGCGCGCGGGTGGAATGGCGAAAGAAGATGAACGCGGTGGTGCCGAAGGCGAAATGAAACACCAAACAGCAAGATCCAAGATCCACATAAACACCATGTGCATGCGACGCTCAAAGTGTGCTTTGGAACGTGGGGCTTGGAGCTTCTTTGGTTTTTGGATCTTGGCGCTTGGTGTTTTCCCTTTGTCCTCTGCTCCCGCCGAGCGTTCGACCAACGACTTCGTCTTCATCGACAATGGTGAGCTGAGGCTCGGCGTGAAGAAGTCTTCCGGCGCCGGCATCGCGTATCTCGCGCTCAGTGCCACGGGTGAGAACGTGATTAATCACTGGGACCGTGGGCGCTTGGTTCAGCAGTCGTATTACGGAGCGACGGATGGTTCGCTTTGGAACAAGCAGCCGTGGCGGTGGAATCCGGTGCAGGGCGGTGGATGGCGTCACGAGCCAGCGCAAGTGCTGGAGCTCAAGGCGGAGAAGTCATCGCTCTACGCGAAGACGATGGCCAAGCATTGGGCCACGGGCGCAGACATGCCGGATGTCATTTTCGAGCAGTGGATCGTCCTGACCGGAAAGGTCGCGCATGTGAAGTTTCGCATGACCTACTCCGGCACGAATGCGCATCCGAACATTCATCACGAACTGCCGGCGGTGTTCGTGGAGCCGCAGTATGACACGTTGCTGGTGTATCAGGGCACCAACGCGTGGACGGGCGACGCGGTCCATCGTTCGAAGCCTGGCTGGCCGAACGAATCGCGGAAGTTCACCGAGCATTGGGCGGCGTATGTGAACACGAACAACTTCGGCGTGGGCGCCTTTGTGCCGGTGGCGGACGAGCTGACCTGTTATCGCTTCGGCGACGGCAAACGCGAGCATGGTTCGTGTTCCTATTTCGCTCCGCTGAAACGCTTCGCCATCACGCCCGGGCTGAAGTTCGAGTATGACGTCTGGCTGACGATTGGTTCGGCGGACGACATTCGGGCGCGCTTTTCCTTCATTCGTTCCTCCTCAAATGAGTTCTGATTCCAAATCCATCCTCATCATCGGCGGCGGCGTCATTGGCTTGTCCACCGCCTACTACTGCGCGCGGCGCGGGCATCGTGTCACGCTCATTGATCGCAATCCGGAACAGCGCGACGGCTGTTCCTTCGGCAACGCCGGCATGGTGGTGCCCAGTCACTTCGTGCCGCTGGCGGCGCCTGGCGCGGTGAGCACGGCGCTCAAGTGGATGTTCAATCCCGAGTCGCCGCTCTACATCAAGCCGCGGCCGGACTGGGAGCTGATGTCGTGGGGCTGGAAGTTCATGCGCGCGTCCAACGCGAAGCACGTCGAGCGCAGCGCGCCGTTGATTCGCGACCTGAGCTTCGCGAGCCGGGCGTGCTTCGATGAATTGGAGGCGCTGCCGAACAACGATTTCGGTCTCGTGAAGAAGGGGCTCGTGATGCTGTGCAAGACGCAGGAGTCGCTCGATCACGAAGGCGCGTTTGCGAAGCAGGCGAATGATCTCGGCGTGCCAGCGGAGGTGCTCGATGCGAAGGCGCTAGGGAAGCTGGACCCGGACGTGACGATGGATGTTGCGGGCGGCGTGTATTTCCCGAAGGACTGTCATCTCTCGCCGAATCGATTCATGGCTGGGCTCAAGCGGCAGTGCGATGCGATGGGGGTGAAGTTTGTTTGGGGAACCGAGGTGAGTGACTTCACTCAACACGGCTCGCGTGTCTCGGAAGTTTCGACGTCATCGGGCAAGTTCACTGCGGATGAAGTCATTCTTTGTGGCGGATCGTGGTCGCCTGTCGTGGGTGAAGAGCTTGGCCTCAAGCTTCCGATGCAGGCGGGCAAAGGCTACAGCCTTACGGTCACGAAGCCACGTCAGTTGCCGCAGCTCTGCTCCATCTTCACCGAGGCTCGCGTCGCGGTGACCCCGATGGGCGATACGCTGCGCTTCGGCGGCACGATGGAGATCGCCGGTTTGAACGAAGACATCAACCCCGTGCGAGTGCAGGGCATCATCAAGGCGGTGCCGAAGTATTTTCCGAAGTTCACGCCGGACGACTTTGCGAACATCAAGCCGTGGCGTGGGCTGCGCCCGTGTTCGCCGGATGGAATGCCGTATCTCGGCCGCACGTCGAAGTTCACGAATCTCACCATCGCCACCGGCCACGCCATGATGGGCCTGAGCCTCGGGCCGATCACCGGCAAGCTGGTCAGCGAAATCATTTCTGGCGAAAAGCCGTCTCTCGACCTCACGCTCCTCAATCCTGATCGTTATGCTTAACTCGTTCAAAACTCTCCTTCTTGCCGGTGCGACATGTCTCGCGCTGGTAGTGCCTTCCATCGCCGCCGAATCCTCGCTCGAAACGTTCTTCCGCCGTTACCTCGATGAGCGGTTCGCGCTGCACCCGACGGAAGCGACGGCGCTGGGTGACCGGCGATTCGATGGTCAGATGGACGATTTGTCGCCGGCGGGGTTGGCGAAGTCGCTGGCGCACTTGAAGGAGTCACGGAAGCGACTGCACAAGGAGATTTATCGCGCGAAGCTGTCACCGGACGAGCAGATCAACTTCGACATCTTCAACCATGAACTCGAAGCGGCCATCTGGGTGCGCGAGCAGACGCAGCCATTCGCCACGAACCCGCGGGCCTACAACGAATACATCAGCGACACGGTGTTTCTGCTGCTCACGCAATCGCGCGCTCCGAAAGAGACGAACATCGCGAACGCCATCGCACGCATGAAGCGCATTCCGGAGGTGGTCGCGGCGGCGAAGGCGAATCTGAAGAACCCGCCGCGCGCGGTGTTGGAGACGGCCATTAAGCAGAACAAGGGCTCCATCGGCTTCTACGAGAGCGACATCTTTGAGTTCGTCGGTGAATCGCCGCAGTTGCCTGCGCTCAAAGCCGAGGCCGCGCGCGTGGTGTTGGTGTTGAAGGAATATCGGGCGTGGCTGGAGAAGGATTTGATGCCGCGAGTGACAGACGACTGGCGGCTGGGCAAACGGAAGTTCGCGAAGAAGCTGGAATACACGTTGAACGCGGGCCTGAGCGCGGACGAGGTGTTGCGCGATGCGGAGAACGAGTTCACGCGTGTGCGGAACGACATGTATGTAGTCGCGCGCCAGCTCTGGCATCGCTACTTCCCGACCACGCCGTTGCCGGTCGAGGATGCTGCGGGCAAGCGTGAGATTACGGCCAAGGTGATCGCCGCTGTGTCGAAGGAACACGGCAAGCCGGAGGAACTGGTCCGGGACGCGCGGGCGCAAGTGGACGAGATCAAGAAGTTCATTCGCGAGAAGAACATTCTGCGTCTGCCCGATCCCGATCGTTGCGCGATCATCGAGATGCCGGAGTTTCAGCGCGGCAACTCGCTCGCCTACTTGAATGGCGCGCCGCCGCTTGATCCGGATGCGCCGAGCTTTTACGCCATCAGCCCGCCGGCGAAGGACTGGACGCCGCAACGAACCCAGAGCCTGTTGGAGGAATACAACCAGCACATGCTCCAGATCCTCACGATTCACGAGGCGTATCCCGGTCACTACGTGCAGCTCGAATACTCCAGCCGCACGCCGTCGTTCCTGCGGCGCGTGTTGCAGTCGGGCGTGATGATCGAGGGCTGGGCGGTTTACACCGAGCAGATGATGCTCGATCAGGGGTACGGCGAGGGGAATCTCCAGCTGCGATTGAACCAGCTGAAGTTCTATCTCCGCGCGGTGTGCAACGCGATTCTCGACCACAAGCTTCACGCCGGGAACATGACGGACGAGGAAGCCATCAGCCTGATGGTAGACGGCGCATTTCAGTCGAAGGAGGAAGCGACCTTGAAGCTGGTTCGAGCCAAGCAGACGTCCACGCAGCTCAGCACCTACTTCGTTGGTCGCATGGCGCACGTGCGGATGCGGGAGAAATTGCAGCGTGAGCTTGGCGACAAGTTCAGCTTGGCCCGGTACCACGAGGCCGTGCTGTCGCAGGGATCAGTGCCGATGAAGTATCTGCCGGAACTGGTCGAGCGAGCATTGAGGTAATTCAGGCGAACGTGGCCGATAATTCATTGCGGTTTTGCGAGGGCGCTGATTTTATCGGCGCGAAGAAAATTCCATGGAAATCACCTACAAGATTCTCGCGACGGACGGCAAGGAGTATGGGCCGGTAAACCTCCAACAATTGCAGGGATGGGTCCGCGAAGGCCGCGTTTCCGCAGAAACTCAGCTTCTCCGCAGCGACTGGTGGAGTGGATGGCGGCCTCGCGTTTCGCCGAGCTGGCGCTGCAACCGGTGGGAGCAACGCCGCCGGTGTTTACGGCATCCCCAGTGGCAGCAGGTACGGCGGGATCGATCGATTTGATGGAACTGGACAAGCGCGTGCGTTCCGGCGGGAGCTGGTACTATTGGGTGGCCGCGTTATCGCTGGTGAACTCGGTCATGGCCTTCACGGGTGGCGGCGGAGGATTTGTCATCGGACTGAGTGTGACGCAGTTCCTCGACGTGATGCTGGCCGAGGCAGGCGGGAACGCGAAGGTGATTGCTCTGGTGCTGGGCGTGGTGGCCGCCGGGGCGTTCGCGACGTTTGGTGTCTTCGCCTGCAAGCGTCACTCGTGGGCGTTCATCGTTGGCATGGTGCTCTACGCCTTTGACACGCTGTTGACGGTTCTGGCCCAGCACTGGCTCGGACTGGCGTTTCACGCGTGGGTGCTGGTGAGCTTGTTCCTCGGGCTGCGCGCCTCCATGCAGGCGAATGCGATGGCGAAGGCCGGCTGACGCTGTGTCCGGCCAGGCTCAGTTGCTCTGCGCCACTCGTTTTGCAGGCTCGCTGGAGGAGGGAACGGTGAACTCGAATTGAATCGAGCGTTGTTCGCCTTCGCGGAGCGTGACTTCCTGCGTCAGATCGCCACTCCCCGTCGTCTTCAAGTGCGAGGCCCCGATGACATAGGTGCCAGCCGGAATCTGCGCGGGGATCTGGAAGAAACCGTTGGTGTCGGTGATGGCGAAGTAAGGATGATCAAACACGCTGATGTAGGTGAACATCCACGGGTGGGTGTCGCACTTGATGCGAGCATGCATTTCGGGATTCGCGATGGAGAGTGTGTTTGCCTGACCTTGTGTGGGCTGAGCAATGTTGAACTCACGGTTACCTGCGACCTTCGGGGTGAAGTGCAGGCTGTGAAGCAGGGGGGCGGAGTTTCGTACCTGAAATGTCTGCCCGGCCACCATTCCACTGACGTAGGGGTGAAACATGCAACCGACCTGATCGATGAGCGGGCCGGGTTGGACCGGGCCGAACTTCCGTTGCAGACCGCTCTTGATGTAGACGACAACGTTGGCGAGTTCGCCTTTCGGGCCGACGACGTAGTGCCGGGTGGTGACACGTTCGGGCTGAAGAGCTCCGCAGGTTGCGCCGAGATCGATCGGGATTTCAGGCTTCGGCGTGCCTTTGAGCGTGACCATGCCGGCAAGTAGCGCGCTGCCATTGGCGGCGAGGGTTTCGTAAACCACCGCTGGCCGATGATCGGTCGGGCCATAGGAAACCCGGCGAGCCACAGTTGCCTCGGAGTTTGCAGGTGCGGTCGGGGCGGTCATTGGTCCTGACCCTGAAGTGTTGGTCGGGACGGGCGGTTTTGAAGCAAGCGGAACGGATTTCTTAACCGGTGGCGCAGGTGCCGGTGTGACAACGGGAGTGGATTCCTCCGCAGGCGAAGGTTCCTCGATTCCGGCATCGGCGAGAGCCAATCGAGACGGTTGTTCGCGGAAGCTGCGCACTACCAGCACCACCAGACAGGCGAGAATGAGGGTGAGGACGAGAAGCGTGAGCTTGTTGATGAGCGGGGAGGCGTCCTGTTTCATGGCTGCGTAGTCAGACGTTCGTCATTAACGGGCGATTCAACTCCGAACAGCGCGCGAAGTTGCGGAGGCTTTTGGGGTTAACGCGTGCATGAAAATGGAAAAGGCGCTGAACGTTCGAGACGTCCAGCGCCTGTGATTTCAGTGGGCGATGATTAGCGCTTCAGTCGGTAGAAGCGCGGCGCGGTGGCCGCGGAGACGGAGAGCGGATTGGTCGCGTTCGCGACGGTGGTCCAGGGACCGGCCGGCGTGGGTGCGGATTCCAGTGTTCCGCCGGTGGGCGCCCAGGAGATGTTCACGGACGCGCCGTTGCGAGCGATGCTCATGGTGGTGCGCACGAGCGGAACAGTGGCGATGAGTTCGGCGCCGAAGACCATGTCCGAGCTGCTGCCGCCGGATTGATGGACTTCACAGGCGAGGATGTTATCGCCCTCCACCAGGAGCGCGGGTGAGATGTCATACGGCCCTTCGTAGATATTTTCGTGGCCCGCAGCGTCGGTCAGATAATCGACCACCACGTCGGCGGCGATGCCGAAGCGATGGATCTCCTGACCGTTCAAGTAGAAGACAGCGCCGTCATCGACGACGTGGCGGAGCTTGAGTTTCACTTCCGGCGTCACTGCTCCGAAGGTGAACTTTTTGCGGAAGTAGAAGGTGCGGACGTACGCGCCCTGATCATTGAAGCGGTTGATGCGGGTGCGGATCGGCTCGACGGTGGTCGTGCCTTCGTCGGCGATCAACGCCAGACCTTCCGGCCATGCGCTGTCATCGAATTCCACCAGCTGCCACGCTGTGCCGAGGTCGCTGCCGGAGCGATCGTAACGCCAGGAAGTTTCCGTATCGATGGCGGCGATCTTCACGGTGGCGACTGGCGTGCCGACGGAGAAGGTCACGGGTTCGGAGACGGTGACTTGACCGGAGCTGTCGCTGGCACGCGCGGTGATGGTGTGGTTGTCCTCGCGCAGGTCGTAGAAGGTGAATTCGAACGGCGCGCTCGTTGAGGTGCCGATCACGCGGCCTTGCTCGATGAACTCAACCTTGCTGATGGTTTTTCCGGAGGCGGCAGTCGCATCCGCGATGATGGTGACGGGTTCGCCCACGGGTGATTCCGAACCGGCAACTGGGCTGACGATGGTCACGGTGGGTGGGACGAAGGTGCCAGCGGGGGCGTAGGATTCCAGAACGGAGCCGGGGATGAACGGAAGGTTCACGGGCAGCGTGGTGTCGCCGACCTTGCGCCAGGCGACATCGCAGTAGTCACCACCGCCGCCTTCCTTCCAGAGGGCGTGGATGTAGTAGCGATTTCCGCCAACCAGCGTTTGGGGCGTGGAGGTTTCGGGAGCGCCCGGCGCTTCGAACGGCCCGCAGCAGCCGTCTTCGGAAGCGATCATCACGGCGTTCTCCGGATTTTCATCCGTGCTGAGGAAGAGTTGCGAACTGTCATCGCTGCGGATGAAGAACTCGTAGTCGCCGGATTCCGGGGGGACAATCCAGCCCGAAAGACGGCCACCGTAATCGTTCACGGAGTTGGCGTCCGCGTAGATCTGGCGGCTGGTGAATTGCGTGATGTAGGCCGAGACGTCGGGCGAATTTGGGTAGCGCGGATCGCCGGTGAGCCCCGAGATGGCCGTGCCGGTGATGCCGAGCCACGTTTCGAACTTCAACCCGCCCGCCACGCGATCGAGCGTGGTGAAGGTCTTGGTCGTTCCAGGATCCCCGCTGCTGAGGCCCGCCATGTCGAGGACGTTGGCGGCGCTGACGGTATAGGTGGTGCCCGGTGTCTGCGGCGAGGTGCGCAGTATTACGGTCGTGCTGTTGACGAGGGTGGCGTCCAGGAATGTGAGTCCGCCATCAAAGGAGTAGGCGAATTGATCGACGGCGGAGGTCGCGTCCACTGGTTCAGTGAATTCCAGAGTCAGCTTGTCGAAACTGGACTGGCCCACCACGCTGCGAATCGCAGGCGGGGTGGTGTCCGGCGCGACGGTCACGTTCGCCGTGGCGCTGTTCGTGAAGGCGCCCGGGATGGAGATGATCGCGCGATACGTGCCGGCGTCCGTGGTTTTCAGCGGGCCGAACTTGGCGGTGCGTCCGACGAGTCCCGGCACGTTCACGCCGTTGCGTTGCCATTGCACGGCGGCGGGGGCGTGGGTGGCGGTGAAGTTGACGCTCAGGGTGACCGTGTCGTTCTCGGCGGCGGTGATGTTGGACGGCTGTTGCGTTACAGCGATGCTGCCGCGCGCTGGAATTGGCGTGGAGAGAAACGCGATGGGGACGGGCGTCAGCTGGGCCGCAGGTGTGGTATCACCATCGCGGCGCCATGCCACCTGGCAGAAATCTCCGCCCGTGCCGTCCTTGTAGCGGACTTCGATGGCGTAGCGCTGGCCCGCCAACATTTCGCGTGCGAAAGACGTCTCAGGCGCGCCAGGTTCCTCGAACGGTCCGCAGCAGGCGGTTTCCTCGGCGATCTTCTGGAGGTTCGCCGCATTGTCGTCGCTGCTCAGCCAGAGCTCGGAGGCGTCGTCACTGCGCAGGAAGAACTCGTAGCTGGCGGTTTCGGTGGGCGTGATGTAGCCAGTGATGCGGCCGCCGTAATTGTCATGCGTGTCATCCGGATACACCAATCGCGTATCAAAAGATGGCATGTAGAAAGTGCGGCCCGGCGAGCCAGGAAAGTTCGGCGAGGCCGTGAGCTCGGCCACGGTGCTGCCCGTGATATTGGTGTACACTTCGAACTTCAGGAAGCCGGGGACGTTGATGGTGGATTGTGAGACGGCGGCGGCGCACGACAGGCCGAGCAGGCCGAACGTCGACGCGAGTTTTCTGATGGGATGTTTACTCATGACTGATTTCTCCAGTTGATGTTGGTTGTCTGGTACACACACGACTGACTCCGACAAGTCACCTGTGCGCACGCAAGTGCTCGCGAGAGAGCCGGGTTGGCGGGACAGGGACTTGGGGCGAGTTAAACAGAGTTCGCGGCGGTGTCAATCCGCCGAGTGTAGTGCCCCGTAAGGGTGCTTCTTGACACTGCCCCGAATGCAAGTGGTCCGGAGCGCGGCGTGACGAGCCTGTGTGGAAAATGAGAATCTGGGAGGATTACGACTGGTGAGGGAACGTTCAACGGCCCCGTGCGCATGGGGCCAGGCACCCCCCCGACCCTCGGCCACGCGCCTGCAATTTGCAGGGTTGCCGATCGGCAGTCGCTGGTCCCATCATCACGGCAATGAAAGAAAGCCTCCTGCGTTTGTTGGGACAGAAAACCTACGTCCCGGCGAATGTGCCGGAACTCCTGCATCACTTGCGCCTGCGGCCCGACCGTCAGCAGGAATTGCAGAAGGTGCTCGGCGAATTGTTGCAGGCAGGTCTCGTGGTGCGCACGAAGGGGAATCGTTACATCCTGCCGGGCGAGGCGGATTTGATCCCGGGCCGCATTCTCATGAATCGTTCTGGGAAGGGCTTCCTCGCGCCGGATGACAAGAGCTTGAAGGAGATTGCGATTCCGGAGAGCGCGACGGGCACCGCGTTGCACGAGGATCGCGTCCTGGTGCGGCGCGATGTGCGGGTGCGTCCGCCGCGCGCGGGCGCGGAGGTGCAGGAGACGGGCACCGTCATTCGCATTCTGGAACGGCATCGCGCGCAGATGGTCGGCACGTTGCAGCGCAGTGAGCGTTTTCTCTACGTCATTCCCGATGACCCGCGCGTCCCGCATGATATCTATGTGCCGGAGCCGCGCGATGTCGGGCGCAAGCCGAACGTCGGCGACAAGGTGGTCGTGGAATTGCGCGAGTGGGAATCACGGCATACCAATCCCGAGGGCGAAATCATCGAGGTGCTGGGCGCGCCGGACGCGGAGGGCGTGGACATGCTGTCGGTGCTGCGCCAATACAACCTCCCGCTGCACTTCCCGCAGAATGTTCTCCAGGAGGCGCGCGCCATCGGCAACGAAGTGCGCGCTGAGGAGATCGCGGGGCGCGAGGATTGTCGTGGGCATCGGGTCATCACGATCGATCCGGATGACGCGAAGGATTTCGACGACGCGATATGCGTGGAACGCGCGGATGGCGGGCATTGGAAGCTGTGGGTTCACATTGCGGACGTGTCGCACTACGTGAAGCCCGGCACGGCGCTCGACGACGAGGCCCGCCGTCGCGGCAACTCGACGTATCTCGTGGACCGTGTGATGCCGATGTTGCCGGAGGCGTTGAGCAACGAACTCTGCTCGCTCAAGCCGCATGTGGATCGCCTGACGAAGTGCGTCGAGTTCCTCGTGTCGAACGACGGCCGCGTGGTGAAGTCGCGTTTCTATCCGGCGGTGATTCATTCGCAACGGCGCTTCACGTATCGCGAGGCGTTTGCGGTTCTTCAGCGCACGCCGGACGGTCACATTGAGCAGATGCTGCACGACGCGAACGCGCTGGCGCAGCGCATCCGGCGTCTGCGCTTCCAGGCGGGCGCGCTGGAACTGGATTTTCCCGAGATGAAGATTCGTCTCGATGAACGCGGCAAGGTGGAGCGCATTGAGCGCGTGGAGAACGACATTTCGCACCAGTTGATCGAGGAGTTCATGCTGCTCGCCAACGAAGCGGTGGCGGCGCGGCTGTTGCAGACGCGGCGTCCGGCCATTCACCGCGTGCATGAGGAACCGGATCCGCGCCGGCTGCAGGAATATCGCGACGACGTGCTCAGTCATCATCTGGCGTGCGGCAACCTGAGTCATCGCGGCGAAGTGCAGAAGCTGCTGCATCGCCTCGGCACGGTGTCCATCGGCGCCGCATTGAAGATTGGTTTCCTGCGCTCGCTCAAGCGCGCGCGTTACGCCGTGGAGCCGCTGGGTCACTACGGTCTCGCGAAGAAGCACTACGCGCATTTCACCTCGCCGATCCGGCGTTACGCGGACCTGGTGGTGCATCGCGCGCTCTTCGAGCACAGCCACGGTTCGAAGCATTCGTTGCACGAAACCGCCGAACACATCTCGCTGACGGAGCGCAATTCCGCTGACGCCGAGCGCGACAGCAAGGACGTGAAGATGTACGCGTATCTCGAATCGCAGTTGGGTTCTGGGGAGCCGCAGCGGTATCCAGCGCTGGTGACGGAGCTGCGGAACTTCGGGTTCTTCGTGGACGTAACCGGGCTGGGGATGAGCGGCCTTGTGCCGTTGTCTACGGTGGAGGACGACTTCTTCATGTTCGACCCGGCGCGTAATCAACTCGTCGGCCGGCGCACGCGGCGGGTGATCAAGCTCGGTGATCGCGTGGAAGTGCAGATTGCGAAGGTGGACCGCTACAAAAAGCAGGTGGACTTCCGGCTCGCGCAGACGCAGCAGGCGCGATCGCCGCAGCAACGGCAGTCGGGCCGTCCGGCGCCCGGGCGTCGCATGCCGGGACGTGACCAACGTTCTTCGCAGCCGCAGCATCAGACGCGTCGTGATGCGCCGCGCCCGCATCGTGGGGGCTCGAGGCCTCCGCTGCGAGGTTCGCAGTCTGACGCCCCCCGTCGGCAGCAAGGCGGAGCTCGGCGTCCGTTGCCAGCGTCTCAATCAGGCGCACCGCGTCGGGAGCAGGGGGCCTCGCGTCCAACCTTGCCGACCTCACACTCCGGTTCGCCCCGACGTGATAATCGCTCGCGTGCGCCGCAAAAACCGCAGGGCGGCGAGTCGTCCGGGAAGACGCTGATGCAATCGTCTTCATCGGGACGCAGCATTCCGACGGCGCAACGAACTTTCCTCAGCTCAGCGCAAGGCGCGAAGCAAACGCGACGTGACGGCCCGCGCCGACCTTCGCAGGGCGGACGTTCGCAAGGCGGTCGCGGCGGGCGGCGGTGAGTCGCTACGATTCGCGTTCTAGCTATAGGGAGGTGAGACTGGCCAGCTGGTAGGGCGCGTCGCTCCGCGCGCGCCGCTTGGACGCTGCAATTGACGAAACGGCGCGCGCGGAGCGACGCGCCCTACCAGCGAAGCTTTGGACTGTAATTCTTGGCTTATCTCACCGAGTTGGAAATACCTCTGGGCAGCGAGTAGTCTCATTATATTTGAATTGAGACGGTGTCGGGCGGGTCCTAAGATTCGATCATGAACCCGCTGCCCCGTAGCCTTTCGAACGGCTCGCCCCGTCATCCGGTTTGCGCCTTTTTCCTTCGCGGGTCGTTGGCTGCTTTTGCCGCACTCGCCATCGGGGCGAATGCCCAGCCCGTCCCTAAGCTCACGGCTATTTCCCCCGAATGGATTCAGCGCGGCACGACCATTGAAGTGACGCTCACGGGCGAGAATCTGGGCGGTGTCACGCAAATCCTGTTCAACGGCGACGCGGGCTTGAGCGCCACGAATGTCGCACTGCCTGCACTCGCTCCGAAATCGAGCGTGGTCGTGGAATCGACCGGCGGCGGCATCACGCGCGCGGAACCGGCGGCTCCGAAACGTAACGAGAAGAAGCTCGTTCTCAAGGTCACAGCTCCAGCCGATGCCTCGCTCTCGCCGCGCGAATTGCGAGTGATGGCGCCCGGCGGCGTGAGCAATCCGCTGAACTTGAATGTCGGGCAATGGCCGGAAGTTTCGAAACGCGATCCCAACACGTCGCTGGCCGAGGCGCAGCCGGTGGACTTGCCCGCGGTGATCTCCGGCGTGCTCAACACGGGTGCGCAGACGAATCACTACAAGTTCAAGGCGACGAAGGGGCAGGAGTTTGTTTTCGAAGTGGAAGCAGCGCGGCGTGGTTCGCCGCTGGATTCCTCGCTGATGGTGCTTGATGCGGCGGGCAAGGAGCTGGCGCGCAATGAAGACGCCATCGGCCTCGACAGCCTGCTGTTCTTCACTGCGCCGGCGGATGGAGAGTTCGTTCTCGCCCTCCGCGACTTCCGCTATCGCGGCGGCAACGAGTATTCCTATCGCCTGACTGCCGGGCCGATTCCCTACGTCGAGTCGCTGTTTCCATTCGGAGGTCAGCGCGGCAAGACGGCGGAGGTGGAAGTGACGGGCCGCAATCTCGATGGCACGACCAAGCTCGCGCTGGACATCGCGCCGACTGCGCCGCGCAGCCAGGAGATTCGCGTGAAGACGCCGCGTGGCTTCTCGAACCTGATCCCGTTCAACGTCTCCGAGTTCGGCGAAGTGATGGAGGCCGAGCCGAACAACGAGCCGGCGCAGGCGCAGGCGCTGACGGCACCGATTGTCGTGAATGGACGCATCGGCATGGCTGGTGATGTGGACCGGTTCAAGTTTAAGTCGGACAAGGACCAGAAGCTGACGCTCGATGTATCGGCGGGACGCTTCGGCTCGAAGCTGGATGCGTTGCTGGTGGTGACGGACACGAATGGCGCGGTGATCGCGCAGAATGATGACGCGTCGGGTTCCGATGCGCGCATCGAACTCGATGCGAAGAAAGACACGGAGTATTTGCTCGCGCTGCGCGATTTGACGGATCGCGGCGGTGAGCGGTTCGGTTACCGGCTGGGCATTCGTCCGCCGACGGCGGGAGCGGGTCCGAGTTTTAGTGCGGCGTTTCTCAGCGATACGCCGCGTGTGTATCGCGAGGGTGTGACGAAGCTGCGGTGTGAAGTGACGCGCGCGGGCGGCTTTGAAGGGCCGGTGCGGTTTACGGTCGAGGATTTGCCGGCTGGCGTATTCGCGGAGCCGCTGGTGATTCCGAACATGCCGCACAGCGGACTGCTGTTACTCACCGCGACGAAAGACGCGCCGATCGGTTCGTTTCCGATTCGCGTCGTGGCGAGCGGCGTCATCGGCGGAAAGAATGTTACGGTGTCGGCGAGTCCCTTGAGTGGCGATCGTCCGGTGCGACAGGGTTACCTGACGGTGCTGGACACGGTGCCTTTCTCGTTGGATGTCACGACGCTTGGTGCGGCGATGGAGCAGAATCAGGCCGGAGCGGTCGAGGTTTTCGCGCAACGGAAGGAGGGTTTCGCTGGTGAGATTAAACTGGTGGCGGAAGGATTCAGTGCCGGACGCGAAGCAGCGTCGCGGAGTTTCAGTGGAGGCGATGGTGTCATCAAGGCTGGCGAGAACGTTGGTCGCATCAAGGTGACGCCGAAAATGGATTCCGAGATCGGCATTCGCACCGTGGTGGTGCGCGGCGAGGCGATGGCGGACGGGCGCCAGGTGGTGAACTACACGCAGCCGATTCCAGTGAGCGTGACGCAGTTCCCGCTGGTGCTTTCGAGCACGCTGCCGCGGCTGTCGCTGACGGTTCTGCCGCCGGGCTCCGATTCTGCCGCGGGCGAAGCAGAGACGAAGATTCGGGTGGAGCGTCGCGCTGGTTTCGGCGGCGACGTGGAGCTGTCCATCGAAGGTTTGCCGGAGGGCGTGCGCAGCGAGTTGCCGAAAATTCCCGCCGGCGTCGGCGAGGTGTCGATGAAGCTTTTCGCGACGGACAAGGCGAAGATCGGCACGAATTACAATCTCATGGTGGTCGGCACTGCGGTGGTGAACGACCGGAACTACAGGGTTCGCACCGGGCAGATTGGTCTGACGATTGGTTTGCCGGAAGCGGTGGAAGTGGCCACGAACGTCGTGGTCGCGCCGACGATTCCTGCCGGCACGAAGTAACCGAACCCGAATGGAACTTATGAATCGCGTTCTCTGCGCAGTCTCGTTGGTTGTCACCACTCTCACCGTGGCTGCGGCCGACAAGCCGGTCAGCTACTACAACGACATCGTGCCGGTCTTCAAACGCAGCTGCACGGGCTGTCATCATCCAGGCAAGCTCAAGGGGCAGCTCGACATGACGAGCTACGAACTGCTGAAGAAGGGTGGCAAGCACGGTCCGGGTTTCGTGGCGGGAAAGCCGAAAGAGAGCGCGTTGCTCGACGAGATTTCCGGCGAAGAACCGTCGATGCCAAAAGAAGGCGACCCATTGAGCAAGGCCGAGGTGGCGATGATCGAGCGATGGATTGCTGAGGGCGCGAAGGATGACACGCCGGCGGGCGCGGGTTCCTACAAGCTCACCGCGGCACCGGAAAACACGCAGCCACCGGTCATCAGTGCGCTGGCGTTCTCGCCGGATGGCAAGCTGCTCGCCGTGTCTGGTTATCACGAAGTGCTTCTGCATGGTGGCGCGGAGTCGAACATCGTCGCGCGTCTCGTCGGCGAATCGCCGCGCATCGAGTCGCTGGCGTTTTCGCCGGACGGCAAGAAGCTCGCAGTGGCGGGCAGTGCGCCGTCGCGATTCGGTGAAGTGCAGATTTGGGATGCGTCGACGACTGGCACGGTGTTGAACGCGCCGAAGTCGTTCAAGGTGTCGCTTGATTCCATCTACGGCATCTCCTGGTCGCCCGATGGGACGCGGCTGGCGTTCGGCGGCGCGGACAAAGTCGTGCGCATCATCAGCGCGGCGGATGGCAAGGAATTGGTGAAGTTCGAGAATCACAGTGACTGGGTGTTTGCCACGACGTGGACGTTGGACGGGAAGCGCATTCTCAGCGGGAGCCGCGACAAGGCGATGAAACTCATCGACGCGTCGAACGGCCAGTTCATCGACGACATCAACAAACTGCTCGAAGGCGTGGTCTGCTTTGCGCGGCATCCGAAGGAAGACGTGGTGACCTACGGCGGCGACATGAACATCACGCGCACTTACAAGATGGCGGAGAATCAGGGACGCACGGCGGCCAACAACGATTCCAATCTGCGCGCGGAGTTCGAGCGCATGCCCGGGCCAGTGCAGGCGATCGCCTACAGCCCGGATGGAAAGACGATCTGCATCGGCAGCATCGGCGGCGAGGCGCGGGTTTTCAATGCCGCCGACAAGAAGCGTGTCGCAACGCTCAAGGGCCACGACGGCGCCATCTTTGCGTTGACGTATCATCCTTCCACGAACTGGGTGGTGACGGGCGGCTTCGACGGCAAGGTGCGCGTGTTCGACGCGGCGAAGGGCGATCTGGTTCGCGCGTTCGTGCCGGCGCCGGTCAAGCCCGGTCCCGTGCAACAGGCGGCGAAGTGACGATGGCCTTTCAGGTTCGAACTGTTTGTTCGCGGTTCACTTGGACTTGCGTCGTGGGCGTCTGCTTCTCTCTGCTTTTCCCCCGCTTGACCGCAGCGCAGAACTCCGTGAGTTGGACGACGAATTACTACGCCGTGACCGGCGTGACGATTACTGAGCTGCGCCAATCTTTGCGCCAGAACCGGCCGTGGAAGGAGCGGTCCCCGCATGATGCGACGACGGAATGGCGGGTGGACTGGCAGTACACGGTGACACCGACGGCGAGCGGTTGCCGGTGCAGCAGTTTTACGACGCAGACGGCGATCGCGATTACCATGCCGCGCTGGATGGCGCCGACCAACGCACCGGAGACGACGCGAAAGATCTGGCAGCAATACATCACGGCACTGGGCGGTCACGAGGCGGGGCATGGCGCCATAGCGGTGGCGGCGGCGGCGGAGTTGAACAAGCGCATCCAATCGCTCGGCGAAGCGGCGGATTGCGACGGGTTGAAGCGGAAGATCGAAGCCTTGTGTCCGCAGGTAATCGGGGAATTCCGGGCGCGGGACAAGACGTACGACGCGACGACCCGCCACGGAGCGACGCAGGGCGCGGTGCTGCCGGGAGGCCGTCCACGCCCGGAGCGGCCGTAGTGTTTTTCCGTCGACGTCCTGTCGCCTATTGAACTGAAGGAGCTGCCTCAGCATACTGCGCCCCGACATGAGCGAACCGAAGTTACCGTCCAGGAGTGCGCTGGGCAGTTTGATATTTTTAAGCCGCTGGCTGCAGGCTCCGCTGTATCTGGGGCTGATTATTGCGCAGGCCGTGTATGTCTATCGCTTCCTCGTTGAGCTGGGGCATCTGATTGGATTCGCGCTGCTGGGACATGCGGCGCCGGCTTCAGTGGCGGCGAAGGATACGGAGACGATTGTGATGCTGACGGTTCTTGGCCTTATCGACGTGGTCATGATCGCGAACCTGCTCATCATGGTAATCGTGGGTGGTTACGAGACGTTTGTGTCCCGATTGAATCTCCAAGGGCATCCTGACCAGCCGGAATGGTTGTCGCATGTGAACGCCGGAATTCTGAAAGTGAAGCTGGCGACGGCGCTCATCGGCATCTCTTCGATTCACTTGCTCAAGACGTTCATCAATGCCGGTGACGCGTCGACCACCGACAAAATGATTCTCTGGCAGGTGGTGATTCACGTGACATTTGTCGCCTCGGCAATCGCGCTGGCCTGGATTGATCGGCTGACATTCAAGCCGGCTGACAAGGGCCACTGAAGAACCCCATGAACGAGAAGATCAAGGCGATGCTGGAATTGTCCCGTGACATTGGTCGCGAGGATCGGCAGTTGGCGATTTTGGGCGAGGGCAATACTTCGGTGCGGCTGAGCAACGATCAGTTCGCGGTGAAAGCCAGCGGATCCTCGCTCGCCACTTTGACTGAAGAGGACGTCACCATCTGTGACACGGCGAAAGTGCTCGCGATCTTTGAACGGCGGCAGTCGACGGACGACGGGCTGGACGAACAGTTGCTCAACTCGCGGGTAGGAGGGAAGGGCAAGAAACCGAGCATCGAATCGATGTTCCACGCGTGGTTGCTGACGTTGCGCGATGTGAATTACGTCGGCCACTGTCATCCGCTGACGGCGAATCAGGTCTTGTGCTCGCCACGAGCCCGGGACTTCGCGGAACGCCGGCTCTTCCCGGACGAAGTGGTTTGCTGCGGCGCGGAGTCAGTGTTTGTTCCGTATGCGGATCCGGGACTGGCGCTCGCGCGTGAAATCGCCGAACGGACGCGGCTGCACATCGAGAAGGAAGGTTATGTTCCGCGACTGATTCTGCTGCAAAATCATGGCATCATCGCGCTGGGCAGCACGCCGCAGGCGGTGATGGCGTGCATTCTCATGGCGTCGAAGGCGGCAGCGATCTTCATGGGTGCGGCGGCGATGGGCGGTCCGAACTTCATGACGCCGCAGCATGTCGAGCGCATCGCGGGTCGGCCAGATGAAGCCTACCGGCAGAAGCAGTTGAAGATTTGAACAGCGGTCACGACAGGATTGATCCCGACAATGACGACTCATTATCTCGCGATTGACCTTGGAGCGGAAAGCGGACGGGTGATGTTGGGCAGCCTGTCGAATGGACGTCTCGACTTGGAGGAGTTGCATCGATTTCCGAATGTCCCGATTCGTGGTGACAACTCGTTGTGCTGGGACATGGTGAAGATTCTCGCCGAGGTGAAGGTGGGCTTGAAGAAGGCTGTAGCTCGGAAGGTTCCGATTGCCAGCGTCAGTGCGGATTCGTGGGGTGTGGATTATCTCCTGGTGAATGTCGCTGGTGAAATCATGTCGCCGGTATACCACTATCGAGATGCGCGCACCGCTCGCGGCGTGGATGCGGTGAAGGCGGCGGTGGACTGGCCGACGTTGTTCGAGCACACGGGAATCCAGTTCATGCCCCTTAACACCGTCTATCAGCTCGCGGCTGAATCAAAGGAGCGACTCGCTGGTGCCAGGCAGATGCTGATGATTGCGGACGCGGTGAACTTTCAGCTGTGCGGTGTGGGACGCGTAGAAGAATCCAACGCGAGCACGACGCAATTATACGATCCGCGCCGACGCGCGTGGTCGGAGGCGTTGATTGAGAAGCTCAACTTGCCGCGTGGGTTGTTTCCGGAGGTTGTCCCGTCGGGAACGCGCCTCGGTCGGTTGAAGTCTGAGTTGGCCGCGGAGACTGGACTGGGCGAGATCGAAGTGCTGGCGTCTTGTTCTCATGATACCGGCGCCGCAGTGGCAGCAGTGCCGGCGACCGGCGTGGACTGGGCGTATTTGAGTTCCGGAACGTGGTCGCTGATGGGCGTGGAGCTGCCGGCTCCGCTGGTCACCGCGGAATGCCGGGAGTTGAACTTCACGAACGAGATCGGCTTCGGAGGATCGATCCGGCTTCTGAAAAACATCAGCGGCCTGTGGCTGGTGCAGGAATGTCGGCGAGCGTGGGCGGCAGAGGGCAGGGAGTTTGATTACGCGACATTGACCCACCTGGCGTCGGAGGCGGAGCCGTTTGTGTCGTTGATTGATCCAACAGATCTCCGGTTCCTCGCCTCGGCCAGCATGCCAGAGGCGATCGTTGGCTATTGTCGTGAAACAGGGCAGGCGATTCCCGATTCACCGGGAGAATTCGTGCGTTGCGCGCTGGAAAGCCTGGCGCTGCTCTACCGGCGGACGCGGGATCAGATCGAAACGCTGACGTGCAGTAGAATTCAGCGGCTCCACGTGGTGGGCGGCGGCAGCAAGAACGAGTTGCTGAATCAGTTCACGGCGAATGCGCTGCAGATTCCGGTGCACGCGGGTCCGGTCGAAGCAACGGCGGCGGGAAACGTTCTGATTCAGGCGATCGGCCTCGGTCATCTGCCGTCCCTAGATGCGGCGCGTGCAGTTGTACGCGCGTCGATGCCGATGAAGGTTGTCCCGCCGCAGGATGCAGAAGCATGGAATGCTGCGGCTGAAAAATTTCTGCGGATCTGCCAGACAGCGAAGAAGTGATTACGACGGCCGCTGATTGGCGATCAGGTTCTGCGCAGCCTTGGTGACGGAGTCGATGAGTTCCGGAGGCGCCACGACAACTGCGCTGCCGCCCCAGCCGAGAATCCAGCGCTGAATTTCACCGAGGCTGGAGAGTTTCAGGCGCAATTCCACGCCGCCGTCTTTGAGCTCGCGTAGTTCCTGCGAGGGATGCCAGCGCTTCTCGCGGATGTAGTCCGCGGCATACGCGTCGAAGCGGATGACGACATTGTAGTCTCCCTGCGCCGAATGGACGCCGAAGCTGTCGCGGAGGATTTTCTCAACGGAGAATTTTTCGGGCCGCGGAAACTTCTTTCCGGTCGGCTGAACTCCCTGAATGCGCGAGGGGACGAAGGTGCGGATATCTTTGCGCAGATGATCGTAGGCGAAGAGGAACCATTCGCCGTTGATGTTCGCGAGATGGTAGGGGTCGACGACGCGCGGTTGCGGCTGCTTGCTGCCGGGCTTGCGGTAGCTGAGTTCCAGTTGCTGGTGGCCGGCGGTGGCTTTCGCCAGGGCGTCGAAGATTTCGAGGTTGAGAACCGGCTCCGCGCTGGTGCGAAAGGAGATGCTTTGGTCCCAGTCGGCGAAGTTCAGCGAGATGGTGTCGGGCAGGGAAGACTCCATCTTCTTGAACGCGCTGATGAGCGGTTTCTCGAAGTTGGTGCCGCGATACTGCTGGAGCGCCTTTTCTGCGATGAGCAGAGCGACGAGTTCACCTTCGGTGATCTGGAGCGTCGGGAAGGCGTTGACCTCCTCGGTGTAGTGGTAGCCGAACTTCCGGCTGTCGTACTCGATGGGAAGCCCCATTCGATCGCGCATGAATTCGATGTCGCGATGGATGGTTTTTGTGACGACTTCGATTTCGGCGGCAAGCTTCGTGGCGTTGGGATACTGGCCGGCGGCGATCGCCTGGTGGATGCGCATCATCCGCTCAAGGGGCGGACGGGAGTGAAGGAGAGAAACGGATTTGTCCCTGGGTTTCATGTCGGGAACCGGCGTTGGGGGCGGCGGTTGGCGGGACGAAAAAGCGGGCAGGATGTTTCATCCTGCCCGCTGTGAGTAAATCAGCTGCCTTTTTCGAGCTTGGTCAGGAGCTCTTCGTTGGTCTTGTGCTTCTTCAGCGCGGCGACCAGCGTTTCCATGGCTTCTACGGGATTCAGATCCACCATCATGCGGCGCAGCTTGCGGATGGCTTCGATCTGGTTCTTCGCGAAAAGCTTCTCTTCCTTGCGCGTGCCGCTCTTTGGAATGTCGATGGCGGGGAACAAGCGGCGATCCGAGAGCTTGCGGTCGAGCACGAGCTCCATGTTGCCGGTGCCCTTGAACTCTTCGAAGATGAGTTCATCCATGCGTGAGCCGGTATCGACGAGCGCGGTGGCAAGAATCGTCAGCGAACCGCCGTTCTCGATCTTGCGCGCGGCGGCGAACATCTTGCGCGGAATTTCCAGGGCGCGGGCATCGACGCCGCCGGTCATCGTTCGGCCGGAGCCGCCATGAACGCTGTTGTAAGCACGGGCTACGCGGGTGAGCGAGTCGAGGAGCACGAGCACGTCCTTGCCGGACTCCACCATGCGGCGGCAGCGTTCAATCATGAAGCGGCTGAGGCGGACGTGGGTTTCGAGGTCCTGATCGTTCGAGGAGGCGACAACCTCCGCCTTCACGGAACGCTGGAAGTCGGTGACTTCCTCGGGGCGCTCATCGATGAGTAGCACCAGCACGTGGACTTCGGGATGGTTCTCAGTCACCGCATTTGCGATCTGCTTGAGGATCGTGGTCTTGCCCGTGCGCGGCGGCGCGACGATGAGGCCGCGTGTTCCCTTGCCGATCGGAGTGACGAGATCGATGACGCGGGCTTCGATCAAATCCGGCGAAGTTTCGAGACGGAACTTTTCGATCGGATCGATCGACGTGAGATTCTCGTAGCGGACAGCCTTCGTGTAATCGGCGAACGGCATGCCGTTCACGGACTCGACTGTTTTCAGCTGCGGGCTGCTGCCGCGGTGGGGCGGTTGCAATCCACCGGTGACGTGGCAGCCCTCGCGGAGAAAGTTGCGTTTGATGGTGTCCGGCGTGACAAAAATGTCTGACGGCTTGGGGTGAAAATGGTTGTCGGAAGATCTCAGAAAGCCGAATCCTTTCTCTGAGATCTCGAGATAACCAGTGCCCACTTCAATGGCGCTAGGCGCGTTGCTCATATGTAATTTGCAGTGTTATTGAAGGATTTTTTGGAAACCACCCAAACAGGCGATTGAACTTTTGAACCTTCGGGAATACCGCCGCCGAGAATCGCTTACTGTCCTTCGCAAGCAGGCGGTGAACCTTCAACGGGTTGCAATAGACTGCAAAGGAGTGTGGTTGGCAATACTAATTTTTTCGGGAGCTTTTCCGGCGACGCCAGTCAGGAACAATGCTGCAAACCCGTGCGCTGTCAGCCACTGGACGCCTGTCCATGGTGTCAAACTTCGCGATAACGCTGCGCGATCGGAATGCGTCGTCCGACCCCAAACGCCTTCGTCGTGACTTTGATTCCCGGTGCGGCCTGGCGGCGTTTGTATTCGTTGAAATCGATCAGTTTCACGATGCGTTTCACATCCGTCTCCGTGAATCCAGCCTGCATGATCTCGAGCGGCGATTTGCAATTCACCACGTAGGCTTCGAGGATCGCATCCAGCACTTCGTACGGCGGGAGTGAATCCTGATCCGTCTGGTTCGGGCGCAGTTCGGCGGAGGGAGGTTTCGTGATCGAAGCGGCGGGAATGATTTCCCGCTCGCGATTGATCCAGTTCGAGATGCGATAAACCATCGTCTTCGGCACGTCGCTGATCACCGCGAGCCCGCCGCACATGTCGCCGTAAAGCGTGCAGTAACCCACCGCCAGTTCGCTTTTGTTACCCGTGGTGAGCAGCAGCGAGCCGAACTTGTTCGACATCGCCATCAACATCACGCCGCGCAGGCGGGCCTGAATGTTCTCCTCGGTCGTGTCCTCCTTGCGACCGGCGAAGATGGAGCCGAGTTCGCCTTTCACCGCTTCGAACGCGTTCTGAATCGGAATCACGTCGTATTGAATGCCGAGATTCGTGGCGAGGATCTGCGCGTCATCAAGGCTGCCTTGCGATGAAAACTGCGATGGTAACGAAACGCCGCGGACGTTCTCCGGCCCGAGCGCTTCCACAGCGATGACGGCAGTGAGCGCGGAATCGATGCCGCCGCTCAATCCGAGCACCACCGATTTGAAGCCGCACTTGTGGACGTAATCACGCAGTCCGAGCACCAGCGCGCGATAGATCGATTCCTCATCTTCCATCAGTTGCGGACCAATGAATCCCGGCTGGGCGGTGTCGACGACGAGAAAATCTTCGCAGAAGAATCCGCCTTCCGCGCCGAGTTGGCCGTTGGCGTCGAACGCCATGCTTGCGCCGTCAAAGACCAGTTCGTCATTGCCGCCAACGAGATTGCAATAGAGCAGGGGACAATTCGTCTTTGCGGCGAGGTTGGCGAGCATCTCGCGACGCGTCTGGTTCTTCCCGATGTGCCATGGCGAGGCGGAAATGTTCAGCAGCAACTTCGCTCCGGCGTTGGCGAGGTCCACGGCGGGATTGCGCGGGTAGCGACGATCCTTCCAGAAATCTTCATCGTTCCAGATGTCCTCGCAGATCGTGATGCCGATCTTTTGTCCGTTGAACGTGACAGGAAGATTCTCCGTCGCCGGTTCGAAGTAACGATCTTCGTCGAACACGTCATAGGTCGGCAGCAGCGTTTTGTGGCGCGTCGCGAGAATGCCGCCGTGCTGCAGAAGCGAAGCGGAATTCGTGGCTTCGCGCCCGGGACGTTTGTCGTTGCCGCCGGCATAGCCGATGAGCAATCCCGTCTTGCCCGTGGCGCCGGCCAGTCGTTGCACCGTGGCCCAGTTGGCGGGAATGAAGCTGCGCTTGTGCAGCAAGTCTCGCGGCGGATATCCGCAGATGCTGAGTTCAGGACAAATGACGAGGTCAACGCCTGCCTTCACGCCGCGTTCGTAGGCGGCAAGAATTTTCGCCTCATTTCCGGTGAGGTCTCCGACGGTGGTGTTGATCTGAGCCAGCGCGACTTTCATGTGTGAGGATTCTTATCCTGCCCCGAATCGTGGGGCAAAACCAATCGCGTGATCGCTCCGCTGGGGGGCAGCGTTGTTCGCCTAGACGGAGAAACCTGCCGCCTGCGCATCTGCCGCGAACATCTTCACGGTGTCGAGTGAAAGAGCAGTCAGGTCGGTGCCGACCATCTTCAGCGCTTTGGCGAGGATGTCGTGCGGGATCGTGACGATATGGCAACCGCACGCGTCGGCTTGGAAGATGTTCAGCACTTCGCGCACGCTGGCCCACAGCAACTCCGCCTTCGGCTGGCTTTCGAGCAACGCACCGCTGGCGCGCATCAATGGTTCCGGGTCCACACCGGTGTCCGCGATGCGACCGGCGAAGACGGACACCACGGAGGCTACTGATGGATTCAATGACTCCGCCACGCCGCGCACTTGAGCGAGAGTAAGGATGGCGGTGATGTTCAATTGCACGCCTTGGTGAGCGAGTTCCTTGATCAACGCGAGGCACGATTCGCCGCGGGAGTTGGTGATCGGAATCTTGACGTAAACGTTCTTTCCCCACGCGGCGATCTTCAGCGCCTGACGTTTCATTTCCGGGAAGTCGTCGGAGAACACCTCGAACGAAATCGGCTTGGTCGTCACGCTTTGCAAAATGTCCTTCGCGAACGCTTCGTAGTCCTTGATGCCCGCCTTGCGCATGAGCGTGGGATTGGTCGTCATGCCCTGGATCGCGGGATTCGCGTTGAGGCTGAGGATGCCCGCCTTGTCCGCGCCGTCGGCGTAGAGTTTGACCTTGAGCTGCTGTAACGAGTTTTGCATGTGCGTTAAAAACGTATCCGGCCCGGGGACGCGCTTCAAACCGGTCTTTTACGGTCCAGAGCCAGAATGATATCGGCGGCTTCCGCGAGGCTGTGAGCGCGATGATCCGGCGCCTGGCGCAACGGCTCGTCGTACGCGTAATCGATCAACACCGTGACGCAGCCGGCGGCGTGACCACAATCAATATCCCGCCAGCGGTCGCCGACCATGAAGCTTTGCGCGAGGTCGATCCCGAGATCCTTCGCCGCGCGCAGCAGCATCCCGGGCTTGGGCTTGCGGCAATCGCAGTCCGAAGCGCCTTTGCCCGGATGATAACAAACCTCCACGCGATCCAGGGGCAGCTCACGGCACATGTGCGCGTGGAGCGATTCGACGAGGGTCTGCGAAATCGTGCCGCGCCCGACATCAGGTTGATTCGTGGTCACGACGAGCAGAAATCCGGCGTCCTTCAACTTGCGGCAGGCGTCGGCAACGCCGGGAAGAATCTCGAACTCCGCGAGGCTTGAGGGCGGGTAAGGCTTCTTGTCCCGAACGAGCGCGCGATTGATGACGCCGTCGCGGTCGAGGAAAACGGCTTTGGCGCTACCGGGCATTCGTAAATCGTAAATCCAAAATCGTCATTGGGTCACTTCACGCCTTCCCACTTCGTCCGGTTCACCTTCAGCTTGGGATGTGAGACGAACAGATGCCACACGATTGCTTGGAAGGCTTCCGAGTGGGGCGTGACGTGTTCCGTGTTCACCGTGGGGATGATGACGCAGGCGCTGGCTTCCTTCGCGGTGTAACCGCCGTCGCGTCCAACAATGCCGACGATGCTCGCGCCAACTTGCTTCGCGAGTTGGATGGCGGTGACGAGATTCGGGCTGACGTTCTTCTCTAAATTGCCTCCGCCGACGGAGAAGATGAGCAAGCCATCCTTCGCACCGAGCCGGCTGCCCTTGAGCCATTCACTCAGCACCGTTGCCCAGCCTTCGTCGTTCGTGCGCGCGGTGAGTTCGGAGACGTTGTCCGTCGGCGCGTAGGCCTCGAAGCCGCAGATCTTCCGGAAGTCATTCACCGCGTGCGACGCGTTCGCCGCGCTGCCGCCGACGCCGAGGATGAACAGGCGCCCGCCGCGTTCGCGGACAGCGGCGAGTTCGTCGACGGCCTTTTCAATCGCGGCGGCGTTGAGTTGGGCGACGACCTTTTGGGTTTCTTCGAGATACGACTGGGTGAAGCTCATGTCGAAATTCGGATGATGGAAGCGTGATTCGTGTTGGCGAAGAGGTAAAGGGAGAACGCCTCAGACGCCAAGTTCTTTCCGGACAACCTTCGCGCCGGCAACCATGTTCTTTAATTTCTGTTTGGCGGCCCAACGCGCGGTCTGGCTGAGACCGCAATCGGGCGCGAACGAAAGGCGATCGGCGGGCGCGTGCTTCAGGCAGGCGCGGATGCGGTTCGCGACGTCTTCCACGGTTTCGATGTAGTAGCTCTTCACGTCGATGATGCCGACGGCGGCGTCCTTCTTTTCGGTGATGAGTTTTAGTATCTCCAGCTCGGCAAACTCGCGGCTCGCCATCTCGACGTGGATTTCGTCCACCTTCATGTCGAGAAACGCCGGGAACATCGGCGCGTAATGGCGCAGTCCGACCGCGCGGCCCTTGTAGTTCCCGAAGCAAAGATGCGTCGAGAGATGGCATTTGCCAACGATGGGTTCCACAGTGCGGTTGAAGATCTCCACGAAGCGTTTCGGATCTTCTTTGTGCGCGTAGCAACTCATCGATGGTTCATCGACGGTGATCTCGCGGCAGCCGGCTTTGACGAGCGCTTCGAGTTCCGCGCGGACAATGGGCAGGAGCGCTTCCGTCAGCGCGTAACGATCCTTGTATTGGTCGTTCGGCACGAGGCGTCCGCTCAAGGTGTAGGGGCCGGGCACGCTGGCCTTGAGGATTAGTCCGGCGGGCGCGAGACGTTTGAGGCGTTCGAAATCCTCCACCGTTCCCAAGCCACGCGGTGCGCGGAGTTCGCCCACGACGGCGTGCTTGCCGCGCTGGTCGTGCGCGGGCGGACCGAACTTCCGCGGCGAGGCGGATTCGAGTTCGATGCCGTCGATGAACCCGTAGAACGAGAGATTGAAATCGAGCCGCGTTTGTTCGCCATCGGTAATGACGTCGAGTCCGGCGTCCATCTGGTCCTTAATGGCAACCACCACGGCGTCGTCGACAAGCTCAGCCCGATCCGTGGTGCCGAACTTTTCGAGGTTCCAAGTCGCGAGTTCCAGCCAGCCGGGAAACGGATAGCTACCGATGACAGTGGTGCGGAGAGGTTGGGATTTCATGGTGCGATGGAAATGATTTTCAAACCACGGATGGACACTGATGCACTCGAATGAGAGACACGAATTTCACCAATTACCACGAACGCAAAAGACAGAATTCGTGAGCATTCGTGAAATTCGTGTCCGTCTTTGTCCGCAAATCCGTGTCTGTTTGTGTTCATCCGTGATTAAAGAGTTCTCAGTCGAAAATAATCGTGCGATTCCCGCTCAGGAAGACTCGGTCTTCGAAGACCAGCTTCAGCGCGCGTGAAAGAACAATCTGTTCCACGTCGCGTCCGGCCTGCGCCATGTCCGCCGCGCTGCGCGTGTGGTCCACGGGGATGACTTGTTGCAGGATGATCGGACCTTCGTCGAGCTGTTCCGTGACGAAATGCGCCGTGGCGCCGATGACTTTCACGCCGCGCTCGAACGCCTGTTGATAAGGTTTGGCACCGACGAACGCCGGCAGGAACGAGTGATGAATGTTCACCATCCGCTGCGCGTATCGGGCGACGAACTTCGTGCTCAGCACGCGCATGTATTTCGCGAGCACCAGCCACTCCGGCTGCAATGTGTCGAGCAGGCTCGTCACCGCCGCTTCGTGTTCCTCGCGCGACAATCCTTCGTGGCTGAGATGATGAAAGGGCAGGCCAAACTTCTCGACGAGCGGCCGGAGCGCGTCGTGATTGCTGATGACGGCAACGACCTCGGCGTTCAGTTCGTTGAACGCGTGGCGCACCAACAGGTCGGCAAGACAATGATGTTCCTTGGACGCCAGCAACACGACGCGACGTTTGCCGGTCTTGGCGAGGCGCGCGATGCCACCGTCAGGCAGCAGAGATTTGGTTTCCTCCACAACCGCCGCGGCGTTCACTTCGCCGGTGAACTCCGTGCGCATGAAGAAGCGGTTCGCGTCGGCATCCACGAACTCATGGTTGCTCGTCACGTTGCATTGATGCCGGAGCAGTACGCCGGTGATGTTGTGAACGAGGCCGCGCTGATCGGGGCATTCGACCAGCAACACCTGTCGTGGCTGGGAGTTAGGTGCGACGGATGGGGCCATGCGTGAAATCAACCTTGGGTGCCGAGATTCGCGTAAAGCTTCGCGAGCCGACGGGCGTGTTCATCGTAGGCCGCTTCGAAGAGTGCGGTGGCCTTTTCCTTCCCGACCAATGCGCCAGCCGTCAGCACTTTCGGCGGATGCCCGGCGCGAGTGAGCCGCGCGGCAACCTCGGCCTTGATGCTGTTGACCAGCAGACAACCACCCACCGTGGAGCCGGGCGCCACAGGAGTTTCCAAGCCATCGATCTTCACCATCGCATCGCCCACGGGCGCGCCGGTGTCGAGGACGAGGCTGGCGAAGTCTTGAAGCTTCTTTCCGGTCGCGTGCTGGCTGCGGCTGGCTTCGGAATGTTTCCGGCTGATGATGGCGACGACTTTCACGCCGCGTTTCTGGAATCCTTCGGCCATTTCAATCGGCACGAGATTGCAACCGCTCGACGAGACGACGAGCGCGGAATCTGTCGGGGACAAATCGAAGTTGCGGAGAATGCGGTCGGCGAGCCCGGAGACGTTTTCGAGGAACATCGCCTGGCGCTGACCATTCGCGCCGACGACCAGGTTGTGAAAGCTGAGCGAGAGTTCAACGATGGGGTTGAAGCCGGGGAACGACCCGTAGCGCGGCCACATTTCTTCCACGAGAATGCGGCTGTGACCGGAGCCGAACAGATGAACCATGCGTCCGGCAAGAATGGTTTCGGCGAACCAGTCGGCGGCTTGCGCAATGACGGCGGACTGGCCTTCCACCGTGGCGATCAATTCGCGGCAACGGCTCAAGTAATCAGCACTCGGAGTCATCGACACGGACCTTAAATCAAAGCGACGGCGGGTTGGAAGAAGAACGTGGCTGGTGCCGTTCGGACATCGCATCGCCATTTTGAAGAAGCTTGTAACAGCCGTTAAAGATGAGATGCTGTCCAGCGTAATCTCAGAAGTATAACGACCTACATTTGTCTATGAGGAGGAGATGCGTTTCATGTCTCACCACAGCTCTCAACTGTGTGCTTGCCGTATTGATTCTTGCGGCTACCCCGGCGCTGCCTGCGCAAGACGCCGCGCCTCTCTTTACGCTCCAGCCGACCGGGGCCGTGGTGATGGCGGGACAATCCATCCGGTTGGTTGCCGAGGCCTCAGGGAACCCTGCGCCTCAATTATCCTGGCAGTTTAACGGCGGAGAGATTGCCGACCAAAACGGGAGCACGCTGTCTCTGAATCTCTTGGCGACCAACCAATCGGGAGCCTATCGGTTGCAAGCGAGCAACGCGTTGGGAGTGGCCTATAGTGATGCGGTGCTGCTTAGCATTCTGCCAGTCTATCCATCGATACTTGTTCAGCCGACCAATGTCAGCGGATTCGAAGGCGACACTCTTTTGCTGACCGTTCAAGCGATGCCGACCCCGGCGTCGCGGCTTACGTTCAGTGGCTCAAGGAAGGCTTGCCGCTTGATGATGAATACCCCGTATTGTTTGGCACCCGACAATCCGACCTTCAATTGCTGAGCGTCGGAGTGACGAACACCGGCAATTATAGGGCGATTGTCAGCAACGAGTATGGAGCGGTGACGAGCGTGGTGGCTGCCGTGATCGTCCACCCGGCCCTCGCCAATGCCGGATGGGTGGACCAATCGTTTGATGTCGGTATGGGATTCAACGGGCATGTCCGGCGCTGGCTCTTCAGCGCGATGGCAAGGTTCTCGTCGGCGGTTCGTTCCATTCCTTCAACGAACAGCCGGTGGCCGGCATAGCACGGCTGAATCCCGATGGAACTCTCGACGACAGTTTCTCCCCGTCGAATGCGGTCAACGGAGAGGTTAACGCCATCGCGGTGCAGCCGGACGGGAGAATTCTGATCGGCGGTCGATTCAGCTCGGTCGGAACGTTCTTACGAAGCCACATGGCGCGCCTGAATGCCGATGGATCTGTTGATCCTTCGTTCAACCTGAATCCGGCGATTACTGTAACGCCCGTCGGCGGCGAAACGGTTTCTGCGATCTCGGTGCAGGAAGATGGACGGATTCTTCATGCGGGGACTTCCTATTGGCTGGGAAGGCGGTTGGCGGACGGCTCGCTGGACGTGACGTTTCAACCGTTTATCCAACAGTTCGCTGGTGGCGTTGTTAATACTCCCATTTCAGCACGATGCCTCGCCGTTGATCTCGACGGCAGGCTTTTATTGGGTGGCGGTTTGGGCGTCAGCCGGTTCCTGGCCAGCGGCGCGCGCGACCTCAGCTTTCCGACTCCACGAATGACGACCAATTCTCCATCCGTATTCCCTGACATTTATGCGGTGGCCGCGCTAATGGACGGTCGCATCCTCATCGGCGGAACCTTTACACAAATCTGGGACGCGCCGCGTCGCGGGCTGGCGTGCCTGAACCCCGACGGCAGCCTGTCGCCAACCTTCGCGGGAGGTCTGAGCAACGGCATCGCGGTGGTGAACACCATCCTCCGCCTGCCGGACGGCAAGGTGATGATCGCGGGATTTTTTCCATCCATCTCCGGCGTGCCGACTCCCGCTGGCCTCGCCCGGCCAAATGCGGATGGCAGCTTGGACACCAGCTTCGACACATCGCGCCGGATGACTTACGAGCCCATGCCCGTCACCGGAATCACGACACCTTTGGCCATCCGCGATTCTGGCGAGCTGCTCATGGGTGGAGAATTCTCGCGCTTCGGCGGCTTTCTCCGGGGCAGTCTGGTTCAACTGCATGGGGATGCTCCGCAGCCGCCAGCCATCACGACCCAGCCCGCCACGCAAACCGTGGAGGAAGGACGTGAAGCGGCGTTGTTCGTCGAAACCAGCTTTCCACCGCCGCCAAGTTATCAATGGCTCCAGGACGGAGTTCTGGTCGAGTCTGCCACCAATCAGACACTTCATGTTGGAGGTGTTCTCTCTCCGCAACCGAATGTCTATTCGGTGGTGATCAGCAATTCCATGGGCATGTCGACGAGCGCTGTTGCCCAGGTCATCGTCACGCCTCAAATCATCGGGCCGGGAACCGCCGACCTCGAATTCTTCAATGGCACCGGCGTGAATGGACCGGTGTATTGCGCTCATGTGCTTGAGGATGGCCGGACCTTGATCGGCGGTACTTTTACCACCGTTCACGGTCGGTCGAGGCTGACCTCGCGCGATTGGATCGCGAGGGTAATCTGGATGAGTCATTCGATCCTGGTCCCGTTGTGTTGGGGTTGCGGTACCCCGGTGGATACGAATCTGAGCAAGGAATCTTTGCGCTGACGGTCGATGCTTGGGGCAGGGTGTATGTAGCGGGAACATTCACCAACATTGCAGGAGTGAATCGGAGCGGGCTGATTCGATTGCTCTCCAATGGTGGAGTTGATGAAACCTTCCTGCTGACGAATGGGCTGAGCGGTCCGGTGTTCAGTCTGCTATGGCAGCCCGGTGGCAAGTTGCTCGTGGGCGGAGGATTCATGAACTACTGGAATGTCAGCGGTGGGGGACCGAACTTCGTCACGCGTTTGAATCCGGAGGGAAATGTGGATTCTAGTTTCGTTCCACCGTTTCCGATTGGGCTTGGAAACGGTTTTTCGTTTTACTCTATGGCGACAGTGTCAAACAGGGAGAGTTATCTGGCCGGGAAGATTTACAATGCGATTGGGCGCACGGTGTACCGAATTCAGGCGGATGGGCGGCTGGATTCTACTTTCGTCGGTCCGGCTGTTCGGAACCCGGCGCGTGCCATGCTTTGGGACGAAATGTCAACTCGGCTCTATGTTGCCGGGGGCTCCGAACTCTTCAATTTTCCCGAGGGTCAGAGTCAGCGTATTGAAGTATGGATCAACGGCTCTGGTGAGTTTGGTACTCTTGCCCGCGCACATGGGACGGTTCGATCAATGGCTTTGGATGCGCGCGGCGGGCTTCTGGTTGGCACTACATCCACAAACATTAACGGCGTCACACGGACTTATCTCGGCCGGCTAAACCCGGACGGCGTGCTCGACACCAACTTCAACGTCACGTTGGATGGCCCGGTCTATTCCATCGTACCCCGTTGGGCCGATGACTCTGCGCTGATTACGGGAGCGTTTACTTCTGTAAACGGAGTCCAGCGCGGCGGCGTCGCCCGAATCTGGGGTGGCCCGGTATCCCCACCGGCGCTGACCAACCTACCCACCACCTCGACCGTGGCGTCGGGCGAAACGGTTTCGTTCAGCGTGGGGCCGGTCCGCCCGCGCGGTGACACGGTGCAGTGGTTTCATAATGGAGTTCCCGTTGCGGGAGCGACCGGACTGACTTTCCAGATCTTCAATCCGTTGACCACCCACTCGGGCGGGTACTCCGCCGTGGTCAGCAATCTTTCGGGCGTCACCACGAGTGCTGTCACTACTTTGACTGTGGAACCGCCGGACCTGGCTCTTGCCTCGCTGGACCGGGAGTTTTCCGCAGGTGGTGAATTGGGGCCGGACGGGCCGGTTTACACGATGGCGTTGCAGCCCAACGGCCGGATCTTGATCGGTGGTTCGTTCTCAAATATCGCGGGTCTTCCAAGGATCGGAATCGCCCGGCTGGATGGGAGGGGCACGCTGGATTCGACATTTGAAGCGGCATGGTTGCGAAACTCGGATCCCGTCTATTATCCGGTGATGATTAGGAAGATTGTTCCGTTACCCGACGGATCGATTCTTGTCGCCGGTCGTTTTAGCATTCGCACGAACAACAACCAGCTGGGAGGATTTCATGGAGTTGCGAAGCTGCGTGCAAACGGTGAGCTCGATCCAAGTTATTACGTCTCGACCACAACAGATGTTCTGGCGCTGCATCTCGCGCCGTCCAACCAAGTGGTGTTTGGAGGCAACTCATCCATAGTTTGGTCGCCCTTGAGCAATCCGGTTCAGAGTCGCACCTCCACTTCTTTTGGAGGCGGACCGGTGCTGGATCTGAGAAGCATGGAGGATGGTCGCGTGGTTGCAGTTGGCGGATTCGAAGTGGTTCGCGCCGGCGTCGCTCGTCGGCGTATCGCCAGGTTCCTCCCGTCTGGCGAAATCGACGCGCACTTCAACCTGTCGGCGGTGCCGACTGGGATGTGCGAACGGTCGCCATTCAACCCGACGGGAAGATTCTAGTCGGCGGCATTTTTTCGTCGATCGATGGTGTGCCACGACGACGAATCGCTCGATTGAATGAGGATGGTTCGTTGGATCTGACATTTGATCCCTGGCTTGGACCAGATGCGGGTGTGAACGCCTTGATCGTCGAAGCGGATGGATCGATTCTCATTGCCGGCGAATTCACCAATGTCCGTGCTGTTCCGCGAGCGCGGATCGCCCGGCTAAAGCCGGACGGATCGCTGGATGAATCCTTCGACCCGATGTCCGGTCTCGATGGAACCATTCACTCGCTCATGCAGCGGGTGGGCGGCGGATTGTATGTCGGCGGGTCCTTCGCCACCTGCGACGGTATTCTCCGCCGGTCGGTGGCCAGACTTCAGATGGGGACCAGTCTCTTCTCGGTCCTGCTAGGAAACAACGGTTTTGCGACGACAATCAATACCGTGACCGGCCGGAACTACCAGTTGGAAGCCACCGAAGATTTGGCCGGGGAAGTCTGGACGGTGATCGATTCTGTCGCTGGCAACGGACAAGATCAGACACTCACGTCCCCGACGGTGGATTCTCCGCTTCCGGAGTCGGTGTTTGGATAGACCAAAGGTCGGCGTTCCCGCCTGCGCGCCCGTAGGACTGATCCTCTTCGAGTGCGCCGAAGGTGATGCTGTCGAGGATGGCGTTCTGGTTGGCGTCGGTGTCGGTGAGGAAGATGGATTCTCCTGAAGCGGAGAGCTTGAAGCTCGCGTGCAGGCCGGGCGTGGCGAGTCCATCCTCGTCGCACCAGATGAGGAGGTAGTCGTCCGCGGGAATCTTTGTGCCGGCGGGGAACGCCCACTTGCGCGGATTGTTCGGCTCGTCGCTGAGGTAACGTCCCGTAAGATCGACCTCCTGATCCGTCACGTTCCGCAATTCGATCCAGTCATCGAACTCACCCTGCGGATCCGCGAGCGTGCTGGTGTTCGATGCGAGGATCTCGTTGATGATGACGGGCGAGTTGCTCGCGGTGGTAACGGCGACGCGGTAACTGTAGGTGTCCTGCTCGGCGCGCGCGGGCGAAAATCGTGCGGCCTTCGCGGCGTTCGCGGAACGGGCTTCGACGTAGTAGCGCACTTTGGTGCCGGCAGGGTAGTTGGTGGTGGCGCCGCCGAAGATGCCGTCGCCCGCTGCGCCATCGCCGTGGGCTCCGTCGTCGAACATCTGCGACACGGCGAACCGGCCATAGGATTTTCCACGATGATAGAGCCAGACGGAGTCGATGCCGTTGGTGCCGTCGGCCAGGACTTGCGTGGTCACGAACGGAATTTCAGTGGCCGTGGGTGCCACGGCGGGATCCGAGACGCTCGCGATGATCGGCTGGCGTGGCCGGAGATCGGCGTGGTTGGTGAGGAAGTTGTAGCGGTTGGTGACGAACATTCTGAGCGAATGGAGATCGTTGGTGTAGGCGGCCATCGTGAAGTTCTTGTTCGGGTCCGCACTGATGGTATTTGCGCTGAGGGCGTGCAGTTGGTTGATCAACGGAGTGAGGGCCGCGGGATGATACGACTCCTCCAGCACGGTGCGCATGTGGGCGAGGTAGCGCTGGCGGAGTTCGTCGATGCGCAGCAGGCGGTGGAGCAGGGGACGATTGCCGAGATTAGCGCTTCCGCCGGTGGCGCTGTAGCCGACGAGGGGTGAGAGGGAGACGTCGCCTAGGACGAAGGCTTCGTTGCCGTCGTGCTCGACTGGATGAATCCGGCCGCTCTCGGGCTCGAAGTAGAAGCTGTAGTCCGCGCCCTTGTTCCAATAGCTGTCGTCGTCGGCGAAGATGATTTCGATGCCGAGGAACCACAGCCAGCTGTCCACGCCGAGCACGTCCTCGACTTTGTCGCGAAGCTGGTTGGTGGGCGTGGTGTTGAGAACCTGGATGGCGTTAATCAGCCGGCTCCACGCGACGTTCGTCGCGGAGTTGGTGGTGCGCAGATCGTAGTAGTTGCGGTAGGTGGCGATGTTGGTGGTGCTGAGGTAGGCGAGCGCGGAGTTCGATCCGGAGAAGCCCCCGCCTCCTCCGCCTCCGCCCGCGGCGTTGGGTGTGCGCCAGCGATCGCCGTTGTTGCTCGGAAACCATTCACTGATCAGCTGACCGTTCTCCTGCTGGACGAGTGTGTATACGCCCCAGAGTGAGCCGTTGATGTTGACCCGAGACATCGAGGCCTTCGGGCACGGCGTGTATCGGCTCATCACGGTGAAGTAGAGGCATTCGCGCTGAATCGTTTCGTCGCCGGCCGCGTTGTTCAGGTTGATGGTGCTGTAGGTCATCAAGTCCGCCGAGGGATTCACCCAGTCGAGCTCGAGGTTGATCGACTTTTTGCTGCCGCCGATGTTGAACGACGTGTTCCCTTTGTAGCGTGCGCCGACGGCGATGTTGGTGGCGCCGTTGTCGAGCGTGAGCAGCGAGCAGTAGACGTTCGATCCGGTGGCGCGACCCGAGGTGAGCAATGTGCTCCAGTTCAACTGGGTGAAGGTGAGGCTGACGGTGCGGAAGATCGAGGGGTCGTAAAGCCCGCCGGTTTTCAGCGCGCGATAGAACTGCGGCGTGCTTGCGGCGTGCGGAACGGTGCGCGTGGGGGAATTCGTGCGTCCAGCAATGACGGGCGTGAGACCAGTGACGCTTGTCCAGTCTGTGAGATTGGTGGAGGTCTGAACGAACCAGTCGTTGTCCGGATCGCCTTCGATTCGGACGACGGCGTTCGAACCTTCGTGGCTGACCACGATGTCGGCTGCTCCGGCGGGTGTTTGGGGGATGAACCACAGGGCGGCAAGGGCAAGGGATGTGCGGAGGCACTTCTTCATACGTCTAGGAATCCGCAGGCAGGCGGACGCTGGCGGCGCCGGAGTAACCGGATTCGCTTATGGTTTTGTTTGTTCCGTGCGGACGGCGACTGTGAAATTCATCCCACTAAATTCCACCCGCAAAATTCAAAGGACGCCCTGGGGCTTGGAGAAGACCACATTTGTCGCTCCGGCTCCGAGCGTGGCGCTGATTTGTTCGCGCAATTGCGGCGTGGTCGTGGTCTGCGCACTGCCGTCTGACAGGCCGATGTTGCCGCGGATCTTGTGAACGTTGTTTTCCCAGGTCGCATCGATGGAACTGCCCACGGCGTTGTTCCAGTACGGGTCAAGTCCGCCGCCGCCGCCCAGAATATTGCTGTCACCCATCAGGATCGACTGGGGTTTGGTCTCTTCCGCGCTGATTCCGGCGAAGTAGCTCACGTTCTCGAGTCCCGCCATCATCAGCCAGCTGTCGGCGACGATGCGGGCTTTGTCCGCCGGGCAAACGAGAATTTTCGGCGTGGACAGTTCGTTGGAGAGAACGCGGAAGTGGTCAACCCATTCGACGAAGACGAAGTCGGGATCCGTGTAGTCCATCAAGGTGCCGCCAATCGCGGAGGAAACCTGCCACGGATATTTCCCGTCGTGATCGCCGGCCCACATGGCGGGACCTTTCACGCCCTGGTTCAGATTGTTCAGGCATTGCGCGGTGATTGCTTTTGATTTCGCGTTCGAGAGCGCCGGCAACAACATCGCGGCGAGAATGGCGATGATGGCGATGACCACCAGCAGTTCGATGAGCGTGAAGGCTGAGTTGGATGTCGTCTTTTTCATGGGCGCTCCGTCGTGGATGTTCGTTTAGTTCCTTAACCGAAAGTAGGTGCTCGTGCTGTTGGTGACCGTCACCGGGCTGGGCGGCGTTCCCGGGAAGTCCGCCCAGTTCGCGGGTGCGCCGAGATCCGTGGATTGTTGCAGCGTGAACCCCGTTCCGTTCCAGAACAGCGTGGTGAAGTCGGACTCCGTCCAGATGTTCAGTTGTGGCGCGCTTTGCACGGCGCTGACTTGAATGAGCGCTGAGCCGAAGACGAGGTCGGAGCCGGTCGCATTGTGAACTTCCACGGCGATGACGTTGTCGCCCTCGACCAGACTGGCGAGCTGCGCGCCGCTGATCGTGAAAACGTCCGGACAGATTGTCGCCGCGTCGCCGGCTTGCGCCGTGCCGGTGCAGGGAGTGCCGATGGCGGCGGAATTGTTGGCGATCACAATCGGCGCAGCCTGCATGCGCAGGCGGTAGACCTCCGTCCCGTTCAGGTAGAACACGGCACCGTCATCGACGTAGTTTGAGAACTGCAGTGAAACGCCGTCCTTGCTGCCAGAGAAATTAAAATGTGTTCTGAAATAGTAAGTGCGTGGTGGCGTGCCGCTGGTGGGTGGCATCTGGGTGGTGCGCGGGGAAACCTGGGCGCTGTTCTCCAGCACGTAGAGCAAGCCTGCGCCTTGGCCGGTCCAGGCAGAATCATTGTAGCTCGCCGCCTTCCAGTTGACGCCATCGAGATTGTTGGTCGCGTATTTCCAGACTTAGTTGAGGCCGAAGAGGGTGGTCCGGCTCTCGGCGGTGGAGGTGGTGAACCGACATTCCTGCGCGAGCGTTCCGGCGCTGCCTTCGGAGACTGCCTTGAAGAAGTAGTTCGATCCCTGACTCAGCCCGGTGATGGTGGCGACGTGCTTGCGTTTCGGTCGGCTGTCGAGCGGCGTGGCGCTCCCGTAGGCGGAGGTCGTTCCGTATTCCACCTGCGTGGTGGCTTCGGCATCCGTCTCCCAAGTGATCGTCGTGGAGGTGCCGGCGGCGTTCACTTGAAGATTCTTCAATTCGCTCGGTAGCGGCGCGGCGTAAACGCCGAAGTTGTGGCCGACGTTGCGTTCCCGGCCGTACGCGGCGACGAAGCTCGGCCGGTTCAATCGCACCGCTTTGCCCTGGCAATCCGCCATCGCTATCGTGGTGGAGCCGCCACCGTCGACGTTGATGCCATCGTAGGCTCCGAAGCGCCTTAACCATTCGCCCGTGGTGTACCAGTCCGCGCCGTCGCTCCAGCCCGCCTGGCGTCCGTCCAGCGTCATGAGGAACAAATAGCGTTTGTCCTCCGAGATGCCGACTGCGGTTCGAGGATCGCGATCGTTTGGGATTGGGTTTTGGGCGATTACTCCATTGGTCAGCAGCGGGAGGTTCCCCGAAATGGCGGTGTAAACTCCGGTGGTGTCGAGTGCGGCAGAGGCGTTGAGCGCAAGGCTCGGTACGTTGTTCTCAGCAAAGAGGAGCGCCGTGGCGTAGGTCGTGTCGTCTGCGGCGGAGACCTGAATTCCTTTCGTGAACGCCAGACCGCGGACGCTCACCGGCGTGCCTACTGGTTGATCGGTGGGCCCGAAACTGTCGCTGTAGAATCCGCCGTTGATGGCGACCTGCACGCCGCTCTCTTCGAGGAATCCGCTGGTGTTCTGCGCCAGCGTCTCGAACACGCCGCAGTTGGTGCACTTCGGCGTGCCCATCAGGACGATGTCCGGATCGGTCAGATCTACGCGGTAGCAAAAGAGACGGAGATTGGGTTCGGTGCCGACCGTGGCGACCTGCTGTCCCGTGGCGAGCTCGATGCCTTTGAATACCGGAGTCCATTCGCCGACGGTCACCGTGGCGGCGTGGGAGGCGAGGGAAATCAACGTGAGGCCAAGCGCGAGGATACTTCTCTTCATAAACGTACAACTCTAATCCGTCAGTCACCGCTGTATTGATACTCGTAACCCGGCGCCGGGTCACGCGTATAGGCGGCGTTGATGCCATCGTAAAAAATCCTGGTGTAGGCGGCGTGCCCATCGACAAAGCCGACCACGCTTTGCGCGTCGTTGTAGAAGGGCGTGTTGGCGCTGCGCGTCAGGCTGCTGTGCCACGAGAGCGGAGCGTGCGCCGTCCATTCCATGACGAGCAAGGTGCGCGACGGACGTTTGATGGACGCAACGGTCCGTCCGGCGATGTTCGGCACGCCGGGCAGGTCCACGCCGTTGAAGACGTAGCTCGTGTAGTTGTATTTCTTCTGCCGTGAAAACGGCAGCGGCTTTTCGCCACCATCGCCGTAGCCGCGATCATCGGGACAGGCGAAAACCTTCTCTTCCGTCGACGCCGGTCCTTTCAAGCCGAGGTAGCCTTTCACCTGCTCCTTGTAATGCCACCAGCCGCCGGGTGCGGGGCTGCCATCAACTCTCGGGAACGAGCGCTCATGATCATCCGCATACTCCTGCACGGCGCGGGTCACTTGCTTCATGTTGCTCAGGCAAAGTTCCAGTCGCGACTTCGCCCTCGCCCGCGCGGCCATCGGAACCACAATCGCCGCGAGCACGGCGATCACGGCGAGCGTCACCAGCAAGTCGGTCGCGGTGAATCCGCGGGTGCCGGAGGGCGAGCGTGTTGAGGAGAGGGCGGGTCGTTCCATGACTCAGTTGGCAGTCGATCCACTTTCCGGGGCGGCGAGATCCGACAAATTGGCGGCGGTCACGACCTTGAACAACTGCTCGAACGCGGCGCGTGGTTCGCTGGCCGTTGTTTTGGCGGGCGCATCGGGCCGGCTCACGATCGCGGTGTGAAGCAGCTTCTGTTCGAACGCCTGTTTCAAATCAACCCGGGCCGGCATGGCGCCGCTGCACAGCGCCACCACCCGGGAGCGTTTCGTGCCGAGCTTGGCCAGCTGATCGGCGTTAAGTGTCGGCGGACCGAGGAAGGACACTATGACGTCGTTGTCTTTTCCCTGACGTAGCATGTCGTAGAAATCTCCCGGCGGCACCGAGACCACGCGCAGCGGGTCCACCTTGATCGCTCTGATGGCGTGGGGTGTTTTGCCCGCGGCCTTCACCACCTTGAGAAAGCCTTCCAACTGGGCCGACATGGCTGGGAGGATAAACGACTCCTGATCGCGGGTGATGACAATCAAGCGCGCGGCGGGCTCCATGAGTTTCAAGGCCTCGGCAGCCATCACTTCGCCGAGACCCTCGTGCGGGCGGGCATCGATGGCCGGAGGCGTCGGAAAGAGGAACAGATAAAGCCAGCCCGCCGCCGCCAAAATGACGGCGCCTGCGGCCCAGTTCACTGATTTCCGATTGACCATGTGTTCAGGTTGTCCGACCGAGAAACTTGATTGGCGCAGAAGCTACCCTATTTCGTCGCGCGGAGCACGTTGCTTTTTGCCGGCGCATGGATAATCACCAACCATCGACTTCCTATATCGCGGTAGCTTGACTGGCTTCTTGGGGTGGAGGTTACACGACATTGAATTAAGTGAAGATTAAGTTCCCCGCGATTTTGGCGCATGGCACGGGATTAAACGATTGGATCTGGCCGAAAAGCCACAAACCAAGGACATTTCCGCCTGTCGCCCGGGAGTTTCCGGGACGATGAATCAACTTTAATGAACGCGGCCTTCGAACTGTTTTCCCGCTCGCTGACGCTGTCCGCGATCGGGCTGCTTCTCAGTTGCGCAACGGCTGGCGTGGCCGCGGATCAGGAGGTTCCGTTTGGCGGGAACGATCAAGGCGGCGTCTCGCTGCTCAGGATTCAAATCGAGGTTCCGCCCTCGTCCCTCGACCGCCTCAGCAACGCTCCGCGAACTTACATCCAAGCCACCGTCCGGGACGGTGCCAGTCACCTCACCAATGTGGCCGTTCGACTCAAAGGTCGCACCGGCAGTTTTCAGAACCTCGACGCCAAACCGTCGTTTACCTTCGATGTGGATCGGTTCATTCCCGGCCAGCGACTTCGCGGACTGAGCCGGTTGCATCTCAATAACTCGGTTGAAGATCCGTCGTATCTCCACGAATGGTTGGGCGCCGAATTGTTCCGCGCCGCAGGAGTGCCGGCGCCCCGCGTCTCTCATGCGATGGTTGATTTGAACGGTCGTCGGCTCGGCTTGTATGTCGTGAAAGAAGGGTTCGATGAGGAGTTTCTTGCCCGACACTTTCAGCGCACCGACGGAAATCTTTATGAACCGGAACCGGGCGCCGGCGCGGATGTGACCGGGCCGATGTCTCGCAGTCGCGGCTCGGGCGTCGCGGATGGTTCGGATCTAAGGCGTCTGGCGGCTGCCGCTGCGCAGACGAATCTGACCGAACGCTGGGAACAGTTCGGAGCGTTACTCGACACGAATCGATTCCTCTCGTTCCTCGCCATGGAAGTGTTGCTTGGCCACCGGGATGGCTACGCGCTCGCCCGGAACAATTATCGTCTCTATCACGACCCGGAGACTGACCGCTTCGTCTTCCTGCCCTCCGGCATGGATAACTTGCTTGGTCGAGCGTCGTCGTCGCTGCAACCGCGCACCGTGGGAACCATCGCGAGTGCGTTCCTCGAGATTCCGTGGGCCCGGCGCGCTTATCGCGAAAGACTCGGACCTCTCTTCACGAATCAGTTTCGTGTTGAAGCGCTCACGAACGCGGTGCGTCGTCATGCCGCCGGGATCGCACGCGAACTGCCGTCGGCGGAAGCAAAGCCGTTGATGCGGGAGTCGGAGGATTTGTGTGCGCGAATTGAATATCGAGCGAGGGAAATCGCCCGCGAGCTTGCCCTGCCTGAGCCGGCGCCGCTCCAGTTCCAGTCGAACGTCGCTTCGCTCACCGGCTGGCGCACCATGGGTGTGCCGATGGATGGCGTGATGGATGAAACCAACGCGGTCGGAATCCCGACGCTGCATGTTCGCAGTAACTCCCGGGCATCGTCGTCGTGGCGAACCACCGTCTGGCTGGCGCCCGAGCACTATCGTTTCGAGGGCCGGGCACGAACGCGTGGCGTGAAGCCGCTGCCATTCGCCCGAACGAGCGGCGTTCATCTCAGTGTGCCCGGATTTGGAGCTGCTTCAACGGCGCCTCTTACCGGCGACGTGGACTGGACTCTCCTGAATGTGGAGTTCACGTTGTCCGACGAGAATCGGAACGTCGAACTGCAGTGTCATTTCCGGGCCGAGTCCGGCGAGGCATGGTTTGATCGGGATTCGCTGCGCGTGGTTCGAATGGGACCGTGACGAGTGCGTTACCCTCGTTTCCGTTGGAGGCGCACAGCGCCCCCCTTCACTGCTTCCCAGTCGGCTTTGCGATGACCACCACTCCGTTCGCGATTGGACGGTCAGCGCCATTGCACGGACTGTTTCGCACCTTGCCCTGATACCAAAAGGTTGCGGACGCACCGCCGTCGAGATTCAGCGCGAGATCGCATCCCAGCTTCTTCATGTAGTCGCCGAGCTCATCCAGCGTCATTCCGACTGACAGCTCTGGCTGGCGACCGTCGACTTCCACGAGAAAGAAATGGGTCCGGCTCGCGCCGATCGCGGAACGCGGATGTCGCTCGCGGACGGAGCGATATTTGTAGGACTCCGAGTCTGGCGTCTGGATTTCCTGTTTCTGTCCGTCGCGCACCAGAACGTAGCCGCCACTGATCGCCATCTTCACACCGCTGAGATCTGGAATCGTCGCTGTGGAAAGCTTCAGCGTCGCGCCCACCGAGGCGTTGGCCGAGAACCCAGCATTGGTGAGCAACGACGGGGAAATCGACAGCACCAGGATGCCGTCCGCCAGCGGTGCATTACCGTCCGTGCGGATTTCACGCACGCGCGCCGTGATTTCTCGTCCGGCCTGCAATGGCAGCCACGGTCCGTTGCCGCTGGATTCAAGAATTAGTTCGCGTCCGCCTTTCGTTCTCGTCATTGCACCGTGCCGCGGAGTGAAGAGCACGACCGCGCCATCGCGCCGTTCCTCGTTCAATCCCATCGGGGTCGAACTCCCGTCTCGCCAGGTTACCTTCAGTTGCGAGAGGACGTTGGTGGCCTGCGGTTGTCCGCTCGCATCGATCCAAAAGCTGGCTTGGTCCGTTGGCGCACTGACCAGTTCGCCGTCGAGGATCTGCAGTCCACGCGGATCGCCCAGGTAAGGATTCTTCTCGTCCACGACATAGAAATCTCCGTTCACCGCCGCGATGGGTTGACCCGCGGTGGCTGGCACGGCTTGCACTTGCTGAACCAGCGTGCTGAGTCCCTCGACTTTGTCGCGCGCCAGAGTGGAACGCAGTTCGAGCTGACTCTGCGTGCGATCCATCTTTGCGATGTGAATCGACCACGGCGCGGACGCAACGATGTCGTGGTGGTAGGCGACGCCGACGGTGGAGTTCGAGGATCGATTGCAGGCGGAGACGCCGAGGAACAGCAGACAAAGGCCGGCCGGAACGAATGAGCTTCGAACGGAAATCACTGGGGAAGACTGAAAGCCGACCTTCTCCTTCAGGCAACACAAAAGCCGTTCTCCGGCGCTTGTGTGCTGGCGTTGGAGAACGGCTCGCCCGATGGGCTAGTCCTGCGGCGAGCTCAGGCCAGGAACTGCGCCGCGCCGCAGGAACGGCATCCGTCACGGCGTGCCAGTATTCGCGCCGGACGGACGGAAGGTGATTTGATAGAAGCCCTTGGTCGCCTTGGCCTCGACGTAGAAACTCAGCGTGCCTTCGCTCGTCGCGGTGTGCTTGTGGCGATCGATGCCACCGGTCTGGCTCATGGCGAAGGGCAGTGCGCGCCATTCGAGATCCGCGAATGTCGGGTTGCCGTAGATTTCGTAGGTGTAGCCGATGTAGGTCGGAATCGTAATCTTGTAACGCGGGTTGCCGCCGACGGGTCCAGCGACGGCGTTCCCGGCGGCGGTGAGGCTGCCGGTGTTGGGGTAGGTGGGCTCCACGGGCGTGTAGCCGCTCACGAAATCCCACGTCGCCTGGACTTCACCCGTTGTCGTTCCGGGAACGGCGGCGAAGTCGAGCAGCAGTCCGGCGCGTTGTCCGGCGGGCACGGTGGAGAAGACGTTGTCGTTGGAGTTCTGCGTCGCCCATTGCTGGCCGGTGAGATTGTAGGCGACTTCGTTCCAGCCGGTCTGCGTGCAGAAGCGCGTGGTGCGTCCCGGCACCGTGATGCCCCAGTGATAATGCCGGGTGCGGCCGGTGTAGAGCCCGGCCTTCACGGTGCGGAATTTGAACGCGCCGCTGGAGCTGGTGAGCATCTGACCGAAACCCGCGAAGTTCGCGTCGCACGCGGAGTTGCGGCCTACGCCGTTGGAATAGAGGTAATCTCCTTCGCGATCCGCGTGCCAGAGTTCGACGAGCGCGTTCTTGATCGGATTACCGTTCGTATCGAGCACGCGTCCGGTGACGTAGGTAATGACTCCCGCAGCGCTGGTGAGATTGTCGTTGAGCTGGACGAGGTCATTGTCCTTGTCGAGCGGGATGTCATCCGCGAGCGGATAGTAGGGTCCCTGCGTGGTGCTCGGCGTGGCGGTCAACGCTTCGGCGAGGTAACCAGAAAGTGTGAATCCAGCTGAAGCGGCGGCCATGCTTTTGAAGAAGCGCCGGCGATCCACGGGGATGTGAAACATCTGCGGGCGCGCTCAAGGTCCGTTTGTTCTTCATGACGGGAGGAAGTGTTTTGAGGGGAAGTTGAAGGGCGGAGTTTCGTTTAAAGAATGGTGGGTCGCAGCCTGGGTCTAGCCTCGGGAGAAACGTTCAACCCGACGCCGGTGGGGTGATAACCGCAGGCCACGACCACACCTAATCTTCTACTCGCTCGGTGGTGGACGGCGTTCCGGACCGCCGCCGGGGCCGCCGCGTTCACCGCCGCGACGCGGGCCACCAATCTCGTCCTGCGTCAATTCGCCGTCGCCATTTTTATCGAGCGTCTTCAACGCCTTCGACGCATTAGCGATCTCGGTCGCGTCGAGCTTGCCGTCCTTGTTCGTGTCGAGCGCCTGCAGAATCGGCGGGCCTTGGCGCATTCCGCCGGGGCCGCCGCCGGGACCGCGCGGGCCTCGGGGTTCATCAGTTTCCTGCGCAACGACGGCAAGCGCGCCGAGGGCGAGGGTGGAGGTGAGGAGGATGTTTCGGACTGTGGTCTTCATGTTGTTTGTTCCTTTCCGTGATGTTGACTGCGTTTCCATTTCAGGCGTCACCATAAGGCACGGGCAATTAAGGTGGGGTTAAGCGAAAAAGATTTTTTCGCGAAAGTGAAAAATCGCGTTCGAACGCCAGCGAGGTGTCGTCGAGCCGAACTTAATTCTGCCTTAATGCAACGTGTGGCAACGTAGTGGCCGCCGCAGTTCGTGGCTTTGCTTGGCGTCCAATCAGGCGATACCTTAGAGTGCGATTGCTGGCTGTAATCCCATGAGAATTCTGATCGTTGAAGATGAACCGAGGCTTCTTGCGAATCTCGCCCGCGCCCTGCGTGAAGAGGATTACGCGGTCGACACCGCGGACAACGGCGAGGACGGTGTGTTCAAGGCGGAGACTTACGACTACGACGCGATCGTGCTCGATGTGATGCTGCCGAAGCTCGACGGCTGGGAAGTGCTCGCGCGCGTACGAAAGAAAAAGCAGACGCCAGTGCTCATGCTCACGGCGCGCGATGCCTCCAGCGATCGCGTGCGCGGACTCGACGGCGGCGCGGACGATTACCTCATCAAGCCGTTTGATCTTCCGGAGTTGCTCGCGCGTTTGCGGGCGTTGATTCGGCGCTCGGCCGGTCAGTCGCAATCGACGATCGATCTCGGGAAGTGCAGATCGACACGCGCGCCAAGGCGGTGAAGCGATCGGGGGCGGACGTCACGCTCACGGCGCGCGAGTACGCGATTCTCGAATATCTCGCGCTGCATCGCGGCAAGGTCGTGAGCCGTTCGATGCTCTACGATCACATCATGGACGAAAGCGATGCCACCCTCTCGAACCTGCTCGATGTCCACGTCTTCAGCATTCGCAAGAAGCTCGGTCATGACCTGATCGCCACGCGCCGCGGCCAGGGTTACTGCATTCAATGAGCGTTCCGTCACCAGCGTTCTCGACTGCGCCGTTCATCAAGTCCATTCGCGGACGCATCGTGCTCTGGCTCGCGTTTCTGCTGGTGGCCATCCTCAGCGGCTTCGGCGTGACGGCGTATCAGCTCTACCGCGTAAACCAACTCGCGCAGGTCGATGAAACGCTGAAACGCCACGTCGGCGCGATCGCGGCGGATTTGCGCCCAAAGATGCCGGGCGGTCCGGGAGGACCTGGCGGTGAACGCGGGCAGGGCCGGCCGCCGCGGGAAGAGTTGGAGTTCGAGGAATTAGATCGTCGCCCGCCACCGGAACGAAAGCCGCCGGGCGAAGGCGGACTGCGTGGATTTCACGAGCCCGGTCCGAATGGTGGTAAGCCGCGCGGCGGGATGCGCCGCTTTGTTTTGTCCGACGCCACGCTCGCGGTATTCGCCGAGACGAATGCGACGTCACCATATTTCGTGATCTGGTCGCGTGGCGGCAAACTGATTCGCCAGTCCACCAACGCCCCGACGGAGCTCTCGCGTCCTGCGGGTTCTGAAAAGGATGCGCGGCTCGATGTCCGGACGGTTGGCCTGCGTCGTGAGGTTTTCAATTACAACAGCATCGGCGAGTGCATTCTCGTGGGGCGCTCCATGGAAAGCGACTTGCAGACCGCGCATCAATTCGCGTGGTGGCTCGTCGCGGCGGGCGGAGCGATCCTGCTGCTCGGGCTGGGCGGCGGTTGGTGGCTGGCGACGGGCGCGTTGCGGCCCATCGAACACATGGCGGCGACGGCGGGCCGCATCGCGGAAGGGAATCTCGCCGAGCGCATCGACGTCACGGAAACCGAGAATGAACTGGGCCGGCTCGCGACGGTGTTGAACACCACGTTCGCCAAGCTCGACGCGGCCTTCGCGCAGCAGAAACAGTTCACGGCGGATGCCTCACACGAGTTGCGCACGCCGCTGGCGGTGTTGATCTCCGAAGCCCAAACCACGCTCGCGCGCGATCGCAGCACGGAGGAGTATCGCGAAACAGTGGAGGCATGTCTGGCTGCGGCGCAACAGATGCGACGGCTGACGGATCGTCTGCTCCAGCTTGCGCGCCTCGATGCTGGCGAAGGTAAACTGGAGGGTGCGTCGCTCGATCTCGCGGACTGCGCCGCTGCCAGCGTGGAACTGGTGCAACCGCTGGCGGTGCAGCGCGGTATTCGGTTGGGCGCGAATCTGAAACCGGCGAAACTTAGCGGCGACTCCGAGTTACTCGGGCAGGTCATCACGAATCTGCTGACGAACGCGATTCACTACAATCGCGACAACGGCGAGGTGCGCATCGCGACGAACATGGAGAATGGTGAAGCGGTCGTGCGCGTGTCGGACACCGGGCAGGGGATCGGCGACGCTGACCTGCCGCACATCTTCAAACGCTTCTTCCGCGCGGACCAATCGCGTGCGCGTGCGAATGGCCGAAATGGATTGGGCCTCGCGATCTGCAAGGCGATCGTGGATGCCCACGGTGGGCGCATCGACGTGGAAACCGAGCTGGGGAAGGGCGCGACGTTTACGGTGCGTCTGCCGGCTTGATCACCGAGACCACGAGCGCGTCGGGCTTCAAATACTTCCTCGCGACGGCCTGTGCGTCTGCCAGTGTTACCGCCTCGTACTTCGCGTCCTCGGTGTCGATGTGGCGGAAGCCGAGTCCGTACAGCTCGTCGAGCGCGCTGGACATGGCGTAGCCGCCGAGATCCTGACGGGCGATTTTCTTCTGGCCGATGATCTTCGCTTTCGCGCGCTTGAGTTCTTCAGCGGTCAGGCCGTTCTTGCGAAGTTCTTCCGCTTCCTTGAGCAGTTCGCTTTCGACGAGATCGACTTTCGACGGATCGGTCCCGACATAGAACGCGAAGTAACCGGGGACGATCCCGAGGAAATTCTGCGCGCCGACATAATAGGCGAGTCCGAGTTTCTCGCGGATCCGGACGAAGAGGCGCGAGCCGAGATCGCTGCAAGATTCCTGAATCAGCTCGAGTGCGAAACGATCTGGGTCGTGCAGTGAGGTGCCTGGGAAACCGATGACGAGCACGGCCTGCTTCTTGTCGCGCGTGTCCATCACGTGCTTCGGCTGCTTCAGCGGCTTTGCGGGGATGAGATTCGCGAGGGCAGGGGAGCCCTTCTTCCATTTGCCGAATTTTTTCAGGACGGCGGCTTTGACGTCGGATGCCTTCACGTCGCCGAAGACGGCGATGACGCAGTTGTTCGGGACCGTCAGTGCGGAGTGAAAAGCTTTCAGATCCTTCACCTGAATCGCCGCGACGCTTTCCTCGCTGCCGCTGTGGTGGAGACCGTAGCTGGTGTTGCCGAACAGTTCGCGGCGGGCGAGCCGGAAGGCGCAGGCAAGCAGTTCGTCTTTTTGCGCGCGGAGATTCGCGAGCTGAATCTGGCGCTCGCGTTCCAGCGCGTCGGCGGGGAAGGACGGGTTCAGCAAGACGTCGGCGAAGAGATCGAACCCGGTCTTGAAGTCAGCGGTCATTACTTCCGCGTTCACGCCGAAGCTGTTGTTCCCGCCGTAGCTGTCGAGATGGCCGCCGATGGATTCGATCTGCGTGGCGATTTCCTCCGCGCTGCGGGTCTTCGTGCCCTGCATCATCATCTTCGCCATCAGTGTGGTGATGCCGTTGTTCGCAGGCGTCTCGGCCAGCACGCCGCCTTTCAACGCCGCGCGGAACTCAACGAACGGGAGGCGATGATCCTCCTTCACCAGCAGGCGCAGGCCGTTCGGCAGATCGAACTTCTGCACGGCGTTGTCCGCGTGCTTCTTCTCGACGTGCGCAATCTTCTCCGTCGCGCCCTTCGGCAGTAGTGTGAAGAGCGTCCGGTTTTCCTCGGTGAGATACGTGCGCGCGACGCGTTGCAGATCGGCGGGCGTGATGCGCTTCACCGCCGCGAGATAACGCTCGGAGAAATTCAAATCGCCTGCGGCCATCCAGTTGCCGCCAAGATCCTGCGCCTGACCCTGCATCGTCTTGCGGCTCGCCAGTGTGCCGGCGGTGAATTGCTTCACGGCCTTGGTCAATTCCGCCGCGGTGACGGGCTTGGCCTTCATGCGCTCGATCTCCGCCAGCATCGCGGCGCGGGCGGCGTCGTATTTGTCGGCTTCAACCACGGCGCTCATGCCGAACAGGCCGGGATTGCCGGGGCTGTAGGTCCATGCGTCGATGGAATTCACGAGACCCTTCTTTTGACGGACCTGTTGATACAGACGCGAACTGCGTCCGCCGCCGAGCAGAGTTGCGAGCACGTCGAGAATCGGTACGTCAGGATTGCGCAGCTCGGGGATGTGCCAGCTGAAATGGAAATGGCCCATCTCGATGGGCGCTTCCTCGGTGATTTCGCGCGTGGCGGTCTGCTTCGGCTCCGGCGGGAGAACGGCCGGCGGCATCGGGCGCGCCTTCGCATTGGCGAACGAGGAACGAATTTGCTCTTCAACCTCGGCAGCGTTGATGTCACCCACGACCACGAAGAAGACGTTGTTCGGCGCGTACTTCTCTTTGTAGTACGAGTAAACGTCCTCGCGGCGGACTTCGTTGAAGATGTCCGGGTACCCAATGATCGTGAAGCGATACGGGCTTTTCGTGTAAGCCGTCTCGAACAGGCGCCGCGCGGAACGCTGGTGGGGATCGTCCTGATTCATGTCCATCTCGCGACGGATCACATCCATCTCCTTCGCCAGTTCTTCCTCGGGAAGCGCGGCGTTCTGCATGATGTCGCAGAGGATGTCGACCGCGATCTTCCCGCCCGTGTTCGGCACGTTGATCCAATACACCGTGCGGTCGAACGACGTGTAGGCGTTCATGTAACCGCCGGCTTCCTGCACTTCCTGATCGATGCGGCTCGCCGGCCGCGTGGACGTGCCCTTGAAGAGCATGTGCTCCAGACAATGCGACAAACCGGCGCCGAGCCATTTGCCTTCATCAATGCTGCCGGCCTTGCACCACGCCTGCGCGGAAACGACCGGCGCGCTGTGGTCCTCGCGGATGATCAGCGTGAGACCGTTCGGCAGAGTGGAGAAGCGAACGCCCGGCGGAATCGCGGGCGGCGTGGGAGTGGCGGTGGCTTTCGAGCGAGTGGCGGCGGGAAGTCGGGCGGGCATAGTCAGTGGCGTGGGGAGGAAAACATCCGTGTCTGGCCGGACTACGAATGCGTCGGCTTCGGCTCCGTGGGAGCAGGCTTGGTGGAAGGCAGGAACGGCTGGCGGAACGCTTCGTCGAAATCGTAGCCGCCCTTGAAATCATCGCGACTGTCCTTCTTGGTTTTCGCGAGCAGATGGTTCTCGACCATGTTGAAGACCAGTTCGCCGAAATCTTCGCACTGGCGGATGCCCCATTCGTTCAGCACGGTGAGCGTCATGGGGCCGAACTGTTCCAGCGCATAGGCGCGGATGCCGGCGAGCAATTCCTGGCCGCTGACATGGCGGACTTTTCCCTCGGACAATTCGTCGCCGGAATGGGAGCGCGACTCGGATTTGTCGGCCTTCTCGCCCTTCTCGGATTTGCTGCCTTTGTTGACCAGCTTCTGCGTGAAGTCCAGCGCCTCGCGGATGAACAGATAGGCGTCGCGATGGTAGCGCGGATCGTTCTGGACGATCTGGTCGAGAGCTTCGTCGAAATTGGCGGTATGCATAGGTTACTTCAGCGGGCGGCGGACGCGGGCACCTGTTCGGCCGGATGAGCCAGCCGCCGCGCGCGAACAGTCCAGCCCACCAGCAAGAGCAGCAGGACCGAGCAGAGGAACAATTGCTGTTGCCGGGTCAGATTGAACATTGAGATAGAGTAGTTCACCGGTCGCGAGGGGGCAATGTCTGCCAAACGGCCCCGGGGGACAATGAGATTTTTGGGCTCGGGGCGGGGCGTATCCGCACTGTTCTCATGGTGCGCCGATCGCCGAATCGGCGCGTTCAACCCACACGACCACCGCGCAGAATCGGAGTTTTGGGCGCAGTTGGGTCAGACGCCTCACTTCACCCGGCGGGCGACGAGGAACGAATTAAACATGCAGTAACGCCACGGCCCGAGATTGAGCGCCAGATCCACGGGCTTCGCCACATACCGGTCGCAGCAGGAAACGCTTTCCACCACGCAACCGGCGCGTTCCAGGAAGAACTGCATCTCCAGCGCGTTCGTCGCCACGATGGCATCATCATCCGGCGTGAACGGTTCCTTGACGATCGGCGTCATCTTGTCGAAGCGAACCTGGTCCGGCGCGGATCGCATCTGCGCGCGCTTTTGCTGGAGCCGGCGGAAGTTCCGCCACTTGTTCCCAACGCCTCTCATGCGCGGGTGATAATCGCGAAAGCCGAGCGCTCGGAAAAAGTTCGGGCTGGAAAGCACGAGGCGCCCGCCCGGTTCCACCACGCGCACCAGTTCCGCGATGAACGCCTCCGGCTCGTCCACATGCTCCAGCACGTTCAGCGCGCCCGCGCTGGCGAAATGCCGGTCCGGGAAGGGCAGGCGACGGCCGTCATACAACTGGCAACGCTCGGAAACCTTCTTCGCCCGCGTGATGTTCGGCTCGGAGACATCCACGCCGTGCGCTTCGTAACCGGCTTCCTGCAATCGGGCCACCACCTGACCCACGCCGCACCCGACATCCAGCGCACGCGCTCCCGCTTTGGACGGCCTCAAGGCATCGGCATATTTCGCATAGAGTCCGGGATCCCAATTGGCGAGATGCTCCGCATACGCCTCGTTCTGGCGGTAATAGGTGTCCTGGTGGCTCATGCCGGCTTGACTGAGGAAGCGCCGGTTTCTGCCTCAGCATCCTTTTGTCGAATGACGATCAACAGGACGGTCAGCACACCGGCCAGACTGATTGCGTAGAGGCTGACTTTGAGTCCGGTCAGTGAAGGTCGGAATTCGAAAACGACGGTGTGTTCTCCGGCCGGAAGTTGGACGCCGCGCATGATGAAATTGCAGCGCAGGATGGGCAGCGACTGGCGATCGGATGTCGCCTGCCAATCCTTGTCGAAGCGGTCGTTCAGCAACAACACGCCCGGAGCGGGTGCGTTGACCTTCACTTCGATTCGGCGCGGATTGTAGGACACAATCTCGGCATTCGCGGGCGCGGAGTTGGTGGTCGCTGGCGCTGGAATTGGGTCGGAAACGATCACGGTCGAAGACGGATCGAAAGCGTCGTCGCCCAGAGTCTTCAAGGCGGCGTCGCCATTCGTGATGACCTGCCAGTTGGTGAAGAATTTCGCCCGAGGCAGCTCCCCAGTGAATTCAAAAAGTGCCATCGCGCCGTCCGCTGCGGGAACAGCGGTCAAATCATCGAGTCCGGAGGGATTGGCGATGCCGGGCTTGGGAACGACGTCGAAGCGTTCGGCGATTCGGAATCGATTCCGGCCCTTGTCCATTTGGGAGTTCAGCGCATCAAGGAATCCCGCCATGCCGATCACGTATTTGGTGTTGGTGAGTTCCCAGTAGCGGCCGGGTTTCGGAAACATGGCAGCGCTGTAGGCCTGTTTGTCGGCCGGCGGGCGCGGATCCTGGGCTACGTCGATGGACTGGATGTTGTAGAACTGGAAGTGGTGCTGAACCCACTCGACTCCGTAAATGGAGGGGAAGTATTGCGCGATGCGTTTCTCAGGAGGCAGGGCCCGGGGATCGACGAGGAACGAGGGAGCTACCACCCGGCCTTCGTGAGGCTTCTTGCGGAGGGTGTCGAGAATCGGATTGGTCGCGTATTTCTGCGTGTAGTCCCAGTAAAGAATCCACGGCTTGTTCGCGCGGACGAGGTCAACCGTGAGTATCGAGCCGAGCACCAGCGCCGCCAGCCATGTTCGACGCGCGAATGCTCCGCCCATGGTCAGG
>JADJPG010000025.1 GCA_016713365.1 Verrucomicrobiota bacterium | reverse complement strand
CCTTCCCGGCCGGGCCGAGGCGGCCGCCCGCGCCCGGACGGAGGTCGAACGCCTCGAATCACAACTGGCCCGCCGGAGCGGCGCCCTCCAGGAAAATCGTCGATCCCTCGGCACCTCCCTCGAGGCCGTCCAGGAGGCGCTGCCACCCGGGGCCGCGCTGGTCGAATACACCTTATATGATCACTGGCTCGGGCGGGGTCGCACCGAGCCGCGCTTCGGCGCCATCCTGCTCGGCCGGACCGGAGCTCCCCGCTGGGTGGAGCTCGGGCCTGCGACAGGTAAGGACGGGATTCACCCGCTCATCGCCCGCTGGCAGGACGCCATTCGTGCCATCACACCACCGTCTGATTCCGAGACCACCAACCTGCTGCAGGCGTTGCACGACCGGCTTTGGCGGCCGGTGGAAAAGGCCCTCCCCGCCGGGGAACGGGAGATCATCATCTCCCCCGACGCCAGCGTCGGCTTCGTCCCGTTCGCCGCCCTCTGGCGGGATGGCCACTTTCTCGGCGAGGACTACCTGTTCCGCCAGGTCAGCAGCGGACGCGACCTGCTCGCCCGGGCGGAGGTTCCCCGCGGACCGCGTTCGGCCCTCATCCTCGCCGGTCCGGAATATGGCCGCCCCGTCTGGAAGCGATCCGCCGGTTCGGTGGCGGCCGCCGGCCTGTCCCTCCTCGGCCTGCGGCCGTGGCGTGACGAGGCCACCAACGAACTGCCCGTCGCCTACGGACCCCTGCCCAACGCCCGGCTCGAGGGGGAACGCATTGCCGCGCTCGCCCGCCAGCACCGATTCCATCCAGTCGAATTCCCGCCTGGCCGGGACGCGAGCAAACCTAGGTTGCACCTCCACCGTTCGCCCTACCTGCTGCATCTGGCCACCCACGGCACCTTCCTCCCCGATCCAGAACCGCTTACCCGCGCAGCCTCCACCGACCTGGCCCCGCCGATCGTGCTGCCACGTTCTCCCATGCTGCGATCCTGGGTCGCGCTGGCAGGGGCCAATGAAACCCTGGCCGCCTGGAGACACGAGCTGCCGGAACCTTCGGCGGACGGACTGCTCACGGCCGCGGAGGCCGCGACCCTTGATCTTTCCAGCACCTGGTTGGTTAGCCTGAGCGCCTGCGACACCGGCCTCGGATCGATCCGGCCCGGCGAGGGTCTGTTCGGCCTCCGGCGCGGTTTTGCGCTGGCCGGGGCGCGCCATGTGCTCCTTACCCTGTGGCCAGTGGCCGACAAAAGCACCCGGGAGTTGATGGAGGCGTTCTACCGGGAGGCTCTCCCCTCCGGGGATGCGGCGGGCAGCCTAGCCCGCACCCAGCGGAAATTTCTGGAGCAATGGCGGAAAAGCGAGGGCCCGGCCCGGGCCGCCCGCTGGGCCGGCCCCTTCATTCTCAGCTCCCGGGGCCGCTAGGGACCCGGCGGACCCGCCGCCCTCCCGGTTCAGGGAAGGTAGGACTGCCGGTATCGCACCGGGGCCTGATCTCCGGTCGTCAGATCCCCGACCACCTCCACTCCCGCTATCTCGCCCGCCCGGTTCAGGAGGGTGACCCCGGCCCGGTTGGTCGCAATCAGCGTCCCCTTGAAGGTCACCCGGACTCCCGCCGCGTTCGTTCCGGACCAGTCCACCTCATAGCTGCTCAAACCCGCCCCGCGGCGCGGGGAATCCAGGAGCGCCGTCCAGGGAGGCCCGGACGCCTCGAGGCTGGCGCGGCCCAGTTGCAGACTCAGTCGCAGGGTCGCCGGCAGTCCGCCCGCACCCAGGCTGGCGGCAGGCGTGCGGAACTCCACCAGGTCCGGCCGGAACTGCCACCAGCCCAGCGTCGCCATCAGCAGAACCACCGCCACCAGCGCCGCCCGCTGCGGAACCCGGGCGACGGTCAAGGCCGACCACAGTTCGGCCAGACCACCCCACCAGTTCGAACTCGGGGTTGACCCAGGAGCAGCCCCGCGCCAGCGATCCCACTCCGCATTCCGCTCCTCCTCCGTGGTGTTCTCGCGGATGGCCCGGAGCAGCTCCGCATCACGCTCGGCAGACTCCCGCTGCCGCCCGTCACAAGTGGTTCAAAAGGATCAGGCATGGGGGCGATTACTTCTTTTTGTCGAGCTTTAGGATTTTGAGTTCTTCCGGGGTCAGCCTCGATCGGCATTCAGTGAAACGAGCCCGGGCAGTGCTTTCCGGCAGGAACAAGAAGAAACCAATCTCCTGAAGTGTTAACCTCAACCTCTTAAGACCGAGCGGGTCGCAGGTCCACCGGCAGTGAACCGCACGGATGAGCTCAGGTGGTCGGAGATAACACGCCACCGCACATTCCCTCCCGACCAGTCGAGTCAGCGCCGGTTCCACGACCAACTCCTTGACCGGCGGCTCGGGAGCGCGTGGGAGGACGGAGAGAGAGCGCATGGCCACCAAGTCCTGGATGACGTCAGAAAAATTACGCAGCAACCAGCTGCGCGGAGTGTGTCTCCGCCAAATCAAACGTCGCAACGCCGCGCCCGCCGGCTTCAACTCCCAGCTCCACCCCAGCCGGTTGAAGAACCGGTCCACGGCCCGCGGCACGGCGTGCGAGGCCACCTTCAGATCGTCGGTCTGGTAAGGGGCACTCTTCCACAAAAAAGCGAACAGCCGGTTGCGCAGCAGATCTATCCGATCACGCTCCGCAGGGGCGATGGCCGACCGCTTGACGTGGCGGTTACGGTGAAGAATCTCGCCCAGTTCCAGCAGTTCGCCATTGCTGAAATCGACCACTCCCAGGACGTTCTGGTCTCGCCCCGGGTTTGGAGCAGGTCCGGCCGGGGCGGCTGGGCCTGCAGCTGGTTCGGCCGGCCGGGCGGCCGGAGTGGATGGTTTCATGTGGAGATGTTGTTTCCAGGGGAAACGCGCCGTCAATTCTCAATCCTGACCGCCACACGAGACGGATGGAACCTCCGATCCGGGGTTCGACGTCGGGCGGCCAGGGCTGTTACCGCAGGCGGCGTCCCCATCATCCCAAGGCTAGCTGCTTTACTATCTCTACATAGCCAGCCCATTCGGGCGGAGAGACCCCGTCGAGATCAAGTTCACCGACCTCATTCTCCTCGCCGTGCTTCTGCATTGTTCACGACCTTCTCCTCCGACGCCCTGCCTGCGTACCGTTTCCACCTGCCGGCAACCTCGAATTAACAATCCACACAACAACCTCAACAACAGTTGCTTGCTACAAAAGTTGCACTTTTCAACCCATTTGAGCCTTCAGACCTAGCGTGCAGTGCATGAACGCCAGGTGGCCCAAAACGGGCCTGGCCGCGAAGCAAAACAAACAAAAAGCGAAACCATCACTGCCATGAAGACTGAGATCAACGAACTGCTGAACCTGCTCCGAGAATCCAACCAGGAGCTCCACCGTCTGAACCGGCTCCGGCGAATGCTCCGGCTGGAACTCGGACGGCAATGGAAGGCCCTGCACGTCGCCGCCGGCTACCTGCAGGCCACGGCCGAGGAGCAGGGTCGGTGGAATCTTCTGATCGCAGGCTTCCCGATCCGGGAGACCGTTGAACTGCTCGTCCTGCTCATCGAACACCGCCGGTCGATCGGCGACTTTATTGCGGCCCGGGATCGCACCGGGTCGATCAAAGCCGCCATCGCGGAAATGATTTGCTCCGGTCCGGCCACCTTCAACCCCTCCCGCAATTAAGGATGAACTCCTCGTCTCCGAACCCCGACCATCGCATGACCAAGAAAACCCAAACCAAGACTCCTTCCCGAAAGGCCGCCGCCCGCCGCCAGCGGACGACCAGTGACGCCTACATCAAGCAGTGGTTCAACCGCCACTGGAAATTCGCCGTGGCCCAGGCCCGCGCACGCGGCGTTCACGATCCAGAGGAACTCGTCCAGAACGCCGTGGTATCCGCCTGGCTCCGCCACGATGGCACCAGAAAGTCCTTCGAGAAAAAGCTGAAGACCCGTCTGCACTTCGATCCCAAATCGGCCTACCGACGGCAGGCCCGCGAAACCCTTCCGCCCGAAGAGCAGAAGGGCCCGCCGAAGGTGCAGGATCCCGGCATCGAAAGCGCCGGCCTCAACGAGGAACGGTGGTTTCATCTGGAAGCGGCGCTGGCCAGGCTGCCGGAAACCCCTCGATACCTTCTGGTCCTCCGGTTCTGGGAAGACCTGAGTTTTGCCGAGATCGCGCAACTCACCGTGCTGCCCGAGGCGGTGCTGCGCTGCCGGACTTCAAGGGCCTACGGGAAGTTGCGCCGGTGGCTGCCGGCCGACCTTTTCCGCGGCTGCAAAAAATCGCGGGGCTCCGGTGCAACAATTCCAGGGCGCCGGGCGGAGAAGAAGGGTGTGACCGAATGAACTGAATTCAAACCTTCAACCTCATCCCTATGTTTACCACCATCCCCCTCCTCCTGGCCCAGGCCTCCATCGATGGATCCATCGACAACTTCCTGAAGCTGCTCGCCAAACTCATGCTCCTGCCGGCCGTCGCCATGCTGATTTATGCGGGCCTGCTGATGCACGACGGCAAAACCCGCGAAGCCATCAACGCGCTGATCGGCGCCTTCGTCCTGGCGGCTGCCATCCCCATCGCCCGGTTTCTGTTCACCCTGGTTTGAAGCCAACATCCACCCCACCCATGAACATTGATCCTCCCTTGAAATCCACCCCCACCCACGCCGCCCAGGAATACCCCGGCACCTTCCTCGGCATCGAGATTCCCCGGTTCCTCTGGGTGTCGGGGGCGCTGCTCCTGGGCTTCGCGCTGTTCGCCGTTCTGAACTCCTGGTCGAACGTCAGCCCGGCCCTGGCCGCCTCGGTCTCCCTCGCTCCCGCCGTCCTGGTCGCCGGTTTCATCCTGGTGTTCCTCCAGAATCGTCCGCCGGGATACGCCCGTGACCTGATCGAGTCGTGGCTCAATCGCGGCCATCATTCACCGGCGCGGACTCCGGTGCTCTGCCGGCCGCTGCCCGACACCTACCTCACCCACGGCCTGATCCTCAACGGCGGCCCGCGCCGCGGAGGCCAGGCCGCCCGGCGCGCTCTGGATCGAACCGCCCGCCCTCCACACCGCCTCCAACGCGGAGCGCAACCGGTTCCGGATTCGATCCGGCAGCTGCTCCGCCTGCTGCCTCCGGGGTATTCGCTCGAGGTCTGCTGGTGGGCCGACTCGGAGTATCGGGTGCCGCTCCGTCGCTATCAGGAGGCGACGCGGCTCTCGTCGACCCCGCTCATCCGCCGCACCCGCAATGCGCACTTTCTCTGGAACTGGCAGCAGATGGAGCGGCGCCAGCTTCGGCGTGAGCGGGTGGCCATCGTGCTCTGCCGGTCCCTCGCCGAATGGCCTGCCACGCCGTGGACCGGTGCCGTCTCGTTCTACGAGCAGACCCTGCAGCAGCTGGCCGTGGAGTTCGGCGAAGTCGAGAAGCAGGTGGCCGCGGTGTTCGCCCCCCAGGGCGGACGTTCGAGCCATGACCGATGCGGATCACTTCCGCCTCTTCGCCCGCAAGCTCAATCCCTCACTGCTCAACCGGCCGGAAGACGATCCGCCGGGTCCGCCGGATCCCCGCCGGTCCATGTTTGAGGACTGCTGGAACAGCGAGTTGTGCGGCCAGGGGCGGCACGGCTTCTACCTCGATGGCTACCACCACGGCGTCGTGCAGCTCCGGCGCTGGCCGGGGCACACCTATCCCACGCTGATTCACAAGCTGACCCAGCTCGGGTTCGGCGACTACGACATCACCGCGCGCGTCGAGCGCCTGCCCGTGGAAAAGATCATCGCCCGGGAACAGCGCGAGCAGGATCGCATCATCCAGCAGCTGGCCCGCAAGCATGACGAACGCCTCGTGGTCTCGCGCGATCAGAAGGGACAGCGCATCCACCGCCTGTCCGAAGGGCTCCTGCTGCCCCTGACCTTTGAGTTCACCGTGGTGGTCCGGGCGCCGTCGCTCGAACTGCTCTCCGAACGCCTGCTCGCGGTGAAGAGCGCCATCCATGGAATGGCCGGCGCTCAGCATCTGGAGCTGACCCTGCCCGCCTCAGCACGCAACGCGTTTCTGCAGACGCTGCCCGGCTGCGGTGGCAGCCTGGGCTCCGGCGCGCCTGTATGGGGAGGACTCGTTTGCCGCCGACCTGCTGCCGCTCACGGGTTCGTTCCTCGGGCATCTCGACGCCGCGGACGCCATCTACCCCGGCACCCATGGGAACCTGGTCGGCCTCAAATCGTTCGCGCGCGAAGGAAGCCACGCCACCGGGGTGAACACGATCCTGCTGGGCGCCACCGGCACCGGCAAGTCGCTGCTCGTCCAGAATCTGCTCCAGCAGTCAGAGCCGGGAGTGGTCTGCACCGTGATCATCGAGGAGGGATTGTCGCACGCGGAATACACCCGAAGTTTCGGGGTGGAGCCGATCACCTTCCGGCTGGACGGGGATCAGACGATCAATCTCTTCGACACCCGCGGCGGATCCATGACGTCGTTCAAGCGGGCCAGCATCACGGCCGCCGTGGCGCGCATGGTGGGGCTGCCGGCGGACGAGGACAAGGCCCGACAGCGCCAGGCCGTCATCGCCAAACACGTGGCGCGTCTCTGCCACGAGCACGCCGAAGACTGGTGGCAGCGGGCGACGGAAGACGATCGCCAGTCGCTGATCCGTGAAACGCTCGCGCAGCAGCGCTGGGCGGAACAGAATGGACTTCCTCCCCACGACTCCGGCGCCGAGTTTCGACTCTGGCAGCGGGAGGAGCCCGCCGCGGCAGCCCGCCTCCTGGAGCAAATCGCGGAAGAGGACGTGCGCGCGTTTGCCGACCATCCGGATGTGCGCGATGCCGTCTTCGCCCGGCTGCAGCCCGCGGAACATCTCACGCTGTCGAGCCTGCGCGAATATCTCGAACTGAATGCCGAGGGGGCGGAAGGGGAGGAATGCCAGTGGCTGGCCACGCTGCTCACCCCGTGGTGCCGTGGCGGGAACTACGGCGTCCTCTTCGACGGCGCCAGCACGGTGTCGCTCGAGGGGCCGGTCCTCCACTTCGAACTGGGCAGCATTCCCGAGGCTGCGAAAGACGTCAAGACGCTGGTGGGTTTCGTCATCATCAATGACGTGCGCCAGCTCCTCCAGTCGCTGCCCCGTCCGCAGCTCAAGCGCTTCGTGGTCGAGGAAATGAGCCGCTTCCTCGACGTGCCGGGGGGCGAAGCGATCTTGCGCGAGCTGTTCGAGCAGTTCCGCAAGTTCACCGTCCAGGTCCTCGTCGTCGTGCAGCAGTATGCCCGCATCGCCGACTCGCCGATCCGCGCGGCGCTCATGGGTAACGCCCGCGCGTTCCTCATCTTCAACACCGGTGACCGCCAGGACGTGGAGCGACTGGGCCGGGACATCGGTCTTTCCTCCGTGGCGCAGGATGCCATCCTGCGTTTCCCGCGCCCGGATCAGCAGACCGGCGCGAGGTTTTCGGAGTTTTATTATTACCACACGGATCCAGTGCACCCGATTTGTGGCACCGTGCGACACATTCTCCTCTCCCCCGACGGATATAACCCACAGACGGACTCATCGGCTTATGCGAAATAAATTCCTTCCTTTTTCACTGGGGCTGCTCGGCATCAGCATGACCGGCTGCAGCCAGTTCGGCCGGCCGCTGACCGACGCCACCCTCGCGGCCGGCGGCGCGGTCGCCGCCCATCAACTGAGCCACGGCAATCCTCTCGCCACGGCTGGCGGGGCGGCTGCCGGAGTCTTGCTCGGCGAGGGGATTCACGCGTGGAAAACGCGCAGCGAACAGCGCGCCTTCCAGCACGGCTTCGAGAGGGGCCGCTCCGACGGCGTCAAGCAGCTGTATTGGAACCTCCAGGAATCCCAACGCAACCAGCCGGGATTCGCCCAGCCTTTTTCAGTGAACGTTCCGGCCCGCGAAGAGGGCGGCGTTCGCTTTAACGCCACCCAACAAACCATCGACTAACTCATGAAACAAAAACTCCTCCTCCTCACCAGTGTTCTAATCCTCCACGGCACCGCCCACGCCCAATGGGTGGTCACCGACCCCGGCGTGCTGGCGGAAACCGTCCTCCACACGACGCTGCAGCGGGACCATCTGACTCTCTCCCGCGACGTGATCAACCGCCTCGGCAATGCCGCCGGCCTGCAGCAAGTGCCCGGTGCCGCGGCGGTGCTGCAAAGCCTCGGCAACAGCTCGGCCGAACGCTCCTCCTCCACGACTCCCTGCACGGGCTACGGGGCTCTCGCTTACGACGGCGGTCAGGTTTACCGCGCGATAGGCGAGTTTGTCACGGCTCCCGACGGATCCACCGTGCAGCGTCAGCTGGATCGTTACAAGCCCTTCGAGGCCGCGCAGCGCACGACCGCGCAATACCTCGCCGTGGTGCGCGAGACGGAGGAGCGACGCACCGCCCTGCTGCAGGGGATTCGGCAGACCACCGAGGCCATCCAGACCGCCAAAGATCTGGCGGAGGTGCAGAAGCTGCAGGCCGTGGCATCCACCCAGGTCGCCGCCCTGAACGCCATTGACGGCGAACGGGCCTCCGCCCTGGGCGCCGCCCTGGTCCAATCACTCGACAACAACGCCGATGCGGCCCGGCAGACGGAGGCGCGCCGGGAGGATCGCGCAGTGGAGGCGCAGGCCGGATTCGCCCGGGCGCAGACCTTCCTTACGCCCGTCTCGTCCACGGTCACGATCCGGCGTTCACGCCAGTAACGCCGCTAGTCAACCCACCATCGTCCGCCGTCCTGAATTATGACCTTCGAACAACTCTTTCCGGATTTCGTGGCCAGTTGCGCCCAGCTGCACCAGGCGTTCATGCCGGCGGCGATGGCCCTGCTGGTCGTCTCCTTCGCCTTCCTCTTCTGGGGGGGGCCGCCGCAGCCGGTCGACTGGATCCGCCATCTGACCAAGCTGTTTCTCATCGTGTTGCTGCTCGTTCATTCGCACTCGCTGATCAATGACGCGCAACAGATCCTGCAGGGATTCGTCCACCGGCACGTTCCCGCCCGGCCCGAGAACATCGCCACCCGCTACAAGGAGCGGTTGGCCCAGGCGCAGGGGAGCGACGCCGGAGAGTCGTGGTGGGACATGGTCTTCAAGTCCGGTCTTTTCGAAGCCATCGTCTACGCGATTCTCGTGCTGATCTCCTGGCTGGCCATGGCCACCCTCTTCTACATCTCCATCCTGCAGCAGGGCCTGCTTCTGTTGTATTGGGTGCTATCCGCGCTGCTGTTCCCCTGTTTCGCCATCCCACCGGTCGCCGGTCTGGCCATGCGCCACCTCCTGCGCATCCTCGGAGTGCTTTCCTGGCCGCTGGGTCTAGCCCTGGCCGCGACCATCACGGACGGGTTGCTGGGCAACCAGACCGACCTCGGCTTCTATGGGAACAGCGCGCTGGGAAAGTCCGCCTACGTTTTCACCAACCTCCTGTCCATCGCGGCCATCGCCCTCTGGATCCTCTTCTCCACCGTCCTGGCTCCGGTTCTGATCCAACGCCTGCTGACCGGCGGATCCGGGGCCGCGTCCCTGATTCCCCGTGCCGCCACGTCGCTGGCGGGCGGTCTGGCCATGGCGGTCAGCGCCGCCACCGGGTTTTTCTCCGGCCCGGCCCCACGCCCGGCCCGGCGGAACGATGCCGACAGCGCGGCGCCCCCGCTCCTGACACCGGACCCGCCGCCGGGTGGTCCACCGGAATCTCCGTCGATCCGTTCCTTCAACGACCAGGATCCCACGCTGGAAAACGCCGTTCAGGAAACCCTCGCGAAGCCATTTAACCGCTACCGCCCATGACGCCTCCCGATCCCACGATCATCCCCAAGGACCTGCCGGAACCGCCCCCGCCGGCCGCCCCCGGTGTCGCCGCATTCTTTGCCCGTCGGGACCGCCTGTTTCACTGGGGCACCATCACCGTCTTCACCGCCCTGCTCTGCTCTGTCCTCAGCCTTTGTCTGGCCATCGGTGCCGCCCGCCAGGAAATGCGCTTCGTCGTGCTCGATGGCGCGGGCAACACCGAGCTCGCGCCCGGGCGGCTGTTCGCCGAGGCCAAAGAGCTGCACATCCAGCAGTCGCTCCTGGCCACGACGGCGCTGCTGCTGAGAAATCCCGGCGACTTCGATCTGCCGGAACTCACCACGGCCCTGTTCACCCCGGGCGCCCTCCAGCAGGCCAGAACTCTCGTCGCGGCGGAGGCCGCGGAATTTCAGCAGAAATTGATTCACCAGCAGCCGAGCGTCACCCGGCTGGAGGCGCTCGAGATTCGTCCCAACGGCGTGCATGTCCAGGCCTCCGGTCAGCTGGTGCGCAAGGGGACGTTTCAGCAGCAGGGCTTCGTGGAGCCGGTTCCCTTCGTTCTCGATCTGGTGCTCAAACCCAACCCCGACCTGTTGCGCAACCGCCGTCAGCCCACCGTGCTGTCTGAATTCAGCCTCCGCTATGAAGCCGCTCGCTAACCTCCTTCTCCTCCTCGCCGTCCTGCCGGTTCCCGCCGCCGAGGCGGTCCGCCAAATTCTTCTCAACCCCGCCCAGATGGTGCGCCTTCCGGTCGCGCGCGACCAGCTCACGACCGTTCGCTTTCCCAGTCCCATCTCGGATCTGGAAGGGGCTTTCTTCTCGCCGGAACCCGGGCCGCCCGCGCTGTTCCAGATCTCGTTCCGTCCGGGCAACGCGTTCTTCGCCTTGAGGGCGCTGGCGACCAATGCCTCCGCCACCCTGAGCGTCGGCTGGCGTGGACAGACCTATGTGCTCCAGTGCATCGAATCTACCGACCCGCTGCTCTCGGTTACCTTCGTGGACCGTCCCACGCTCGCGTCACGGTCGGGGCCCGCCCGCCGCCGGCCCACTCCGGCGCGGCTGTCCGCCCTGCTGGAGATGGCCGAGCTCTATGAGCCCATCCGACTCCAGCACCCGGACCGAGTCGCGCAGGTGCAACGGGGGACGCCACGGCGCCGCGTGATTCACGCCGGCTGCGAGGTGGTGCTGGAGGAGGTGTTCCGTTTCGAATCGGACGACGCGCTGGTCTTTCACGCGACCATTCACAATCCCACCATCGCCCCGGTGATCTACAAACCGGAGACCCTCGCGGTCACCGTCGGCGATCGAACCTTCTCCCAAGCCGCCGCGCACGGCTCCGGCATCGTCGGGCCCTGCAGCCAGTCCTCCGTTTTCCTGATCATTGCCGCGGGAACCAGGGGCACTCCTCCCGGAATCTCCGTGCAGAACGATTTCCGGATCGTGTTCGAACGGGTAGGTCCGCGCCTGATCGCTCCGCGTTGCCCCTCCGACCGCCCTGAAGCTCGTCCCCCTCGTCCCGCCCGTTCTCCCAAACATGAAAGCACGACTCCTTGACTTCCTTCACACCCGCGTCGGCCAAGTGATCGCCATCCTGAGCCTGGTCGGTCTCGTCATCGGCCTGGCCTCTCTCCCGTCGAAACGCACTACCACTCCCCAGCGCCAACCTTCGAATTTACCGGCGGCGGGTTCGAACGCGCATCTGACCATCACGCGCCCGTCGCTGCCGGTCGTTCCCGTCCCGATGAAGCGCGAGGGCTTTGGCGGCACCAACCAGCATCCAATCCTTTTCAGTGTCCACGTGGAGCTCCCGACGCAGACCAATGTTACCGTGGCCGACCAGGTGCCCTTCGGCCGCCTGTTGCAGTGCCAGCTGGTCAACACCCTGGAATCGCTCACCCCCAACACGCCGATCATCGGGTTGACCACGGAGGACGTTTGGTGGAATGGACAAAACGTCCTCCCGTCGGGAACCGAGGTGCACGGCATCGGAAATCTGGAACGGGTCCGCGAGCGAATCACGGCGTCCGGCTCGTGGCACCTCGTGCTGCCGCACGGCGTCCAGCTGACGGTCACCGGCACCGCGCTCGACCGGGAGTTTGATGTCGCGGAACAGGGGTGGGGGATCACCGACGGCAGCGCCGGGATTCGCGGCGAGGTGTTGCGGAATGATTCGTTGGCGGAAGTGAAGCTGTTTCTGGCCACCGCGTTGTCCGGTCTTGCTGAGGGCTTGCAAGAAACGCACCCGACGCCGTTCGGTTTCGGGGTCAGTCGCTCCGCCCGCAACCTCGCGCAAGGCGGCGCCAGCGCGGTGCTCAACACCTACTCGGCGCAAATCCTGGAGGCCATCAAACGCGACGGGATCTTCGTCCGGGTGCCCGCCGGCAAACAGTTCTATCTCTACATCACGCAGTCGATCGATGTCACAACGATCCGTCCCGGAAATCTCCCGCTGCCGGACGGACCGTAAGTCCGGCGGCTTTCGAAACGATGAAACCACCTCGCCACCTCCGGGTCGCGAGCCACCCACGTCGGGTGCCGTTCCAAGTCCGTCCACGGACAAGGATCGAGAACGAAGAGAGCGCTCCTGGCGACCGGAAAATGCCGGCGGCTCCGTCCGATCGCGAGCCGGCTTGTCGCCTCCATCGGCGAAGCGCCAGCCGTGCAGGACGTCCGCGAGAAGATTGGCCGATGCCTGATCGCCAGGGGAGCCCTCCAGTCCAACCGGGCATCCCAGCATCGTTCGGTTGCGAAGAAGGGGTTCAACTGCGTTGCCAGGGCGGAGTCGCAATGAACCTCCTAGTTACCCTGTGCGGGAATTCCGGCTCCGCCTCAGCCGTCTACCGGGGCTACGTGCTGAGCTACGAGGCGGAGATTATGACCAGCAACCGGCCCTTGGAGGACTTAGGCCAACTCCTCACCACAAGGCCGCCTTGATGTGACGGATGCGCACTTCGGAACCAGCTTTTGCTTCTTTTTTGGCATATGGTTTCCGAGCATGTGGTTGGATTCTTCGAAAACGGTCGGCACATCCACGTCGTCCAAAACCTCCCAACCTTACTTTTAACATACTCAGCTCGGAAATCCGTCGACGGGGCGGTCAAGGAATGCAGATGACAGCTGCTCGCGATTGTGGGAAAAGATTAACCAATGAATCAACTCCCAGAAGGTGATTCGGCTCCCTTTTCGACCAATCACGCTGATTGCTTAAATGGTGTTCCATCTGCATCTAACGTCGACACCTCTCAGGCGCCCCCTATCCCCCGGACTGGTCCCGAATATAAGCTCATAAAATTGATCGGTGGGGGTGGTTATGGGGAAGTATGGCTGGCCAAAGATGCGGAAGGCAGCTTTAGGGCGGTAAAGATTGTTTTTCGGGAATCATTTCAGTCTGAAGAACCATACGAACGGGAGTACAACGGCATCAAAACGTTTGCACCGCTCGCTCGAAATTTCCCATGCCAGGTGCAGATCCTTCATGTCGGACGGAAAGACGACTTAGGTCGCTTCTACTACATCATGGAATTGGCCGACGATGTGGTTGCCGGCCAGAAAATCGAGCCTGACTCCTACACTCCAAGAAACCTAAAAAGCGACCTCAAATCGCGTGGTCGTTTTCCTTTCGCTGAGTGCCTTGAGATCCTTATCCCGCTGGCATCGGCCGTGGAAAACCTGCACAAAAATGGGTTGGTGCATCGAGACATCAAACCGTCAAACATCATCTTCATCGAAGGAGTGCCAAAACTTGCGGACCCTGGGTTGGTCACCGACTCAGACAGCACCATATCATTTGCCGGAACCGAGGGATACTTCCCGAAGGAAGGACCTGGCACCAAGGAAGCAGACATCTACGCTCTCGGAATAGTGCTCTACGAAACCTGTACCGGCCGACCTCGCAGAGATTTTCCAAAACTTCCGGACGGCATCGAAGAAATGTCCGAACGCAGCTCTCTGTTGGAACTAAACACCATCATAGGAAAGGCATGTGATCCAAGGCCTTCGAAGCGCTACCAATCCGCGCGAGCAATGGTCAGCGACTTGTTGAGTCTGAAAAGCGGGGGGTCCGTGAAAAGAAAACGGAAACTTCGGCAAAACCTAATCGCTGCACTGCTTGGCAGTTCGGTGTTCGTTGTCCTGCTCGCTTCTTTTTGGGCTTATCAGCGATTCTACATGCCTATCAGCCCCGGTGAGTGGCTTGTGGTTTCCGCCCCTGTTCAACGGTAGAACACTTAAGGGTTGGGATGGTCATCCAAAAATATGGTCGGTCGAGGACGGGGTGATAACAGGTCATCTATCTGGCAGTCTGTCTGGTGACGGAGAGACATTTTTGATTTGGACCAATCGCCCACTGGAGGATTTTGAGCTTCGAATATCCTACAAGATTGCCCGTGGCAATTCAGGGGTCTTCTACCGAGGCCGGATTGTGAATGCGAACCAGTGGACGGTCGATGGATTTCAAGCAGACATCGACGCCGACAACGATCTAGATCAACGACAGTTCACAGGAGCTCTCTTTCGAAATAATGACCTGCGCGGCAAGGCTGGCGAACGCGTGGCATGGAGCAGCCATGGGCGGCGTGAAATATCGACCAATACCGCTATATCCGTTGCTGAACTACGGGCTGACATCAGGAGAAGTGATTGGAATGAAATGGTGGTGATTGCGGATGGCAATCGAATCATCCACAGCGTCAATGGGCACAATGTTACCGAGGTGCTTGATATGGAGACCCCAAGAAAGCCGAGCGAAGGAATCCTCGCTTTACAGCTCCGGGCCAGCGAGTCCACCACCGTTCAATTCAGGGATATTCGTTTAAGACAAAGCAAACGATTTCCGTCCGTTGCCTCCCGTGTCCAAAGCACTTCGGTTCCCAATAACCTTTCTGAAGAGGAAAAGCTCGCCGGGTTCGAATTGCTCTACAACGGAAATGACCTTGACGGATGGAAGGCGAGCGGGGGCAATTGGGAGGGAGGGGAGGGAGCCATTGCCCGCATTCGGGCCGGAGGAGACTTGATATCTGAGAAGAGCGTTCCAAAGGATTTTGAACTGCGATTTGATTGGAAGATCGAAGCGAAAGGAAGAAGCGGCATATTATACCGCCCAGGCCAGTACGAATATCAAATCCTCGACAACTCTTTGACTCCAGAGGGAAGCTCACCCACCAAGCGGGCCGGCGCGCTGTGTTTTGTTGCTGGTCCGGGTCACGACAACACCAAACCTCCGGGTCAATGGAACAGCGGCCGCATTGTCTGCGATGGAACCGTCATCGAGCATTGGCTCAACGATAAGAAAATCCTCGACGTGGATTACTCTTCAACTGAATGGACCAACCGGCTGAGAAGACTGCAAAAGGAATTTCCCATTGACCTGACAGAACGTGGAGGACACCTAAGGCTTCAGGACGAAGGCACTTCCGTATGGTTTCGAAGCATTCGGGTCCGCCGATTGGACTGACAACTCCGGCGAGGCGTCCCGCCGCAAATCAATCGGCCTTCGTAGCAAATCTGTTGAGGGCCCCGACTACGTTCCGCGATGGGCTTTTCCCAGCTCTTTGACGATTCGTCGCACCTGCCGATTGACTTCCCGCTTGGTCCGGAACGCGCGAACCCGAACTGTCACGGCATTGACCCCCAAACACCTTGCCACTTGCTTCGCAGTCTTTTCCTGCAGCACGCGGAGATCATACGCTTGGTAGTTCTCCACGGAAACGATCTCCTTGGCCAGCGCCCTCGCTTTGTTGAGGATTGCCTGCTCGAGTTTCCGATCGATCATCCGGTCAAGTGCCTCCGCGTTCAGGTCGGGAATTCGGTTGGTGGTGGAAGTCGCGGGTTCGTCCTCCGCAGAATTGAAGTCCACCGAGTTTGTCATCTCGAGGGGATTGCGACCCCGCTCCCGATAGTGATCAGCGATTCGCGATGCGGCGAGTGTTCGAAGCCAGGTTCTAAACTTGCCGCGATCAGCATCGGGAACGAAAGAGTGAATGTACTTTCGCACCGTAATAATAGTCTCCTGGACCACGTCCTGAGATTCTTGGTGCGACAAACGGGCCCCACGCGCTGCCAGATAAATGAAGTCCTCGTAAAGGTCGTAAAACCGGGTCCAGCCGTCCTCATCGTCCCGTCGGATCTTGGAAAGGAGGCTAGGGCGAGTCTTCAGCGTTTCATCGGCACCGGGTTTCACACTTGCATTCATATATGCACTCACACGCTCGGAATTGGCAAGCGTTTCAGGATTTCACCGGATTTCTTTTCCGGTGTCGAAGAGCGGTTGTGCGCGCAACTCCAGCGCGCCACCGGTTGATTCCATTCAAAGGATCGAATGTTCTGACCGCGGCCTGCTGCGAACTTGGGTTAGAAGTACAACCGCCTCGAAAAAAGCTGGATCTGAGGACTCGTCCCCGGGACTGGCACTGGATTACCCGCCATGCTTGACTCGTCGGTGACAGGTTCAGGTTTCTTCGGGCTTCAAATAAATTGAAACGCTCTCTTGAGTCCGACGTGAAGAGACTCATGAGCGACATCAAATTCTCGTGTGACTCGTGCGGGCAACACCTTGCCTGTGACAGTGATTGCGGTGGGCAAAAGACTACCTGTCCCACGTGTCGGTGGGATATCATCGTACCGTTTGAGACCGCGCAGTCAAAAGTCCGGTCGCGAACTGCGATGCCTACTCCACCCGGTTTGCCTCCATCGCAGCGCTTTGCCCAGTCCGGAAACGAACGACATCCCGGCCCGAACCCAAACCGCGGTTGAACCCGAAACATTGGAACGTTCACTCCTTGGAGTGTTGAGGATCCTCGGATCGATCGCAATTGTTGTCGGGCTGATGATCGTCACCGCGTGCCTCTTCCTGCTGGCCGGTAACCTTCCGCTTCCAGGCGATCCTTCCAAAGAATTTGTCACCACCCTCGGGCTGTTGGGTTTCGCGTCCGGAGTGCTCTATTTGGTTTGCGGTGTCGGCGCCTTTCTTCGGAAAACATGGGCGGTCTACGCTCTTCTCGTTTTGGGATATCGGAGCGTTCAATGCCGTAATCGAAATCATCAACGGCAACGGCCTAGCGTGGATCAATTTCTGGTTGGTTTCATTGGTGGTTCAGAATGCCCACAAAGCTTCGTCAATCCGCCGGCAATTAAAAGAGGTCGACCAATCAGCGGTGCCTGCTCGAGAGCCGCAGTGTTTCACTGTCTGAAACGAGGAAGGATTTGTTGAAACGTTCCCCGCCACCAAGCGTAGATAGATATGAGATGCTTCTCCTTTCCCGCTCCCTCCCCGCGGGCGCGGCAAACAAAAATGTAATGGCAATTAACATGAAATTCTCCTGCCATCAGTGTGACGGTCATATCGAAATTGACGCAGGTGCCGAGGGTGGCGTTGAATGCCCGCACTGCCGATCTCCAATCACCGTTCCCGAAGCGCCCGCACCTCTGCCGGGATCAGGGGATCGAATCCCGAACGATCCTCAGTGTATTTATAGCCCCAGGTTGTTCAACGTTGCGATGGGAACTGCATGTTTCGGAGTCCTGGCCTTGTTGAACTGTATCCCGTTCTCGTCCGATTCAATTAATCTGACACCAGGCGCCTCAATGACACAAATCTCCGACACGACCTTCAACTATACGTCGCAGCGGAAAGAAGGGGATGGCGGCACGTTCGGCACCATTGCCGCCCTCGATCGGTTTGGGTTTCCAATGATTGCGTTAGAACGCCCGAGCGTGGCCCTTTGTGCGTTCGATTCTCTAAAAAGGAACGGGACGAAATACATCGGTAGTGCGGACGGAGGTTCAGTTCGGATGGACCCCACAAATCCCATCGCGATGATCGTTCTCTCGGGAGGAACGGAACTCACGATCGCAACCGACCAAGGAGAGGTCTCTTTCCCTGATGGAACTCGGTCTCGATTTCATGCAATAGGAACTCTCGTTGACTTCACCTTTGCATTGGCAGCGGCCTGCTTCACAGCAGCACGCACTCGACGACGGAGTCTCAACTCGTGAGTGCCAACTCGAACAAAGGCGCCTTTTCGAAAGCGGCGGCGAGTCGCCGCGATGCATCGATAGGTGCAATTTCACGCCACCAAATCGAACGCCATGGTCAACCACGGCCTGCGAATCATTGCCTTCGTAGAGTCGGACGGATGCATACGCGCCTAGGGCAACAAGAAAAGATTTTACTTCTACACTTGACGAAGATAGGCGTTTTTGGTCTCTTCAACTCAGCCATGAGTCCGAAGCGCAAATCTCCTCCGCTTTCAAAGACTGATCTCGCGATCCTTTCCGTCCTCTGGCGCGAAGGCACGGTGACAGGCAGGCAGGTTTATGACGCAATGGTTGCGAGCAAAGACGTGCCGAAAACCGTGGCCTACACGACAGTCAAGACGTATCTGGATCGTCTGATTCACAAGGGCTATGCGAAGATGAAAATCCTCGATGAGCCGCCCGGCGTTTACGTTTACGAAGCGAAGATCACGCGGGAGGAAGTCATGGAACAGCACGAAGTCCTCGAACACGTCGTTGATTCACTTCACTTGACACCATCCGCAATGGTTCGCTGGTTTGCCGGTCGGGGGAAACTCACCTCGAAAGACCTCGGCGAGTTGAGGCAATTTATCGACGAAACAAAACCCTCATCCTGACGCGAGAGTATGAACGCTCAAAGTTTCCAGCACGCCTGGGAAGCCCTTCAACGGGCCGTTCAACCAACCATCACCTCATTGGTTCAGATTAGCTGGCAGGCGCTCTGGCTGTCCCTCGCCGTCATTCTTCTGGTCATTCTGTTGCAGATTTGCCGGGTTCTTCCCAGGGGCGCCTACTCTCGTTGGCGTCTATCCCTGCTCCTCACCGCGACAATCATTCCTTTCCTCCTGTGTCTCTGGACCTGGCTTTCGGGCCAGTTCGAGAATGGCCAATACAACGCGCCGTATCTTTGGCAAAACATTCAGCCTAATGTTCGTGCATTGAATCCCGCGCCGGAAGGGCTGCCAGTTTCCGTCACTGTTGAGCGGTGCGTCTTGGGGGCTTACTGCGTCTGGCTCGTTCTTTATCCAGCCTTCCTGTTGTTCAAAACATCCCCAATGCGGCGGTTCCTCAAGCGTCACGACGACCATGAGCCATTCTGGATCAAAACAGCGGAATCGCTCTGGCAACGCGACCTGTGGAATGACTTGGTGGACCGGTTCTATTATTGGCGTCCTGTCCGGGTCATCGAAGTCGAAGAAGCGGCACCCATGACCGTTGGCTTCTTCAATCCTGTTGTCGTTGTGCCCGATGGGATCACTGGAGACAGCATTGGCCTCAATGAGCCGGAACGCTTTCGCGCCGTGCTCGCCCACGAATTGGCGCATGTCCGCTATCACAGCGTATGGGCATTGATTCACCGGGTTGCCGTGTGGTTGTTTCCACTCCCGCAACTCCCGGTCTGGCTGTTCAACTGGATGCGCAAACGCGTCCTCCGGCTCCAGATGGATACTGCCCAGGCCAGCGGCTTCATTGGCGATCACATCCCCGCGCAACTGGAAACGGTTCATGGGCTTTCACTGTGGTCGCGGTTGTGGCGCGCATTGGAGCGGATGGTTCAGCCAATTCCCGATCCGGCGGGACTCGTCGATGTTGAATTCGAGTTGCACGCCGACTACGCCGCGGTCCGCCGTGGAGGTGCTGATCCCGTCGTGCTGAAGGAAACATTGCTCAGCGCCCTGCTTTATGGCTCTCAACACGAGCAACTGCTCCGCGACATCGAACGCATCAAGTCGCAGAACGACCTCAATCGCGTCCTCGACCGGATCAAGAATTCCGACGGTTTCTTTGGCGTGCAACATGGCCGGTTCATGGAGTTCCCGCAGGACAAGGGAATTTCGCTGTGGACGAAAATCTCGAAGACGGCGGCGAGGTTGCTGATTGTCCACCCCGTTGCCATCGCGGTTATCCCCGCTTTGATCTTCCTGGCGAAGACCGGCTCCGAACTGACCACGCCACCAGCGCCCGGGTTTGCCCATACCGTTACGAAGCCCGCTGAAGTATTAGTGGCGTCCGTTCCGAAGATTGCCAAGCCGCCCGTGCCTCCTCCAACTACACCACCAAAAGTGGTGGTCAAAGACACTCCACAAAAAGAACGCCGCCATGTGCGCGAAACGGTTCCGGTCGTGGCAAAGATTCCTGCACCAAGGCCCACTCAGCCGGGACCGACCATTTCCCCGCCCGTCTTTCACCCACCGCCTCCCGCAACACCCGTTTCGCGGTCGGTGGAAGATTCATCCCGGCAGATTGCGGCTGCAAACGAACGGCAGCGAATTCAACAGGAGAACCTTTTCCGCCAGAGCCAGGCCACTGAATCCATGCGTCGGCAGGCGGAGCAGTCTACTCGAACTTCCCAAGCAATGGAATCCGGTCGCCGGGGACAAAACCAGTTCCAAGCGGTCGAGCGTGCGCGACAGATGAACCTCGACGTCCAACGGACTGCTGCACAAAACCAACAGGGAATTCAACGCGCGGACGCTGGTGCTAAGTTCGCAAATGAACAAATTCGCCGAGGACAGCATGTCAACACTTTGGCCGAGCAATCTGTCCGAAACGATCAGCGGCAAATGGCCTTCAATCAGCAGGCCATACAATCGACGCGAATCAACAATCAAACCCTAACCCAACAGCGCACGATGAACACTGTCAGAGCCACCTCTTATGCTGCCGGCCAAAATGTTCGGCTGAACCAACAGGCGCTCAACAGCACTCCGCAAACCCTCTATACTCAACCGAGGCCTTACACTCCTGCTCCTTCCACTTATACACCGTCGTCGCACCGCTACACTCCACCTATCGTCAATCATTACATGCCTCTCCGACCCTACGAGGCACCTCGGACTTATGCGCCTGCTTACAATCCGCCGATTCAGCCTTACAATCCTCCGCGCATCTACAATCCACCACCGACTCACACACCGCCCAGGATTCATTCGCCACCGCCAGCGCCATACATTCCACCGACACAGCCAAGATTTCGCTGAACAATCCTCCGAACCTGAGTATGAAAACTCTCAAGACCTCAATAAATGATTTCTTCTGGAAGATTTTCTTGGCTGTTGATGCGTCGCGTTGCAAGTGCGGAAAGAGTTTCATCTACGTGTGTCTCTTGCTCTCGTCCGGTTTTATTGCTGTGGTGGCGACGTGATACGTAAATGTAGCCAACCCAACTCCGTTGGCCCCCTACACAAGTTGGGCCAGCGCCGCCACGACCATGCAAGACGCCATTGATGTCGCAGCAGCGGGCGACGTCATCCTCGTGACAAACGGAGTATATCAAACCGGAGCGCGAGCGGTCGACAGATTGAGCAACAGAGTAGCCGTGACCAAGGCCGTAACCCTACAAAGTATTAATGGGCCATCGGTAACCACGATCATCGGTAATCGGGATCCTAGAACGACAAACGGGGATGCAGCGGTGCGGTGTGTTTACCTCACCAACAGAGCTGTCTTGTCCGGGTTCACACTGACCAACGGGGCGACGCAAACGTGGGGCAACGATTCTATAAATCGCTCCGGCGGTGGTGTCTTTTGCGAATCGGGGAGCGCCGTAGTAACCAATTGTGTGCTGGCAGGCAATACTTCTTCAGACGAGGGCGGCGGAGCGTACCGGGGCACCCTCAACAACTGCACGCTGGTCGGGAATTCAGTCATGGATCAGAATGGCCAGGGTGGCGGAGCTTACAATGCGACCCTCAACAACTGCGAACTGGTCGGCAATACGGCGGTGGCAGCGTGGAATGCCAACGGTGGCGGGGCAGCTTTCGGCACACTCAATAACTGTAAGCTAATTGGCAACTTTTCGGACAATGGGGGAGGTGCTTACGCTGCCACGCTTAACAACTGCACCTTGTCGGGCAATTCGGCGGAATACGGAGGCGGCGCCTGCGCCGCAACGCTCAATAACTGCACCCTAATAGCCAATTCTGCGACGGAAGACGGTGGTGGGATCTTGAGTGGTTGGCTTCGCAACTGCATGCTCATGGCCAATTCCGCAAAGCGTGGCGGCGGGGCGTCAGGCCATTACTACCACGGTAGCGTTACGCTCACGAACTGCACGCTGGTGGCTAATTCGGGAAATCAGGGTGGCGGCGCCAATGAAGCGCAACTCAAAAACTGCATCCTTTATTACAACACAGCTCTCTTTGGTGAGAACTACTTCAATTCCTCGATGAATTACTGCTGTACATCCCCGTCACCGTCAGCCGGCACAGGCAATATCACTGCGGAACCAGCCCTCGCAAGCTTCATTCGTCTGAGCACGCATTCACCTTGTCGCGCCGCTGGCAGCGCGGCTTATGCCAGCGGCGTAGATCTGGACGGGGAGCCGTGGGCCAGTCCTCCCTCCATCGGCTGCGACGAGTATTGGAGTGGATCGGTGACAGGTGCGCTGAACGTTGCAGTAGTTGCTACCCATACAAATGGCGTAGCAGGGAGCCCACTGGATTTCCAAGCGGTAATTCACGGGCGAGCGAGCGCGTCGAGTTGGGATTTCGGAGATGGAGTGATAGTCAGCAATCGGCCGTTTGCCTCGCACACTTGGTCGGCACCGGGCGATTATCTAGTAACCATAATCGCCTACAACGACACTTACCCCTCTGGCGTGTCCGCGACTGTGGCAGTGCATGTGGCAAGCCAGCCAGTTCATTATGTGTCCTTGTCAAACCCACTTCCATTGGCTCCTTACACATCTTGGACCACCGCCGCCACCAACATCCAAGATGCGGTGGATGCGGCGGCCCCAGGGGCTCTGGTGTTGGTTGGCAACGGGGTATACCAGTCCGGGGCGCGAACGGTTTACGGTATGAGCAATCGTGTCGCCGTGACCAAGGCAATAACTATACGAAGCGTCAACGGACCATTGGTGACGACGATCTCTGGTTACCAGTTACCGGGAATCGCAAATGGGCCGGCGGCAGTGAGGTGTGTGTATCTTACCAACAGCGCCGTGTTGTCTGGGTTCACGCTCACCAATGGCGCGACACAAACCTCGGGTAACTCTGACACAAACCAGTCGGGAGGAGGAATATGGTGCGAGTCGTCAAGTGCGTTGGTAACGAATTGCATTCTGACAGGCAATACGGCTTCAGACAAGGGTGGCGGAATATACTTTGGCACGCTCAACAACTCCACGCTGACCGGCAATTCGGCGAGCGATGGCGGCGGGGCTTTTTATAGTGTCTTGAATGACTGCATGCTTTCGAGCAATTCGGTCGCCTCCTCCGGCGGCGGAGCTTACAACTCCACCCTGAACAACTGCGCGCTCTCTGGTAATTCGGCGGGCCGAGGCGGCGGAGCCTACTCTGGCACTCTCAACAATTGCACGCTAACTAGCAATTCGGCAGCGGAATACGGCGGAGGTGCCCACAGTAGCACGCTCAACAACTGCATGGTGATGGGCAATTCGGCGTCTGATAGCGGCGGTGGGATCTTCTCTGGTACCCTCAACAACTGCACGCTGACGCTGAATAGGGCTTCTTTCAATGCTGGTGGGGCATACGGGGGCACGCTCAACAATTGCATTGTTTATTACAACAGCACTTGGCTCTCCGAGCCCAATTATGATTCTTCCACCCTGAACTTCTGCTGCACCTTTCCCATGCCGAAATCCGGCACCGGCAATATCACCAACGAGCCGGTATTGGCCAGCTTTTCTCATCTGAGCGAGGCTTCCCCCTGTCGCGGAGTCGGTAGCGCGGCCTACGTACGCGGCGTGGATCTGGATGGGGAACTGTGGGCCAACCCTCCCTCCATCGGCTGCGACGAGTATTGGACCGGATCGGTGACGGGATCCCTCAGCGCTGGGATCGTGGCGTCTTTCACAAACGTGGTCGTGGGCGTTCCGGTAGATTTTCAGGCACTGATCGAGGGGCGGCTGAGTGCTTCGCGCTGGGATTTTGGGGATGGTGGCGTGATAAGTAACCGGCCTTCGGTCAGTCACGCTTGGGCTGCGCCGGGGAACTACTCGGTGGAGTTACGGGCATACAACCAAGACCATCCAGCCGGAGTAGCCGCAACGGTGATGGTCCACGTGGTGGCTCAATCCGTCCACTACGTGGCCTCAAGCAGCACCAATCCGGTATATCCGTACACCAATTGGCTTACTGCGGCGACGAACATTCAGGACGCTGTAGACGCGGCCCCTGCATGGGCGCTGGTGCGGGTAACAAATGGTGTGTATCAGAGCGGCACACGGGTGATCCAAGGCAGGAGCAATCGAGTGGCGGTGACCAAGCCGATGACGGTGTCGAGCGTCAACGGGCCAGTGGCGACCGCGATTGTCGGCTCGGGTCTGAACAACTCGTTGGCGGTTCGATGCGTGTATTTGGCGAGCGGCGCGGTAATAGCCGGCTTCACCCTCACCAACGGGGCAACACAATCCTCCGGGGGGGGAGCATGGTGTGAGTCCACGAATGCGATGCTCACAAATTGTGTGCTTTCAGGCAACACGGCGAGCTGCGGCGGCGGGGTCTACTTTGGGACGCTCAATAATTGCACGCTCACAGGCAATTCGGCCGTGGGATCGTTCGGTAAAGGCGGCGGAGCTTACTACAGCGCCGTAATAAACTGTGACGTCACAAGCAATTCAGCTGACTCCGGTGGAGGGGCCTATTCCTGTACCCTCTACAACTGCACGTTGACGGGCAACTCGGCGGAGTCTGAGGGCGGTGGTGCCTACAACTCCACTCTCAACAACTGCACGCTTTCGAGCAACTCAGTCGACAATTTCGGTGGTGGTGCCTCCCACTCGAGCCTGAACAACTGCGTGCTCACGTGGAATTCTGCTACGGGATGGCTGGGCCAGGGTGGGGGGGCATATCGGAGCACGCTCAACAACTGCACGCTCACCGGCAATTCGGCTGTGGACCAGGGAGGCGGGGATTGTTGGAGCACACTGAACAACTGCATCGTTTATTACAACAGGACCCAGCGCTCCGGCCCCAATTACTCCTTAAGCAGGCTGAATTATTGCTGCACTTATCCCATGCCATCTTTTGGCACAGGCAACATTACCAACGAGCCGGTTCTAGCAAGCACCTCCCGCCTGAGCTCGCAGTCCCCCTGTCGCGAGGCGGGCAGTCTTGTTTACGCCATGGGTCTGGACATTGACGGCGAGGAATGGGGTAGCCCGCCATCAATGGGCTGCGACGAGTATCGGAGCGGCGCGGTTTCGGGTTCCCTCGCTGTAGCAATTTCCGCCACCTACACGAATCTGGCCGTGGGGCTCCCGGTGGACTTCCAAGCGATCATAGGCGGGAGGTTGAGCGCGTCACGGTGGGACTTCGGCGACGGGACGGTGGTCAGCAACCAACCGTACACCTCGCATTCCTGGCTTTCGCCGGGTGTTTACGTCGTCGAGCTTCGAGGCTTCAACGAGACGCATCCGATCGGCGTGACGACCACTGTCACAATGCACGTGCTGAACCAGCCAATACACTACGTGTCGCTCGCCAGCACCAACCCCCTGCCGCCCTATACTTCGTGGGCCACAGCGGCAACGAATATTCAGGCTGGAGTAGACGCGGCAACAGTGCCGGGATCGCTCGTGCTTGTAGGCAACGGAGCATATAAGGCCGGTGAGAGACCAAGTTCACTGACAACGAGTCGAGTCATCGTGGACAAGCCTGTAGTAGTTCGCAGCGTTAATGGGCCGTCTTATACGCACATTCTTGGCGAAAATGGCGATTTCTCGTTGGCGCTTCGGTGTGTCTATCTGACAAATCGCGCCGTGCTTAGCGGGTTCACTCTGACAAGGGGATGGAGTTGGGCGAGCGACGGCGGCGGTGTTTGGTGTGAGTCAGCGAGTGCGGTCGTGACAAACTGTGTGATCACTGGGAACCTGGCTGACTTCTACGGTGGTGGGGCGTTTTCCGGTACCCTCTACAATTGCACGCTGATGGGCAATGTAGCCAGTGACGGTGGTGGAGCCTACAGCAGCACGCTTAACAACTGCACGCTGTCAGATAATTCGACCGCTGGCTTCGGGGGAGGGGTACGCTACAGCACTCTCAACACTGTAGCCGTTGACGCGCAACACGGCTCTTAAAGGCGGCGGAGTCTCCGAAAGCACTCTTAACAACTGCACCTTGACAGCGAATTCCCGCAATAGGGCGGATGAGGGACCGCCTTATAGTGATGGCGGCGGAGCATATCTTAGCACTCTGGATAATTGCATATTGGCTAATAATGTAGCCGACTACGGTGGCGGCGCTAAAGCGAGCACGCTCAACAACTGCACCGTGACGGGCAATTCAGCTCTCATTGATGGCGGAGGAACGCATCTCTCCAGCCTTAACAACTGCACCCTGAGCGGCAATTCTGGCGGCGGGGTGTATGGAGGTAGGATCGCTAACTCCACATTAACAGGGAATTTCGGTTGGGGGGCACACGGTCACGTGGATGAAAACAACCGTTCCCCTGTCACACTCGACAATTGTGTGTTGGCGGGCAACTACGGCGTCGGGGTTCGATATGGTTCCCTCACAAACTGCACGGTGGTAGGCAACACTGCAGGCGGGGCTTCCTATAGCACCCTCAAGAATTGCATTAGTATTTACAACACAACCGGCAATTACGACCAGCACGAATGACTTCTGCTGCACAACACCTCTCCCGACAACTGGCACCAACAACATCATTGACCCGCCACTCTTCATAAATCAAGCGGCTGGAGCGATCTGCGGCTCCAGGCCAGTTCTCCGTGTATTAATGTCGGCAACAACGGCTACGCTTCCAGCTCGACGGACTTGGACGGCAACCCACGAATCTTCGCGGGTGTCGTGGATCTTGGGGCGTATGAATCCACTGTCGCAATCGTCATTACGGCTCAACCCGCAAACCAGACTATGTTGCCAGGTCAAACGGCGACCTTCAGCGTGACGACTAGAACCACCGCTCCGTTGAGCTATTATTGGAAGCGCGACGGAGTCTTCATCCCAGGCGCCAACACCGCCTCCTACTCCGCCACTAACGTTCAACTCTCTGACTCGGGGAGCCAGTTCAGTTGTCTAGTCAGCAACATCTACGGCACAACGCTCAGTTCAAACGCCACGTTGACGGTACTTGCTCCGGTTTACTATGTAGCTCTGGCCAGTGCCAATCCAGTCCCGCCATATACGAACTGGGCCACGGCTGCGGACAATATCCAGGATGCTCTTGAAGCGGCGGTGTTGCCCGGATCATTGGTGCTGGTCAGCAACGGGGTTTATCAGGCCGGAGCGACGGCTGTTTATGGAATGAGCAACCGGGTGGCGGTGATCCGGGCGGTGACAGTGAAAAGCGTTAATGGTCCATCGGTGACTACGATTGTTGGTTACCAGGTGCCGGGAACCACCAACGGACCATCTGCTGTGCGTTGTGTTTACCTCACGAACGGAGCAGTGCTGTCCGGGTTCACACTAACAAATGGAGCCACCCAAACCTCTGGAGACCTAAGAATGAACGAATCGGGCGGAGGTGTGTGGTGCGAATCGGCGAGCGCAGTGGTGACCAACTGTGTGCTGACGGGCAATGCGGCGTATTATTTTGGCGGTGGAACTTACTACGGCACCTTCAACAACTGCACGCTGACCCGCAATTCGGCAAACCGGGGCGGTGGTGCCTACTTTAGCACGCTAAACAACTGCGAGCTGACGGGCAATGCGGCCACAGGATCTTATCTTACTATGGCGCGCTCAACAATTGCACACTCGCGGGCAATTCGGCGATCTTTGGCGGCGGTTCATACAATGGCGCCCTTACCAACTGCATCGTCTATTACAACAACAAGAACTACAGCGGTGGCACGTTAGACCATTGCTGCACTACACCTTCAACCACCGGTGCCGGAAACTTTACGAATGCTCCCTTGTTTGCGGATACCAACGGCTGGAGCGCGCTCCAACTTCAAGCGGGCTCTCCCTGTATCAACGCCGGCAACAACGCCTACGCTCCCGGTACCACGGACCTGGACGGGTACCCTCGCATTTGGGGCGCGACTGTGGACATTGGCGCGTATGAGTACCACGGGGCAATCGCCATAACCACCCAGCCTGCCGATCGGCAAGTGCTCCCTAGTCAAACGGCAACGTTCAGCGTGACTGCTACGGGGACACCTCCCTTGAGCTACCAATGGCAACGCAACGGCGCGCCTATCCCGGGAGCCACTGTCTCCACGTACTCCGTCTCGAACGTTCAACTCTCCGACACTGGCACGCGGTTCAGTTGCCTGGTCAGCAACCCCTACGACCTCCTGCTAAGCTCCAACGCCACTCTGTCTGTGCTTTCACCAGTATATTACGTGGCGCTGACCAGCACCAACCCCATGCCGCCATACACGAGCTGGGCCACCGCCGCCACCAACATCCAGGATGCGTTGGGGGCAGCCATCTTGCCTGGCTCCTTGGTGCTGGTGAGCAACGGAGTCTATCAGGCCGGGGCGACAGCCGTTTATGGCATGAGCAACCGGGTTGCGGTGACCAGAGCGGTGACAGTGAAAAGCGTCAATGGATCATCGGTGACCACTATTGTTGGCAGCCAAGTGCCGGGAACCACCAACGGACCGTCTGCTGTGCGTTGTGTTTATCTCACGAACGGAGCTGTGCTGTCCGGGTTCACACTCACAAATGGAGCCACTCAAACCTCTGGAGACCTAAGAAGGAACGAATCGGGCGGAGGTGTGTGGTGTGAGTCAGTGGCTGCGGTGCTGACAAACTGCCTGCTGGTTGGTAATTCGGCTCGGTACTACGGAGGCGCGGCCTATCAAGGCACGCTTAACAATTGCAGACTAATCGCCAATTCAGTTCCTTACAACGACGGCGGTGGGGGCGGCGGAGTCTATAGTGGCACCCTTAATAACTGCGTGCTGACGAGCAATTCAGCCCGCTATGGTGGTGGAACTCACTCTGGCACGCTCAATAATTGCGCCCTGATTGGCAACTTAGCTTCTTGGAGCGGCGGTGGTGCCCAGTCTTCAATCCTCCTCAACTGCACAGTCGTGGGAAATTCGGCGATCTTCGGCGGCGGTTCGTACAGTGGCTCCCTCACCAACTGCATCGTTTATTACAACAACGGAAATTACACCGGTGGCACGCTGGATTATTCCTGCACGACGCCGCTGCCTTCGGGAAACACAAACAATCTCGCAGGTGAACCTCGGTTTCTCAACACCAACGGTTGGACCGATCTGCGGCTTCAGTCCAACTCTACCTGTATCAATGTGGGAAACAATGCCTACGCCCCAGGTTTGACCGATTTGGATGGCAACGCCCGGATCAACAGCAGCAGGGTAGACATCGGGGCATATGAGTTCCAGTTCCTTGACCCATTCCACGCCTGGCTGGCTCAATACGGCCTGCCAACCGACGGTTCGGCGGATTAGCACGACCCGGACCACGACGGCATGAACAACTGGCAGGAGTGGCGCTCTGGCACCGCCCCGACCAACGCAATGTCCGCGTTGCGCCTGCTGACTCCTGTTTATGTTTCTCCAAGTGTAATCGTGCGTTGGCAGAGCGTCAGCGACCGGAATTACTTCATTGAGCGCGGGACTAATTCGGGGACGCAGCCTTTTTTCCTGTTGTTGAGAAGCAACATCCTTGGTCAAGCGAGCGTTACCACCTATACCGACACAAATGCCGTTGGGAGGGGCCCGGTATTTTATCGAATCGGAGTTCAAGAATAACCGCGCGTTCGGCGCCTGGTTCTCCTCTATATGAGCGACATCAAGTTTACTTGCCCACACTGTGGTCAGCACATAGCCTGCAATGGAGAGGCGTCCGGTCAGCACACCACATGTCCTTCCTGCGCTTGGGACATCGATATTCCATTTCAATCAATATCCATATCCATCGCAACCGACGGAAAAACCAGCTTGGAATCAACTGCGCCGCAACAAGGCTCAGCTTCAGGCTTGGGAGGTTTCAGGGGATGGACTGTGTTGATAAGCGCTATAGCCATCGCTACAGCTTGCACGTTTGTCGTCCTTCGCTCTAATTCACCCAAAGGCCCCTATTCTCCATTTGACTCTGTTTCGTGGTCTTTAACCACGAACTACCAAGTGCGTTTGTCAGACGGCTACCAAACTCACGCCATTACTGAGGCCGGGAATAGGTTGGGCTTGTCGTTGTTGGTGGTAGATTGTCTTTTGCTTCCTGGAATCGTCCCTGACGAAATGAAAGGGAATCAACAATTTCGATTAGTCTTACCGGATGGAACGACCGTTGTACCCGAATCCAGATATACGGCAAAGGTGGTCAAATTTGGCCCCAATCCGAACGCACAGATCGAGACTTATAGCAAGGAAACGATACTATTTGCTGTGCCGGAGGCCATTACTCAAAGCAACGGAATTCATTTCAGCTTTAAGCAATTTCTGGCGGTTGAATTGACCAAAGAGAACAACGCAAGCAACATCGTTTTGACGGGGAAGTGATGCTAAAGGTTCTATCTATCCGATGAGGAAGCGAAAGAACTGCGCTTCAAGCAGAGCTCCTGATGCCGGGGAAACCAATTTGTTCCCATAATCTTTATGCCAATATCAACTTCACCCTCAACTCGCGTCTACCGGGAGATTGCATTCTTACTTGGTTACCTGATGCCAGCTCTAAGCTTCTGTCAAAGCTGCTGGCAACCGGTCACCAGTGGGGTCACCCCGTTCGTAGAACACTTCACAAAAGTTACGTTTGGGTGCGGGCGGTTCGTCGCTATCGGACACTCGGTGGATCATACGAACACAAGCCACCAATTCGCAATCGTATCGACCAATGGTGCGAACTGGAACCGATACGAGATCCCGACTACCAACAGGCTTCTGAATATTGCCTACGGAGCCAGTAATTTTGTCGCCGTCGGAGATGGTGGCACCATCCTGACATCCACAGATGGGGAAAGCTGGCTCCTCCGAAACTCAGGTACCTCCGAGAACTTAACCGCCGTGGCATTTGGAGCCGGAGTTACCCTCGTAGTCGGAGCAGGCCGAGAAGTGCTGACTTCGACGGACTTGGGCTCTTGGACGAAGCAGCAGCCGGATCTAGACACGGACCTCAACGAAGTGGCTTTTTTTGATGAACGCTTCGTCGGAATCGGATCCAGCAGAAGCAGATATTCCAGCACGAACGGATGCGGACTGCTCTTTGTCTCCAAGGATGGGCGGAATTGGGAAAGAGAGTTATCGTGGAAAACGTCTTCTTGAAAGGATTGACACCCACAACAGACATGCTGCTCGTCTCTTCTTTATCACCATTTCTTGAGCCAGAGAACGAGGATTTCACACCAACTCAGGACGGCGCAGTGGTGAAGCGAATTCTTAAGGGGATCGTTTGGTCAGAGCCAGGCGCGGAAGTGAGCGATAGCATGATCGCCTTCACTCAAGGGGCTGGAGTGTTCGTTGCTGTCTCGGCTTACTTTTCATGGCTTGATAATCCTATGGGTGACGGATGGATCTCCATCTCCCCTGATGCTCGAAAATGGACCCCCGTGTTTCGAATCGAAAACGAAGGATGGGAAGTCGGAGGACTCTCCTCTGTTGCTTTCGGCCACAACTGGTTTGTTGCGGTGGGCGTCCACGGCATCTATCGGTCTTCGGTAGATCATCTGCTCATCTCAAGAGGGATCGCGAGCGACGGTCGATTCCAACTGGAACTGCAGGGAGCTGCAGGAAAAGAGTATTCGATTCAGATGACGACGAACTTAGTCACGTGGATCACATTCAAAACCCTCACTCTCGGGGAGAGTCCGAGTCTTATTGTCGATGACCTTGAATTAGCTAACTCTCCAAGAAGGTTTTACCGGGCTCAAGTCACCCAGAACTCACCGTGAAGAAGCTTGCAACGCCATTTGCAGGAGGTGGTGATGACGCGCACGGCTTAGCCAAGCCGCTCGCGAGACGGCCTGCTTTTTCTAGGAACAGAATCACACTCTTTTCCATCGGTGGTTTGTCTCGACAGGCCAGCAAACAGAAACTCCGGGACGGCTCACGATCCGAAGATTCCATGAAACACCCTCTCAAAATGACCGTGTCAGATGTCATGAGCGCGATCAAATGCCTCGGTCGAGATATCATGCTTTTGTCACTAGTTTCTGGCGGGATATTGCTGACTGCTTCTAGTGAGGCCGCGACTTCGCCGATTAGCGATGCTGCCTATGCTTTATTGGCGGAGCGCGCTCAGACTAATCGGCAGGCCTTTTACGTTTACCGGGATGCGGATTCAGCGTTCAACCATAGCTTCCCGTCAGGCTTGTTCGGCACCACCAGCAAGATTCACATCGATGCCGCGTGCATCGACGACACCAACTCACCGACCGGATGCTCCACCGACCTGAACATCTTCGACCGGGAACGTGGCAACGTGTTTCGAGTCACGTTCGATCGATTGACCGGAAACCAGTTTGCCGGCGTGAACTTTGAAGAACCGGAGCGATGGGGAGCGACGCGGATCGGAGTCGGCTACAATTTGACTGGCGTCACTCAGGCGGTAGTTCGGCTGCGTTGTCCCACGCCTGGCGGCATGGCCGTGCAGTTCGGCGTCGCCGGATACACGTCGAGTTTCATTCGGATTCCACAGAGCGACGACTACAGCCTCATCAGGCTCAACTTCAACATACCGGCATCCGTTTTGGCCAATGTCCACATTCTCTTTTCCATCGCAGTGAGTGTGGATGCCGCGCCCAGCAGCGGCACTCTGCTGATTGACTGGGTCCAGTTCCTGCCGGTGCCGGCTCGACAAACGAACTCGCTGGGATTCCCACTGGCCAACGAAACATTTGGCGTGGTTGCCCGCTCCAGTCCCGGAACAGCTCGCGAACCGTGGCCACTGGACCAGTTGCTGCGCAATCTCTCCACCACCTACGAATCGGCATTGACTGCTCTGGCCTTGCTGGATCGTGGCACGCCAAACGACATGTCTGCTGCGAAGATCATCCTGGACAGCTTCACCTATGCGCTGACCAACGACAATCACGGCGATCCGCTGCCATCCGCCAATGAATGGTTTGGGCTGCACAACGGCTTCTTGGCCGGTGATTTGGCGCTGTTCAACGGCCAAGGCCCTGGGGCCGGCCAGAAAGACGACGTGCGGTTGGCTGGCTTTAGCTGTGGACCAGCCTCGCCAACCGGCTTTTGCGTAGTGCTCGACGGTGCCACTGGAGGCAACGTGTCGTTCGCGATCCTCGCTCTTTGTTCCGGCTACAAGGAATTCAACGACGTGCGGTATCTTGACGCGGCGCGAAAATTGGCCAACTGGATCGTTTATTTCCTCAAGGACAACAGCGCGGCCAGTTACGGCGGCTATTTTCTCGGCTACCCGGATCAAGGTGAACCCAAGGTGTTAATCCGCAGCAAATCGGTGGAGAACAACGCCGATATTTTTGCTGGCCTCACTGCCCTCGCTGAACTGGAACGGCAGATTGCGAACACCAACGCATTTACTGAATGGACGACAAACGCGCAGGTCGCCGGTGATTTCGTCATGCAGATGCACAACACGGCGGACGGGCGATTCTACGCTGGCACCGTTCCTACCGGCACTCCATCTGGTCCCGGATTGACTCCAAACGGCCCGCAGCGGGGCGACGAAGTCATTAACACGTTCGATTTCTTGGACGCGGTGAGTTTCATCGCGCTGGCGCTCGCGGAATCCCCACGTTATCGACATCAGATTGACTGGCGGCGTTCCGTCCAGTTTATGGCCACGAACTTTGCGCAAGTCATCACCGTCGCCGGTCGGGAGTTTCGCGGGTTCAACCTGGTCAAGACTCCCGTCGCTGGTCCGAATGGCATCGCTTGGGAGTTCACGGGGCAAGCTATCCTGACCATGAAGTTTATCGACCGGCTGTATGGTGAAAACCGATTCGGAAGCGAGGCGGCTTCGTACTTGAACGAGATTCGGCATGCGCAAACCAACGCTCCCTTTGCCGATGAGCGGGGGCTGGTGGCCAGCACCCTCCAAGATGGAGACACTCTACCGCCCATCGAGCAATGTTTGAGCACTCCGTTCCAATGTGTTCCCGAACGCGTCGGCCTGGCGGCCACAACCTGGGCCATCTTCGCCGAACGAGGGTTCAATCCGTTGGGAAACGATGTCGCGCTCCGAATTACTTCGACCAGATTCCTGGGTGCAAATCTCCATGTGACCTTCACAACGTATGCGGGCCAGAGTTATCGGATCGAAGGAACCGACGACCCGGCCAGCGGGGCTTGGGAAACGGATACAAGCGACATCGCTGGTACTGGCGCTGACGTCGAAGTCAATCTAGGCGCGGTCCAGGCAGCGCAGCGGTTCTACCGGGTGTGGCGGAATCCGTAACTGTGAATCGTAATTTTATTGCGATACAGATCTGCGGAGAGCTTTTGACCGTGTTGATCAGGTTCGGAAACAAAAAACGATAACCGACACATGAGAATCAAAAATCCATCGAAAATGAGGGCTACCGCAATGGCGACATTGCTCGCGGTTAGGCTCGTTACTCTCTTGTGGGAAGCTTCCGCGCAGGCAAATGAGACTTTAGTGGGTGCGCCATTCAATGTGAGCGCTCCACTAACAAATATCTCCGATCATTTTTATGGAACGGGTAGGATTTCCGCAGTGGCAAGCAACGGCAAGGGCTACCTGGTGGTCTGGGAAAAGGATGGTGACATTCATGGTGCCAGGGTGACGAGCGGAGGCCACTTGGTTGACACGAATAGCATTGCTATCTGCGCCTCCACCAATCGGCAGTTTTCGCCTGCCGTGGCAAGCGACGGTTCGCAGTATCTGGTTGTGTGGCAGGAATGTCATCAAGCAAGCATGGGCACAGAATCCGAGTGTGATTCAATCTAGATTCGCGGAGCACGGGTCACTGCGGATGGTCGCGTTTTGGATACAAACTCAATCACCGTCAGCGCACTGCCTTCCGAACTGCAAGGCCGGCCTGCAATCGCGAGTAGCGGAGGTGAATACCTGGTCGTACGGGATGTCCCCAGCTTCGGAGTTTCGGGGACGAAGGTTTCAATCGAAGGTGTCGCATTTGATACCGAGCGCAGGCTTCTCCTAAGCGGCCCGGGGTGGCTGGATATAGGGATCGCCAGTAATGGCACGAATTATTTGGTCGTCTCGATGTCAGGAACGCCACCCGGCAGCAATATCGAGGGCATACGGGTCGCGAGCGATCTCACCCTGCTGGATAGCGGCCCTCTCCAGTTGAGCCAGGCCGACTGGCCGTTTTTCCAACATACTCCTGCCGTGGCCAGCACAGGCGGCGACTATCTGGTGGTGTGGATGGATAATTTTGCGTCTCCGGTAGGTGGCCCATCTCCCCGGCCGTCCGAGATGGATATTTTTGGCACTAGGGTAACCGGGGCAGGAATTGTTTTGGACCAATACCCATTGCACATCTGCACAGCAGCAGGCTGGCAGGGATCACCTCGCGTGGCGGGTCTTGAAAGTGGTTACGTGGTGACTTGGCAGGACAGTCGGTATGGCACAAACAATTCCATCTACACGACGCTGGTAACAATGTCGGGGGTAATTCCAGACACGGAAGGCATTCACGTCGCGTCTGGCTCGGAACTCTATGCGTATCCCGATGCGGCGAGTGGCAGCAAAGACTGCTTGATCACTTACGAGATCGACGGGCCAGCCGGGCCACAGCGTGTTCGAGCGAATCTCTATTATGCAAGTCATGACCCGACACTTTCGTCGGTGGACATTATTCCCGTTTCTTTTTCGCTTCAGTCGTTTGGCTTCAGCCAAGGCGGAGTAATCTTTGGCAAGGACCGAACCATCTTCGCAAGCGGCAGCGGAGGCTCTGGTGGACGCAGGGGGTTCAATGTCGCCGTCGTCAACCTATTGAATCTGGCTGTCGACGAAACCCGAAATTTTGACACTTGGGCAGACCGTTCAAGCGGCGAAGCGCACAGCGCCTTCGTCAATTATTTGCACAACATTCCCAATGGAAGACTCGTTTTGGTGGCGGTTGGCGACGAGGCTGGACTCACCCAATGGGGAGGTTCTCGCTGCGAAAGAATTCCTTCAGCATGGGCTGATGCAGTCATCGACGAATTGCAGCGTCACGGGAGCACGAATATCGGGAACTATTGCTACAACGATTCATGGGGAATGATCTTCATTAAGGGTCATCCGCGCCCCTTGGCGGAAGGCTTGGGGTCTGGGGAGACTTTTCCGAGTGCTCCAGTTCGGCTTCACGTTTCATTTGCAAAGACAATACCAAGACCTTTCATCTCGATAAGCACTGAAGAAGGTTGCTGTGGCTTCGCTACCTATACATTGACTGCTACGAATGTAATCCCTGCCCGCGACCTCGAAATACAGTACACGGACGCACTACTCGGGGCCTGGCAACATCTCCGATCCCTCAATAATCCGTCCACGAACGTGGTTCAAACCTCTGATTTTACTATGTTCAGCCCTGTTCGTTCCTTCCGGGTAGTCATGGATGCCTCGATCCAACTGCCTCCGGGTTTCTAACCCTCCAAATGCAAACGGAATCCTAACTTAAATTGATATGCAAGCATCGCCAGTCACCGAAGGTCAAGAATCCCCAAGTAGGGATGCTATGGACGGAAACGCGTGTCCGTCTGCAGAGGGCGGATCCCGGGACGATCGCAGGCCAATGCTCTCGGCAGAAGTGTTCGTCGTGCCATTGGAAGAAAATCGTTACATTGCGTATGCCCCATTGCGCCGGGCTGCTTTCGTCGCAAACCAGCGCGTAGTCCAGCTTCTCGCAGGCATTGAGCGCGGCACGTTCGAGCCCGGAATGGAGGCTGACGGATCGCTATTGGAGTTTCTGCGGCGACTGGAGATTGTGGATGCCGGAGAGGAGGAGCAACCGGTCACTGCGTTCATTGGCGATCCAGAACCAACAACCGTCACCCTATTCCTGACAACTGCGTGTAACCTGCGCTGCACTTACTGCTACGCCGCAGCCGGGGACACATCAACGAAGTTCATGCCGCTTGAAGTCGCCAAACGCGGGATTGATTTCGTGGCAAAGAATGCCAAAAAGAAAGGCGCCCCGGTATTCGAGATCGCCTATCACGGTGGCGGCGAACCGACAGTCAACTGGCACGTAATGGTATCTGCGCTTGATTACGCCCGCATGAAGGCGAACGAATTGGGTTTGCAGGTGCTCGCGTCGTCAGCAACCAACGGCATGCTCAAGGACGAACAGATTGATTGGGTTGTTGCCAACCTGGGCGGGTGCCAGCGTGTCGTTTGACGGATTGCCACAGGTCCATGATCGGCACCGGCCAACGGTTTCGGGGAGGGGTTCCAGCGAGAGGGTGATCCACACGATTCGGCGCTTTGACACGGCCGGTTTTCCCTACGGCGTGCGAGTCACGGTCACGGCCGACCAAATCCCAATGATGGCCGAATCCATTGAGTTCATCTGCGCGAACTTTCGACCCAAGCGAATCCAAGTGGAGCCGGCATACCAGATTGGCCGGTGGTCGAACGCGCCGTCGGCTGAGACGGAGGGATTCATTACGGGCTACCGGGAAGCACAGGAACGCGCCAGTCGCTATGGCCGCGAAATCTGCTTCTCCGGGGCCCGTGTCGGCGCATTGACGAACCACTTTTGCGGAATCACGCAGGACAGTTTTGCTCTTTCGCCTGACGGCAACGTCTCCGCTTGTTACGAGGTCTTTTCCGAGGACAACCGCTGGTCGAATGTTTTCTTCTACGGCAAGCACGACTCGGTTCGTGGGGGCTATCAGTTTGATCTCAAACGTTTGAGTCATCTGCGAAAGCAAGCCGTTCAGCATCGAGATTACTGCCAGGGCTGCTTTGCCAAGTGGACGTGTGCGGGAGATTGCTACCACAAATCCCTAACAATAAATGATTCTTTAGAATTTGCAGTCACCGACCGGTGTCACGTCATTCGCAAGCTAACAAAGGACCAGATTCTGGAGCGTATCGCGCGTTCAGGTGGCCTGTTCTGGCATGAATTGACCCAAACGTCCCCGGTCGAAGCCAGTGGAAAGGAGATGCTGATATGAGTATTCCCAAGCCACATTTCAAATTGAGCAGCATTTTCAGTGACGGAACGCGCGGAACCCCGGAGATTGTGCCCGTTACTCGGTTGCCGTGGAAAATGAGAAGCGACCGCCGCGGGTTTTTAGCTGGAGGAATAGCCGCAGCTGCAGTCGTAGCGCTCATGAAGGGAAGCAAGGCCGATGCGGCTGAAGTCATGGAAAGTAAGTTCGAAGAATTGCCTCCAAATTGCGGAGGTGCGATGTCGCATCGAGGTGGCGTAAGTGCTCTTTCGATCAATTTCGACGGAAAAATCCTGGCGTCTGGAGGGAACGATTCCAAAATCAAGCTTTGGAGCCTGCCAGAAGGAGGACTAATCAATACCTTGGAGGGGCACTCAGGCAGCATTCAGGCCCTCGCATTCAGTCCAGACGGCATAACTCTTTTTTCGGCGGGTCAGGAGAGAAAGGTCACGGCATGGACACGACTAGAGGAAACACCGGCCCCGTATCCGATGGCACAGGATAATGCAATAACGGCCCTCCATGCCATCTCCACTCACTCAATGTTGGCCGTTGGGCTCAGTGACGGAACCATCAAGTTGTTCGATCTTCTTTCTAGAAGGGCTGTCGCCACGATGCACGCTCATACCCGCGATGTTACAGCATTTGGGCTAACTCTGGATGGGAAAGCACTTCTTTCGGGTAGCACCGACAAAACTGTCAAACTTTGGAGTCTGCCAGAGGGGAACCTCCTTAAATCATTCGCCGACTTCACCGGCTACATTGACTCGATTGGAGTTCTCCGAGACGGGCAAAAGTTTATTGCTGCCGGATTCGATCCAGCGCTAAAAGTGCGAGCATTGCCCGAGGGCATGGTCTCCGCTACGCTAGCGGACCACCGTGGACCGGTTCTGTCTCTTGCTATCGCTCCGGATGGGCACTTCGTCGCATCTGCAGGACTCGACAGCACAATAAAACTTTGGAACGTATCGGCCGCGACTCTCGAAAGAAGCATCAAAGCTCATACAGGAACCGTAAACGCATTGGCGATCAGCCCTGGCGGCAAGATTTTATTCTCAGCCGGCCAAGATGGTACGGTTAAGTCTTGGCGTCTGCCTATGCTTTCGTTCGATACATGCTTGATTGATTTGCATGATACGCCCGCGACCGCCAAAGGAATTACATACACAACCAGAACACCCTCAGGCCAGAGCGTGACCTACACATTGCCCTGCGGTTCCGAGGTCCCACCCGGAGCAATCTGCACATGTAACTGCGTGCCCGGAAGCTTTGCCTACACCCCGCCAGTCATCGACTATGCACCGCCGGCAGTACGAATACCTCCCCCACTACCATTAGTACCGTCGTATGGGAACGGCACCTACTGCACGTGTAACAAAGTCTGTGTTTGTATCCCGGTCGCCCATTAGGCGCAGGAGGTTCCAACCGGCTGGCTTTGCTTCTCGATGCTTATTTGCAGAATCTGACGAACCAAACCAATCTTCCTTTGCGTTACCGATCTCGAAACTCTCCGAAAACGTTGACCGACACTGACGCCAACCAAAGCAACAGGCCTGCGAACCCAAGCCGACGACCACAATGTTCCGACCCCGCGGGCGCATTCCCGACTGACCTGAATCTAGTGTCCTGTCAGCGTTCGCTGACAGGACACTAGCACGTCTGCCATGTGCGGACTTCCATACTCGGATTTCCTAGCGGCCAAGTTACTTCTCAAAAAGCGCAAATATGCTGAGCCACGTGGGATTTCCAATTATCGATCACAGCATGATTCAAGAACAGGTGATGCGATGCACTGGCAACGCACCAAGATCGTTGGATGAACCTTTTCGTGAGACTCAGCAGCCGAGGCCTCAAAAACAATGTAATTTCGCTCGTATCGATGGCAATTTTGTTCAGAGAGGGGAGGGCACTGGATTGAAGACCAGCCTTCCCGCCTGGCTCTTGCGATGTTCGTCGGCGAGGTGGGCATAGGATTTGGCCAGCAAGATCCCTCCATCCTTGTGACCCAACCATCTAGATACCGTTAAAAAATCGATGCCCGACATCACCGCGCGCGACGCAAAAAATCGCCGCAGATCGTGAAAGCCGAAATCAGGCAGTCCCGCCGCTTCCCGGGCCAGCAGAAGTGACTCACGAAACGTCCGGGCGTGTTTATCGCGTTCCCCGCGTTGCGGCGACGGAAACAGCCATTTAGAATCCGGCGCGCGCCGTTTCTCCATGCCTTCGAGCAACTGGCGCAACTGCGGATTCAAATCGACGGCGCGCGCCTCCCGGTTTTTAGCGTCGCCTTCTGCGCCAATCATGACGTGGCCCTGCTCCATGTCCACGTCGCTCACCCGGACGCGCAAAGCTTCCTGCTCACGTGCTCCGCTGTATTGCAGGAACCGGAGGTAATCGCAGAATTGAAGGCCATTCCTGAGCGGTGGGCCTCGCTCGTCACCGGCAGCCAACCGACCTTCAAGGTAACGCGGCGCAAGAGCCGCTTCGCAGAGCCGGTCGATTTCATCGGGAGAGTAAAGCCGGTGCGCCTTCTTGTCGGTCTTGAGCCATTCCAAACCCTCGGCAGGACTGGCTTTCAGATGGCCGTCAAGGCGAGCGGACTTGAGGACGTTGCGGAGACAGACCAAGGCGAGATTGCATGTCCTTGCGGACTTCTTGGCTGTGCGCAAGCCATGGATGTGATTCTTGATGTGATGCGGACGAATCTTGTTCAGCCGGATTTGGCCGATGGCTTCAATCCACTTCTTTATATGGCCGCTCTCCGTAATCAGGGTGTCGGCTTTCTTCCCGCTCGTGGTCAGTCGTTCCAAATAGGTCTTGGCGTAGTCGCCGAACAGCGGAGAAAGGCCGATGGGCCGAAGCCGGTTTTCGTCGCGCTCAACCAACAGCGCGCGGAATTCGTCCTGCGCCTCGCTGGCCGTGGTTGCCTTCTCCAGTGGCACCCATTTGACGCTTTTGCGCCCGCAGTCATCCTCAACGGTCAGCCTGGCGTAGAAACTTCCATTGCGGCGCCAGAGTCCGCGAATTGGGTGCTTGCGGTTGTCGAGAACCTTCGTGTATCTATGGCGGCGTGAACTGGAACCTGAAACAGGATTGCTCGGGGTTGCTGCGCGTTTCATGCGGCAACACTGTCGCAAACACTGTAGCAAAATCAAGTTCACCAGCGACTCACGTCGCAAGTGTCTGATTATTAGGTGGCCGATGTGGCGGAATTGGCAGACGCGCTAGACTCAAAATCTGGTACTCGGAAGAGTGTGGGGGTTCGAGCCCCTCCATCGGCACCAACATCAATCAGGTAGTCATCCCTCGGTCGTTGCCTTCAATGGTCCCGGCACGCCGCCCCTTTCATCGGGTCACCTTTTCCCATTCCACTCATTCAAGCGTTTCAGACAGCGGACCCATAATCGGCCGCGAAGCCGCCCGTCCGCACTCGCAATACCGCAATTCCCCGGTCCCTGCCCGGGCACTTTGAGGCCGCCCGACGTGGGGTTTTGCAGAATAGGAATGCCACCATTCGATGATAGCTTCAGGGCATGAATTTGAAGCTCGATGGTGCTCATCACTGGTTCAGCGCGGGATGCTTTGCCGCCACGTTGGGAATGATCGTCGCGGGTCAGACCGCTCTTCAGGGCGTGTTGCAAGGTGGCAGTTCCGTGGTCTCTGTCTCATATTGGGGACTCTGCACCGCGTTCGGACTGGCTTCCGTCCTCTTCGCCTACATGGGCTTGATGCAGGCACGCCATCAATTGGAAATGCTCGAGCGCCGCATCGAGTCGACGCAATCTCCCGCATCCGGCGCCCGGTTCAGTCCGATCAAGAAAAACGAAAAGGTCGACGCCTGATCACCGTCTGCGCCGCGAATTGACCGGCGAGAACTTCGTTCCGTAGTCGCCCAGTTTTCCATATCCAGCCCCAGCCGTTTTCGGTAATTGTCGTGTGCTATGCAAAGCAGCACGACCCTTGGCGCTCTTGATTCGTCGCTCGCTTCGTCGGAAGCGCGCAGCCACTCCCGCATCCCTTGGTACTGCCCGCTGATCGTCTTCGCGGCCACGTGCATTCTCGTCGGCATTGTCTGGGACATCTCGTGGCATTCAACCATCGGTCGCGACACCTTCTGGACGCCCGCCCACATCTGCATTCATCTCGGGGGAAGCCTCGGCGGATTCCTCTCCGGCTGGCTCGTGCTCCGCGCAACGTTCTCCTCGGACCCCGCCATTCGCGAGTCAGGTGTGCGCGTGTGGGGATTTCGCGGTCCCCTGGGAGCGTGGGTGACCATCTGGGGCGCCCTGGCGATGCTGACGAGCGCGCCGTTCGACAATTGGTGGCATGACGCCTACGGCCTCGACGTCGAGATCCTCAGCCCGCCGCATTCCGTCCTCGCGGCCGGGATGTACTTTCACGTCGTGGGTGGACTGCTGCTCGTGCTGGGCTACCAGAATCGGACCGCCAACGATCATCACGCCGGCGGCCGCTGGCTCTATGCTTTCTCTGCTGGAATTCTCGTCTGCCTCGCCGCAATCATGGTGACGGAGAAAAGCCTGCCGAATCAGCAACACGGCAGATCGTTCTACCAGCTGTCGTGCGGGCTCTATCCGTTCTTCCTCGTCGCGATGGCGCGAGCCTCGAAGCTCGCCTGGCCCACGACCACCATCGCCGGAATCTACATGGCGCTCACCTGTCTCGGTGTCTGGATTCTCCCGCTCTTCCCTGCGCAGCCGATGCTCGCGCCGATCTACAATCCCGTGAAGGCGATGGTGCCGCCGGCGTTCCCGCTCTTGCTCATCGTGCCGGCGGTCGCGATGGACCTCATCTTCCGCTGGATTGGCCGTGGCCGCGGCTGGAAGCGCGACCGCGCTGATCCCACTGCTGGCGACGGCATTCACCGCGCTCTTCCTGCTCACGCAGTGGAATTTCTCCGAGTATCTCATCTCGCCCGAGGCGAAAAACTGGTTCTTCAACGGCAGCGGCTTCTTCACCTTTGCGGATCAACCAAGCGATCACTGGCACCGGTTTTGGAACGTCAAACGCGACGGACTCACGCCCGCCTCCGCCGCCGTCGCCTGGGGCCTCGCCCTCGTGATGACCGGAGCTGGCCTCGCCGTCGGCAACTGGATGGCAAAGGTCAAACGATGAGGCCCTCCTGGTTTCTGTTCTGGCTCTGGCTCGCGTTTGCTCCGCTGGCGAATGCGCACATCGGCAGCCTGAACGTCGTTTACGAAAGCACCGCACCGCCCGTGCCGGTGCGAGTCATCATCCGCCCGCCCGGCGTGGTGCCCGGGCTGGCGACCATCGACGTCCGCGTGCTCACCAACGGCGTGAAACGCGTCACCGCCCTGCCCGTTCACTGGCGCGCCGGTGTGGATGGCGCTCCGCCGCCCGATGTCGCGAAGCCGGTGGAAGGAGAGCCGAACCTTTACCACGCGGAGCTCTGGCTGATGGCGCTCGGCGCCTACAGTGTTCACGTCGAAGTCGAAACCGCCAACGGCACTTCAAAGTTCATCGTGCCCGTCAATTCCCTCGCCACCCAGCGCCTGCCGATGTCCGGAACCCTTGCCGGCATCCTCATCGCCCTCGGCGTGCTGCTCTTCACCCTCGCGGTCACTGTCGTTACCGCCGGTGTGCGGGAAAGCGTCCTCGAACCCGGCGCTTCGCCCAGCAGCAACCGGCGCTGGCTCGGTCGCGGTGCGGGCGTGGGCGCGGCGATCCTTCTCACGCTCGCCATCGCAGGCGGACGCGCCTGGTGGAACGCCGAGGATGGCGATTACCGGAACAACAAGATGTATCAACCCGTGGAGTGCGACGTGAAAGTCCGCACGGAAGGCAGCCAGCGCATCGCGCAACTCAACATCCTCACCAACGACGCGCGCGTCGTGTGGCCCGGCTTGGTGCCCGATCACGGCAAACTCATGCACGTCTTCATGGTGCGCGAACCCGAACTCGATGTGCTCGCCCATTTACATCCCATCCGGCGTTCGCATCGATCGTTCGAAGCAGCCCTTCCGTCGATGCCTCCGGGCAATTACCGGCTCTATGCGGATGTCACCCACGAAAGCGGCTTGTCCCAAACGCTGACCTCGACGACAACGGTTCCCGAACTCCCACTCACTGGCGCGGACGAGCCAAGGATTTCGCCCGATCCTGACGATTCATGGTTCACGGGGCCGGCGCTGGGGAAGACATCGAAGCCGTTCGAGTTCGATCTCGGCGACGGACGTGTCATGCGCTGGGACGCGAAAGAGCCAACCGTCGTCCGTCGCGAAACCACCCTGCGCTTCACGATTCATGAGTCGGACGGCTCCCTGTCCAAGCTCGACGCCTACATGGGAATGCTCGGTCACATGGCCATTCGCCGCGATGACGGCGCGGTGTTCACCCATCTTCACCCGGCGGGAAACCTGTCCGTCGCCGCGCAACAAGTTTTTCAAATTCGCGCCGGCGACAAACCACCGCGCCGGATCACTCCCGAGATGATGGAACAACTCTGCCAACCTCCGAGCGGGAACCTGCCCCAGCAACCGCTCGCCTTCCCCTACGAGTTCCCGAAACCCGGTCGTTACCGGCTGTGGGTTCAGGTGAAGATCAACGGAGCCGTGCGCACCGCGGTGTTCGACGCCGAGGTCAACGCCGCCGGCAACCTTGTCTCAAACTGAGGCACGCTGTCCCGGGTCTGGACAGGACAACTCGCGCTCGCGTCCGATTTTGAGCATGAGCGTCAACTATCTTGGCACTTCCCATCCGCTGGCACTGGCAGTGCTAAAAAGCAAACGTGCGTCTGTGTTTGGGTTGGTTTGTGTTGGAGCGGGCCGAAGCCAGGACGAGCTGAAAGCGCACTTCAGCGAGTCGTGTCCAGCCGCCGGGGCTGGGAAAGCTTTCGCCCGCTTTTTCTTTTCCCGACCGGACCTAGCCGAGGACGCTTCGCTTGATCATCTGATAAACCTCGGTGGGCGCGATTGGTTCAGACGTGGACGTCAGTCCTCCATCCGCGATCAGCACCGGGTAATCACCACGACTCGCCGGAATGATTCCGTGCGACCCTTTCACCAGCGTGGCGTCGAGCGGGATTAAATCCATCAACATGCGGAAGCCCAGTTTCTTCTTCAGCAACCGCCAGGCGATTTTCAACTTGGGAACACTCAGCGTCGGATCCAAAAACAACTCCACGGGATCGTAGCCTGGCTTGCGATGGATATCGACACAGCGCGCGAAATCCGGCGCCCGCGCATCATCCAGCCAGTAATAGTAAGTAAACCACGCGTTCTCCTTCGCCAGCACGACGAGATCTCCAGAGCGCGCATGGTCGATCCCCATCGTCGCCTTCTCAGCAGCACCCAACACTCGCGCCACTCCCGGCTGCTTCTCGATCAGCGCACGAACGGCGGATTCGATGGAAGGATCATTCAAGTAAACGTGCGCGACCTGATGATCAGCCACGGCAAACGCCCGACTCGCGCCGCAGTCCAAAAGTTCCAGCCCCAGCTCGTCCTTGATGGTGATCCAGCCCTTCTCGCGCAAGACGCGGTTCAGATGCACCGGAGTGTCCACGGACGTGATGCCGTATTCGGACAACACCATAGTTTTCACTCCGCGCTGGTCGAAGTGCCGAATCAGATCGCCCACGATCTCGTCGATGGCACGCAAGTCCGCCTGAATGTCCGGATGCTTCGGTCCCAGCCGCTGCAGGTTGTAGTCGAGGTGCGGCAGGTAAACGAGACTCAGCGTCGGGCGATGCTTGTCTTCAATCCACTTCGCTGAATTCGCGATCCAACGCGACGCCGCATCGGGTCCGCCCTGCGGCGATTTGATGCCTGCTGCCGGCCCCCAAAACGTCGGGAACGGAAACTCCCCGAGGTCCTTCTTGATCTCGTGCCGCAGCGGCATCGGATGCGTGTAGATGTCGAACACCTTGCGTCCATCCGCCGGATACATCGGCCGCGGCGTGATCGACCAGTCGGCGGTGGAATACATGTTGTACCACCAAAACAGCTTTGCGCAGGTGAAGCCCGGCGCCGCCTGCCGCAGCTCATCCCAAATCTTCGGCCCCTCCACGAGGTGGTTCGACTGCTTCCAGAACTGCACCTCCGCCATTTCGCGGTTGTACCATCCATTCGCCACCGCGCCGTGATCGCCGGGCATCCGGCCCGTGACATAAGTAGATTGCGCAGTGCAGGTGACAGCCGGAATCACCGGGGCAATATGGGAAAGATTTCCTCGCTTCAAGAAAGCATTCAGATACGGGGTCGACGCTCCGAGCAGCGACTCCGTCAGGCCGACCACGTTAATGACCGCCGTGCGTTTCATGCGCGGCGCGATCAGCGTTTGAACATGGATACGACGCGCGCCTGGACTTTGCGCTGCGCGCGTTCCTCCAGCTCATGAATCGCCGCCACGACGGGCGACGAATGCATCTCGTGAACTTCAAACCCGCACCCGATCGAACTCAGCAATGTGATGGTGAGCCGCCCACCGAGATGTTCACGGAACTCCTCCAGTCCCTTCAAAACCATCAGCGCCCCCTCGGAGTCGACGTGCAGCAACTCGTTAGCAAAGATGTCAAAGCCGAGATTCTCGATCAGCGTGAGAATGCGTTCCGCGCTGGCGGCATCGAGGAACCCGCTGCGGCGCGAATACACTACATCGAGGGCGATGCCAATGGCCACCGCCTCGCCATGACGAATCTGATACTCCGAGATCTGCTCCAGCTTGTGCGCCGCCCAGTGACCAAAATCCAGCGGCCGCGCCGAGCCCATCTCAAAGGGATCACCCGATGTCGCGATGTGGTTCACATGCAGCTCGGCACTGCGGACGATCAATCGCTCCATCGCGTGTGGATCGAACTCACGCAGTTTCACGGCATCCTGCTCAATTGCTTCAAAGAACTTCGCGTCCCGGATGCAGGCCACTTTCACCGCCTCAATGTAGCCCGCCCTCTTGTCACGCGGTGAAAGCGAGGCGAGCAACTCGAAGTCATTGATCACCGCCCACGGCACCGCGAACGTGCCGATGAAGTTCTTTTTCCCGAACGCATTCATCCCGTTCTTCACGCCCACGCCGGAATCATCCTGGCTCAAGGTCGTCGTCGGAAGGCGAATATGCCGGACTCCGCGATGCGCCGTGGCGGCGGCGAGCCCGACCAAATCCAGCACGGCACCGCCGCCGACAGCGATGACATAGGAGTGGCGATCAATGTGATACCGGTCGATCTGCGATTGGATCTCTGAGACGTGAAAATAGGAATTCTTCACCCGCTCTCCACCTTCCAGCACGATGGGCGGGCAAACCAGGCGCGCGATCTTCGAGTTGTGATTGAACCACGTCTCGATCTGCGATGAGAAGGCGGGCTGGGCCTTGTGCAGCGATTCGTCGAGCACCACAAGCACCTTGGGCGGGTGATGGCTTTCGCCCGCGAGAACCTCTTTCAGCACGGAATTACCGAGGCCAAAAACATTTCGCGTGAAATGAATCCGGTGCCGGAAACTCACCGAGATGGTGCGTTCAATGGTCGACATGTTTTGTAAATGTGGAGCGTTGGACGCACGATATCGAGCGGATATTTAGCCGGAGTGGAGTTGGGCGGCAGCAAGGTAGACAACCCCGCGCAGGAACTCAGCTGCAGTTGGAATTCACCGCCTCAATGACCGTGAGGGCGCGTCGCGACGAACCAGTCGTTTCCCCGCCGACCGCCTTTACGCCGCAATCGGCAGCGCCGCTTTGTGCTGGTACAGCGTTGAGAGGCCCATGGTGAGGGTTTCCCAATTGGGATCCAGATTGATGGTCGTCTCGGCTGCTCCCAGAAAAAGGTAGCCCTCGGGGTGAATGCAGTTCCGGATGCGCTTGAGGATTTCCTTCTTCGTCTCAATGTCGAAATAGATCATCACATTCCGGAGCAAAACCAGATCGAACACCGGCAGGATGGGCCACGGTTTGAAGAGGTTCATCTGGCGAAACTCCACGAGCCGCTTGAGGTCGTCCTTCACCACCCACTTCGTTCCCACCTTGGTAAAATACTTCAACAGCAGCGGCGCCGGCAGGCCACGATTCACCTCCAGCTGCGAGTAAGCCCCTTCCTTCGCCTGGCTCAACACGGTGGGCGAAAGATCCGTTCCCAGAATGGACACCTGCCAGTCGCGCAGCTCCGGAAAATGTTCACGGATGATCATCGCGATGCTGTAGGCTTCCTGCCCGGTGGATGCCGCGCCCGACCAGATGTTGAGTTTGCGCATCGAGGCGCGACGGGTAATCAGCAGAGGAATCAGCTGATTGCGCAGCGTCTCGAACGGATGGAAATCCCGGAAGAACGAAGTTTCATTCGTCGTCAGCGCATCAATCACCTGGTCATGGAACAACGTCTGCAATGGATTCATCCGCAACTGGGTGATGAATTCATCCAGCGTGGCAAACCCGCCCTGAAGGGCTAGCGGAGTCAGCCTAGACTCCACGAGGTACTCCTTGCCCGGCTCCAGGAATGATCGCGGCGGAGTCTCGCGCGAACTGTTGGATGAAGCGGAAATTTTCGGGAGCGATCGGCATTGGATAAGTTTGATGGTGGTTGGATGCAGTGAATGCCCAAGTGCCCATTTACGCCGCACACGCCCGGCGCGACTCCTTAACCTTTCGAACAATCTCCCCGCCCACCCGGTCCAGCGGCACGACCTGATCCGCGAGCCCCGCGGTCACCACGCAACCTGGCATGCCCCAAACGACGCTCGACTTTTCGTCCTGCGCCATCACCTGCGCATGCGCCTCGCGAAGATGCTGGCAACCCCGCAAGCCGTCCTGCCCCATTCCCGTCAGCACCACCGCCAACACATTCCCGCCGTAGGTCGCCGCGACGCTGCGAAACAAAACGTCCACCGCGGGACGACACGAGTTCTCCGGCGGACCGTCGTGCAACTGCAGAACCGTCCGCAGCCCCTCGCGCTTCACCTCCATGTGTTTGCCGCCGGGGGCGATGTAGCCATGCCCGGGAACAACCAGCTGTCCGTGCTGTCCCTCGTGAAAGCGAATCGCCGTGTTCGCCGCCAGCCGCTCTGCCAGCAACGCCGTGAACATCGGCGGCATGTGCTGCACCACCACGATCGGCACCGGAAAATCGGCGGGGAATGATTTGAACACCTCGGCCAGCGCATTCGGACCACCGGTCGACGTCCCGACGCACACGATATCAATCGACTTGGAGCGGACCCGAGGCGGAAACGCGATCGGCTTCAACCGCGAGATGAACGCCGTGTGTTCTCCGGGCGGCTCGGCCACTCGCAGGTGCTTGCAATGAGCCTTGATCTTGGGGATCAACTCAGCCTCGAGGCGATTGATGCCGTCCGTCACCGAGCCCACGTTCGCCGGCTTGGTCACGTAATCCGTCGCACCGATCGTGAGGGCGTCCAGCGTCGTGCTCGCCCCCTTGGCGGTCAGCGTGCTGAACATGATCACCGGCAGCTTCGGATAGATCTTTCGGATCTCGCGGAGTGTTTCGATGCCATCCATCTCCGGCATTTCGACATCCATCGTGATCAAATCCGGATTCACCTGTGGAATCTTCTGCAAGGCGATCTTTCCGTTCGGAGCCGAGCCGATGACTTCGATCTGGCTGTCGCGAGCCAGCACCTCGGTGATCATCTTCCGCATCACCACCGCGTCATCCACCACCAGCACTCTGATTTTTGGCATAATCTTTTCGTCGTTCCCCGGGACTGGAGATTCAATCCACGAGACCGAGAATCGTCAGCTTTTCCGTCAGCGATTCCATGGTCACCGGCTTCATCAACAGATCATCGGCTCCGGCCTCAATCGCCGAGGCCACCGTTTCCATGGAGTTCTCCGTCGTCACCACCATCAACTTCACATTCTTGTACTCGCGATTGCGGCGGACGAACTGAATGAACTCGATGCCGTTCATCCGGGGCATGTTCAAATCCACCAGCGCGATGTCGAATGGATCTCGAGGATCGTTCTTGATGAGAATGTCCAGCGCGGCGCGACCGTCCTCGGCCTCCTCCGAAACGAACTCCAGCTCGTTCGCGAGGCCGCGGAGGAATCCGCGCATCGCTTTCGAGTCATCGATAACAAGCATCTTCATAGTGATGGTCAGAGCCGCGCCAACTCGCGCGCGCCAGGAAGCAGGGGCTCATTTCGCCCCCGCTTCCCGCACGACGTAAGTTTAGAGGCGCGCTTTTTCAACGACGCCCTTGAGTCCCAGCGCCAGCTTCGAGAGCTCGGTCGCGGCGCTGAACGTACTGTTCGCGCCCTCCGTGGTGTTCTTCGCGGCGAGGCTCACGTTGGCGATGTTCTTCGAGATTTCCGTGCTGCCCTTCGCCGCCTCGCTGGCGTTGCGGGCGATTTCGTTGGTCGTCGCCGACTGCTCTTCCACCGCGCTGGCGATGGTGTTCGAGATGTCGTTGATCTGGCCGATGATTCTGCTGATCTGATCGATGGCGGTCACCGCGCCCTTCGTGTCGGTCTGGATCGCCTCAATCTTCTGGCTGATGTCCTCAGTCGCCGTAGCGGTTTGTTTGGCCAGCTCCTTCACCTCGTTCGCCACCACCGCGAAGCCCTTTCCGGCTTCACCCGCGCGGGCCGCCTCAATGGTCGCATTCAAGGCCAGCAGGTTCGTCTGCTGCGCGATGCTTGTGATGACTTTGATGACCTTGCCGATCTCGATGCTGCTCTCGCCGAGCTTGGCCACCGTCGCATTGGTATTGCTGGCCACCGAAACCGCCTCGGTCGCCACCCGCGCCGCGTCGTTCGCGTTCTTCGCGATCTCCTTCACGCTCGCGCTCATCTCCTCCGCGCTTGTCGCGACAGTCGCCACGTTTTTGCTGACTTCCTCAGCGGCACCTGCCACCACGTTCGACTGCGCGGCCGTCTCCTCTGAATTGGCGCTCATCTGCTGGCTCACAGCCGTGAGCTCCTCCGAGGCACTGGCCAGGGCCTGCGCGTTGTCGTTCACCGCGGTAAGCGTTTCCTTGAGGCTCTTCTCCGCGAGTTTGCGGGAGGTGATTTCGGTGGCGAACTTCACCACCTTCGTCACCTTGCCGTTCACGTCGAACACAGGGTTGTAGCTCGCCTGCAACCACACTTCGCGACCTCCCTTGCCCACGCGCTTGAACTCAGCCGACTGGAACTTGCCGTCGTTAAGCTCCCGCCAAAATTGCCGGTAGTCGGCCGACTCACGGGCTTCTGTTTCCAGGAACATGCTGTGATGGCGACCCTTGAAGTCTTCCAGCTGATAACCCATCGCCTTGCAAAAGTTTTCGTTCGCCGTGAGGCAGGTCCCATCAATGCTGAACTCGATCACCGCCTGAGTGCTGTTGATCGCGTCGAGCTGCCGTTTGCTGTTGATGGCGGTAACCTTGGCCTCCGTCACATCCGTGGCGATCTTGATCACTTTCGTTACACGACCCATCTCGTCCATCACGGGCGCGTAGACCGCTTGAATCCAGATCTCCGTTTTCTGTTTTGTAATCCGCTTAAAGACCTCCGACTGTGACTTGCCGCTCAATAGGTCGGTCCAGAATTGTTGATAAGCCGGACTGGCCGCATAGGAAGGCTCCACAAACATCCGGTGATGCTGGCCAACGATCTCCGCCAGCTGATAGCCCAGTGCTCTCAGGAAATTGTCGTTGGCCGTTGTGACATTCCCCTTCGTATCAAACTCGATGTAGGCATACGTGCTGTTGATGGCGGAAAGCACACCCTTCATGTTCTGGCGTTCCAGCTCCAGCTGCGTGATGTCGTAGCGCACGCCCACATACTTCTTGGGCTTGCCGTTCTCGCCGAGCACCGGCGCAATCACCGCATCGACATAGTAAGGCGAGCCGTCCTTCGCGCGGTTCTTCACCACGCCGCGGAAAACTTTCCCGCGCCCGATCGTCGCCCACATATCGCGGAAGACTTCCTTCGGCATGTCCGGATGCCGCGTGGTGTTATGACCTTTGCCGATCAGTTCTTCGCGACTGTATTTGGACACGTCGATGAACTTCTGGTTGATGCTCAGGATGTCGCCCTTGAGGTCCGCCTCGGACACGATGCTCGTCATGTCGATGATGTCCGAACGCACCTTCAGTTCAGCAAACTGCTCGCGCAGTTTCTGCTGGGTGCTGACGTCGTAGCCAATCGCAACCACCGTCGCGGCGGCGCCATCAGCACCGGGAATCGGGTGGTAGGTGAACTGGAACCAGCATTCGCGACCGCCCTGCCCCACCAGGCGAAATTCCCCGTTCTGGGTCAGGCCACGCGATAAATTGTTCCAGAGTTGCTGGTAATCCGCGCTCGCGCGGCGCGCGGCATCGACGAGGAAACTGTGATTCTGGCCCGACACCTCGGTCTCGGTGTAGCCGACCACCTTCAGAAAATTCTCATTCGCGCGCACGATGGTGCCGTCGAGCTCCAGCTCGATCACCGCCTGCGATTTGTGGATGGCTTCAACCTGTCCACGCAGGAGGCTCAACTCTTCTTCGCGACTTGGACGGGCGTCGACGGGACGGCTGGCGCGCGGCGCTCCATTTTTGCGTCGGACGGGACTCGGGGATGTGGCTTTCATGGCTTTGGTATTTTGTTTTGTTGTTGGTCAGTAATTATCGAACACGCCCTCGACGCGATGGCCGGTTCGGGCGAAAGGGCTTTGGGAGTAAAGCTTGGTCATGTCGGAATCGTTCAGGCTGCAAGGTTCACCGTCTTCTCCGTGTCGAGAATGAGCAACAGGCGCTCCTTTAACTTGTAAACGCCCGTCACCAGTTCCCGCGCGACTCCGCGCAACGTCTCCGGTGGACGCTCACGAACGTCGTCGTGGATTTCCACCACGTCACCGATTTCATCGACGAGCAGGCTGACGGCGCCGTCGTCACTGCGCACCACAACGTTCATGGGCAGTTGTTCCTCGCCACGGGGCGGCAAATCGAGCCGGCGCCGCAGGTCAATCGCGGTGACGATCTGGCCGCGGAGATTGATCAGCCCCTCGATCGTGCGGGACGCGAGCGGGACTGCCGTCATCTGCTGGTAGCGGATGACTTCCTGGACCTTCAGCACCTCGACGCCGAAGAACAGACCGTCGATGAAGAAGGTGCAGAACTGTTTGCTGTCGTTCATAAATTGAAAGGGGTTGGGACGTTCACGCGGCGAGCCCCACAGGAGTTCTGCTGCTGGAGTAGAAGCTCGGATCCGCCGAGCGAATGACCGCCGCCACATCGAGCAGATCGGTGACGCGGTTTTGAATGACGGCCGAACCGAGAATGCCATCGTGCGCGGAATCGCGTTTCACCGTCACCGCCTCCTCCACGATGTCGTTGATGGAGCCGACGACCAATCCGATGCTCCGGCCCTGTTCCGAATAAACCACCACCTGCATGAGATCCGTTCCGCTCGCGCTCGTCTCGGCCACCGTTCGAACGTAGTCGGACACGCGCACCAGCGGGAGAATCTGGCCCCGGTATTGAACCACCTCGTGCGCTCCGGAGCGTTCGATCTGGCTGCGCGGAAATTCCTCCAGCCGCGCCACCATGGAGAGCGGGATGGCCATCTGGGCTCCCTCGCCCACATCGAACAGCAGCAGAGTCTGCCGTTCGCTCGCGCGAGCATCGCCCTTGTGCTTCTCGGTCATCGAACGATCGCGAACCTCGCGAATCACCTGCGCGTGTTGGGCCAGGCCAACCACATCCAGAATCAAAGCCACCCGGCCGTCGCCCATGATGGTGGCGCCGGCAAAGCACGCCAGTCCCTTGAGTTGTTTACCGAGAGGTTTCACGACGATTTCTTCCGTGTCGTTGATCTCATCCACCACCATGCCGAACTGGCGTCCGTCCGCCTGCAACACCACGATGTTCACCGCCTCATCGACCGCGCCTCCAGTGGAGGATGCGCCGCCCAGCTCCAGTTCCTTGTTCAGATAAACCAACGGCAACAACTGACCGCGCAACCGGTAGACCGGCGCGCCGTAAAGCTTCTCGATACCCTTCCTCGCCTGCTCCGCTTCGAGCCGGACGAGTTCCAGCAGGCTCACCTGCGGAATGGCAAAACGCTCGCGGCCGCTCGTGACAATCAGCGCCGGAATGATGGCGAGCGTCAGCGGGATCTTGATCTTGATCGTCGTTCCCGCATTCGCCTCGCTGAGCAAATCCACCGAGCCACCGATCTTCTCGATGTTCGTCTTCACCACGTCCATGCCGACGCCGCGACCGGAGAGATTGGTCACCTTCTCCGCCGTGCTGAAGCCCGGCAGGAAGATCAGATTGAAGGCCTCCCGGTCGCTCATACGTGCGGATTGATCCGCCGTGATCAACGCCCGTTGCAGCGCCTTCTCCTTCACCCGCGAAATATTGATGCCGCGCCCATCATCCATGATCTCAATGTTCACCTGGCCGCCCTCGTGAAAGGCGCGCAGGATCAACAATCCTTCGTCCGGTTTGCCGCCGCCCCGCCGCACCTCGGGCGTCTCAATGCCGTGATCGATCGCGTTGCGGATGATGTGAGTAAGCGGATCCTTGATCGCCTCAATGATCGTCCGGTCCAGCTCCGTCTCATTGCCTTCCATGACGAGCTGCACCTTCTTGCCGAGCTCCCCCGCGACATCGCGCACGATGCGCGGAAACTTGGCCCAGACATTTCCGATCGGCTGCATCCGCGTCTTCATCACGCTTTCCTGCAGTTCGGTGGTGATGATGTTGAGCCGCTGCGACGCGGCGATGAGCGAATTATCCTGGATAAGCGCCGAATGCTGGACGATCTGATTGCGGGCCAGAACGAGTTCGCCCACGAGATTCATCAGTTTGTCGAGCTGCTCCACATTCACGCGAATGGCGGTATCCGCCGCGGACGTCGCCCGCGCGCCACCTTCACCCGGGGGATGCGAGGTAGCCGGCGTTCCCGTGGGCGCATGCGCGGTCACCGGCGCTACGACTGGAGCGCGCTCGATTACCGGGGCCGGGGCCACAGCCTCAGACAGAACCGGAGTCGCGGCCGGCGTGGCCGGAGCCGGTTCATCATCGAAGAGTCCCCATCCTTGGGGCAACGCGGCCGGCGCAGCAACGGGTGCAGCTGCCTGCGGCGCCGGGATCGTTTCCGTAGAGGTAGCAGACGACGCGGCCTGCAAATCCTGAAGTTGTTTGAGCAACGCCGAGTAATCCTCGCTGCCTTCGTTGCCTTCATCGCGCAATGAACTCAGCATGGCGCGCAAGGCATCCGCGTAGGCGAGCAGCGTGGAGATCAACGGCGGCGTCACCGTCACCTTACCCTCGCGGAGCAAGCTCAGGAGATTTTCACCCACGTGCGCGACCGATTCGATCTTGCTCAAGCCAAGGCAGCCCGCCGTGCCTTTGATGGTGTGGATGACGCGGAAGATGATGTTCGGCGTGTCGGGAGTGGCCTGACCCTTTTCCAAGGCGAGCATCTCGCGATCAAACCGATCAAGCCCCTCGTTGCTCTCGACGAGCAGATCCTGAATCAGCTGCTTCTGAAGTTCTTCGTTGGTTGGCATGGCAGGTGGAAGTGTTGTTCGTGGTTTCTAGGGCCCGAGCACTTTGGCGACGACCGCCAGCAATTGATCCTGTTGGAACGGTTTCACGATCCAGCCGGTCGCTCCCGCCGCTTTCCCCTCGGCCTTCTTCTCCGGGGCAGATTCCGTGGTGAGCAACACAATCGGCGTGCGGGCGAATTGCGGTAGCGCGCGCAGGCTGCGGGTGAGCGTGAGGCCGTCCATGTTCGGCATGTTCACGTCGGTGATCACCATGTCCACTGCCCGGGTCTGCAGGGTCTTGAGTGCTTCGACGCCATCCGCCGCCTCCAATACTTCGTGTCCCGCTCCCTTGAGGGTGAACGAGATCATTTTTCGCATCGTGGCTGCGTCGTCGACGGTAATGATGGTCTTGCTCATGATTCCAGTTGGCTACTCAGTTTCAAAAATCGAATTCCGGTGGGGAGTCGCGTTCATGCGGTCAAAAGAGATCAACATTGTCCCCGAGTGATTCGTCCTTCTTCTTCTCGGCGGCGGTCGCTTCATTCGAAGCGGAGCCAACCGCCACCACGACCGTGTCGCCGCGAATCGGAGATGTTGCCACCGAGTCGGACACCGCGGGCGCGGACTCCGTGGCAGGATCGCCTCAGAGGATTTCATCGTCCGTCTGCTTGCTGGCCAATGACGGCGCAGGTGACGCCTTGGCGCCGGGCTCGTTGAAGAACCGCCGATGCAGTTCATGCTCGGAAGCGACGCTGTAGCGCTTGGACAGCTCCGCCGAGAACGACGCTGGATTGATGACAACGCCGGCGCTTTTGAGCGGTGTCTCCATCGTGTTCGCGGCCGCCACCAGCACTTCGGACAGCCGGCTGAGCTTCTCGCCGGCAATGGTCGGCAGTTGGTTTTCCGTCTCCATCGACTCCAGATGACCGCGGATCTGGTGAACGCTTTCGCGCAGGGCATCCAACTCCTTCCCCGTCCCTTCGCGAATCGAGTTCAGTTCGCCCTCCTTGGTCCGGCCGCGACCCGAAATACGATCGCGCTGCGCCGCGCCGTCATCACGCAACTTCGCGAAGGCCGCCACGAGCCGGTTCAATTCCTCCGTCAACGCGTCCACGCCGCTCGCCACGCGTTCGCTGATCTCGCTCGTCTCGATGGAAATCGTCGCCGTGCTCGACGCCAGCACTTCCAAGCCGGTCCCGCCGCAATTGTGCGCCGCCTGCACCTGGGCATTGAGCGCAATCAAATGAATTTGCGCGGAGAGCTGCCTCATCACGCCGGTGAGGTTGGAGGCCATGCCGCCAATCGGACTGATCGCCGCGAACGCTTTCTCCGCAGAGTTCACCGCGCGATCGCTCATGGCACGAACCTCAGCCATCGTATCGAGCAGCACCTGAATCAATGCGTCCGTGCCCGCGGCATTCTGCTGCTGGCTGTCCGTTCGCAGGTAGTCTTCCTCCAGCTTGCGCACCTGCGTTCCGATCTCGACCGTCGCCCGCTTGATCTGCTCGTGCGCTTGTTCAAGATCGGCACCCACTCCTTCAAGTTGAGTCGCCTGAAGCCGGCTGGAGACCGCGCAGTAGGCGATGTCCTGCCGGGCGCTTTCGCGCGGTGCCAGCCACGTTTCGGGGGTCATCCGCTCCTGCACCTGTGACAGCGCCCCGACGATGTGTGCCAGCTTCTGGTTCACGATGTCCTGCGCCTGAAGGCTGATGACGAGCATGCCCGCCTCCCGTTCAATCACCCGGCTCACGCTGTTCAACTGGACGCCGCGTGCTTCGTTGGATTTGAGATCGAGGTTCAGCTGGGCAAGCGCCGCCTCGACTTTCTTTCGCTTGTCGCGCAACGCCGTGCCATTCGAACGAATCTCTTCGCGCAGTTGGCTGGCGACTCGCTGGATGGTTTCGCTCGCGACGCGCAGCACGGCGAACTTCTCGCCGAAGGTCTGGCTCACCCGTTCGTGCAGCCGCTCGATGTCTTCCGTCAACGCGAGGAACATTTGCTGCACGGCGTGGGGCAATCCGGTGGATTCGACCCGGAACAAAGTCTGGATGTAGGTCAGCGGAGCGACTGCCCGGTTCAGCGAATCTTCGGACGCAATCAAGCGATGAATCCGCTGCTGCAATTCCTCCAGGGCGCGAATCAAGTTTCGAACTTCGTCCTGGCTCTGGTCGATGAACGCCAACGGTTCCTCAATCAGCTGAATCGTCTCTTCAAATGTCGCATTGCCCGAGGCGCGTCCGGATGAAACTTCGGAGTATCGCTGGCTCTGTCTAACCAGCCGCTCGCTCACCCCCGGCAGTTTCTCCAGCACGTAACCCAGACCGAGGAAACATTTCTCAACGCTCTGGGAAACTTCCTGAAGAATGGCTTCGCCCTCCTTAAGCGCATCAATCGCGGGTGACGACAAGAATTGATCTGCACCGACCAGCTCGAAGGCTTGAGACTCGGAAGTGGCGTCTCCCGATCCGGAGGATGAATTCGGCCGCGACGAAGCGTGGCCGGAAAATCGGCGGGTAAAACGGGCACAGCCCGCGCCCACAATGGAAACGGCCTCCTTGAAGGTGACCCCAAGTGAACGGCCGCGTTGCTCGGTGAATCGTTTGATCATTTGCCCACACCTGCCAGCCCGTGGCTGACAAGAGATCGTTTCGAATGACAACCGGTTCGCCCCTGGCCCACCTAAGGTGACCCGGCAACCGAGCTTTCGCGCCTCGATACGCGACCGCTACACCGCCTGAATCGGAGTCCTGAATATTCCATTAGCATCTTTCTCGTTGTGGGATTGATGAATACGCTCCAGGAATATTCCGAATACGCAGCTTCCGGTCCCATCAAAGCTATATCCGCAATGACCATGAACAGCCTCGGTACCACTGAGAACGCCGGTTCCCGACCAATCCGCATCCTTGTCACGTTGGGAGCCGCCATGTTGGCGGCACTGCCCTCTTTTGCCGCGCCGCTGCCGGCTCGCGTCGATTTCAACTACCACATCAAGCCGCTGCTGTCGGATCGCTGCTTCTTCTGCCACGGTCCCGACGAGAAGGGCCGCAAGGGCAAACTCCGGCTCGACACGCCGGAAGGCGCGTTCAAGGCGCTGGAGGGCGGGATGTCTGTCGTCAAGCCCGGCGACCCGGCGAAAAGCGAATTGCTGCATCGCCTCACCAGCACCGATCCCGAGGAAGTCATGCCCCCGCCGAAAGCGAATCTCGCGCTGAGCACGGACGAGATCGCGCTGTTCAAGAAATGGATCGAACAAGGCGCAGAATGGAAGAAACACTGGGCGTTTATCCCGGTCGGTAACGTGCCGGTGCCGGACACGAAGAACCGCAAGTGGGCACGGAACGAAGTCGACCGCTTCGTGCTCGCGAAGCTCGAAGCCGAGAAGCTCAAGCCCGCGCCGGAAGCCACGAAGGAACGTCTCCTCCGCCGCGTGAGCCTCGACCTCACCGGCTTGCCGCCAACGCCGGCGGAAGTGGACGCCTTCCTCACCGACAAATCACCGAACGCCTACGAGAAGGTCGTGGACCGCTTGCTCGCGTCGCCGACCTACGGCGAACGCATGGCCGTCGAGTGGCTCGATGTCGCGCGTTACGCGGATACCTATGGTTACCAGGCCGACCGCATCAATCATCTCTGGCCGTGGCGGGACTGGGTGATCAAGTCCTTCAACCGCAACATCCGTATCAATCAGTTCATCATCGAACAACTCGCCGGCGACCTCCTACCAGACGCCACGCAGGATCAGAAAGTCGCGACCGCGTTCAACCGCCTGCATCGTCAGACCAACGAAGGCGGCAGCGTGAACGAGGAGTTTCGCGTCGAGTACAACGCCGACCGCGTCCACACGCTCGGTGGCGCGTTCCTCGGACTCACGATGGAGTGCGCGCGTTGCCACGATCACAAATACGATCCCGTATCGCAGATGGATTACTACCGCCTCTTCGCGTTCTTCAATTCCACCGACGAATCCGGCCTCTACTCGCACTTCACCGACGCCATCCCGACGCCGACGACGCTCCTCTATAAGGACGGCGCGGAGCAGAAACATCGCGCGCTCAAGCAAGCTGTGACGGCAAAAGAGAAGGAACTGGAAGCGTATCGCGCCTTAGCCCAGCCAGCGTTTGAGAAATGGCTGACTGAAGTGAATGCATCGAACGCCTCTCCGCCTGCGACCCCAGGGAGAGGGGAATCCCCAGGGTCCAGAGATGCCTCCTCTCCCCAACTCTTTCCTCGCTTCGGGACGGCGAGGGGACTCATCGGCCACTATTCCTTCGACAACCTTACGAACAACACATCGCGCAATCTGGCCGCGACGAACTTCCACGCGAAGCTCTCCGAAGGCCCGAAGAGCGTGACTGGTCGATTCGGTCAGGCGCTCCAGTTCGATGGCGAAAACTCCGTGCGCATCGACAAATTCGCGGACTTCAAACGCACCGATCCATTCTCATTCAGCCTCTACATCAACCCCTCCGAGGAACTGCCCGAGATTGTCGTTCTCCATCACCAACAAGCCGGTTCTGACTCCGGCTACCAAGGCTACCAACTCGTGCTCGAAGACGGCCACGCCAGCTTCGGCCTGATTCACTTCTGGCCCGGCAACGCCATCAAGGTCCGCACCAAGGACAAGCTCCCGCTCAACGCATGGACCCACGTCGGCGTTACCTACGATGGTTCCAGCCGCGCCGCCGGACTCAAGCTCTTCGTCAACGGCCAGCCCGCCGTAACCGAAGTCGAGAAGGACAAGCTCACCAAGGACTTTGCCAACGGCCAGCCGCTCGCGCTGGCCGCGCGCTTCCGCAGCCGCGGATTCAAGGACGGCATGATCGACGAGCTGAAAGTCTTCAACCGCGGGCTGAGTGCGGTGGAGATGCACGAACTCGGGGGCGCCTTTCCAACGGAGAATGGTAGCCTGCAGTTCGCCGATCGCGCCGCGGCGTTGGATTACTACCTCGCCACCGCCGACGAAGGTTTCGCGAAGCAGCTCGCCGAGCTGAAGAAACTCCGCGACGACGAGAATAACTTCATCAACCGCATCCCTGAAATCATGGGCATGGGCGATTTGCCAACGCCACGTCCGACCTACGTCCTCAAGCGCGGCGAATACGACAAGCGCGCCGAGACCGTCGAGCCGGACACGCCGGCGAACATCCTCCCGATGGATCCGAAGCTCCCGCGCAATCGCCTCGGCCTCGCACAATGGTTCGTGGACCGCCAGAACCCGCTCACCGCGCGCGTGCTCGTGAATCGTTACTGGCAGAACTTCTTCGGCCACGGCCTCGTGCTCACCGCGGAGGATTTCGGCAGCCAGGGTGCGCTGCCTACGCATCCTGAATTGCTCGACTGGCTCGCGATGCACTTCATGGAAACCGGCTGGGATCTCAAGGCGCTCTGCAAACTCATCGTCACTTCCGCCACCTACCGGCAATCGTCGGAAGTCGGGCCGGAACTGCTCGCGCGCGATCCCGACAACAAGCTCCTCGCCCGCGGACCGAAGACGCGTCTTACCGCCGAAATGTTGCGCGATCAAGCGCTCGCGGCGTCCGGCCTGCTTGTCCAAAAGCTCGGCGGTCCGAGCGTGAAGCCATATCAACCCGAGGGCATTTGGGAAGATACCGCTGGCTCCAGCTACACGCCGGACAAAGGAGAAGGACTCTATCGCCGCAGCCTCTACACGTTCTGGAAACGCACCGCGCCGCACCCGATGATGACGACCTTTGACGCCTCCGAGCGGAACACGTGCGTCGTCCGGCGTCAGCCCACGAGCACACCGCTCCAGGCGCTCGTGCTGCTGAACGATCCGCAGATGCTCGAAGCCGCCCGCCGCATTGGCGAGCAGGTGCTGAAGTCAAATCCGGGTGAACCGCGGGATCAGGTGACGGAAACCTTCCTCCTCCTGACCGGTCGCAAGCCGACGGCGAAGGAACTGCGCGTTCTGCAAAAGCTGCGCGACGATCAGCTCGCCCTCTTCCGTGTAAACCGCGACGGCGCGGAAGCGATGCTCAAGATCGGCGAATCAGCCATCGACCCAAAGCTCGATCGCGCCGAACTCGCCGCCGCCACCGCCGTCGCCAGCGCCGTGATGAACTTTGATGAGGCGATTTTGAAGCGGTGAGCGAACACTCCAAACGCGGTGAAGACCATGCCTCGACCGAAGCCGTCGTTCGCGCTCCCTCTCCCCTCAACGGGGAGAGGGCCGGGGTGAGGGGTGAGAAACTACCAGAACCTTCCGCCCCTCGAAGGAATCCCACCAACCGCGCCGCGCCCTGCGTCAACAGCTGCCCGAGCCGCAGCGGAGGATGTGGCGGTTGCTGCGCGACCGTCGTTTCGCGGGCTACAAGTTCCGTCGCGAACATCCGCTCGGCCGTTACACGTTGGACTTCTATTGCGCGGAGGCAAAGCTCTCGCTCGAACTGGACGGTGGACAACATGGATTCCCCGACCAGCAGCAGCGGGATGAAGCCAAGGAAGCGTATCAGCTCTCACGCGGCATCGTGACGAAACGGTTCTGGAACTCGCAGGTGCGCCAGCAACCGGAAATGGTGAAAGAGAATTTGTGGCTGCTGTTGCAGGAACGCGCGCCGCATCCGGAGAACGTGCCGGTAACGCCGGAAGCACGGTCGCGCACCTGGCCGCTGCCTCCGCCGGATGCGAAGGTGCCGCTGCGACCGAATCGGATGCCGCCGAAGGTGCGTTGAGCAGATGGGGATCACCGAACCGCCTCACCCCTCACCCCGGCCAGAGACCCGGTCCCCCCCCGCCCCAGCCCGCAGCCCGTTGAGGGGAGAGGGAGTTCGCGATGGGACCGCGTTGAGGATCGAACATACGTCGCCGCGTTCGTGGCGCTTCGGGTTTTGCACACCGATACGAAATTCACAGCGAAGCAAAATGCAACGAGCGCGGCACTGAACGATGAACCAACAAAGACGCCCCCCCTCCGCCCCCTCCCCTCGGGAGGGCCGGGGTGAGGGGTGAGAACGACGACACGCCAACCCGCCACCGAAACGCAGAGACCAGGAACGGTGGGCTTGCTTGCGAACGGCGGAGTCCGGATATTTCTGCAATGAACAGAGCAGGTTCACCGTCTGAACTTCCGACCATACGATGAAGTGCTGTTCAACTATTTCCGCCCGCCTCGCGGAGCGAGGCACCGACGGTAGCCGTGGGTTTGAACCCACGGTGGAGGACGTGAGATTCGGTGGCGTCGCTACGCGACGCGGGTGTGGTTCGGCGCCTTACCGTGGGCTGAAGCCCACGGCTACCCTCACCCCATCGCTCCGCGATGAGGAATTCCCCAGCCCCGAGCGGGCGCGAAATGATAACCCAGCGCAACGCCCCGAGTTCGGGGCCGCGGAGAAGCGTGAGCCCTGTAAGGGCGACACAACTCATTTAGCGCAACCACCTCGATGAAGACGTACCCTGGCTACGTCTATATTTTGAGTAATCCCGTATTCAAGGATGACATCTTCAAGATCGGACACACCATTCGTTCCCCTGGTGACCGAGCTTGGGAGATTTACCAGAACGCTACCGGCGTCCCCGCGAAGTTTGAGGTGCCTACGGCGCATTCTGACAACTTTTGAGGCCCGGCGCGCGCCGCGGGCTGGGGGTTGCTGTTTCAAGCAAAAGAGGTTTTTGAGGAGGTTTGCATCCAAGTGGATTTGGAATGCGACGACAGGCAGAATGCCTCTGAGAAGACGGTGATCGATCGCATCGGAGCCCCCGAGAGCTCTAGCATCGCGATCAATTCCGTAGCGCCGCAGAGCCAGTCTGTCGCCCAGGAGATAACTCGAATTCGAAAGGAGAATGCTTTCAAGAAAGCCGAACAACTAACGCCAGTCGGTTCTAAGTGGCCAACATCAACAACGGACTTGCCGATCGTCGAAAGGAGAGGTGGCGGATGGTCGTCATTTTATACTTTCTGTCGCATTATCATCTACGGAGCGATCTGTCCTATCGTCGCATACCTGATGAGCATATACACACTTCCCCTTGTGTCTGCGGTGTTGGTCGCCGTTATGGGTAAGCGATTGGGCGGCGTTTCTGCCATCATGTACTTGTGCTTATCTCCCATCGTTTACTACATTATTTTCTGGAAATTTATACCGAAGATTTTTCCTTCGATGAAATGATACATCATCATGACGGCCTTTCAGGCCTAAGCGCACACGAAGATTAGGAAGTACGAAACCATCCACCATTCCCAGTCTCTCATGATCTTGTATCGCTATCTTGGTTCTCACGCCTACGAATCGCTGGATGAGGCACGTCTGAAGACGGCGCGAGTAAGCGACCTCAATGACCCTTTTGAGCTCCTCTATCAATCGAACCGCGAACTGACCACAACTGACGCCGCTTGGATAATCAACAATCGGTTGAGAGATCCCGCTTTCCACCAGAGGCTGAAAGCCACAATTACAAAGGATAGCCTAGCGCAGCTTCTGTCTGGGATCACTCAGCCTCACGTCGTAGAAGCTTTGTCTCGAAACAGTCCGAAATCGTGGAGCACGGTTTGAACGGGCGACTTTCCAACGCTGACGCCACCCTCCGACTTGTCTGCTTTTCATCTGACCAAACCCGTAGTGAAGAAGAAATCTTACTTTGGTCACATTACGCAGATAAACATAGAGGCCATCGGATCGGATTTAAGATCCCAAGTTCACCGACGAACGTGTACAGAATTGATTCGGTGACATACTCTCCCGACCGAGTTAGAGCGGACTATATCGGTGATCCGGAAGATTCAACATTTTGCTCAGCGATGTTCATGTCGATCGGTACGAAGAATGTCATTTGGCGATACGAGAATGAATATCGCCTCACAACCACTCCTGAACGGTGCAAGCCGGATAAGGTCAAAGGAAGAGATGAACTTTTTGTTCGTTGTTCCCGGGGGGGTTTCAATTGATTGCGGTCAGGTCCATTCGACTGACGACGAAAGTTGTGCCGCTTCCAATTCCCCCCCCCCCCCCCCCCCCCCCCCTTCCCAGGCAAAGAAATCCCCCCCCCAACCACCCCTATTTTTTTTGTTCCCATTCACACAGCCTAAGAATAACCACCTCAACTTCGGCATGAACCGCCGCGATTTCTTTGGGCGCTTCGCCCTCGGGTTGGGCGGCGTGGCGCTGGCGGGTCTGTTCAACCCCGCTGCTCAGGCGGCGCGCACGGCGGTCGCGAGCGCGAATCCGTATCAGGGGCTGCCCGGCTTCCCCAACTTCGCGCCGAAGGCCAAGCGCGTGATCTATCTCTTCATGAGCGGCGGGCCGTCGCAGATGGATCTCTTCGACTACAAGCCGAAGCTGAACGAGTTGAACGGTCAGGAGCTGCCGGCGTCCGTGCGCATGGGGCAGCGGCTCACGGGCATGTCGGGCAACCAATCGTCGCTGCCGCTGGCGGGGTCGGCGTTCAAGTTCCAGCAGCACGGCCGGAGCGGCGCGTGGGTGAGCGAGTTGCTGCCGCACACGGCAAAGATCGTCGATGACCTGTGCTTCATCAAATCGTTGCACACCGAGGCCATCAACCACGACCCGGCCATCACGTTCTTCCAGACCGGCTCGCAGATTGCCGGGCGTCCGTCGATGGGCGCGTGGCTGAGCTACGGTCTCGGCAGCGCGAATGACAACTTGCCGGCGTTCGTGGTGCTGGTGTCGCGGAACGCGAATCGCGACCAGCCGCTCTACTCGCGCTTGTGGGGAAATGGTTTTCTCTCCTCGCTGCATCAGGGCGTGCAGTTCCGCTCGGGCAAGGACCCGGTGCTCTTCCTGAACAATCCGAACGGCGTGACGGCGGAGAGCCGACGCAAGCTGCTCGATCGGCTCGCGGAGTTGCACGAGCTGCAATACAACGACCTCGGCGATCCGGACATCAACGCGCGCGTGGCGCAGTACGAGATGGCCTACCGGATGCAGACGTCGGTGCCGGACGTGATGGATGTCTCGAAGGAATCGGACGCGACATTCGAGCTTTACGGGACGGACGCGCGCAAGCCCGGCACGTTCGCGGCGAACTGTCTGCTCGCGCGGCGCATGGCGGAGCGCAACGTGCGGTTCATCCAGCTTTATCATCAAGGCTGGGATCATCACGGCGGTCTGCCGCGCAGCATTCGCAACGAGTGCGCGAAGACGGATCAGGCGTGCGCTGCGCTGGTGACGGACTTGAAGTCACGCGGGCTGCTCGATGACACGATCGTGGTCTGGGGCGGCGAGTTCGGGCGCACGGCGTATTCGCAGGGCAAGCTGACCAAGGACGATTACGGGCGCGATCATCATCCGCGTTGTTTTACGATGTGGATGGCGGGTGGCGGCTTCAAGCCGGGCATGAGCTACGGCGAGACGGATGATTTCTCCTACAACGCGGTGATTGATCCGGTTCACGTCCACGACTTCCAGGCGACGGTGCTGCACCAGCTCGGCATCGATCACGAGAAGCTGACCTTCAAGCACCAGGGCCGGCGGTATCGCCTGACGGACATCCACGGAAACTTGGTGAAAGCGGTGGTGAGTTAAACGCGCCCGAGCTATTCAGGGCGCGTCTCATTCTCACTTTTGGGACGCCGTTCTTCCACACTCACCCCTCACCCCGGCCCTCTCCCCATTGAGGGGCGAGGGAGCTCGCGACGAACGCGTATCGATACCAAGTCAGGCATCGCCGCGACCTAAGCGTCTCAGTCCTCTGCATCGAGTCCCAAACGTATCGTGCGCGGTAGCAGGCGATACGTTGACCAAAGACGCCTGCCGCGCCCCCTCTCCTCTCAAAGGGGAGAGGGCCGGGGTGAGGGGTGAGGCCAAGAAAGACAATCCGATGTGCCAGACTGAGCCTACCCCACAACCCGGTGTTTCTCACAGATTCTTCCATTGACGTGGCGGCGTGTGGTGGAGATTTTCTCCGTCTCTTTTATGGCAAAGATTCAACGCGCGCTGCTCTCCGTTTTCGACAAGTCGGGCCTGGTTCCCTTCGCCCAAACGCTCACCCAGGCCGGCGTGGAGCTCATCTCCACCGGCGGCACGGCCAAGGCCCTGCGCGAGGCCGGCCTCAAGGTCATTGAGCTCGGCGACTACACCGGCTTTCCCGAAATGCTCGACGGACGCGTGAAGACGCTCCATCCGAAAGTGCACGGTGGCTTGCTGCACATCCGCGGCAACGCCGAGCACGAGGCCGCGGTCGCCAAGCATGGCATTCCGCCGATCGACCTTGTGGTGGTGAACCTCTACCCGTTCGAACAGACCATCGCGAAGCCGAACGTCACGCTGCACGACGCGATCGAGAACATCGACATCGGCGGGCCGTCGATGCTCCGCAGCGCCGCGAAGAATCACGACAGCGTTACGGTGATCGTCGATCCGGCGGACTACGCCGAAGTGGCCGCGCTGGTGCAGTCCAATGGAGACACGACGCTGGAACTGCGACGCAAGCTCGCCGCGAAGGTTTACGCCCGCACGTCTGCCTACGACGCAGCGATTGCCTCGCACCTGGCGAAGGTGTTCGCGGTTGAGGGTGCGCCCTCGCTGCCGCCTGCGCTCGGCATTCAGGCGAAGCTCGCGCAACCGTTGCGCTACGGTGAGAACCCGCACCAGAAGGCGGCGCTCTACGGCGGCTTCGCTGATTACTTCAAGCAGCTCCACGGAAAGGAGCTGTCGTATAACAACATTCTCGATCTCACGGCGGCGGCGAATCTGATCGCGGAGTTCGACGGCGAACGCCCGACGCTGGCCATTCTCAAGCACACGAATCCGTGCGGTGTCGGCCAGGGCGGCAACCTGCGTGAGGCGTGGGATAACGCGTACGCGACGGACAAGCAGGCGCCGTTCGGTGGCATTATCGCGGTGAACCAACCGCTTGACCTCGCGTGTGCGGAGGCCATCGCGGAGATCTTCAGCGAAGTAATCATCGCGCCGGATTTCACCCCGGAAGCGGCAGCGCTGTTGCAGAAGAAGAAGAATCTGCGCCTTCTGAAGGTGCTGAAGAATCCGGTGACGCCGGGCTCACTCGATGTGCGCAGTGTCGGCGCGGACTCGTTCCTCGCCCAGGAACGCGATGTGCGTCGCGTGACCGCGGCTGATGTAAAGGTGGTGACAAAACGCCAACCGACCGCGGCTGAGATGGACGCGATGCTCTTCGGCTGGCGCGTGGTGAAGCACGTGAAATCGAACGCGATTGTCTACGCGGGCGCAGGTCGCACGCTGGGCATTGGTGCCGGCCAGATGAGCCGCGTGGATTCGAGTCGTATCGCCGTTTGGAAGGCGGGTGAAGCCGGATTGTCGCTCAACGGCAGCGTGGTGTGCAGCGATGCGTTCTTCCCGTTCGCGGACGGATTGGTGGCGGCGGCGAAGGCGGGTGCGACGGCGGCGATTCAGCCGGGCGGTTCGATGCGGGATGAGGAGGTCATCGCGGCCGCGAACGAGCACAACATCGCGATGGTGTTCACCGGCTTGAGGCATTTCCGTCACTGACGGTCAATCGGTCAGCCAGTAGATCAGCGCGACTTGGACGAAGCAGAGGGCGGCGAGCGCCAGCCAGGTGGCGACTTCACGGACGCGGAGTGTCGACTGGCTGATAGGGCTGAAACCGAAACGCATTTTCACCGATCCTGCTTCGACCAAATCGCCATTGCGAAGCAAGACACTTTGAATTTGTTCTCCGTTTAGGAGCGTTGCGCCCGCGCTGGAAGACTTCAAAACGAAGCCTTCGCCGGGAAGGAGAGCGAGTTCGAGATGATGATCCCAGACTCCGGAGTCTTCAACCCGGAGTTGCGCCTGCGCTGAACGTCCGAGGCTGAAAGGAAACTGGCGGACCACCGTGCGATGGCCCGCCTTGCTTCCGGAAAGAATGTCGAGTTGAACCACTTAGAAGCGACTCTTGCCGACGATGATGTGGTCGTTGGGATACACGGGCAAATCGAGCTTGGGATCCTTCAACGCCTTTTTGTAGTTCACAAAGAACCTCTGCCCATTCTGGCGACGTAGTTCGATCTTGCTGCGGTTGGCGAAATCGGTGAATCCACCGGCGTTTGCAACGGCACGAAGGACAGTCGTTTCGCCGGTGTAAAGCCATGCTCTTGGTGTCCGAACTTCGCCGTCGACATAGTAGAATCGTTGATCAGCACGAACCGAGACCGTGAGATTCACGAACAGGCTCGGGACGTACGCATCGCGAATGTCCTTTTCCAGTTCCGTCGTGGTTTTTCCATCCGCTTTGACATGCACGTTGAACGGCAGGGTGATCACACCGGAGTCCGGGATGTTGACTTCCTGCTTCTGCGGCGGCTTCTCAATGTCACTGAAGCTGATCATGATAAGATCGCCAACGCGAAGACGGGAGAACTGATCGACGTCAGCACTCACTCCGTTCGTCCCGCCCGTCGTGGCCGGGGAAATTGGCGGGGGAAACTGTCCACTTCCATCAATGGTGGAACAACCGGCGAACGCCGACATCACCACCACCAGCGCGCTCCATGCGAAGATTTGTTTCAGACTAGTCAGTGTCATAATCGTTAAGCTGAACCGTGCGGGCTCTTGAGCCAATCACTATTTGGACCGGAGGTCGGAAGCTCAATCTTCGGTCGTCGACGCCTTCTTGGTTGACGACTTTCCAGAGTCAGCTCCCTCTTCCTTGTCGTCCTCGTAATAGTAACCGCTGCTGTAGTAATAATAATTCTCGTCGCTGGCCATGCTGATGTTGTTGAGCACGATGCCGAGCAGATTGCCGCCGACCTTCTCGATCATCTGCTTGGCACGGATGGTCATCGGCTGCGGGTAACGGCGGTATTGCACCACCTGCATCACAGCATCAACTTCACTCGCGAGAATGGAGGCATCACTGACGCCCATGATCGGCGGTGAATCGAAGAACACGTAGTCGTAACGGCGCTTGAGGTCGCGGATCAGTTCCTTCATTTGTGCCGAACTCAGCACGCCCATCGAACTGCTGGGCAACTTGCCGCTGGGCAGGAAATCGAACGTCGGCAGCGGGGTGGTCTGAATCACCTCTTCGAGCGTGTTCTGCTTGAGCAGATAATTCGTGAGACCAACCGAGTTCGAAACCTTGAGAATCTTGTGGACGCTCGGACGGCGGAGGTCGGAGTCGACAATGATCACCCGGGAACCGTTCTGGGCGAACACCGTCGCGAGGTTGAAGATCGTGGTTGATTTACCTTCACCCGCGCCGGCACTGACCACCGTGATAGTGTTCAGCTTCGGATCCTTGAGCGAGAACAGGATGTTCGTCCTCAATACACGGTAGGCTTCAGCATGAGGACTGTCCGGCCCCTCGGAGATGAGGTAACCGACATTCTGCGGAATAACGCCCAGAACCGGGGCCTGCATCGCGCGCTCCACGTCGTCGATCGTCTTCACACTCGTATCGAGATACTCGATGAAGAACGCAACGCCGATACCCATGGCAAGGCCCACAATCACGCCGAGAGCGATATTGAGCATCTTGCGAGGCTTGACCGGATTCATCTCCGGCTCGGCACGATCAATCATCTGCACAATCGCAGTTTTCGGGATCGCTGCCTGACCTTCTCCTCGATGATACGCGATTTGAGTTTATCGCGGGCAACCACTGCTTTCCAGTTCCCGCTTTTCTGATTGTACGGACTACGGGCAACCGCCTTCGAAATATCGTTGGTGAGCGCGCGCTCCCGCTCCAGCGTCACAGCGTTGAGTTCGGCACGTTTGGCATTAACGTTCGCCTCCAGTCCGCGCATCATTCCGTCCAGTTTCCCATCAATTTGATCGTTCAATACACCGATCGACCCGCGTATCCCTTTTACATCAGGATGGTCCAATGAAAGGGAATTTGTAATTTGCGCCAGCTTCCCTTCCTCGACAGATAGTTGCTGAAGCAGACTCATGAGGAGATTGTCAGAAACCACCGTCAACATCGACCGTTTGAGTTCCACCCGGGTATAGTTGGTAAGCTGGTTGTAGGTCGTATTTTGTTTTTCGTACTCCTTCAGGGTTTCGATCCGCAGTCGATCCAGCGTCTGCAAAATACCAGCTTCAACAGTCGCCACCGACATGCCCTGCTGAATATCAACATCCGATATCCCATACAGCTCCTTCATGTCGTACACTTCCTTCTGGAGGTTGGTAATCACCGCCGTCTGGCTGGCGAGTTCGGCATTCAATGCCTCCAATCCGCGGGAAGACATCTCGAGCCACAGGTTGGTTCGCGACTCCCGGTAAACATCCGCGATTCGATTGGCAATGGCCGCAGCCTCGTTTGGATCGTCACTGAATGCCTTGATTTCAATCAAGCTGGTACGAGGCGATTGGGTGACATCAATCTTTCGTTTCAGCATGGCGAACGTGGTGTCCATTCGCAGCGCACCCTCCTTGTATTTCTCCCCCCACTTGATGTGCAAATCGAGATTGGTGATCACCGGATAAAGGATCATCTTCGACTGGATCTTCTCGAACTCGGTCTGAATCCAGAACGCAAAGTCGTAGACGCTGTAGCTCTGCCCGGACCCTTGACCGAGATTCACACCTTGCACGTCCGTCGTATCACGTTGAACAGAAATACGAGCCGTGCTGGCAAACGTCGGAGGGAGAATGAACGTGACCAAGGTCGTCGTGATCGTAACAAGCAGAAACACCGCGAGCACCACCGCCTTGCGCACCCGGACAATGCGCCAGTAATCCAGAAAATGCAGTTTAGCCTCTTCAGGCGTTTCAAAAGACTTTGTCGTTTCCATATACTTGCTAAAAGCTGATTAACGCCCGCATCCGCCGCGGGCCGACTACTAATACGAAAGCTTTATACCCCAATAAACCTGATTCCGGCTAAAGTTGATAAAATCCGAAGATCCTCGGCCGGATGACAGCCTGCTCCATGCGTAGCTCAGGGTCGCAGAGAGGTATTCGCGAAACCTGTATTCGGCGCCAAAGGTCATCGTGTAATAGTTGTCTGACTCACCATCGATTGTTCCGCCGCCGTTAAACGTGGCGCGCTGGAACCTGAAATCCGCCGACCCGGTGATTCTCGGAGTAATCCGATGGGCAACGCTCAGATAACCACTGGCGATCAATTGATCCAGCGCACCGGTAACATCGGCAGCGTATCGCTCCACGTTAGCACCCAATGAAACCGTACTATTCTGGGAGTACTTGTAACTGACGCTCCCATCAACATACGGGCTGATGTCAGACTCGGATTGGTTAAAATAGTCCGTGTATTGGAAGCCGACCCGTCCGGAAAGGTCTGTCTGCGAACTCAATTTATGCCTCGCTCCGAAATAGAAGCGATGGAAGCTGTTGTTCTTGATGCTTGCAAAAACCTGTTGCCCCTGGTCCCAAGCCAAAAATCGAGCATAGGTATATTCCGTAATCCCGATCAAATAACCCGTAAACAAAAGAGTGCTCTCCCCCGAAAACCAGCGGGCATCAATATTTGCCCGGTGCGTGGATTGATCGAGGGTCATGGAATACTCGCTCGTTGAGTAATCCTGCCAGTATTGGCCGTAACCCAGCAGCCAGCCGAATGTCGGCTTGGTTAGGATGGTCGCTTCCACCCCAAAAGTATTTCGAGTGTTGCTGGCATCAGCACGGCTGCGAAAGACATTCTGCGGACCGCTGCTGACGACCGGCTCATCCGAAACCACAAAGTTTTCAGTGACGCTGAGTTCATAGCGCTCGGAAAATTTATGGTCCAGCCGACCCTCGAATTGATGAGTCTGGTCCACCTTGTTGTCATTCCGAGCCTCAAAAAAGCTCATCGTATAGTCGTACGAAGCAGTGAGCAACGTGCGCTCGAGAGGAAGATTGAGAGCGATGCCCGGCTTGACCTCCACTCCGAAACTCGACTCCGCAGTCACGGATGGCGAGTTGAACATGTTGTCGTCGAAAAAATTTCGAAGCGATCCAGACAGAAGCCACCTCTTGTCTTTTTCCTGAGCCGTCAGCGCATCTGTGACACTCGCCCCGTAGAGCCCCGCCGCACCCAAGGCAAACGCCCCGGCGGCAACGACGGCTCTCTTCATGTTCAAATCACGGTACTTCAAGAAATTCCCAATTCCGGCCCGGCAAATCGCCACGGTTTGTATGGACGCAGCATGGGCTTGTCAAATTTTAAATCCCGTTTCCGGGCACACGAGAACTCATCGGCGTGATTTCCAGACAGCCTGAGCCTGTGGATTACTCTCCTTTGATTGAATTTCGCCGATTCCGTTCAGAATCCGGGAAAAATACTTGAACCCAGCCGCGCCAAACGAGGCGCACCTCACAAATGCTCCAGCTGATAGTCGTGAATCTTCCGGTGCAGAGTCCGGCGACTCATCCCAATCCGCTTCGCCGCCAGCGTCCTGTTCCCTTCCGCCTCCTTCAGCGCCCGCACTATTAGCTGCTTCTCGGCATCCTTCACCGTCTCAATCGGACCGCTCGCCCCGGAAACAGAAGTTCCGGCGTTCATCAGTTCCGGGTTGCGAACGTAGTCTTGAACATCCTCGACGGTGACGACATCGCCGCGACACAGCACCACGGCACCCTCGATCGCCGCCCGCAGCTCCCGCACATTGCCCGGCCAAGAATAATTCGTGAGCAGCGACATCGCCTCGGGCGCGATCGACTTCACCACTTTCTGATTTTCACGCGCAAACTCGCGCAAGAACGCCCCCGCCAAGAGCGGCACATCGCTCCGACGTTCGCGCAATGGCGGCAACTTGATCTCCACCACCTTCAAGCGGAAGTACAAGTCCTCCCGAAACGTTCCGGCCCTAACCATTTCAGCGAGGTTCTTATTCGTCGCCGTGATCAAGCGCACATCCGACGTCAAAGTTTTGTTCGAACCGACCCGTTCAAAAGTTCGTTCACCGAGGAAACGCAACAGCTTTACCTGCGTGCTCGCGTCGATCTCGCCGATCTCGTCGAGAAACAGAGTTCCACCATTCGCCTCCTCGAATCGCCCAATGCGTCGCTCGTGCGCGCCAGTGAAGGATCCCTTCTCGTGGCCGAACAGCTCACTTTCCAGCAACGTCGCCGACAAGGCCGCGCAGTGAACCGTCACCATCGACTGCTTCGAGCGCGGGCTCAGTTGGTGAATCGCCTTTGCAATCAGTTCCTTGCCCGTGCCGCTCTCGCCGAGAATCAAAACCGTCGCCGCCCGCGCCGGCGCCACCTGCCGGACCTTGTCCACCACCGCCCGCATCGGCGCTGATTCGCCGATTAAATTCTCCAAGCCGAACTTCGAATCCAGCTGCTGCCGGAGCGAGACATTCTCCTTCTCCAGCGTCTGGCCCTTCATCGCCCGCGCGATCCGCATCTCCAGCTCGTCGATCTGCATCCGGCCCTTCGCGATGTAATCATCCGCACCGCTCTTCATCGCCTGCACCGCCACCTCCTCCGAACCATAGGCCGTCATCAAAATGCAGATGGGCGGCTTCGAAAGTGACTTGGCGCGCGCGATCAATTTCATCCCGTCCTCGTTCGGCAACCGAAAGTCCGTCAGCAAAACGTCGAAATGTTCCTGCTCCAACAACGTCATCGCAGCCGCCGCATCCTCGGCGATGTAGACGTCGTAACGATCCTCCAGCGCGGCGCGCAACCCTTCGCGCGTCGGCTTCTCGTCATCCACGATGAGGAGCATTGGTTTGTTCATGGCCATCAGTAATCCTGTGTCTCGATGAATCCGTTGGACTGGTCGGAGCGTAGGACGATTCCCGAAATTCGCAAATCAGTCATGCCTCGCCTCCAGCAGCCTCGTCCGCCGTTCATAAAGCGGAAGCCAGATGCGGAACGTCGTCCCCTTCCCCACGTGGCTCTCCAGATCAATACGCCCCCCATGATCGCGAACGATCCGTTGCACAATCATCAACCCAAGGCCGCTCCCCTTCTTCTTCGTTGTATAGAATGGCTCGAAGATTCGGTTGATCTGTTCCTGCGGAATCCCACCGCCCGTGTCCGCGATGCTCACCACCACGCCGTCCACCCCGGAATCCGTAGTGATGCTCAGCACGCCACCCTTGGTCATCGCCTGCACCGCGTTCTTGATCAAGTTCACCAACGCCTGCTTGATCTGCGCCGGATCGATGGGACTCGCCGCCAGTTGCTTGGCCAGCTTCTCCTTCACGGTCACTCCGCGATTCTCGATCTCCGGCCGCAGCAACTCCAGCGTCTCGCGCACGACATCGTTCAACGACGACAGCCGAAGCTGCGGCACCGACGGCCGAATCGCCTGCAGAAACTGCGTCACGATGTAATCGAGCCGCACAATCTCGCCCTTGGAGACCGCCAGATACTTCTCCAGCTTGTGCGCAATCTCCGCCGCATCCGCGCCCGTTGATTCACCCTTGGGCTTCCTTCGTCCAGAAATTGAGTTCGCCGCGGGCTCGCCCACCACCGCGCCCAGCTTCTTCAACTCGCGCTCCATCAATTGCAGATGAATGTGCAGCGCGTTGAGCGGATTCCCAATCTCGTGCGCCACACTGGCCGCGAGCAAGGTCAACGCCTGGATGCGCTCCGTTTCGATCGCCTCGTGCGTCTTCTGCCGCGCCTCCGTCGCATCGTGTAAAATCAAGGCCACACCGGAACTGCCAATCGCCTCACCATCCAGCGGCGCGGCGTACAGGCTCAACAGTCGCGGCCGGGGATATTCCACCTCGAACTCGTGCCTCGTCACTTTTACGCCGCCGGTCTTGTCGAACTTCGCCAGCTTCTCCCAGTCGAGATCCGGCAGGAACTGGTTTACGTGCTGTCCTTCCGACTGCCCCTCCTGCATCCCGAGCAGTCGCGTGACCGCCTGGTTGAAATACAGCACGCGCCCCGTCTCATCCGCCACCAGCACGCCGTCCTCGATCGTGTTGAACAACGTTTCGAGAAACGATCGCTCGCGCGCCAGGCGCTGCACCACCGTCTGCAATCCCTCCTTGTCGAGGCGCCCGATGCGCCCGAGAACTTTGTCGAGGAAGCTGGATTTCGGAGGAGGCATGAGCTCAGCAAATGTTCGCGCCCGTCAAAGCACCGCTCAGAACCATTTCCTTTTCTTGAACCACCACCACATCAGCGCGGTCGAGACCACGGTGATCGCGATCGCCAGTTCATATCCATACTTCAGGTGCAACTCCGGCATGCTCTCGCCAAAGTTCATTCCATACCAGGTGCCCACGATGGTAACGGGAGTAGTAATCAGCGTGATGAGGGTCAGCACCTTCAGCACCTCGCCCGTCTGGTTGGACGACATGCTCAGGTGAATGTGCAGCAGACCGGTGAGCGAATCCGTGTAGCTCTGCGCCAGTTCCGCGATGTGGAACAATCCGTCGTAGACGTCGCGGTAGTATGGTACCAAATGAGAACGGATGAGCTTGAACTCGCCTTGGGCGAACCGGGACAACACCTCGCGCTGCGGGCCAATAATCTGCCGGAGATGCAGCACCTCCTTTTTGATCTGAATGATCTTGTTCAGTAACCGGGGCGACGGGTGCTCAATCACCCTCTGCTCCAGCTCGGCGATCTCAAACGCCAGCTCGTCGAGAGCGGGTTTGTAGTTTTCCACGATGCCGTCCAACAACGTATGCGCCACCCGATCCGGCGCGCGCGCGATGTGAACCGTGCTCTTCAAGCAACGTTCCTCGGTTTGCTGCACACTGCGCAGCGGGACTTCGTGAAACGTGACCAGAAAGTTCTTCCCGAGGAAAAAATTCAGCTCACTCGTCGCGAAGACCCCGTCCTTGCGGCTGTAGTCCACCGCGTGAATCACCATAAAGAGATACGGCGAGAACTTGTCCTCATCCTTCGGGACGTATTCCTCGACCTTCGGTGACGGACTCACGGAAACGCAGTCCTCGATCGACAGCTGGTGGAAGTGGAAAATTTCCTCGAGGATCAGCCGGCTTTCCTCCGGAGTCGGCTTTTCCAGATCGACCCACAGAAAAAGATTCGTGTCCGCCAGCAGCGTGGGCATGAGAAAGGTCTCAATGTCCTTGCTGTGCAGTTTGCCCTGAGTCGTGAACGCGAATGAGCGGATCATGATTGTGTCCGCCGCGGCGCAGGGAACTACTTGCTCCGCAACGTCAGCGGCGTGCGCGAAGTCTAGGACTCCACCGACTCAAGGCAAGATGGATCGCGGCAGAGCCCCGCGCGAACCATCGCGTTCACGCAACACGCAATCCGATTCCGAACTCGCCACTCGGACACTTTCCCTGCAATGTCGGCGTGGTCATGAGCTCAGGCTTTACCAGACGCGGACTCTTCTCGCTCTTCGCCCGGCCGTTGAAGGCCACCGGCGACGGAGCGAAAGCCGTCGGTCATGCCATCGCCGGAAGCTCACCACCAAACGCCCCCAATCCGCCTGTGCCCATGGTGGCGGTCATCCAGGGACGCCATTGTCTCGCGCTCGAAAACTACTGCGCCATTTGCGTCGAGCGCTGTCCGGAACCCGGCGCCCTGCACGCCTCGCAGATCATCCCGATGGTGGTGCCCGAGGTCTGCACCGGTTGTGGTATTTGCCAGCAGGTCTGCCCCGCCCCGGAGAACGCCGTCCTCATGCTGCCCCGGCGAACCCCGGAGGCAACCGACGAGCCAACTTCCTGAGTTGTTCCAGCCTGATTCCACAGGCGTTTCCTCGCGGTTTTCAAAACGATGCTTGACGGCTCGGCACTTTCTGCTGACATCACCTGCCATGAAATTGAAATGGATTTTTTCGCTGGCTCTTGCCGTTGCAGCCTTCGGTTTGACCGGCTGCGTGGAGACAATTGACGGTCGTCACCGCGCCGGTGTGCCGATGGTTCGCGACCGCGTCGAAGGTCGCTATGACCGCACTCCTGCCGAACTCTGGGCCGCTGCCAAGGATGTTCTCAAGCATCAGGGGACTCTGGTGAGTGAAGACACTTTGAAGAACGTGCTCGAAGCCAGCATCGACGAGCGCCGCGTGTGGGTGAAGGTCGAGGAGTTCGACACCAAGACCACTCGCATCCTCGTTCAAGCCCGCGGGAAAGCCGGCGGCGCAGACATGGAAATGGCTGCGTTCATCGACAAGCAAATCGCCGTTCGCCTCGCCAGCGGCAACCTGACTCCCGCCACTCCCACGAAGCGCTAGGCGCGCGGCGGGTTCTTCAGCCCGATATCTTTTTCGTAAGAGCCAAGTTTGACGACTTGGCTCTTTTCTTTTCCCTTCAGCTCCAGCCGCAGCAACTCAATGCGCTGCTGGGCCAGCTGCGCCGCCGCCAGCTCGGGAAACAAATCAATCACTCGCTGCAACGTCGCGCGGATCGTGTCGTAGTCGGCCCCGAGTTTCAGCTGCAGGTCCGCCATCACATTCAGCCAACGCGCCACTTCCTTGCCGGATTGTTTCGGAGCGGACACCAGCTGCTCCAGCTGATCGAGCGCCAAATCCAGCCGCTGATAATGCTCGGCATAAATCATCGCCAGCTTTTCGCGCGCGTCGTTGTCAGTGGGATGTAACTCCAACTTGTTCACCAACTCCGCCGCCTCTTCCACGGGACTCAGCTCGGCACGGAGAACCTTCGGCGGATCCTTCATCAGCCCGATGTCCTTGATGCCCGCTCGCAGCTCGATTGGGCGATGTTCATGCGCCGCTTGCAAAGCCTCCTTGCTGGCCAGGTGCGAGATGCGCTGCTCGGCCAGAAGCGCCTGCTCGGTGCCGGGCAGCCGCGCGATAATCTTCTCCAGAGTAATGCGCGCCGCATCCGGGTTCAGAGCCTTGAGATGCCAGTCCGCCAGCGCATTGAAGGCGTTCGCAATCTGCGGCGCGGAATGGCCGGACTGGTGGCACAAACGCTCAATCGTCAACTGGGCCGCCGGCAGATCGTTCAGGTCTGTCGCCTGAATCTCGGCCATCATCATCTGCCCGGTGACATCGTTCGGAAACCGCGCGAGCTGCTGCTGCACTTCGTAGGTCGCCTCGCGAAACTTGCCCTGCTTTCGCATCGCGATGGCCGGCGAATAAAACGGCTCCGGCGGTGGAGGCTCACTTCCACCGGTGAAAAGCGTGCCAATGGTTTCAGAGACTTTCTCGATGATGGCCGGAAGCCAGAGAATCGCGAAGATGAGGCCAATCACCGCTCCGGCCAGGACGGCGGCGATCTGCTCCTGCGCTGCCGGGTTCGGCCCCATCATCCATTTGATGAAATAAAAGCCGCCACCAAGAATCACCGCGGACATGACCCAGCGGAACAGCAGCGCCGCCGGATCCGTGCTGTTCTTGAGCAATCGCCAGATGATCCACGCCACGACGGTGGCGACCGCCAGCAAAACGAAAACTCCCCACGCGATGCGCAGTGACATTTCCATGGTTCAATCCTTCTTCCGGCTGATCCGGTCCGGATGCCGCGCCCGGCTCATTGCCGTGTCGTAGCTGATGGCGCACTTGCAGTAGAGATCGTAGAGGCAATTATCCATCAGCATCATGCCTTCCTTCGCCGCCGTCTGCATCGTGTTCTCCAGGAAGTGCAGTTGATTTTCGCGAATCAGATTCCGAACCGCATTGTTCGCCATCATCAATTCATACGCCAGCACCCGACGCGTCCGGTCCGCGCTCGGCAGCAAATCCTGGGCGATGATCCCCTGCAATGAATTCGCGAGCTGCAACACCACCTGTCTTTGGGCGCTGCCCTCGAAGATTCCAGTGATACGCTCCAACGCATGCGCCACGTTCGGCGAATGCATGGTCGCCAGCACGAGGTGACCGGTTTCCGCCGCGGTCAGCACCGTCGAGATCGCCTCGGCATCGCGCACTTCACCGACAACGATCACATCCGGATCCTGGCGCAGGACATGGATGAGCGCGCGGTTGAACGAATGCACATCCGTGAGCACCTCCTGCTGCACCACAATCGCGCGATTGTTCTGATGCACGAACTCGATGGGATCCTCGATCGTCACCACCTTGCAACGTCGCTCGCGGTTGATGAGGTCGACGAGATAATTGAGCGTCGTGGTCTTGCCCGCGCCAGTCGGGCCAGTGATAAGAAACAGCCCATTCGGCCGGCGGACCAGCTCATCAATCTTCGCCGGCAGACCGAGCTCTTCGCGCGTGGAAATGCGTTCGCCGCAGAAGCGGAAGCTCATTTCCGGATGACCGTTGCGCTTGTAGAACGTCACCCGCACGCGGCCAACCATCGGATGCCGCATGGAGATGCACAGCTCCCATTCGCGCTCGAACGTATCGCGCTGCGCTTCGTTCAACATCTGAAACGCCATCTCGTCGACGTCCGACTCCATCAACGTGTCGCTCTCGGCGAGGATAATCTCCCCGTTCACGCGAAACGCCGGTGGCACGCCCGCAATGATGTGCAGGTCCGACGCATTGTATTCCTGCGCCGTGGCGAGCAGGCTGTCGAGAGGGGTGTGGGTCATGTGAGCTTTTTGGTGACCAATCAGGTCATGTCCTCTCCCGGAGGGAGTCTTGAGAATAGCCCGGCAGTTTACTGCCGGGTCGGCGATTGCGGTTGCGCCAGTCCCGGAGGGACGGCTGAATCCGCCCATGTCCTACATATGCACTTTCGCGCATTGCGTGTTTAGCACCAAGGATCGAAGGCCGTTCATTACACCTGCGCTTCAGGCCAGGCTTTGGCCGTATCTCGGCGGGATTGCACGAGAAAATGGGATCACAGCCCTTAGTATCGGAGGCATCGAAGACCATGTTCATCTGCTGTTGTCGCTGCCTGCGACGATGCCCATAGCCAAGGCCATGCAACTGATCAAAGGGGGTTCCTCGAAGTGGGTGCACGACACCTTTCCCGATCAGCGAGCCTTTGCGTGGCAAACCAAGTACGGCGCTTTCAGCGTGAGCGTCTCGCAAGTGGACAAGATCGTTGACTACATTGGGAATCAGGAGCCGCATCATCACACGATGACATTTCAGGAGGAATTCGTCGCGTTGCTGAAGAAGCACCGGATCGAGTTCGACGAGCGCTATTTGTGGGAATGATTCAACCGTCCCTTCGGGACTTGCTCGGATGCCGTCTGGAACCCGGCGTTGAAACGCCGGTATTCTCGGTTCTCCCTCCGGGAGAACTGAAGGGACGAACATGCGCCGCCCAGCGCAGGTCAGTCCGAGGAGTGATGCTCATTTTATAGACAACACAAATGCGGATGTCGATTGATCAGTAAACTTCATAGACGCCATCCTCTATCTCCCGGTAGCTGGTGTGGCCATTGCCCGAAGCGGCGTGAACAGGTTTGGGCTGGTAGGCTTCCTTACCAGGGCCACTGACAATCTCAATGCCGTAGAATGGAGTTGAATGGCCACCCGTTGAATGGAGACCAAAGAGCTTAATACGTACTACAGCAACGTCAGGTTTCTCATTGAAGCCGGTCGGAACCTCTGGTGAAGGAATGCTATTCAATATTCTCCCGGATTCTTGAATCCTCCGGTCGCTTGGATTGCCAGAGTCGGACTTAAATGTCTCGGAAGAAATACAATTGACCTCAATGGGCTTGAGCGCTGAGAGGGAAGGTGGAAGCGGATGCGGATTATCGAACTGGCGTCTCCAATAATACCATCTATTCGTTTCTGCGAGTGATAAGCAGTCGCGTTTCACCGCATCCCAACCACCGGCTGCTTGGACTCTTCCAACGAGTTTCATTCGCTGCTGGCGACGCTCAACCCAGAGCGGTGGCCACGCCGACGCCACGCCGAGAAAGAAGACAATTGCGGCGAGGCCGCCTACAACGAGCGGAAACAAACTAGACCGACCCTTTGTCAGCGCTTCTGACATGACTCAAACTTTCACCCCCCCGTCCTTCTCTTCCACCACCCGCCGAGCCTTTGCACCATCGTCGTCTCAGCCAGACTGCTCATGGCGCGCTCGGCTTCGTGCCAGCGCGGGTGGAGTTGGAGCGCTTGTTGAAATGAGTTCCGCGCCGGACCAATCAAGCCCAGTTCCTTTTGGCATCGGCCCGCACAAAGCCAGAGCACCTCGTTGTCCGGCTTCAGCTCCAGCGCCTGCTGCGCGAATTTCAGCGCGAGAGTGAATTGCTTGTAGAACACCCGGATGCGCGCCGCCAGCCACGCGATGAACCAGTCCGCCGCGGCCAGGCCGAGTGCCTTGTCGAAACAGTAATCCGCCCGCTTCTCGCCGCGGGCGAGCAGGACATCGCCGCGCGCCAGCCAGACGTAGGGCGTGTCGCCGCGTTCCGCGATGCTCGCGTCGGAGAATGTCAGGGCGCCATCCAGATCGCCGCAGCGACTGAGCGCGACGCCCTTGGCCGCGAGCAGTTCGGGATCGCTGGGAAAACGTTCGAGCGCCTTGTCCGCCCAGAGGCGGGCTTCCTGAAATTCCCCGAGCTCGATCAACGCCCGGACTTGGCCCGTCCATGCCGGCACATGCTGGGGATTGTGCTCCAACACCCGGGAGTAGGAGCGGAGCGCCTGCTCGAAGTCGGCGCGCTCGAACGCCGTTTGCGCCTCGGCACTATGACGGTCGGCGTCGGTATTGACGGGGGTTTGCTGCGAGCGGCCCTTCGATTCGTCGTTGAACTCAAGATTGGCGAAGCGGCTCATGGCAGTATTGGCGGCTGGTGGGATTACTGGAACGCCAAACGGGCCGTGGGCGCGAGCGAAAAATTCGCCCGGCCAATGCGGCGGAGGTCGTCTGGGTTAGTTTCGACACTTCATGAGCTTGGACCGGGCTACCCGCAAATCGTGTCGCGACAATGGCGGCAATCTTCCGAGGCGCACCGGGTGGCGCCATTGATGGACGAACTTCACGAATCCATGGGCAAAGAGCACTGCCCACGTTGCCCAGAGGAGATTCGCTGTCCACGGGCCCAGCATTGATACCATCGCGGCGCACAACGGCGCGCCCAAGAGCCCCAGCAAAAAGAATCCGCCACTGTGGCGACCGCATTCCTTGAAGTGTTCTGCAAAGGACTTCCACATAACCGTTCTCCTTCCGTCTTTAGCTTCCGCTAGGATTCCGAACTCCGCGCGCCACGCGGCACGCTGGCGTTCCGCGCCCGACCATCCGCCCACGATCGCAACTGGCCGATCTGCTCGTCCATCGTGCGCGCCAGCGGCACCGTCTCGGCCAGTACAGATAAGACGTGCGCCGTCTGCAATTCTTCCCGGCCATAGAACGCCTCGTAGAGCGCGCTGATGATGGCTTCCTCGACTTCCGCGCCGCTGAAATCCCGGCTCGCCTCCACCATCGCCGCCATGTCGAAACGCTCCGGATCGCGACCTCGTTTCGCGAGGTGAATCCGAAAGACTTCCGCGCGTTCTTCAGGCGACGGCAGATCGACGAAGAAGATCTCATCGAAGCGACCCTTTCCGCAGCAGTTCGGGCGGCAGCTGCGAGATGTCGTTCGCCGTCGCCACCACAAAAACAGGCGCGCTCTTCTCCGAAAGCCAGGTGAGGAACGTGCCGAAAACGCGCGCCGCCGTGCCGCCATCCGCGCCGCCAGAGCTCTGCGAGCCAGCGAACGCCTTGTCGATTTCGTCCACCCACAGAATCGCCGGCGCGACGGATTCCGCGACAGAGATCGCGCGACGCACGTTCTCCTCAGAAGAACCAACGAGGCTGCCGAACATCCGTCCCATGTCGAAGCGGAGCAGCGGCAGCTGCCAGTGGCTGGCTACGGCTTTCGCACAAAGACTCTTACCGCAGCCTTGGACACCGAGGAGCAGGATGCCCTTTGGCGACGGGAGCCCAAAGTCGCGCGCCTCGGAACTGAACGCGACGGCACGTTTGTTCAGCCAGTCTTTCAGCACCGCGAGACCGCCGATGTGGTCGAAGCTTTCGCTGGCCGCATAGTAATCCAGCAGACCGCTCTTGCGGATGATCTGCTGTTTCTGGGCAAAGACTTCGCCTACGTCATCCGCGCTCAGGCGCTGGTCCTTCACGATGATCTTCGCGAAGACGTTTTCCGCTTCGCCCAGCGTGAGGCCGAGCGCCGCTTGCAGAAGACGCTCGCGTCCGGCGGGGTCGAGCTCGATGGAGACGTGTTTGAACTGCTTCACGTCATCGAGGATTTTGGCGAGCAACAACTCAAGCTCTTCGCGGGACGGCAACGGGACGGTGAGAACGGTGATCTCCTTTTCCAGTTCCACTGGAATCTCCAGCACGGACGAAATGATCACGATGGTCTTGAAGCTGTTCTTCAGGTGCAGCGCGATTTCCTTCAGCCGACGCGTTACGAGGTGATTGTTCCGCGTGAGGAAGGGATGAAAATCCTTGAAGACAAAAATCGCGGGCTCGATTTGTTCGATGACCTGTTCGAGCGCCGCCAGTGGTTCGCGCGTCGCGGCATTGCGGCTCTTCTGTGATTGGATGGACGCGCCTGCCGGCACGACGCCCGTGCTGCAGCTCCACTCGAAGACCTTCTTCTGTCGCCGCTGCGCGACTTCCGCGATGATTTGCTCGGCGCGCAGTTCCTCGCTGGTGACGAGATAGAGAATCGGATATCGGGCGCGAATGAGGGTTTCGATCTCCGCAGCAATGCTGGATGTGAGGGATGGCGTCATCAATGGCCCACCAGTCGATGTTCTAACTCGTCCGTCCGGGTTCAGCTATCTGTCGCCCGGCGGAGGACATTTCGCAACCGCGCAGTTCAAACTCGTTCGCGAAATCAGCCCTTGAACAGTCGCTGCCACCAGGAAGGTTGCGGCTTCGGCTCGTTCGCGATGGAACGCTGCAATCGCTCCGCCACGGCCGGCGGCACCGCTGCCTGCCCCGCATCGTGACGGAGCATTTCCTCGGCGGTGGCGAATTCGACCGTGGCGGTTTCCTGGGCGTTCTGTTGTTGGGAGACGGTTTCTTCGTGCTGGCGCTGATTCAGCTTGGAAGTGGGTCGGTTCATGGTGGTCTTGTGGTTGGGCGTGGGAGGTCAGGGGGTCTGGTGGAAGGCGGCGGCGAAGGTCTTGCGAGCCCGATGCAGTTTGCCGCGCACGGCGTCACTGCTCTGGCCGGTCAAGGTGCCGACTTCGTCGTAGCTGAGCTTCTCGTCGGCGACGAGCAGGAGCAGCAATCGGTATTCTTCCGGAAGGGAGTCGAGGGATTTCTGGATGCGCTGGCCGAGCTCCTTCGTTTCCAGAACCCGCAACGGACTGTCGCTGGTGCCGGCGGCGCGTTCCCAGACCGCCTCGTCGTCGGTGCCGTGGATGTTTCGGCGGTGCCAGGTTTGCAGCAGATTCTGGCAGTGGTTGATGGTGATGCGGTAAAGCCAGGTGCGAATGCTGAGTTGCCTTTGAAATCGCCGAGCTTGCGATACGCCTTCAGGAAGACATCGTGGGTGGCATCCTCGGCCTGGGTGGGATCGCCGAGCATGCGGAGGGCAAGATAATAAACGGGGCGGGAATGCTCCTCGTAGATCGCCTCCAACTCCGGCGGTTCCAGCGGGACACGTCCCGCAGCGGTGGTTTCGCTCGATGTCTCGGGTGCGGGCTCCACAGTGTTTTCGGTGATCGGGGCTGACATCACTGATTCGACAGCGCTCGCCGGCAGATGTCACACGCGGCACGCAGAAAAGTCAGGCGGGCGGCTACTTGTTCAAATCGAACTTCAACTCCGTTTCCTGGCCGGTGGTTGGCGTCCAGATCTTCATGCTCTCCAGGTGCCAGCGTCCATCGACCTTCCGAAAGTGGCCAACCTTGAACTCCTTCACCTTCTTGCCAGCCTTGTTATAAGCCTCGGCACGGACAATACCACCGCTCTCAATGTCCACCCAGCTCACCACTCTCGCGTAGCCGGAAGCCGAGGGATTGCCGCTGACGCTTTCGAGCACATGACAATTCCGGCTGTGCCGCATTTCGTGTTTCTCGCGGCGCTGCTGGGGCCAGTGGAAGAACTCCAATCCGAGGTCCGTGATCGAGAAATCCGAACCAGCAAACGCCGCGGCCAAATTCACCGGCTGAACGGGCGCCGTTCCCACGGAGTAAGAATACCGGCTCGGTTGGCCGGGAGTGTGAGTGATGGTGAGAACTTCAGGCGACGCGCCATTCGTCGGCGTGGCTCGATACGTCACCGTCCAATTCGTTGAGGTGGCGGTAATCGTCGACGTGATCGGCACGATGCGAATCGTATCGTCCGAAGTAATGATTTGAAAGGTGCCGCTGAAACTCGAATCCGCCTCCGGCATGGCATCGCGCAACTTGGCCGCCAGCTCCTGCCCGGCACGATCCGGATCCGGCAGCGGCAATGGAGTGACGGTGGACTTGCTCTCGGCCGAGCGAACTGTAGTTACCGCAACCAGGCTGAGCAACAGAATGGCGACGCGCATCGTATCACTTCGGACGAAGCGCGAGGCGGATGAGTTCAGAGATGTGCTCCACAAAGTGAACCTTCATCTTTTTGCGAACTTCGTCTGGCACTTCCGCCCAATCGCTCTTGTTCTGGGCCGGCAGGATGACCTGTTTCAGTCCAGACCGCGCGGCGGCCATCACCTTTTCCTTGATGCCACCGACCCGCAGCACACGCCCGCGCAGGCTGATCTCGCCGGTCATGGCGAGGTCAGAGCGCACCAAGCGACGTGTGAGCACGGACGCCAGCGCGACGGAGATCGTTGAACCGGCGCTCGGACCATCCTTCGGGGTCGCACCAGCCGGCACATGGATGTGCAAGTCATGTTTCTCGAAGTCAGTCATGTCGATGCCCAACAGCTTCGCATTGCTGCGAAGATAACTGAGCGCCGTCTGCGCGCTCTCCTTCATCACGTCGCCCAGTGAACCGGTCAGGGTCAACTTCCCGTTGCCGGGCATGCGCGTGGCTTCGATGAAAAGAATCTCGCCACCAACCGGAGTCCAGGCGAGCCCCATTGCGATGCCGGCATCCGTGATCTTCTCGGCGGCTTCGGAAACGAACTTTGGCTGCCCGAGGTAATCGGACAATGCCTTGGACTCGATAGTAATCGGGCCAGCGTCGCCGTTGCGCCCGACAATCTTTCGAATCGCCTTCCGGGTGAGCGTGCCGATTTCCCGCTCCAACTGCCGAACGCCCGCTTCGTGCGTGTAATCGGTGATCAACTGCCGAAGGGTGGCGTCGGAAAACTTCACCCGCTTCTTCGCCAAACCGTGTTCCTCCAACTGCCGCGGCACGAGGTATCGCTTCGCAATCTGGAGCTTCTCGGAGGCGGTGTAACTCGGCAGCGTGATGACCTCAAGACGATCACGGAGCGCAGCCTGAATCGGATCGAGCCAGTTGGCGGTGGTGATGAAGAGGACTTGTGACAGATCGAAGGGAAGATCGAGGTAATGATCCGTGAAGGTGTGATTCTGCTGCGGATCGAGGACTTCCAACAACGCCGACGAAGGATCGCCGCGAAAATCGGAACCGAGCTTGTCGATCTCGTCGAGCAGGATGACCGGATTGCGCGTTTCCACCCGGCGGAGCGTCTGAATGATCCGGCCCGGCATGGCGCCGACGTAAGTGCGGCGATGACCGCGAATCTCCGCTTCGTCACGCATGCCGCCCAGCGCAATACGGGCGAACTTGCGGCCAAGCGCGTCGGCGACACTTTTGCCGAGCGATGTCTTGCCGACGCCGGGAGGACCGACGAGGCACAGGAGCGGGCCCTTGATGTCTTTCTTGAGCTTGATGACGGCGATGAAGTCGAGCAGGCGCTCTTTCACCTTTTCCAAGCCAAAGTGTTGTTCGTCGAGAATTCGCTCCGCGGCCGCGATGTCGATCGTATCTTCGCTGGTTTTCTTCCACGGCAGGCCGAGGATCCAGTCGAGGTAGGTGCGGGTGATCGTATACTCCGCGACCGCCGGCGACATTTGCGAGAGGCGTTCGATCTCTTTGAACGCGACTTTGCGAACCTCATCCGGCAAGTCGGCCTTTTCGACCTGCTCCCGCAGGTTGTTGGCTTCAGTCGCGACCGGGTCCGCTTCGCCCAACTCACGCTGAATCGCGCGAATTTGTTCGCGCAGAAAGAAATCACGCTGGTTCTTCGCCATCGTGCTGGCGACGTCGTTCTGAATCTTGGAACTGAGCGTCGAAACCTCGAGCTCGCGATTCAGCAGCGGCTGCAGGCGGTTCAACCGCTCTTTGACATCGGTCGTCTCCAGCAACTTCTGCCTTTCGTCCAGGCTGAGATTGAGATTCGCGGCGATGAGGTCGGTTAGGTTGCCACCGGCCTCGGTGTTGATCGCGGCAATCTTGACCTGATCCGGGAGCGCCGGGTTGAGCTTGATGATTTCCTGGAACTGCCGGTGCGCGTTGCGCGCCAGGGCCGTCATCTCCACTGAATCCACGGACAGTTCCTTGAGGACTTCAACCTTCGCTCGCAGGTAAGGATCCTGGGATTCGTATTCGGTGATGCGCACGCGCCAGAGTCCCTCCACCAACACGCGAACAGTGTTGTCAGGGAACTTCAGCATCTTCATCACTCGCGCCCCGCAACCATACTGGAAGAGGTCGTCAGGAAGCGGCGATTCGACGTCGGGCTTCTTCTGAAGCACCAACGCCAGCAGGCGATCGCCTTCGACGACATCATCGATCAGCCGGATGCTTTGCGCGGTATCGACGAGCAGAGGAGCGACCATCCCGGGAAAAATAACGATGTCCGAGAGGCCAAGTACGGGAAGTGTCGATGGCAGGGCCTTTGGAGGCGGCTTGGGAGCCGGAGTTTCAGTGGCTTCTTGGTCGGATGCAGACCCAAGTATACGAATGAATTCAGTATCTGAGCCCATCGATGAGCGGTTCTGAGTTAGGTTGCTCCGAGGCCACGGAGAGTTCGGAGAGAATTATTGAGTCTCCGAGATGTGAACGAAAACGGTCTTGGAAACTGGCTTAGCCGCAGGAGGAACGTCAACGCGGAGGAAACCGTTCTGGTAAGACGCCTTGGCGTTCGACAGATCGTAACCCGGCGGGATCTCAATCACACATTCAAACGCGCCGTAATCGATCTCCATCACCAGAAACTTGCAACCGGGATTGCGGCAACCGTCCTGGCGCTGGCCGCTGATCAACAGGCGGTTGCCATCGACGGAAATCTCCAGGTCTTCACGGCGCATTCCTGCGAGCTCTGCCTTGACGACCAAGCCCTCCTCCGAGGTGTAAACATCCGTGTTTGGAATCCAGTGAGACTGGCCGCCCGCGTCCCGCCGGGGTTCCGGGAGACTCTGCGAATACAGGGAAGAGTTAACTTTGCACATGGCTTCTACTGTTCGGACCGTAAGACAGGAGTTCGCATTCTGCAAGCGCCGTTGTCAGGGAACTGAGGTTCCGATCGATCAAACGATCCGGTTTTGACCGTTGACAACCCCCACCCCGATTCATACGCTTCCGGCCCGACTTGAAGCGGGCTTTGCAGTTGTTGCACGAGTTCCAGCTTCCCGTCCCAGAGAGGAAGTGAGTTAAGTTGACTGAAATCAGGTTAAAAAAAGGTGAATCAGTGGATCGGGCGTTGCGCCGGTTGAAAAAGAAAATCGACCGCGAAGGCACCCTGAAAGAAGTTCGTAATCACCGGCATTTTGAAAAGCCGAGTGAACGTCGCCGCCGTAAGGAAAAGGTAGCGCGGTTCTCCGCGATGCTGGCTGCGCGTTACGCCGACTTGTAATCACTTCCGATTGTCCGAACTTTGCATGCCGGGTGTGGGCCTTGAAATCCCCACCCGGCTTTTTATTGGCGCTTGGAGGTGAAACGACTGCGGCCCTGGGCCCGCCTTCCAGTCCGCGCTTTGTCCCCAGACCATTTTGCATTAAATTCCGTCTCGTATGTATTCGTTGTCGACCTGCTGGAACTCGCATCGCCACACCGATGGCCGCGCCATGTTGCGCGAGATTCGCGATCTGGGATTCGAGTATGCCGAATTGAGCCACGGCATCCGCATCAGCCTGTTGCCCGGTATCTTTGAAGCCGTGGAAGCCGGCGAAATCAAGATCTCCAGCCTTCATAATTTCTGTCCCCTGCCCATGGGCGTCGATCGAGCCGCACCGAACATCTACAAGTTTTCGTCGGAAGATCGCCGTGAACGTGAGAGCGCCTTCAAACACACGGTGAAGACGCTGGAGACCGCCGTCCGGGTAAAAGCAAAACTCGTCGTCCTTCACACCGGCTGCGTCGACATGAAGGACTACACCGACACCTTGATCGAAATGGTCGGCGAAGGAAAAAAGGATACGCCCAAGTTCGAGAAGCTTTGCCGCGAGGTGCGCGAGGTCCGCGAAAAGAAGAAGGCTCGTTACATGGAGAACGCGCTCGAGTCCATCCGTCGAATCGTGGACGAAGCCAAACCCCGAGGCATCAAGCTAGGCATCGAGAATCGCGAGGCGCTCGAGGAAATTCCGTTCGAGAGCGACTACTCGCTGTTCATGAGCGAGCTTCGCGATCCCACCGTCGTTTACTGGCACGACACCGGGCATGCGCAGATCAAAGAGAATCTCGGCTTCATCAATCATAAGGCCCATCTCGAATCCATGCAGGCGCGCCTCTACGGGTTCCATGTGCATGATGTTGAATTTCCGGGACGCGACCATCGCCCGCCCGGCAAGGGCACCATCGATTGGGAAGCGCTCAAGCCTTTGGTGAAACCCGATCACCTGAAAGTCTTCGAACTCAGCCCGTCGCTGAGTCCAGCGGATGCCAAAGGTGGCATCGAGAAGCTGAAATCGATTTAAGGCTCCGAATAGCACCTGTATCCGAGTGAAGAAACTGTGGCAAAAGACATGGAGGATTGGCCTTTGCCTCCTGCTGCTCGTCTGGGTGTTTCACAGCATCTTTGTCAACGAAGCGCGCGAGAAGCACAAGGCCCTCGAGAAGGAAGGCGAGATCGCGTTCAATCAACTTCCCCGGACTGAACAGTGGCGTCAGGGTTGGACCGTTGGCCCCGGTGAACTCGGACGCACGCTCACGAAAGTTCCCCCTGTCCATTTCGTCATCTCCCTGCTCTTCATGGGCTCCACCCTTTTCCTTGGCGTGGTGCGCTGGCGATTCGCCCTGCAAGCACAAGGCCTGAACGTCAGCTGGCAGCGGATCACGCAGATTTCATTCGTAGCCCATTTCTTTAACTCCGTGCTGTTGGGCTCGAACGGCGGCGACCTGATGAAGGCGTGGTACGCAGTGCGTGACGCTCAAAACAAAAAGACGAACGCCGTTCTCACGGTCGTCGTTGACCGCCTCATCGGACTCTGGGCGATGCTGCTCTTCGCGTCCGCCATGATGATATTCAACACCGAATTGATCGCAAGGGACTCATGGATTCGTCCGTTGGCAGGAATCGTCGTGCTCATGATGCTCTCCGGTTCGGTAATTCTTGGCACCGCCTTTTGGGGCGGTGTATCGCGACGCTGGTCCGGCGCCCGCGATTGGTTGAGACGGCTGCCGAAGGGCGAATGGCTGGAGCGAACGCTCGACTCCTGCAAGCTGTTCGGCCAATCCCGTGGGTTCGTGATCAAGTCACTCGCCACGTCCATGCTCCTTAACACAGCTTGCGTCGCACAATTCATCGTTCTCGCGCGCGGCATGAACATTCCTGTTTCAACCACGGTCATGTTCGTCGCCGTTCCCATCGTCATCTGCATTTCTGCCCTGCCGATCTCGCCCAACGGCCTAGGAGTCCGCGAGCATTTGTTCGTGCAGATGCTCCATGTTATCGGCGTCGATCGCACTGCCGCGCTGTCACTTTCCCTGCTCGCCTACGCCGGCAGTCTTTTCTGGAGCCTGATCGGAGGGTTGGTCTATCTGACCATGAAAGACCGGAAAGACATCGTCCCGATCAATCTCGAACAAACCCGCGGTGCCTGAACCGCTTTGGCCGAAAGCCGGAGCGAAGTTCCAATTATTTCCTTTTCAGCCCACCGGCATCACGTATCACTAACTCGCACTGGCATGGATAAATTACTTCTGATCGACGACGAAGCTGACGTTCAATACTCATTCCGACGAATCTTTGATTCCCCGGAGATTGAGCTCACCACCGCCACCAGTGGCGAGGAAGGTCTCCGCATCATCCCCAAGCTGAAGCCGAATCTGGTGATCATGGACATCCGCATGGGCGGCATCAATGGTCTCGAAACGCTCCGCCGTCTCCGCCAGCTCGATGCGAAGCTGCCCGTGATCATGATGACGGCCTACGGCACCACGCAGACCGCGATCGAGGCGATGAAACTGGGCGCCTACGACTATCTCCTCAAACCGTTCGACGTGCCGAAGCTCAAACAGATCGTCTTCGACGCACTCAAGGCCGCACGCGCGATGAAGCAAGTTGTCTCCTATCAGCCGCTGCTGGAATCCGAGGATTACGATCTCGGCATCGTCGGCCGCTGCGAGCAGATGCAGAATGTCTTCAAACTCATCGGCCAACTTTCCGCGTCGGACGCGACCGCGCTGATCACAGGAGAGAGCGGCACCGGCAAGGAGCTCGTTGCACGAGCGATCTACAGCCACAGCCAGAGGGCGGGGCAAGCGTTCCTCGCCATCAACTGCGCTGCCATTCCAGAGAACTTGCTGGAGAGCGAACTGTTCGGCCACGAACGCGGCGCGTTCACGGGCGCGACCAACCAGCGCATCGGCAAGTTCGAGCAATGCAATCACGGCACGATCTTTCTCGACGAAATCGGCGACATGACCCTCGCCACGCAAACAAAGATCCTGCGCGTGCTGCAATCGGGGACGTTCGAACGCGTCGGTGGAAACCAACCCATCAAGGTCGACGTCCGCGTCATCGCCGCGACCAACAAGCCGCTGGAGGCGGCTGTGGCGACGAAGGAGTTCCGGGAAGACCTGTTCTATCGCCTGAACGTCGTTCGCATCGCGATGCCCCCGTTACGCGACCGCCGCGAAGATGTCCGCCTGCTGGTAAACTATTTCCTGAAGAAGTTTGCCCAGGAACAAGGCCAGTCCCCGAAATCCATTTCCCAAGACGTCCTGTCCCTCCTGGAAGGCTACCATTGGCCGGGCAATGTGCGTGAACTCGAGAACGTGATGCGCCGCGCGTTGGTGGTGACCAAAGGAGACGCCATCCTGCCCTCCGATCTCCCTCCCGAACTCACCACGCCGCGCAATCAGGCGGCGTCCACCGCCTCTCATTCTGGCGATTCAAACAGCGTCGCACGCCTCGAGAACGCAGATGTCGCCACTCTGGCGAAGGCTCTATTCCACCGCGCCCGCTTGGATTCGAAGCTCAAGGTGATACCTGCCGTCGAACGTGAACTGGTCATTCAAGCGCTTATTGAAACGCAGGGAAACCAGGTTCAAGCCGCCAAACTGCTTGGCATCACGCGCGCCACCCTGCGCAAGCGGGTGGAGAAATTCGGCATTCGTCAGGGACTCGCGATCCAATAAAAAAGCCGCCCGTTTCCGGGCGGCTTGTGCGGAGGAATTCTTGGCAACGGTCAGTCGAGCTGCGGCTGAACGAGCTTGAGCGAGAAGTTATTCGTTCCATCGGTACCGCTCACGGAACCTTTCAAGCGCGTCGCATTGAACGAACCGCTCAGGGCAACGATGGCGGGATTCGTTTCACCGATCTCGTAGTAGATGCCGAGCTTGTTATTCGAAGTCAGCAGCGCGAAACCAGCGCCATCGTACCCCGGTCCATGCGCGACAACATCATAGATGTTCGGGTCGCCCGAGGCCGACAAGGTAAAGAAGCCCGTGTGACGAGACCGCCCCTTCTTGCCGGATGCCGTGTAGTCTCCTGAAATATCCGGAAGTGCCGCACGCGGCACTCCGCGATAGATCATCCCACCGGTTTCATCAGAAGCGCGAAGCGTCATTCGAGTGCCCGCCGTCACTGTGCCGATGAAACTCATTCCATTGGTGCTGGCTGAGGAGGTGAATGTCACCGTGCCGACAACTTTTCCCCTGGCGTCAAAACCCCAATACCCGTCGATGAGGACGCCGCCCCAAACGAACTTGTTGGTCCCCGAGGATCCAGTGTTCGGCTGGCCGGTCCGCGGATCAGTGTCCGTGACGATGCCGCCACGAGGATTGGTGTCCGGCACTGTCCCGCTGGCTAGTGGCTTGCCCGGGGTGAGGATTTCAAAACCCGTCAGGGTGTTGTCACCTAGGAAGGTGATTTGTGCGACGCCTTTCTCCGATCCAGTGAAGGAGAAATCCCAGTCACCGACTGGCGAATCGAAGGCCGCCGCCCGAGTTTGGACGGCCGAACCGGCAATCACCAAGGCCACAGCCGGGCCGGCGATCGACAGGAGCCGTTTTTGGAGGAAGTTATTTTTCATGGTGTTCGTGTAGAGTTGGAAGCTGCTCGTAGTTACTTCATTCGTAGCACTACCACTCATCCATTAGCGTGCGGGCTGGGTCCAATCGTGAGGCTTGCCGCTGTCCCAGGCGGTTTCCTTCGGCTCAGGAGACTCGGTCGGCTTGCTCTGCAGGAAGACACGGCCGCTGGTGCTCGCCTGATAGTCTCCGTCATCCACAATCGTCGGCGTGACGAAGATTAGGAGGTTCTGCTTGTTGCGCGTCTTTCCTTCCCTGCGGAACGCGAGACCAGCGAACGGAATATCACCGAGGATCGGGATCTTCGTGTAGCTCTTGCTGCGAGTATCGTTGACCATGCCGCCCATCACCAGCGTGCTGCCGCTGGGGATCATCACAGACGTTTCAATGCGGCGGATCGCATAGATGTTGGCCGTGTTTTCCTCGCCATTCAAAACCTGTTTGTCCACGCCATCGATGTTCGAGACTTCGGGAACAACCTTCAGTGAAACGTTATTGTCCGCGGCGATGCGCGGCGTGACGTAGAGGATCGCACCGAGGTTGGTGTAGGTGACCGTGGCACCAGCCGGAGAGTTCGCGGAACCAGGCGTGACCTGGAAGATCGGGAAGGCACGCGTGACGGACAACGTTGCCGTCTGGTTGTCCAGAGTCACCGCGCGAGGCGTGGCGACCACTTCGGTGTCCGTGTCCTTGTTCAAGAACGACAACACCGCGCTGACTCCATCCGCATCGAGGAACGCAGTCGCCGGGTTGAAGCCCTTGGCGGTATCGATCATCATGCGCGGCCACTGGGTCGCCAGGGGCTTGTTATCGCTCTGACCAGCCGATTGGGGAGCCGTTTGGGTGTTGTTTCCGAAAGCGAACTGTTGGGCGGCGAGAGTGCCACTCCAGTCGATACCCTTGATCGTGCTGGGCGCCTTCGACGTTTCAATCAACTTGGCTTCGATCAAGACCTGCTTGGTAGGAGAATCCAGCGTCTTGATGAGATTCAGCACGCCATCCACTTCCTTTTCCGTGGTGTTGATGATGAGCTGGAGGTCCGCGCATCGGCAACCACCGTGCTGCGGCTGGAAAGCGTCGTCTTTACGATGCCGACCAGATTCGTGGGCTCGCTATACCGCAGTTGCACAATCTTCGCCACGAGCGGATCTTCAGCCTTCGGGTCTTTGATCGTCACGCGGGCGATCTTCGACTTGTTATCCTTCACCAGCACGAGGCTGTAGTTGTCGAGCACCGCCAGCAGCGCTTCCTGGGCGCTCACATTTTCGAAACGGATGCTGACATTCGGCTGATTCGAAGTGGTGACGCGCGGATCAAACTGGAAGTTCAACGCCGACTGGCGCGCCAGATTGCGAATCGCATCGGTCAACGGAACATCGTCGATCACGATCAGCGGCACAGTTTCGTCAGCCTTGCTCGCAGCGCCCCCGGACGTTTGAGCCGGAGCAGTCTCCCGAGCGGCCACAGTTACCGCACCGTCAACCGGTGCAACCGCAGGCGTGGCTTCCGTCGGTGCCGGAGTCGCAGCAGGTACATCCGGAGTTGTCGCGGGGACTTCAACGACAGGCGAAACCACGGGCGACGTCACGGTTGGCGTTTCGGCCGGCTTAACGTTGTCCACTGGAGGCGGAGGTGGGGGATTGTTATCCTGGCCGTAGGAGGCCAGGCCGCTGGTCGCAAGACCGAGGATGAGTGCTGTGAGTTTCTTGTTCATAGTGGTGGTGGTTAGGAACTAAATCGTAGCGAGAAAATTGTTAATGATGAGGGGTCACTGAACGCCGGGGCGGAGCGGGACTTCCTTGGTAACTCCGTTGACCTTGAGGACTGCGCTCTTCTCCTTAATCTCGACGCACTGCCCCTTGACGAGTTTTCCGGCAATCCGGATGGAAAACTCTTCCTGCTCGGCAACCGTTTGGTTGTTGATGATGGCGAGCTTCTTTCCGCCGATGAACGAAACTCCTTTCAACAGGAGTTCCGTTGGGAAATCCGGCGGCGGCGGGACTTCGTCTTCGGTCTTCGTAACTTTGCTTCGCGTCAGACGCGCACTCTTCGGGTAGAAAGGATCTTTCCCAAAACCCGACTCGGTGGGATCGCTGACAAAAGAAGAGCGAGGTGCGCCAGCCGGAGCGAGGGGCGATCCGTCTGGAATCGTGTTTCCTGGAGCAGCGAACGCGACCGAGACAGACGCAAGTGCTCCGACCAGCAACGATAAGTAAACAATGGTGCGACTCATGGCTCCTTGGGGTTAGTTCGGAACATTCACGGGAGTGACAACTTCGATCTTGAACTGCAGCCTCTCCGCATCGTCGGGATTCGACGAGTTGCCAAGCGGGCTGGGTTCGAGGTCGATATTTTGAATCCGCATGTAGGGAAACGTATTCTCGAACTCGGACACAAAGCGCCCGAAGTCGTGGTAATGTGCCGTCCCTCGGAGAATGAAGCTCGCGGCCCTATAGGGAAACTTGCCCAGCATTCCGATGTCACAGGGTACCTCCCGGCTGTATTGCGGAATATCGATGTGCGCCTGATGAGACTCATTGAACGCATTCACGAAGGTGTTGATCGTGAGAATCAGCCAGGAGTAGATGTCACCAGAAGGCATCGTGGACTCAATCGCCTTCACCTTGGCTGAAGCGGCGTCCAAAGCTTCCTGCACCTTCGCCGAATTCCCGACGATGCGCTGCCCGTTGCCCAGCTTCGTTTCCTGCTCGATCTTTTTCTTGGCTGTTTCCTGCAACGATTTCTGCTGCATCGTGATCAAGCCATAGTAGAGGCCTACCACCACCACCAGGGTGCCGATCACCAGAAGAATCAGGCGATCACGCTTCTCTTTTGGCAAATTTTTCATCTTAGCGGGTCTTTTCCGGGAAGGTCGCTTTCAAGCTGAACATGACGAACGAGTGGGTCCCATCCGCACTGGGCTGGGGCGCCGAGCGACTCAGCAGCATCACACCATTGGTCTTGTTCAGGACTTCCTTGAAGAACGGCACCGCCGCGATCGATTCACGGAACTGGTTCACTCGACGACCTGGGTTCGGACCCACATCCCTCGCTTCAATCGTCATGGAGACTCTTTCAGTGGAAGTAGGAGGTTTGCCAGGAACTACGGTCGTCCCATTGGTTCGCGCGGCGGTTCCTTGCTCGATAACATACGTTTGCTCCGTCTTGAGCTTCACCACCTGCACGCCGTCGATGCCCGGCATCGTCTGCTGAAACGCATTCAAAACGCTTCCCCACAGGAAGCGATTCGTCGTCATTTGATACAGGGCGCCGAGACGTTGATCGACATCGATGCTCGCCTTCTGGGCGTTTACGGCTCCCTGATAGTTCTTCTCGATCGCCTTCCATCGCGCTTCAAGCCTCCCCAGTTCACTTTTGGCACCGCCCACTTTGAACTGGAGCATCACCGACCAGAGCACCACGCATAGAACGATTAACGCGGCGACGTAGCCGGCGCGCTTGACGGGATCCTTTCTGCGTTCCTCTTCCGCGGCGTGCGCCTCGGCCAGTAGATTGATGCGAATTGGCATAGATTCAGAATCAGGAAATCAGAACGACGCGGCGGCGGCACCGATCGCCACCGTCAATTTGGGCCCCATCTGCTCAACCTCCGCCATGCGCTCGGGCGGGAGGGTCAGCTCGAGAAACTTGGTGGAACTCCACGTCTGGCACGGCACCATCAGCTCGGTTTGCAGTGATTGAATGATCAACTCACCACAAGCGGAGCCACCGGACAGGAACACCTTGCTCACGGCCTTGTCGTGATGGTTTTCAAAGAAGTCGATCGAAGCGCGAAGCTCGCGGCCAAGAGGATGAATGAGCGGCTCAAGATTCTGCGCAACCTCCGTCGCCATGCCGACCTTGATGTTCTCCGCCTCCTGATAGCTGATGCCCAAGGACTCTGCTAGCCCGGCCGTCAAACGGTCGCCACCGATGGCCACAACGCGATTCAAACGGATTTCCCCACAATCCAAGATAGTGATAGCCGTGCTCTTGAATCCCAGTTCCACCAAGGCAACCACCTCCTTGGTGAAGGATTCGGGCTCCGCCATTTCAAATGCATTCACCGGTCCCACGGCCCCCGGCACGACGTGATCCGCAATCAGGCCGGCTGCTTTTGCCGCGGCCTGAAGTTCGCTCAAAGTCTGCTGACGAATCCCGCCGACAAACGCCTTCTGCTTCTGGCCGCTCGCAACTGCTTTCGCGGCGTCGCCCGGCTTTCCTTGTTGAGAGAGGGTAATGTCATACTGAACATCGAAGACATGGTCGGGATAGTCCTGCTGCAAGTATGACTTGGCGTTGAACTTCAGCATGCGACGCAGATCAGAGACCGGCATCATCGGCACCTCCACCTGACGAAAGACTGTATCGCTGTCACCCAGAGCAACCGTCACTTGCTTCGACTTGCAGCCGAGGGCGCGGAAAACATTCTTGAGATGATTCCCCAACACGTCCGGAGACGAGTTCTTCTCGATCGCCGGCGAATCAATCAGGACGTAGTTGACCAGATTGAATTTCTCGCCACGACGTTGCACATGGACCGCCTTGGTCGTCCGGGCACCCAGATCGACGGCGACCACTTGATCACGCCGCTTGGCGTGGCTGCTAATAAACGGCACACCCATAACAAGGATGGGTTTAGCAGCTGAGGTGCCAAGGACTGTCCCGCGCGGGACACTCTCAAGTCTGTTAAGGACACCTGTCGCCTCCCTGCGAATCCTGAGAATGCACGCCAACCGCGGGCTTTAAGCCGCTCGACCGCAGCGAACAGCACGCTGACCGTCGCTTTCACAAAAGTGCGGATTCAAAAATCCAGCCGTGAAAGCCCCCCGGTGGACCGGCCAACTTTGCCTCCGGCACCGGATCGATTTGCCGTTCCGCGCCGCTGTCGAACCCAGCCCGGCAAATTGTCCGAGTCAAAGTGCGACACGTAGCGGGACAACTGTCCTGTTTTGAGGCGAAACGAGCTTTGAGACTTGCAGTCCCGACTAGCGAACGATCTCGAAAGCAAAGCCCTTCAGATATTCCGTCTCCGGAATCGCCGGAATCACCGGGTGATCCGGCGACTGGCCATACGTCGCCACGCGCCGCAACAGCTTTCGTGCATCGTAGGCCGCCGCAAGAATGACATCTTGGAACAGCTCCGTCGTGACGTGATGTGAGCAGCAGAACGTCGCCAGCACCCCGCCCGGCTTCAAGAGCTTCAGGGCGCGAATGTGGATTTCCTTGTAGCCACGCAACGCATCGGGCACGGCGGCGCGATTGCGGGTGAACGACGGAGGGTCGAGCACGATCAAATCGAACCGCGGCAGTACTTTCTCATTTGGTTTCGCCGTCGTCTGAGCTTTCAGCCAGTCAAAGACATTCACGTTCTCAAAGGAACACTTCGCCTCCACGCCATTCGCCTTTGCATTACGCTTCCCGGCCTCGATGGCATCCGCGCTTTGATCGAGAAGATGAACATTGGCCGCACCCGCCTTGGCCGCGTGAAGACCGAAGCCTCCCAGGAAGCTGAAGCAATCCAGCACTTGCGCATTCTTCAGCTTGGGAACGAACTCGGAAACCAGCCGGTAGTTCGTCTGCTGATCGAGATAAAGTCCCGTCTTGTGACCCGCGATTAAATCCGTCTCGAAAGACAATCCGTTCAGCTTCACTTGAATGCTACCCGGAGCATCCCCAAAAACCACGCCGCTCGCATCCGGCAGTCCCTCAAATTTCCGCGACGCCACTTCGTTGCGCTCCACGATGGCGCGCGGCGAGAAAATCTCGCGCAGTGCGACAATGATGTCCGCCTTGCGACGATCCATGCCAAGCGCCGACGTTTGCACCACGAGAACATCCTCGTACTTGTCGACGATCAATCCGCTGAGTTGATCGCTCTCCGAATTCACCACCCGAAACGAACTCGCTCCCGGCATGTACCGTTGCCGCAGATCCAACGCCGCACGAATGCGCTCGCTGAAGAACGAGCGATCCACCTCGACACGATCCGGCGCAATCATCCGGACATTGATCTTCGACTTGGAATTGTAGAACCCGACTCCGAGCAACCGCTGACGGTGATCCTTGACCTGAACGAGATCGCCGTCCACGGCAGGTTGAGTCAGTCGGAGAAGCGAACCGTGGTAAATCCAGGGGTGACCGGCGAGGACGCGGTCGGCTTCGCCGGGTTTCAGTAAGACAGTCGAGATCGTGTTCATAATCAGTTTTGTAAACAGCGTCCCCGGGAATCGGGAAACGGCGCGTGAGATAAACGCAGAATCCACCCCCTCGTGAAAGAAGAATCGTCCTCCCCGGCACTACCAAAACCGCCTCAGCCCTGCTTGCGCCGTTCCAATTCGAAGTAATACAAGGCCACCACCACCAGCGGATGCCGGATCTTGCCGGAAGCGACCAGACCAGGAATTTCCGCGATCGGCACCAAGCGCGTCACCATGTCTTCGCCGCTGTCCCACTCGACAGGATGCTTCAATGAACAATTCGGAATCATCACCGTATGGCAGGAGTTGTTCATGATCGCCGGATTGGCAAAGACACTCGCAAGAAGTCGCGCGCCTTCGCCCTCGAATCCCGTCTCCTCCCGCAACTCGCGCACACCGGTCGCCACGGGCGACGCATCCGAGGAATCCATGATGCCGCCAGGAATCTCCAGCTCCACCGTGTTCGAGCCGTGTCGGTATTGCTCCACCATCACCAACCTCTCATCCGGCGTAATCGCAATCACGTTCACCCAATCCACGCACTCGATGACATAGAAATCATGCTTCTTCCCCGTGCGCGGCGAAACCTTTTCATCGGAACGAACCTTGAAGATCCGGTAATCGCCGAGAGCGGTCGAGTTTGTCTGGGGCCACGGTTTGATCATGGAGATGTTTCCGAAAAGGTCCGGCTACAAACCGCGTTCCTTCGCGGCCCAGCCTTGCCTCATCAAGTTCAAGAGATGCGCGAGGGACTCTTCGTAAGTACGACTTGCGCCTCGGCGAGTTGCCTGGCGCGCTTATCCAACTGAGCGGCCATTTCCGCCGCCCGTCCTTCCGGACATCCGAGCTGACCCAAAATCCGTGTCAGCTGGTCGATGGTCATGTCGAATCCGAATGTTCCCTCGCTGCCGTGGGCTTTACTGAACGGTGTTCGCGGGAACAATTTTGATTCCTTCAACCGCAACGCGCACCGTTGGCTTGCTCGCCTCGCCGCCGCTCGCCTTCACCGGAGTATCGCCGATCTTACCGAGCACATCGTCACCCTTGATCACTTTGCCAAAGGCCGTGTATTGCCGGTCGAGGAAACTCGCGTCGCCGAGGCAGATGAAAAACTGGCTGCCGGCCGAATCCGGATGCTGCGAGCGCGCCATCGAAAGCACGCCGCGCTGATGGGAGCGATCGTTGAACTCCGCCTTGAGCTTGTAGCCCGGATCGCCCGTTCCCCAGAACGCTTCCTTGCTGGCGTCCTTCGTCAACGGATCGCCACCCTGAATCATGAATCCCCGGATGATGCGGTGAAACGCCGTGCCGTCGTAAAAGCCATCCCTCGACAGCTTCTTGAAATTTTCGACCGTCTTCGGCGCCACATCGGCCCAGAATTCAACGACCATTTCTCCCGCACTCGTTTTGATCACCGCCACTTCGTTGGTATTTGCGCTCACAGTTTTTGCACCTTCGTTGGTTGGAGTGGTTGCATTGTTTTTCGCCGACGTCGACTGCTCCGGTTTGCAGCCCGAGGCGGCTCCAAGAATCGTCCCGAACAGAAAACCTAAAAACACACTTCGCACAGGCCGGACAATGAAATGGCGCCTGCCTCAAGTCACGTCTGGAATTCTCGCTCGCGACAGCGAGTGTCACTGTTTCGGCAACGTGTTCGCCTGCTCGCCCTGCTCCGCTTGTACCGCGTTCGGTGTTCGATCCGACTTCGGCAAAAACGTAAACCCGACCGCCGCGATGATGCACAGAAACGCCGCAACGTGATTCCATCGAATCTTTTCTCCAAGGTAAGCCACCGCAAAGCCGCTGAAGACCGTCAACGTCACGACCTCCTGGATAATCTTCAACTCCGTCGCCGTGTAACGTCCGCTACCCCAACGATTCGCCGGCACCATCAGGCAATACTCGAAGAACGCAATGCCCCAGCTCACGAGAATTACCAGCCACAGCGGCTGATCCTTGTGCTTGAGATGTCCATACCAGGCGAACGTCATGAAAACGTTCGAACCAACGAGCAGCGCGACGGGCAGCCAACGAGTTTGAATGAGATCGTTCATGGAAGCTGGTCAGCGGAACCTCAAAACCGGCGCTAGAGACGAACCGGAATTCCTCGTTCACCGAGGAATCGTTTCACATCACCCACGGTATACGTACCGAAATGGAAAATGCTCGCGGCCAGTACGGCGTCCGCCTTGCCTTCATTCAACACATCGGCCATGTGCTGCAACGTCCCGGCGCCGCCACTTGCCACGACCGGCACGCCCACTGATTCGCTGATGCGCCGCGTCACCACGAGGTCAAAGCCCGCTTTCGTTCCATCCGCGTCGATGCTGTTCAGCACGATCTCTCCGGCTCCCAGCGCCACGGCTTGCTTCGCCCATTCGATGGCGTCGAGTCCCGTCGCCTTGCGGCCGCCCGCCACAAAAACCTCCCACTTGTCCGGCCGCGTTTTCTTCGCGTCGATGGACACCACGATGCACTGGCTACCGAACTTCTCCGCGCCCGCGCGAATCAAATCCGGTGTCGCGATGGCGGAGGAATTGATGCTCACCTTGTCCGCTCCCGCACGCAGCATCGTTTGCATATCGTCCACGGTGCGAATGCCGCCGCCGACCGTCAGCGGCATGAAGCACTGGTCCGCCGTGCGCTCGATCACATCTACGATGGTGCCACGCCCGTGCGCTGTCGCCGTGATGTCGAAGAACACCATCTCGTCCGCACCCTGCTCATTGTAGCGCACCGCCAGTTCGACCGGATCGCCGACATTGCGAAGCTCGCCAGCCTCGGCCTTGCCGAACTGCACGCCGCGCGTGACCTGACCACCGTGAACGTCCAGACAGGGAATAACTCTTCGGGCCAGCATGGGGATTTAGCGGGAGAACGGTTTCAACGAACTAGATTGCGCCAATGAACTGCTTTGCACGGTCGGGCTTATACGAGCGGCACCAGACACTGACAAGCCAATAGAACCAAGCGATGAAAAGCTCCTTCGAAAGCTACTCATCCAACCATGTCGCCTGGCCGGTCCGGAGATAATGATTGAACGCCTTCGGCCCAAGCGCAGCCGCGACGGTCTTGCGACTTTCGGTGGCAATCTCCTTCATCGCCGCCTGCTTTTGTTCCGGCGTCATTTCGGAGCTGGCCTTCACCTGCTGGCGATAGTTGTTCGCCTCCACTTTGTAACTGTAAACCTCCGCCACCCTGTCCTTCGGCAGCTGGTATTGCGTCGCCAATGAGCTGAGCAGATGAAAATCGTGATCCTGACCGCGCTTGTATTCCGCGTAACGTTCCGGGCCGAGGCTTTGTTCGATCTGCCCCTCCATGTCTTCGCGCGCCGCCTCCATTCGCTGACGCGTCGCCGCATCAAGCAAGTCCGGGTCGCGCTGTCCCCAGGTTTCCTCATACGCCTTGCGCGCCTGGTAAATCGTCTGGAACTCCTGCTCGGTCGCGTGCATTCCATAGATTGCGTGGCGAACTTCATTCGCTGTCGGCGAGAGCCAGAGATCGTATTGCTGCTTCTCCTGCGGTGACATCAGCGCTTTGATTTCGTCTTCGCGCTGCTGGCGGAGCAGACGCAGCTTTGTCCGGTCCATCGCGGAAAGCGGCACGGGCTCCAGACTGTCCTTGTCCTGAATCTTTCGTTCGGCTTCGTCGAACTTTTCCAAAACCTCGCGCACTTGCGTCCGACGTTCCTCCGCCAGAAACCCCAGCCGACGCTCGTAGTAATCCTCCTGTCCGCTCGTCTTCATCCGCTCGCGAAACAGATCGGCGTTCACCAGCTCGCGGATGATGTCGCGCTTTCGCTTGTCGATCTCGCGCTGCTTGCGGAACGCTTCACGCGGATCGACGTCGTTCAGCATCTCCTCCTCTTCGGAATGCCAATACTTCAAATCCTTCCTTCGCCCCTGCGCGGACGCCACCTCGGGCGCGAGCAACTTGTCGAGATCCGCGATGATGATGTCGCGAATCGTCTGCTCAGGGCAGCCGATCGATCGCAGTCGCGCGATGTAGGTCTTGTAATCCTCCGACTCCAGTTGCACCCAGCGGAACTGGTTCGTCACCACCACGACCTTCTCCACGGTCACGGGAACCGGTGCCGCTTCCGGTTCTGCGGGAGCGCTCGGAATCAATTCTGCCGACTCTGGAGTCACAGCGGTGGGCGTGGGAGTTCGAAAGACGTAGTACAAAACGCCCGCCGCCACTCCCAGATTCAGGAGCGCCAGCAGCAGAATGAACTTCGTCGATTTCACCACCCGCTCTGTAGAGCAAATCCAACGCCGAGGCAACCATGCTTCCATTCGCCGAACGCAGCGCAGGCTTGAATCCACTCCGTGACCGCGCCAACCATCCGTCATGCGTGCTCTCTTCGCAGCGTTTCTCGGTCTGCACTGGGTGGTGTCCGTCATCGCCGCCGAATCCACCGCCACCAATCGCTACGAGTTCCGCAAGGAACACAGCCGCGACGGCATCGGCAAGTTTTACATGGGCCGGGAAATTTCCCACGTGATGGGCCACCAGGTCGCCGACTGGTTGGAACGTCCAGAGCGCGACGAGGAGGAACATACCGAGAAACTCGTGGGCGAACTTAAGGTGAAGCCCGGCGACGTCATCGCCGACATCGGCGCCGGCACCGGCTACTTCACGCGTCGGCTCGCGAAGAAAACCGGCCCGACCGGCTCCGTCCTCGCCGTGGAGATCCAACCGGAAATGCTCGACCTGTTGACCAACCAGATGCACCGGGCCGGAATTACCAACGTGAAACCAGTCCTCGGCACCGTCAGCGATCCCAAGCTCCGGTCGAATTCCGTCGACCTCGCGTTGATGGTGGATGTCTATCACGAGTTCGAATTTCCGTTAGAGATGATGGACGCCATCACGCGCGCGCTGAAGCCCGGCGGACGCGTCATCTTCGTCGAGTTCCGCGGTGAAGATCCCGCCGTGCCCATCAAACCGCTCCACAAGATGACCGAGGCACAGGTGAAAAAGGAAATGTCCGCCCTGCCATTGGAATGGATCGAAACCATCGGCGTTCTCCCCCGCCAGCATATCATTGTATTCCGTAAGAAATCAGCCACCGGGTGATCGCCCAAAGAGTGGTGCCGCCCGCGAAGCTCACTCAACACTCACGCGGTAGAAGCAGGCTCCCTCTGTGACCTTCGTATGCGTGTAGGTCGCCGTCCCTTCCGCGCCCGGAGTGTCAAATGCCAGCGCGTGAAAGGAGTCCGGGAGTCGCCCGGAACGCGCCACCACCACTTGTTGCGGGATAGTTTGCCAGAGCGCGCCGGGTCCAAAGTGTTTTGCATCGCGCCTCCCCCTGAATCAACGTTCTTCCCTTCCAGCCAGCATCCTCGCGCCCCCGGGAGGCCCGCCTCGCCGGCGCTGCACTGTTGCCGATCAGCCGACAATTCTCCAGCGTGCGTGAAAAACTCCCCAATGACGCGAACCGCCGTGTTTCAAACCCCGTCACCGACGGGCGGCGTTTTCATTCTTGGGCGGATATTTCAACAGGGTGTAGCCCTCGGATCTCGCGACATAAGTGGCAGCAGTGAGATCGCCGGCGACATTCAATGTAGTCCGGCACATGTCGAGAATACGATCCACGCCGAGGATGATGGCAATCAATGTCGGGTTCACATTGATGCTGGCCAGCACCACGACGATGAACGGGATCGAGGCGCTGGGCACGCCCGCCGTCCCCACTCCCCCAAGAATTGCCAGATACGCCACCATCAGTTGCTGGCCAAAAGTCAGGTCCACACCCGCAAGCT
>JADJPG010000024.1 GCA_016713365.1 Verrucomicrobiota bacterium | reverse complement strand
ACGCCCACCGCTACCGCCGCAACGCGCGGCACCGAGTTCACCCTCGAAGTCGAGGATGCCACCGGCCGCACCACTCTCACCGTTCTCGAAGGCGAAGCCGAACTTAGTAACGCCGCCGGCTCCGTCCGCATCAAGCCCGGCGAACAAGGCACCGCGACACTGGGACAGCCGCCAACCAAAACTGCCGTGGTCGAAACTTTCCGCGCCGTGCAATGGTGCTGCATTACCCAGGAATTCTCGACCTCGACGAACTGCCACTCACCGCAACGGAACGCACTCGCCTCCAACCGTCCCTCGACTTCTATCGCTCGGGAGATCTGCTTCGCGCCGTCTCCGCCTTCCCCATCGAACCACCGCCCACATCCGACGCGGAGAAAGTCTACGGAGCCTCGCTCCTCCTTGCCGTCGGCCAAGCCGATCAATCAGCTGCTCTCCTGAGTTCCCTTGCCCAACGCACCGGCACCAACGCGATCTCCCATCGCCTCGCTGAGGCGCTTCGCGTCGTCATCCACACCGTTGCCCAAACGGAAACGAACACCCTTGTTCCCTCGACATCGTCCGGACTGACACCGCAACTCGCCACCGAACTGATCGCCAAATCCTACGCCGACCAGGCAAGCCTTCGACTGGACGATGCGCTGCTTTCCGCCCGACTCGCCACCCGCAAATCACCCGCCTTCGCCTTCGCCTGGGCGCGTGTCGCTGAGCTCGAATTCGGCCAGGGCAACATTCGCCGCGCCATGAACGCGCTCGACCGCAGCCTTTCGCTTGCCCCACACAACGCCCAAGCCATCGCTCTGAAAGGCTTCTTGCTCAGCGCGCGCAATGAAATCCGTGCCGCCATCCCTTACTTCGACCGCGCCATCGAACTCGACGGCGGACTCGGCAATGGGTGGCTGGGACGCGGCCTGTGCAAAATTCGGCTCGGTGATGCCGAAGCCGGTCGTCTTGATCTCCACGTGGCCGCCACCACTGAATTTTGCCGCTCTCTCCTCCGCAGCTACCTCGGCAAGGCCTTCAGCAACGAAGGGGATCATCGCCATGCTGAAAAGGAGCTACTGCTCGCGAAGGAAATCGACGAGGGCGACCCAACTCCATGGCTTTACTCTGCTCTGTTGCTGCAACAGCAGAACCGCATCAACGAGGGCATCCGCGACCTCGAACACTCGCGGGAGCTGAACGACAATCGCGCCCTCTACCGTTCCCGTCTCTTGCTGGATCAAGATCGCGCTGTCAGCGGCGCAAACCTCGCGAACCTCTACCGCGACGCCGGCATGGCCGAACTCAGCGCCCGAGAAGCCGGTCGCGCCGTGAACCTCGATTATGCAAATCACTCCGCCCACCGATTCCTCGCGGACAGTTTCTATGCTCTTCGCGACCCTTCAGGGTTTAGCCGGCGCTACGAAGGTGCATGGTTCACCGAGTACCTCCTCGCGAATCTCCTCGCTCCCGTCGGCGCCGGAGGCCTGTCACAGACTGTTTCCGAGCAGGAATACTCAAAACTCTTCGAGCGGGATCGATTCGGTTTTGCGTCAGCATCTACGTTTGAGTCCCATGGGGCATGGGGCCAGAAAGTTGTTCAACACGGAACATGGGGCAGAAGCTCCTACGCTGCAGAGTACTCTTACTTTCGTGACGACGGTTGGTACAAAAACAACGACTTGGAGAGCCATACTGGCCTCATCGAGTTCAAACACCAGTTGTCGCAAAGTGACCGCCTCTACTTTCAGGCGAACTATTTCAACAGCAAATACGGTGATCAAGCGGAGCACTACTCCCGCAGCGAGGTGAACGAGGGGATTCGCAACACCGAGCGCATTGAGCCGTCGACCCTCGTTGGAATGGACCATGAATGGAATCCCGGGCATCACACACTCCTGCTTCTAGGACGAGTCGGCAGCGAGCTTTCACTGAGAAACCCGGAACAAACCCAATTGTTCTTCGATCGTGGATTGGGAGGTCCAATACGTGAAGTTTTGGATCATCGATCAACCAATCAATATGAACGAACGACTGAAAGTCTCTCTGGCGAGATCCAGCATATTGGAACAACTGGTGACCACAAATGGGTGATGGGTGGCAGGGTTCAAAGTGGCAAAATCGATTTGCACAGCCGCCAGATGAGCGGCGCAATCAATTTTGACGGAACTCTTATCCCCTCCTCGTATGCCAGTTCTGAAAACTCATCGCCCAGCTTTAACGGACAATCGCTCTATATCTACGACTTTTGGAGTATCTGGCCTACGCTGACTACAGTCGCCGGAATATCCTACGACTGGCTCAGTCGGCCTGTAAATTTCCGCTACTCTCCGGTTTCACGCGAACACGACAACGTAGAGCAAGAATCACCCAAAGGCGGAATAATCTGGACCCCTCGCGATGACACCGTCATCCGTGCCGGCTACTTCAAGAATCTGGGCGGAGTAAACTTGGATCAAGGTATACGAATCGAACCGTCCCAAATCGCAGGGTTCAATCAATCCTACCGAAGCCTGACACCAGAATCCGCTGCAGGTGGTGGCGATGCCGCAAAGCTTGAAGGCTGGAATGCCGCTATCGAAAACAAGTTCGGCACCAAAACATTTGTCAGCATTTCGGCTGAACTTCTCTCATCGCAACTCAACCGGTCCGTCGGAGTCGTCAACTTCGGCGCGCTCAATCCATCCCCTCTCTACGGAAGCCAAACGCGCGAGAACATCGACTATCGGGAGCGAAACCTCTTCATAACTTTGGATCAAATGGTGGGAGACGACTGGACTTTCGGCCTCCGCTATCGGCTCTCGAAGTCCGAGATTGAGCGGACCTTCCCAGAGATTCCAGCGACAGCCATTCTCCACAACGGCATAGAACGCACCTCAGACTTCGAATCCGTCCTCCACCAACTCCAGCTCTCCGCTCTCTACAATCATCCCTCCGGCTTCTTCGGACGCGGCTGGGGCATCTGGTCAGTGCAGAGCAATCAAGGCTACACGCCGGACCGCCCGGGCGACAACTTTTTGCAGTTCAACGTCGAGGCTGGCTGGCGCTTCTTCCGTCGCCGAATGGAAGCCCGCGTCGCCCTGCTCAATCTCACGGACCAGAACTACCGCCTCAACCCGCTGAACCTCACCGCCGAGCTCCCCCGCGAACGCGAAGTTGTCGCCTCTCTGCGCTTCAACTTCTGAGTCCATTCGCAACGGAAACTTCTTCCTGTCTCCGTCCCGCCCGAGCCCCTAAGCTGCGCGCAACATCGCGCATGAAGAAATGGCGGGACAAAATAAGCGCCTCGTGGCGGCTCACCGCGGGAGCAATCGTCACCGCGTTGCTGGGACTGACCGCGCTCGGCTTCTGGAAGGAGCTACGATTACTCGGCTACGACAGCCTTTTCCTGCCATGGAAACCCACCCGTCATATCGAGGACTTTCATATCGTCTACATGGACGATCGCGCATTCAAGGAACTGAGGCAGGCGAACATGATGAGTTGGGACCTCGGTCTTCACGCCAAACTCGTCGACCGAATGACACGCGACGGCGCGAAGCTTGTAGTTTTCGATGTCGTCTTCACCTATGACACGACCAACACGGCCAAGCAGCTCTTCGCGGACGCCATCCGCCGCAATGGAAAGGTCGTCCTCGCCGCCTCCTTGGAACAACGCAAGCAGCACCAGATTCATTCCAAGGGGCCGGTTTTTGCCTGGGAGGAACTGGCCGACGCCGCAGCGGCTTCCGGCGTAGCTGAAATCGATGCGCCTCGCGACGCAATCGCGCGGCAGTACATTCGTGGCCCCGAATACTCAGACACCTGGGCCAGCCTTCCGTGGGCCGCAGCCACCGTGGCCAAATTGCCGATTACAAAAGCGCCAAACTCGCGCCAGCCGGACTTTTGGCTGAATTACTACGGCTCCGCCTTGAGCCTTCCCTCATTCAGCTACGCCGATGTCTTCGATCAGCCTGAGGGTTACTTCAAAGACAAAGTCGTCTTCATCGGAGCCCAACCCAAGACCTTGAAGGCGCACGACGAAGCGGATGTCATTCGCACACCGCACTCGCGGTGGCCGGGCGAATTTGGAGACCTATTTCCGGGCGTTGAAGTGTGCGCCACCGCCTACCTCAATCTATCGCGCAGCGACGGTTTCATCGAGATCTCCCTCCCTGCGCAAAGTGGCATTGTATTGCTGGTTGGTCTGGCGCTCGGAGCGATCATGGTTCAATTCAAACCGTGGCCGGCCGCCGGCCTTTCTCTCGTCGCGTTACCAATTTGCTTTGCCGCCGCACTCCAGGTCGCCGAGCACCGCCTTTGGTTCGGCTGGCCGGTCATTGCCTTCGTGCAAATTCCCGCTGCGCTGGCGTGGTCCATTGGTGCGCGGGTGGTGCGGTTGAAGTTTGAGAAGGATGTTCTCGCCCGCACGCTCGAGGAAACCACCAAGCTCGTCGAGGCCACCAAAGCCACCGCGCAGCAACGACCTGCCCAGCTCATTCCCGATCACACCCTGCTCAAGCGCGTCGGGCGCGGGGCCTACGGCGAAGTCTGGCTCGCGCGCAATGCCATCGGCGCCTTTCACGCGGTGAAGATCACCCGTCGCGCCGGATTCCCGGGCGATGAACCTTACGAACGCGAGTTCCGTGGCATCCAAAAGTTCATGCCCATCTCGCGGTCGCACGCGGGCTTTGTGAACATTCTCCATGTCGGACGTGATGACGAGCAGCGCCACTTCTACTGCATCATGGAAGCCGGCGACGACAAGACCACCGGCCAGAAGATCGATCCCGAGACCTACATTCCCAAGACGCTCGCCGGGGAACTGGAGTGGCGCGGCAAGCTCAGCCCGGACGAGACGCTCAAACTCGGTCTCGCACTCGCCGCTGCATTGGAACACCTCCACCAAAACCAGCTCATCCACCGCGATATCAAGCCCGGCAACATCATCTACGTGAACGGGGCGCCGAAGTTCGCGGACATCGGGCTCGTCACCGATATTCGCAGCGCCGGCAAGGACGTTTCGTTCCTCGGCACGGAAGGCTACATCGCTCCCGAAGGCCCAGGATCGCCGTCAGCGGATGTGTATGCGCTCGGAAAGGTTCTCTACGAGGCGGCGATGGGACGGGACCGCCGGCTGTATCCCGAGGTCCCGACCGCGCTCTTCGAGGAGCCGAGCGAATCCGTCATCCGGCAGCTGCACGACGTGATCAATCGCGCCTGCGAAATGTCGCCGCACGACCGCTATCAAACCGCCGCTGCACTCCACGCCGACCTGTTGAAGATTCAACAGGCGAGGCGCTGATCACGGCGGGCCGTCCCAGACCGCGCGTCCTACTTCAAGCTGCTCAGGAACTCGACGAGGTTCCGCAGGTCCTGCTTGGTCAGCACCTGACGCAGTTCCTCTGGCATGCCGCTCAACCCGCGCTGGCGTTCCTTGATGTCCGCCTTCTTCAATTTGAGAATGCCGTCCTCGGGCGAGTTCACTTCGATCTCATCCGCAGTTTCGTTCTTCAACAAGCCCGCGTAAATCGCGCCGTCCTTCATTGTCACCAGCACATTCTCGAATCCGGCAGCGATGTGCTTGTTCGGGTAAATAATCGACTCAAGGATGTACTCGCGAGTCTTGGCTGCGCCGAGCTTGCTCAGGTCCGGACCGACCTCGCCGCCTTCGCCGCCAGCTTTGTGACACCGCACGCACGAAACTTCCGCGCGCTCGATGAAGATCTTCTTTCCTTCCTCAACGTTGCCGCCCTGCAGGCACTCGCGATAAGCACGCAAGTCATCCTCAGCCGGACGCGCACGCTCAAACTTCGTCAGCTTGTCCTTCACTTCCTGCGACTGACGCTGCTGCGCCGCGGCGATGAGATCAAGCTGAACTTCCGCCGGCACCTGCTTCACAATCAACTTGTCGAGCCATCCGGAAATAATCTGGTCGGCCGTCGCACCGGGAACCGTCGCCAGTGCGGCGAACGCCGACTGCTTTTCGCCCACCGTTCCGCTCTCCAACGTCGTGCGCAGCTTGGCAGTCGCATCGCTCGGCTTCAGGCGCGCCTGAATCTTGGTCGCTTCATTGCGCAACCCTTCGTCGCTGGCCGCGAGCGAAATCTTCACCGCGTCGGCGAGCTTGGAAGCCTTCAGCGAGGACAGCGCCTTGAGCGCTTCCAAACGCACGTCGCCGCGTTGCTTGTCGTCGCTGAGCAGTGCAAACGCTGCGTTCTCGCCTTCCTTGATGCCCAGCTTGGTCGCGACCTTGATCGCCGCCAGCTTCACCGTTGGGGAAGGATTGTTGAGCAGTGCATCGATGTTTTTCTGCACGACCTTCGTGGCTGCGGAGCCGTCGCGCTTTTCGTACGGACGCCATAAGCCGGTGATGCGATCGCGGCCGGACGGCTTCGCCCAATCACCAAAGGACGTCACCGCCTCGGCGCGAACTGCGCTCGGAGCAGAGGAGTTCAACGCGAAAGCCGCCAAAGTGTTCGCATTCGCCGCGGTGCCGAGACGGAACTGCGCGCTGACGATGCGGCGGGTCAACGGTTGCACGAGCACGTCCGATTCGTCTTCCGGCTTCGACTTCTTCAGCGCCGCCACGGAAGCGCGTTGCGCCTTCGAGGCTTCTTCCGCGCGGGCGAGCAAATCCTTGTCATCAATCAACGCCGCCAGCTTCGGCAGCGCGGCCGTAATCGGCAAATCGCTGATGGCGCGCGCCGCTTCGAGCACGATCCACGGATTCTGATCCTTGAGGAAGTCTGCGACGGCGGGACTTTCCTGGCGTCGCAGCGCAACGACCACCGCAAGACGCAGGCTGGAATTTTGGTCACCCGCAAACTGGGCGAGGGTCTTCGCATCGGCCAGTGCGGCGAGCGCCACGACGCCCGCGTGACGAAGGTAACGATCTTTGTCGCTGTTCGCGCGGAGCATTTCCACGACAGCAGGCATCGCTTCCTTGCGACCGAGTTTGCTGAGCGAGATCGCCGCGAAGTAACGCGGACGCGCTTCAGTATCGGAGAGCAGTTTCACGAGACCGTCGTAAGCCTTCTCGGACCGAACATCGCCGAGCGTCTTCGCCGCCTGCGAGCGGACTTCCACATCCGCATCGCCAAGTAGCGGGAGCAGAGCGTTGACCGCGATGGGTGTCGTGCGGGCGATCTGGCCGAGGCCCCAGACAGCGTGGAGACGGGCGAGTTGTTGGTTGCCCGAAAGAGCACCCGCGAAGGTCTTGATGCTGCCGGCACCCTTCGCGGCGAGGGAGAACTGCGCTTCCTGACGCACGCGTTGGTCGGCGTGAGCCAGCAACTTTGCGAGTTCATCCGACGAACGCTGATCGAAGCCTTCCGCGATCAGCTTCTTCGTTTCGAGGACCAGCGGGCTGTTGCGCGTCTCGGGATCGAACACGCGATAGATGCGGCCCTTGCCGGTCTGGTTCCAGCCGTTGACCCAGTCGGTGAGATAGAAGCTGCCGTCCGGACCGAAATCGCCGTCGGTCACCAGCACGTCCCAAATGAAGTCGCTGCGATCGGTAACCTCGAAGCCCGCGCCCTTCGGCTTCACCGCGATGCTGTGGATGCCGCTGCCCGTACCGCCGCGGAAGTCGCAGAGGAAGAAGCGATCCTTGAAGCTGTCGTTCAAGCCCGTGCCCGGATAATACGTGAGGCCGGACGGGCCGTTGCCGATGTTCGCCAGCGGCGGAAGAAGGTAGGCGGCCTGACCTTCGAAAGCCGGATAGCACATCCGCTCGGCGAGCCACGGACCACGCGCGTTCGGCGAGTTGATGAATTGCCAGCCCACGCGCCAGCCGCTGTCACCGCCCTCGACCACGTAAACCCAGCGCGCCGGATCGCCGCCGTCCGAGTTGTTGTCGCCGGTCCACAGGTTGCCGTATTGGTCGAACACCAGCTCCTGCGGATTGCGCAGGCCGGTCGCGAAGATTTCGAGATTCGCACCGTCGGGATCGCAGCGATAGACGACGCCTGTCTCGCGGTTCTCCACGATCTTGCCTTCCTTGTTTTTGATGTAGGAACCGCGATCACCGATGCTGAAATACAATTTGCCGTCGGGACCGAAACGAAGGCCGTGCAAGTCGTGACCAAGGAATCCACACGCACACCGTAGCCGTAGCTCAACGATTTCTTCACGTCGGCGACGCCGTCGTTGTTGGTGTCCCGGAAATGCCAGAGATGCGGAATGTTCGCGAAGTAAACGTCGCCTTTGCGCGCGAGAACGCCGGCCGCAATGCCGTCCGCGACGCCGTTGAAGCCATCCGCGAAGACGGTGGACTTGTCCGCCTTGCCGTCGCCATCGCTGTCCCAAAGGAAGCGGAGACGGTCCGAGTGCTTCTTGTAATCCTCGATGCGTTTCCCCTCGTGCTTGGTCATGTAGGCAACACGCTCCTCGACGGTCTTTACCGCGAGTTCCTCGTCGAGCCAGTCCATGTGGCCACGGATGTCGGTGACACCCGCGTGCAGGCGGAACGTCTCGGCGACGTAGAAGCGACCCTGCTCGTCGATGCAGAAAGCGACCGGATTCGCGAGGTGCGGTTCGGCGGCGGCCAGTTCGACCTTGAGCCCCTTGGCCACGCGGAAGCGTTTCAGTGCCAGTTCGCCTTCATCGGACGCGGGCTGAACAGGCGGAGGATAAGCGCCCTTGCGGTCCGTCATCTCAGCGGCCGGCAGCGACGCGGCGGAGAGAATTCCACAAACAAAAACGGCCCTGACGAGGGCCGAAACGAATGAAACTTTCAGCATGATAGGCGAAGAGGATATGCCTCAAACGCCCGGAATCAAGGGCTGAAATGGAGGAGAGTTGTCGTGAAAATAGAGGTCAGCGATAGGGCTGATGGAGCTCCACCTTCTGGGCTTTTCGCATCTTGATATTGAGCATCTCCACCACGACGGAGAAGGCCATGGCGAAGTAGATGTAACCCTTCGGAATGTGCTGATGGAAACCTTCTGCGACCAGCATCGAGCCGATGAGAATCAGGAAGCTCAGAGCGAGCATCTTGATCGTTGGATGGCGGTCGACGAAATCGCTGATCTGATTCACGAAAATTAGCATGATGATCATCGCGACAATCACCGCAGCGATCATTACACCGATCTGTTTCACCATGCCGACGGCGGTGATGACGGAATCGAGGGAGAACACGATGTCGAGCATGAGAATCTGCACGATGACGCCGTTGAAGGTCGGCGCCATCTTCTGAGTCTTCTCACCATCTACGCCCTCCAGTTTCTCATGGATTTCGAAGGTGCTTTTGCCGAGCAAAAACAGCCCGCCGAGAATCAGGATCAAGTCCTTGCCAGACACCGCGAGCTTGAAGGAGAAAATCGTTGGCTCCCAAAACGGTTTGTCGAGCTTCACCACCCAGGCGAGGCCGCACAGAAGAAGCACCCGCGTGATGAGCGCGAGGCCGAGTCCCCACTGGCGGGCCTTGCGCTGCTGATGGGCCGGCAGTTTACCACTGAGAATCGAGATGAAGATGATGTTGTCGATGCCGAGAACAATCTCCAGCAGCGTCAAGGTAAGCAGGCTGATCCAAATTTGCGGATCTGAAATCCAATCCATAGCGGCGGAATGAAACGCTCAGGGCGGGCGCGAAGTCAACACAAGGCTGCCGTCAGCGACCGTCAGCGCAGCAGCAACTCGATGAAATGAAGGTCAGCCGGCACGGTCACCTTCGGATTGGGCTTCGCGCTCTCAATGAGACGCACCGGCTGGCCGATGAGCTCGCAGGCTGCAGTGTCGTCCGTCACGAGCAAGCCCTTGTCACGCACGGCGCCCAGCGCCCTCTGAATCACGTCCACCCGAAACGTCTGTGGCGTTTGCACGGCCCAGAGCCTGGAGCGATCGAGATGACGCGCGATAATCTGCCCGTCGTCGGATTGCTTGATGGTGTCAGTCACTCGTTGGGCCGCGACTGCCGCGCCCATTTGCCGGGCTGCGTCCACGGTCGCCTCGATTAGCTCCGATGTCGTGCAGGGACGGGCGGCGTCTTGAATGGCGACAATCTCCGTCGACGCTGAGAGCGCCTGCAGGCCGTTCCACACGGAGTCCTGACGCTCCTTTCCCCCGGCGGCAAATCGGAACGGCTTCTCCAGTTCCAGCTTCTCGGCCAGCTCCTCGAAATCCGATTGAAGACCATCGCGCACAACCACCACGATCTCATCAATGCACTCCGCCTCATCGAAGCGCTCCCAAGTGTGGGCGACGACGGGCGCACCGCACACTTCGAGAAAGAGTTTGTCGATGTTCGGACCCATGCGGGTACCGCGGCCCGCAGCAACGATGATGGCGGATGTCATGCGGGAGCTATAGGCGGGCGTCGGCGAAGTTCAAAGTCGAAAGTCGTGGGAGGTGAAACGTGATGCGTGATGCGTGATGCGTGAGGACAGAACGTGACCTCCTGCTTCGTCACGAATCACGGATTACGTCTCACGCCGCACACCAATCCAGCACCTTGAGCTGAACCGTCTTCGATCCATTGAACTCATTCACCTGCGGCACGAACGCGACATCAAACCGGCCAACCGGCAACGCTCCGTCACCGACGTTCCACAGCACCGCCTCCACAGTTCGACGTCCGTCCGTCAGCCAGAGTTTCGCGTGCTTCTTTTCGGCGCCCATGCGCAGGAGCGGTTTCGCGTGGGAGACGCCGCGCATGACCAACCGCACGGCGGGATTCCCCATGCCGGTCTGCTCGAGTCGCTGCAACTCGCGCAGCCGTTCCAGAGTCAAGTCGGACGAAGTCACCTCGGCATCGAGTCGAAGCGACGGTTGAAACTGTTCGGGTTTCAGGGTGCGGCGGGCAAGGTCGTTCAATCTCGCGCGGAGCGGATCAATCTGGTCAGGGCGAATCGTCACGCCCGCCGCCATCGCATGACCACCGTGCCGGATCAGCAGTTCGTCGCATTCGCGCAATGCAGCCGCGAGATCGAAACCCTCGATGCTGCGACCAGAGCCGCGCCATTCGTCCCCTTCCCCGCCGATGATCAGCGTCGGACGATAGAATTCCTGCATCACGCGCGACGCCACGATGCCGACCACTCCGATGTGCCACATCAACTGTCCTTCGACGATGACGTGGTCTTTCTCAGGATTGAACCGCGCACGAATCGCACCGATGGCTTCGTCGGCGATGCTCCGCTCAATCTTCTGTCGCTCTCGATTCTGGGAGTCGAGAGACTGCGCGATGGGTTCGGCCTCAGCGCGGTCGCGCGCGAGCAACAGGCGAAGCGAGTCTTCAGCGGTCTCCAGTCGACCTGCGGCGTTCAAGCGTGGCGCGAGCTGAAATCCAACTTCATAGCCACCCACTTCGCCTTCGATACCCGCGACTTCCTTCAACGCAACCAAGCCAGGCCGCTGCGTGGTGTTGAGCCGTTCAATGCCAGCGCTGACGAGGATGCGGTTCTCGCCCGTCAACGGCACAAGGTCCGCGATGGTTCCGAGGGCAACAAGATCGAGATAGGGACGAAGATCGAACGTGTCCGCTCCCGGCAGGCCCGCAGACCGACCGTACTTCAGAATGGCGTGCGCGAGCTTGAAGGCGAGTCCGACGGAGCACAGCTCGCGAAAGGCGGGCGACGCCGCCGGAGTGAGCTGAGGATTCACGAGCGCCCGAGCCGCGGGTGCCGGGCTGGAGACCTGATGATGATCGAGGACAATGACGTCGACGCCGCGATCGTTGAGCCATCGAATCGTGTCGACCGCCGTGGATCCGCAATCGACGGCGAGCAGCAGCTTCGCAGGAAATTTCGCCAGGCAGTTCTCCACGCCTGACTGGCTGAGGCCGTAGCCTTCCTCCATGCGATGAGGCAAGTAGCTGTCCACCTTCCATCCCAGCGCACGGAGGATCTCGACAAGCAAGGTGGTGGACGTCACCCCGTCCACATCGTAGTCACCAAAGACGACCATCGCCTCGCCGCGTTCGCGCGCAGCGAAGAGGCGTTCCACGGCATCGCGCATGTTTGGAATCAGGAACGGATCCGCGAGGCTTTTGAGGCGGGGTTCCAGGAAGCGCGCGATGGGCTCCGGTTCGCTGAAGCCGCGATTGAGCAGGCATTGGGCGAGGAGCGGAGAAATCTTCAGCTCGCGCGAGAGGAAACTCGTGAGCGCCGGCTGGGATGGGGCGATGCTCCAGCGGTATTTCATCAGGTCAGCCAGCCGCGAAGCAGCTCGATGGATTTCTTCACAGCTTCGAATATGACAAAAATGTTCAGAGCAAGATAGATGACGGTGCCGAGGGACAACAGGTAGGCAAACCAAATCATGACGCCGTCTTCCTCCATCATACTCGCCGCGAGCAGGATGATGCAGTAACACGGCAGCGCGTTGGTCAGCGGGGGAAACGGCGGAAAGGGCAACGCCAGCAGCAGGCCCATGAGCGTCATCAAGAGAGCGTTGAACGAACGCGCGATCCGGGTGGTCATCCACGGGGTGCGACGCGGGCGGGCAAACTTCTCCACGATGCGGACGATCTTCACGCTGCCCTTGATCACTTTTCTCTGGTAGTCGGGAGAGAGCGTCCGGTCCCCCATGAGCTTCGGAAGTCGGGGTTGAACGCCGAACGCGAGCTTGAAGCTGAGCAGCGACACGGACAGGCCGAGCACCGTGCTCACACCGGGTATGGCCATCGGGATGATGAAGGGAAGCGCGAGGAGGATGACAACGAGGTAGAAGCCACGACCGTCTGTCTTTTCAAGGAGATGATTGAGAGACACGCCGTGCGACGAGGAATTCTGCTCCAGCATTTGCGCCAGCTTCTCGGAAAGACGCTCGTGCATGGCGTGGAGTAACGGCGTTCAGCCAGACTTCTTGTTCCGCGCTTCACGGAAGCTGGAGAGGAGCGAGGCAACCACCGAGGTGAGAATGATGCCGCCCACGATGGATAGCGAGGCAATGTTGGAGAACTTGTACTGATACCACTTTGCCTCTCCTCCGTGCGGATCGATCAACATCTTTACACCAATGAAAATGAGCACGACGGACAGGCCGATCTTCAGGTAGCGGAAGTAACCAATGGCGCCTGCCAGCACGAAATACAGCGAGCGCAGCCCGAGAATGGCGAAGACATTCGACGTGAAAATGATGAAGCCATTTTCCGTGACGCCGAAGATCGCCGGGATGGAATCGATCGCGAAAATGAGGTCGGTGGTCTCCACCATCAACAGCACCAACGCGAGCGGCGTGAGGGCGCGGCGACCATTGAACTGCGTCAGAAACTTCTGCCCATCGAAGGACGTCGATACCGGGTAAAGTTTCCGCGCAAGCCGGATGGCGATGTTCTTCTCCGGATTCACCTCCTCATCCCCGGCAAAGACCATCTTGATGCCGGAGAAAACCAGGAACGCCCCCAGCCCATACAAAACCCAGCTGAATTCCCGAACCACCGCAACGCCGAGTCCGATCATCACGCCGCGCATGACCAACGCACCAAGGATGCCCCAGAAGAGGACGCGATGCTGATATTCGGGAGGAACGCGGAAATAGCCGAAGATGAGCGCGATGACGAAGACGTTGTCCATTGAGAGGGACAACTCGATGATGTAACCAGTGACGAACAGGAGGCTGTCATCCTTTGTCCACGTCGAGACCATGGCCGGCGCCGCGACATAGGCGAAGAGCATGGCGCACGTGAACCAAATACCGGTCCACGTGAGTGCTTCCTTGAATTTAACGACGTGGGCGTGTCGGTGAAACACGCCCAGGTCGAGAGCGAGAAAGAAGAGGACGGCTACGATGAAGATCGCCCAGGGCGCTGACGAAATCTCAGCGGCAGCAATCATCAGGCATTCGCCCGCGCGGGAGCAATGGTGCTATCGACAGCCACCTGCGAACCGCTCATGACCGGGCGTTGACCCTTGTGCCACCACAATACGAGCGAGCTCGCGATGTAGATGCTGGAGTAAGTTCCGGTGAGGATACCGACGAGGAAGGTGAAGGCGAAGTCATTGATCACACCGCCGCCGAAGAGGTAGAGCGAGAGCGTGGCAAGGAAGACTGTGCCGGAGGTGATAATCGTGCGGCTCAGGGTCCGGTTGAGGGCGTGATTAATCAACTCGGCAAAAGACCCACGGACACCGAGTTTCAGGTCTTCCCGGATACGGTCAAAGATCACGATGGTGTCGTTGATCGAGAAACCGATGATGGTAAGGATCGCCGCCACCATGGGAGCGCTCATTTCGCGACCGGTCAGGAAGTACCAGCCAATCGTCATCAGGATGTCGTGAATGATGGCGACCACAGCACCAACGGCAAACGAGAACTCGTAGCGGAAGGCCACGTAAATCAGGATGCCAAACATGGCCAGCAACGCGGAGACAATGGCGGTGCGCTGAATTTCTGCACCAACCGTCGGGCCCACCCGGTCAACGCTCTGCATGGCAAATCCGGCTTGCTTGAAGTCTGTCGATAATGCCTGAGTGACCAGGGCGGTCGCATCCTTCTTTTCGTCGACCGTGCGAACGGTGACTTTCAAGCTCTCTTTGCCGTTGGCCGGATCCTTCTGATACTGGATCGCCGCGCCACCGAGGCCAAGCTTCTCGACGCTCTCACGGACCTTGTCGACGTCCACCTTTTGCGTGAAGGCGAAGGTCATGTTATTTCCGCCAGCGAACTCATGGCCGAGCACGTCGCTGCCACGATAGATTCCGTAACCGATACCGACAACAATCAGCATCCACGAAGCGATGAAGGCCGGCTTGGACCAGCGGAGGAAGTCGATTTTGGAACCCTTGATGAACTGCAGCATGTTCAGCGAAACCAAGAGGTTCTTGGCGAGGAGGAAGTCAAAAATCAAGCGGGTCACCAGCAACGCAGTGAACATGCTGACGCACACACCGATGGTGAGCGTGACGCCGAAGCCTTTCACCGGGCCGGTGCCGAGCCAGATCAAGATGGTCGAAGCGATCAGTGTCGTGAGGTTCGAGTCAAAGATGGTGCTGAACGCCTTGTCATAACCAGCATTCAGAGCTCCCCTCATGGACTTGCCAGCGGCCAATTCCTCGCGAATTCGCTCGAAGATAAGGACGTTGGCATCAACGGCCATACCGATGGTCAACACGATACCGGCAATGCCAGGCATCGTCAGGGTCGTTCCCACCGAGCAAAGCACGCCGAGGAGAATAACGATGTTCAACATCAACGCCGCATTGGCCACCACCCCGGCGAAGAGATAGTACACCAGCATGAACGCAGCGACCGCGATGGTGCCGTAAACAGCCGACTTGATGCCGCTCTCGATCGTGTCGCGCCCCAGCGAGGGCTCCACGGTCCGTTCTTCGATGATCTTGACCGGCGCCTCGAGAGGATTCTCAAGGACGTTCGCGAGTTCGAAAGCTTCCCGGACATCAAAGCTGCCGGTGATGACGCCGCGGCCGCCCTCGATCGGGCTGTTGATGGTCGGAGCAGAATAGAGCTCGCCGTCCAGGACGATGGCCAGCTGATAACGGCGATTGCCCTTCGGAGCGTATTCGCGGGTGATTTCAGCGAACAGTTTGGCGCCTTCCGGGTTCATCTCGAACTGAATTTCCGGCTCATTGGTCACCGGATTGCGGGACACCATGGCGCGGGTCAGATAGCCGCCAGTCAAACCGCGTTCGGCGCCCTTCTTCACGAGGTAGGACATCACCTGCTTGCTGCCATCGCGGCCCTTCACTTCTTCACGAAGCACTTCGTAACCAGGCTCGACGATGCCCTGGCTCAGCAACTCCATGCTCTCCGGGTGAACCATGCGGAATTCGAGGAACGCCGCCTTCTCGACCGTGGTGCGAGCGGAATCCATCTCGGATTGGGAAAGACCAGGGAGCTGAATCAAAATCCGATCTTCGCCCGCCGGCTGGAGGAGCGGCTCCGCGACGCCGAGTTTATCGACACGCTTGCGAAGCACTTCGACGGCGTTTTCCAAAATGACCTGGCGCTCGGCGTTGGTGGAGAGCTTCGAAGTATCCATGCCCACGAGGAACGAGGTGCCGCCCTGGAGGTCGAGACCGAGCTTGATCTTGCCGGCTGCTTCCTTCTGGAGACGGTTGAGGACCGCGGTGGAAGGATTCTTCTCACCTTTCACGCTGATGCGATGGGCGAAATAAGGAACGATATCGTTGGTGCCCACGGCGTCCTTCAGGTTGCCGTAGGTGCGACCCGGCATCTCCTTCTGCAACTGGGTGGCGCGAGCCAGGATGTTGGAGAAGGTCGCGTCCTTGTTGCGAGCCTTGGCATCGAAGTCTGCGAGAAGGTCACGTCCGGTGGGCGGCGTCAATTCCACGAGCGAGAAGGCGACAACGAAGATGATGATCAGTAACTGCCAGAGATGCTTTTGATTCATGGAGTGTGGCTGTAGGACAGTGGGTAAAACAGGTGAATGAGGAGTTACTTCCGAGCTCAGGTGGGGGACTGACTGGGCTCGCCTTCGCGTTCAGTGATTTCCGAAATGGCAGTCTTGAGCACTTCCAGCTTCGTATCCGCAGAACGAATGCTGACGCTGCGATCCTTGACCGTGATTACAATGCCAATGATGCCGCCGCTGGTGGTCACCTTGTCGCCCGCCTTGATGCTCTTCATCATCGTGTCGTGGGCCTTCTGGCGCTTCTGTTGCGGACGGAGGATGGCAAAGTAAAAAGCGAAAAGCAGCAGGAACAGGGGAAACATGTTCACATACCACGGAGCAGCAGGCTGCCCGTTGCCGGCCGGCTGGGACATGGCCAAAAGCCCGAGGAGCGAGTTCGCAGAGTTCCAAATCATAGTGCTTGGTTCAATTGAGCCGCTCAATCTAGGCAGGAAGGAGCTTTTGGCAAGCCTAACCTTGGCATCCGGGCACACCGCAATCGTTCTACCGTGGTTCTACTGTTCGCTCACCCGGAAAACAAAAAGAGCGCTGAAGGTCAGCACCTTCAGCGCTCCAAAAGGCCCGTTCAGAATCTCAGAGTCGCTCGGCGATAAACTTCTCCAGCTTCATCGCATCCGCGTGGAACAGGCGAATTCCTTCCGCCGTCTTCTCCGTCGCCATCGCGTCTTCGTTGAAGAGCCAGCGGAATTTCTTCTCGTCCAGATCCAGCCTCGCAAGGTCGCTGGACGCGGCAATCTCCGGCTGCAGTTTGCGAACCAGCGGCGCGGTGTTCTTCTGGAGCTCACCCAGAAGCGCAGGACTGATGGTGAGCAAATCACAGCCGGCAAGTTCCTGAATCTCGCCAATGTTCCGGAAGCTCGCGCCCATTACTTCCGTCGGATGACCAAACTTCTTGTAGTAGTTGTAAATGCTCCTCACCGACAGCACGCCCGGATCCTCCGTCGGCGCGAAGTCCTTCCCCGTGCTCTTCTTGTGCCAGTCGAGAATTCGGCCGACGAATGGCGAGATGAGCTTCGCATTCACCTGCGCGCACGCCACCGCCTGCGCCAGAGAGAAGAGCAACGTCATGTTGCAGTTCGTCCCCTCCTTCTGCAGAACTTCCGCGGCGCGGGTGCCTTCCCAGGAGGTGGCAATCTTGATCAAAATGCGCTCGCGACTGACGCCGTTTTTTTCGTAAAGGCCGATGAACTTGCGCCCTTTCTCCACCAGCGCCGCGGCATCGAAGGAAAGGTTCGCATCTGTCTCGGTCGATACACGGCCCGGAACGATCTTGAGAATCTCGATTCCAAACAATACGAGCAGATGATCAACAATGTGGCTCGCCAACGCTGATCGGGGAACATTGGCGTTCCGGTTGTCCGCCACCGCCTTCTCGACCAGGTGCTTGTACTCCGGCATCAGCGCCGCCTTGAGAATGAGCGATGGATTGGTCGTCGCATCGAGTGGCGCGTATTGCTTCAGCGTCGCGAAATCGCCGGTGTCGGCCACGACCTTGGTGAACTGCTTGAGTTGTTCGAGCTGGCTGAGTTCTTGCATAGGAATGATGATAAGACCGGCATCGGATTTACCCCTGACTCCACTGGCATCGGAGCCCCGGACGACAACACCTCACCCACGAGGTTCTGGCAACGGGAAACTTTTCATCAAGGGCACGAAGAGCGCCACGTCGGAAACATCGCCTTCGAGTGGAAACTTCCAGAGCGTCACGCCGCCTCAGCCAGCAGGCGGTGAATGGAAGTCAGAAGCTTCTCCGCCGTGTAAGGCTTCATCAGGAACGAAATCTGTTCCATGCCCGTCGCGTTGCGGACCTTCTCCCCATCCAACAACCCGCTAGTGGCGATGACCCGCACGTTCGGATCGATTCGCTTCAAGACACGAATCGTCGCCGGCCCGTCCATGTGCGGCATCAGCATGTCCGTCAGCACTCCGCGAATCTCGTCCCGATGCGCCGTATAAGTCGCGACCGCTTCCGCCCCATCCCGCGCCGTGATGACCTTGTAGCCGAACGTTTCCAACGTTTCCTTCGTCATCGTCAACACGGATGCCTCGTCGTCCACCGCCAGGATCATCTCACCATTGCCCAGCGGCATCTCCGACGTGGATGACTCCACCGGCTTTACCTGCACGCCCTCCTGCGCCGGCAGATAAACCACGAATGTCGTCCCGCGGCCCACTTCGGTCTGCACCTGCACGAATCCCCCGTGGCTCTTCACGATGCCCAACACTGTGGAAAGGCCCAGACCGGTTCCCTTCCCCTGCTCTTTCGTGGTGAAGAACGGATCGAAAATCTTGTCGAGCACGTCAGGCGAAATCCCCGTACCCGTGTCCGTCACCCGGATCATCACAAAAAACCCCGGCAAAATCATCGCGCCCTGATGCTGGATATCACTTTCCAGCACATAATTCTCCGCACTGAGCGTTAAGGTGCCGCCGTTCGGCATTGCATCACGCGCGTTGACCGCGAGATTGACGAGCACCTGGTGCAGCTGTGTCGCATCGCCATTCACCACCCAGAGCGATTCGGGAATCTGGCTGCGGAACTGGATCGTCTTCGGAAACGTTTCACCCACCATCTTGGCCACGTCCCGCAACAGGTGACGCGTTTGCAGTTGAACACGTTCCCCCTCCACTCCGCGCGCGAAGGTCAACACCTGTTTGACCATCTCGGCTCCTCTTCGCGTGCTCGTCTCAAGTATCGCCAGCATCCGCCGGCCCTGCGTGTCCGTGACCTTTTCCTTGAGCACATCCACCGACATCATGATCGGCGAAAGAACGTTGTTCAGGTCGTGCGCGATACCGCCCGCCAGAGTCCCGATGCTTTCCATGCGCTGGGTGCGGAGGAACTGCGCCTCGATCTTCTTGCGCTCGCTCACATCGGTATTGACCACCAGCATTCCGCGCGGCTTCCCGGCGTCATCCGTTAAAAGCGTCCAGCGGCTGTCGACGTTGATCACTTCATTGCCCCGGCGAATCAGACAGTCCGCATCCTGCCATTCACCATGCTGAATCGTGCAGGCCTTCGCGCGTTCAAAATAGGTCGGTTCCGAGAACACCAGCTGATTCACGACCTGCGCATGCGAACCCGAGGTTTCCCAACCGTGCATCCGCTCCGCCGACTTGTTCCAGTAGGTGCAACGGTTGTTCAAGTCGACCATCACGATCGAATCCCGCGACCGGTCCAGCAGCGCCGCCTGTTCCACGACTTTCTCCTCCGTCTGCTTGCGCACGATGCCCTGGGCCACGGTGTCTGCGATGCAACCCATGAGTTCCACTGCCTCGACCGGAAGCTTGTTCCGCGAGAACATCGCCATCACACCCACCAGCCGGCCTTCCACAAAGAGCGGGAAACCGATGAACGCCACCAACTTCTCCTGAGTGACCCAGTCCTTGTCGATGATGTCGGGGTCCGTCGCGAGATTGGAACTCACCGCCGGCATCCGTTCCTTCGCGATCTTGCCGACCTTCAGCGTCCCGACGGGAATGCGGCTGTGCTGACCATCCAGGTGAGTGTAGATGCCCGCGCTCGCCTGCAACTCCAGCATGTCACCGTCGGCGCTCAACGTCCAAACCCGTGCGTAGGCGCCATCGAGATGTTTGACCACGCACTGCATCGCGCAATGCAGGAAGTCGCGCAGGCTGTCGCCGTTCGTGAGGCCGAACGCCACATCCGCCCGCAGCGCGGATTGCCGGGCCTGACGGGTCCGGAGCGCATCCGTCTCGCAGCGATCCGTGATGTCGCGAAAAACCACGACCGACCCGATCAAGATCGTTCCCTCGTGCACCGGCGTGCTCGTATACTCGACAGGAAACGCCGTTCCATCGCGCGCCTTGAAATCGTCCGTGTCGCCAATCGAAACCGTTCCATCGATGAATGCCGCGCCCGTGAAAAGATCATCCTGCACCGCCGCCGTCCGTTGCAGCCGGAGCTGATGCAGAATCGAGCTCACCGGTTTACCAATCAACTCGGCGGCGGGCCAGCCCGTCAGCCGTGCCGCAGCGTTGTTCACGAAGGTGATCGCGCCCTGAACGTCTATGCCGAGAATGCCATCCCCGGCGGCGTTGAGGAGGAGTTCACTGCGCTTGCCGATTTTCGCGACTTCATCTTCCGCCCGCCTCCGCGCGGTGATGTCCGAGCCGACGCCGACAAATCCGCTCAGAACCTGGTGACCATCGAACAACGGCGTCATGTTCACCGACATCCAGTAGCGATGCCCCCGGCGATGCGAACACAGCATCTCGACCACGAACGGTTTGTGACTGGCTAGGCCCTCGCGGAATTTCTGCACCACGTTCAGGTTCTGCAGCGTCCCGAGAAACAGCGTCGCTGACTGTTTCCCCCGCGCATCCGTCAGCGCGTGACCGGTCATCTTGATAAATCCCTCGTTGACCCAGTTGATGGAACCCTCGCCATCGGTGAAGAACACCGCGTGATCCGTTCGACAGGGTACTTGTGCGAGCAACGACATCTCCTCGCTCCGGCGTTCCGCGACGAACAGATGCCGAATCAAATATCCGAACACCCCCAGCAGGCAGAGAAACACAAACAGCATCGAACCCGCCGCCGCCGTCAGGGAGAGATTGTCACGAACGTTAAACGTCCCGGCGATTACAGCCGACGAGTGATCTGAGGCCAGAAGGAAGGTGGCAACGAGGACGGAAGCAGCGGCGAAAAGCATGACGACGACGCCGACCGTTCGCGCGCGTCTTGCCGACTGCCCATTCGCCACATCATTTCCCATTCAAGAGGAGATATTTGGACCTTCCGATTTCGGAGCTCCAATTCACCTCTGTACTTCGGGAGGAATGCCCGCCCCCTTGAACAGAATCTGCGCTCGCCGTACTCCGCTGAATTAACTGAAAACAAACACCTTCCTACGAGGGCGGTCACCGGTCACCGGTGTTGAACGACGAATGCGAAGCCCGGAAAAGCTAAAACCCGCTACAACACTCCCCGAGGAGCGCTTGCAGCGGGTGATTCAACCCAACCAACTATTCCGGCCCCGCCCACCTCAGATGAGCGACGCCAAATTCAACCGAGCCTAGGCCGCGGAACGAAGCTGCTGACGGTCGCGAGCTTCCGCTTGCGCGGTCTCACGCTCAGCAGCGCGAATGTAGCGGGTGACGAAGAGGAGATAGGTTCCGGGAATCGCGAATCCAAGAATGATGATCAAAACTTCAGTAAGACCGAGCATAGGCGTTTCTTTCTTCCGCAGGCGACCAGTCGCACCTGAAGCGTCTGATGTCGGCCCGCTGGACGTAAGGTGCAAAGCGCCGTGGATTCCCGCTCTTCGTCTGTTGGCCAGCCCTTAACACTTCTTGCGTCCCCGGCTCAATTCCGGGCAATCACAACAACGCCAGCCGGCTGTTCTCGTGTCGATGCTTTCTCGCCGCTACGGCAGGAGCCTTGCCCGGTAGAAGCGATTCGTCGTCGACGCGCTGCCATCGGTGAACGGCAGCTGGCCATTCGAGTATGCCACCGTCCCGAGCGTGACCCAATTCGTCAGATTCGACGACGCCTCGATCGCATACGTCCGGTTCGCGGCGCCCACCACCACCATTTGCACGGAGCCGTTCGGAAGGCGCATCAGATTGCGCAGGACAAAACTCGGTGAACCAACCGACAGCGTCGCCGACGCCGACGCCGATCCGACAAAGTTGGTCACCACGAGCCGATAAGTTCCTTCGCTTCCCTCGCTTACATTGGTCACCGTCAATGTCGTGTTGGTCGCACCCGAAATATTCACTCCCTCGCGCTGCCATTGGTAGAACAACGCCGAACCACTCGCTCCGCCGACAAATATCGCCGTCTCTCCGGGTTCCACGTTTAAATCTACAGGGGCATTCGTGATGATGGGCGGCGCCTGAATCAGCACCGTCGCCGTCGCGTTGGTCAACAGCGCAGAGATGGCGGAGTTCGTGATGATGACGCGGTAAACGCCCGAATCCCGGGTTTGAGCATCGTATATGGTGAACGAACAGTTCGTGGTCATCAGCACGATGTTCGTCACCTTGATCGCGCCGCGGCGCCACTCGAAACCCATCGGTACGGAACCGCTCGCCGTCACGGTCAATGTAACTGTCGAGCCGACCGCATTCGTCAACCCGACCGGCGGGATCAGAATCCGTGGAAGCACCTTCACCGTCAGCCGCGCCACTTGACTCGGCCCGCTGGCTATGTCATCCGCCACCACGACGCGATAGTCACCCTCCTGCGGCAACTGCACATTGGTCAGCGACAGCACCGAGTTTGTCGCGCCAAGGATGTCGACGCCATTGAACTGCCACTGGTAGCGAATAAACCCAACGCCCGTCGCCGCCACGCTGAAGCTGACATTCGTGCCCGGACTCACCACCTGCCCCATCGGCTGCGAGGTAATGGTCGGCGGGACCAGCACGCTCAGTTCCGCCACTGCGCTCGCCACGCCACCCGCGGGATTCATCACCACGACGCTGTAATCACCCGCATCCTCCCGCTGCACATTCGCGAGGTACAACACGGCACTTGTCGCTCCCGGAAGCGGGACGCCGCTGCGACGCCATTGATAAGTGAGAGGCCCGGAGCCCGTAGCGGTGACGCTGAGCGAAACGTTATTGCCCGCGCCCGTTTCCGTTCCCTCAGGTTGCGTCGTGATCACCGGAGGATCCATGAAGCTTAAGACCGCAGCAGCACTCAGCACCGAACCAGCGCCGTTGATCACTCGGACGGTAAAATTCCCAGAGTCCCCGACCTGCGCACTGTCGAGCACCAGCGAGGCGTTCGTCGCGCCAAGGATATCTGCGTTCTCACGTTTCCACTGATACGCGAACGGCGCGCTGCCGCAGACCGACACGCTGAATATCACGCGGCTGCCCAGGCTCACGGCGCGGCTCAACGGCTCCGCAACAATCACCGGCGCACGCGCGGGCTGCACCGGATTCGCCCGCCCCGCAGTCGGACCCGCCGCGCTCCAATTCGCCGCATCATTACCGAAATCCAGCGCCACGCTACGTTGCAGAGAAGCGCCGTCACCATCGCCCGCGGATGGCCACGGGGCCACGTCGCCATACGAGACCGCGTCGACGAGGACGTAAGGCACGTAACCATCCGCCGGCTGCGGTGTGTCCGGCTGCAACAGCTCAATGCGTTCCCCGCCATTGTCGAGCCGGCCGGAGTACGGTCCGTAAATCGGCAAGCCCACCGGCAGCCCGTGCAACGCGCGGAACGCAGCGAGCTGAGTCGGATTCGTCAGAGGATCGAAATTCACCACCAACGCATATCCGCCCGCCGCCAAGGTGACGCCTGAAGGAAGATTGAACGACACGCCACCGCGCAGCCGCCACGTGTTCGATGGATTCGCGGCGTCGAACAATGCGACCGATGACGCGCTCGCATTGTGTAGTTCAATGTATTCATCCAGCACGTTGTCATTCGTCCCGACGCCCGGCGGGTGGTACATCAGCTCGTTGATGACCACCGGGCCAACCTTCGGACCCGCATTGAACAATCCCGCGCTGGTCCGGAACTGCGCGAGCGTAGTGGGATTATCCTGTCCAAACGTCCGCCGAAGCTGCGGCACGAAGTCCACTCCGTGACACGACTCGTAGCGTCCAAACGAAACGCCGTTCAACGCCGCGCCGAACTCCACCTCGGCGCGATACCCCGTGAGATTCCCTGCCGCATCAGCCTCGGAAAGTATCACCCGATCGCCACGGGCAGAATCGAGAGAGAACCCCGTCGCCGAGCCATTATCGAACAAGCCTTGGTGGAAGAACCGGTATCCTCCGGCTGGAAGAAAAGTGCCCGCAGGCAGTCGGAATTTCCGGAAATTGTCCGCGCTGTCACTGAGGAACCAGCCGCTCAAATCAACGCCCAGAGTCGAGCGATTGTAGATCTCGATCGCATCCGCCAGCGGCGCGTCCGAGTGGGTGAGCACTTCGCTGATGACCACGGCCGGATGCGGACGGAAGTTACTGCCTCCAGGCGTGCCACTCTCGCTGAAGTCGCCGACGTCTCCAACGCCATCTGGCAAACGTCCCGACGACACGTTCGCCAGCTGACCGCCAAACGACACCGCATCAATTACGCCGGATCCGGCACTGAAGAGCCGCAACGCCTCCCCCTGTTCGTCGAGGTTGAAGTTCACGTGATGACGCCCCGCTCCCGGATCCCCATCCGCCACGAAACGCGCGAAGCCATGACCTGCAATGAAACTCAGCGCGGGGATCTCGAACTGCGTGAGCGACGGGGACGCCAATGCATCGGAGAGATACAAACCGCCGAGCGCCACGGCGTCGGCGCTGCCATTGTAGAGTTCAAACCAATCCGGGCCGTTGACCGGCGCACTGAGCCATTCGTTGATCCGCAACGCGGTCTCGACCCCGAGTGGTGCCGCCGGTGCATTCGCCGCGCCGGGCGTGGCGGCTTGCAGCAAAGTCCATCCGACACTTGATCGACCGATCGGATGGTCCGCCACTTGCAACCCGTAAGCCACAGAGTCCACCGGCTGCCCCACCGCGCTGAACAACACCACTTCGTCGCTCTCGCCATCGAGGGAACGCCCCGTATTGAGAACCACCGCCGCGTTTGTCGTCGCCGGTCGTTCATCATCGAACCACACCACCAGATAACCGTTCGCCGGGACGGCGGTGCCGGTCGGGAACGTCCACTGGCTGGCGTTCTCAGGCGACGTGCTCAAACGCGCGCCGCCCAGATCAAACGGAGTGGCGTTCGTGTTTCGCAGTTCCACAAAGTCCGCGGTGCGACCGCTCGCGTTCGTCACCGCGCTGCGATTGATCGCAAGCACTTCGTTCAAGATGGGACCGCTCCACGCCGCCAGCAGATAGTTGCTGGCTTCCGGACTGGGCGTCGCGGGAAAATTAACCACGTTCGCCGCGCCATCGGGCAATCGACCCTGGCTCACGCCTTCCGTCTGCGGACCGTAAGTCACCCGATCGAGCTCGGCTCCCGTTTCGCTGTAGAGAACAATGGTGCCGCCGGCCAGCGTCAGCGTGAAATCGAGATTGTTCCCGCCCGCATTTCCATCCGCATTGAACTGCACAAACCCGCCCGCCGGGATGAAGGAAAGCGGTCCCACCTGCGAGAGCGCGTCGCTGACCGCAAGATAAATTCCTGCGAGCGAAGCCGGCGACGCAGCCGATCGATTGTGCAGCTCAAGCCAGTCGTCCGTGCCCGGAAATGGATTCGCCAGCCACTCGTTGATGACGAGATTGCTGGTCGGGGCCGTCGCAGCAGCCACGTTCGCCGTTCGAGGCGTCGGCTGCGTAAGCTGCCATTCGGCGCCGACGCGGCCAACAGAGTAGTTCGTCAGCTGCAACCCGAACGAGACGCGATCGATCAAGTTCGTGCCCGCGTCATAAAGGAACAGGCTTTGCCCGCTTCGGCTCAGGCCGAAGCCGGAGGCGAAATCATTCACCTCGCCAACAATGGGAGCCATCCACACGAACACGTAACCGCCCGGCGGCACATTGGTGGCCGGGAAAACGTAGCGGCGCGGATTGCTGCTGTCGCTGAGACTCCACCCCGCGAGATTGATGGGTTGAGCGCTGATATTGCGAAGCTCGATCCAATCGTAGAAAGCCCCGGAGCTGTGAGGAACCACCCCGTTGGCCGCCATGATTTCATTGAGCACAATGGTCGTCGAATTTGCTGGCGGCGCGCTCACTGTGCCGGGAGTTCCATTCGCCGCGAGGCTCGCCCGCCAGTTCGCGGGCGCATCCGGATCGCCAAACACATCGATGATCTCGAGCGATGCCCCCTGTCCGTCCGCCGCGGTTGGCCAACCGTTCTCGTCATCGTAATCCACCGACCACACCATGCGCCCGGCCGCATCGCGGATGACCAACCTTTCGCCGCCGTTGCCCAGGCTCGCATCGAACTGACCAAAGGGCGTCACGCCGGGATAACGTGCCGACCAGTTGGCAGGCGCCGTCGAGGGGGCGAGCACGATGATCTGTCCGGGCAACAAGATCGTTCCAGGCGGGAAGGCGTAGTCGATTCCTTCAATGATGTATTGGCCCACATTGACCGCCAGCGGGCTGACATTCCGCAGCTCCACAAATTCATACGCATCGCCGCCGATGGGGTTGTACATGATCTCCGTGATCCGCAGCGGCGATCCCAGCGCGTCTACCGTGAATGTTGTTTCGTTCAGCGCGCTCCAGTTCGTTCCGAATCGTGCGCGCGCCTTCACCACGACGGCATTGCTCAATACAATCGCCCCGCCGTATGTCTGCGCCGCGGGCGCCACCGCCCCAGTGCCGTAAACGCGCGGGTCCGAGCCATCGAGCGTGAAGTAAATCGTATTCGACGCCGTCATCGTCAGGCCAAACCCGCGCGCGACGTAGCCGCCCTGCTGGTTGAAGACCGGCGCGGACACCTGCGGATAGATGTTCACCGCGCGCAGCTGGCCAAGCACCGTGGCGTTGCGATTCGAGAAGTAACCCTGCATGCGCGTGTGTTCCGCGAGGAAATGATTCTCGCGGGTGTAGAGCTGGTAAACTCCTTCCGAGGATTGATGCACGTCGCGCCGGTAATCGCCCCAACGCGCCGATTCGGCGACGATCGGCTTGTCCATCACCGTCTGCCATTGCTTCCAGCGCAAAATATTCTCCGCAGGCGTCAAGGCGCCCCCGGGCGCGACCATGCTCCGGTGGACGCGATCGGCGAAGAGCAGCCGGTACTCGAGACTGTCATCCAGCTTCGTGTGGAGGCCGCTCGGCGGTGTGGTCACCGTGACGCGATTGACGTCCTCGTTCAGTAGAATGCACTCACCGTCCCACGGCAGGTAACGAAACGTTCCTTCCGCGCCCGGCACGCGTTTGCGAACAGCCGCCCAGTTCTTTGTGACCGTCGTGGACCAATCCTGATGGCCCATGAAGAAATGGAGCATCATATAATCGATGAACTCCGGCATGTTGAGGTATTGATGATAGGCCTCGTATTGCACCAGCGTGCCTGCGGCAGGCAGCGCGGTCATCGCGGTATACGCGACGAGATCGCCATTCTTGGAATACGCCTGATCCACCACGTCGAAATCCTCCTCGCTTCCGCCCAGCGCGGTCTTCGCAAACGTCGCCGAAGGATCTTCGCTCAAATCGTAAGTGCCCCAGTAGAGACCGTTGAGGTAGACGTGGCAGAACCGGCTGTGGCTGGCGAGGCCGCCCATGTCGCGCATCGACTCCTTCATCCACGCATCCCGCGTCCGCACCGCGCGGGTGCGCTGGAACGCGCCCAACCCCTGCCCTGCCGTGTCCGACCAATGGCGCCAGCTCGAGTTGAAATCCGCGCGCAGCAGAATGTCATCGAACTCTTCCACCGCGGAATCCTCGAACAACCGATACTTCAAGGTCGCCGGGCCGTACTCACTTTTGAACTTCAGCTTGAAGCCGTGCTTGGGATTCTTCACCGGATTACGGCTCGCATTGCCGTGCAGATCGATGCCGCACGTGGTCGCAAACGCCGTCGTGCCATCCGGCAGAATCAATTCCACCGAGGCCGGCTTCTTGTTCTTCGGTTTGGTACCGGGCGTTCCCGTCTCCACCGCGCTGCGTTGGTAAATTCCCGCCGTGCCGAAGATGTCTTCCGTCTTCATCACGATCGACAGCGTTGGCAGCTCGCGGAGTCCGTCCTTGAGCCGTTGCATCTTCACCGCGTCCACCGGCGAATTGGTGTTGTTCGGATCGACCCGCAATGGATCCAGATCCATTTCGTAATCCGCCGGCACCCGGCCTCCGGGAAAACCGGAGTTCGCTCCCCAGTCCACCGGGAAGCCGGCCGGGCGATTCGGCTGTTGCACCACCTGGTCAATGAACACGTAGGTGTGCGTGACCGGCAGCGAAGGCAAGGCGCCGGCCTTGAACGCCACCGCACGAATCGCAACCGTGTTGGAAATGGTCAAAGGCCCCGCGTAAACCGAGCCCGTGTTGTCGGTCGGCTCCGAGCCATCGGTCGTATAGCGAATCGTCGCTCCCTCGAGCGTAGAACTCAGAATCAGGTTGAACGGCGAATCGTAAAGACCGCGCTCCACATTGAAATGAACCGGTGGCGCGGGGAACGAAATCACACTCGCTCCGTTGGCCGCGCCGGGAGTCGGGTTCGAAAAATACTTCAACGCGCCACCCGCGTCGCGCCAGGGGAATAATCGTTTGCGCTGCTCGGGATACTCCGGCGCGAATTCGTGAATCACGTTGCGCGGCGCCTCGGCGTTGAAGAGACCCAGATAATTCCCGAAAAGGCCGAGCTTGAAGTTGGTGTGGAGACGGTTTGTGGCGGAGGTGAGCATCTTGCGATCCTTCTCCGACGCGAACACGATCACGAACTGGCCCGCCGCGAGGTTCGTCGAAGGAAACGTCCACTTCAGGTGATCCGCCGGATCATCCGTGAGCGAATAGCCCGCGAGGTTCACCGCGGTGTCGCCGAAGTTGTAAATCTCGATCCAGTCCGACAGTTCCCCATCTTCATCCTTCAGCCGGTTCGTGCTGACATTCGAGGTTGTGAACTCATTGATGCGAATCTTCGCGGAGGCCGAGATTGGGATCGAGCGTGTAGCTCCAAGACCCGCCGGCAAAATTGTTCGCGGGCGAGGCGAAGTCTCGAATCCCATGCCCCGCCGCCCATCCCACCTGCACGACGCCCGCTGGCGGCGGCGCGAAAGTGAACAGATACCGACCCGCTCCCGTCGCCGAGACCGCGCTGGCGGGCGCACCGTTGATGAGGAGGTCCGCCGCATCCACACCGAGAACACCTTCGCTGAACGTCACTTCGATCTGGCCCAATTGCCGAACACTGATGCCGGCTGCAGGCGCGACGACTGCCAACACCGGCGCAGTGCCATCTGACCAAATTATGCGCCAGGTTGCAGATGGAGCCGTCTCATCGAACCGGATCGGCGGATTCTCCAGATCGACAATCGCGTGTCCCGGATCCCAGGTCACCGCCACCGTTCCGTACGCCGGCTGGCGTTCGAGGGTAAACGTGTAGCTCGAACCACCACCAATGACCGTCGCAGCGGGAAACCCGCCCACGACCAGATCGGAAGGCGACACATCGGCCACCGGTTCGCTGAACGTGACGGTGATTTGAGTCAGGACGCCGATCGTGCCGGGAGCCGGGACGGCGCCTGCAATGGTCGGGACAGTCGCGGCTTGAGTGTGGGCAGCGATCAAGGCGATCGCCGCGCCGAGGAAACGTAGGTAGGTTTTCACGACAGTTACAATTGGGTTACGGGCACCCTAGCATCATCGGCCTGCCGGGACAGCGCCTAATTTCCGCAAAGAACCGCCGTTCCGCGCAGCGGGCCCCGCCAGTCCGAATCGCCTTGGCCAGCCACCCGTCCGCGCGGCACCCTTCTTCCGCATGTCATCGAACGGTCAAAACCTAGTGATCGGAACATCCCTGATTCATGGAACGGGAGGATTCGCCGCGCGTGACTTCAATCCGGGCGACTGCGTGCTCGAATACATCGGCGAACGCATTTCCAAGGAGGAATCCCTGCTTCGCTGCGAGGCAGGCAATCCGTTCATCTTCTTTCTGGACGAACAATGGAACCTCGACGGCAGCGTGGACTGGAATCCCGCGCGCTTCCTCAATCACAGCTGCGCTCCGAACTGCAACGCGGAACTGGTGGAAGGCCGGATCTGGATCACCGCCCGCCACGCCATTCGCGCCGGCGAGGAACTCACCTTCAACTACAGCTACGACCTCACCGAGTTCCGCGAACATCCCTGTCGTTGCGGCGCGCCCGGGTGCGTTGGCTACATGGTCGCCGAGGAGTTCTTTGATATCGTCCGCGGACGGTAAATCTCCCGAGCGACCGATTCGGGCAAATAGTCACCTGCATGTAACGCTCCCGTCGTTGTCCGATGACGCGACCCGGGTTAGATCATGAGGCATGGCGCAAAAAGTTTTGGTGGTCGATGACGAAGCCGACATCGTCGAGTTGCTGAGCTACAACCTGCAGCTCGACGGCTTTGAAGTCATAGGCGCCGCCAGCGGCCTCGACGCGCTGAATCAGGCCCGGACGCACCTGCCCGAAATCATCATCCTCGACCTGATGCTGCCGGACATGGATGGCTTTTCCGTGTGCGAAATCCTCCGCTGCCAGCCCTCCACAGCTGACATCCCGGTGATCGTGCTCACCGCAATGGCAGGCGAATTCCCCCGGCTGCATGGCTTCGAAGTCGGTGCCACCGATTACTGCACGAAGCCCATTCGTCCCCGGGATTTGCGCGACCGGGTCAAAGCGCTCCTCGAAAATCGCGCCGCCAAAGTCGCCGGCTCCGAATCCGCCCACGCCGTTTGAAACCGCTGGGCCTCACTGGGCGAACACCCGCTCCGCAGACTGGATGTCCGCCGCGATCTGCGCCTTCAAGGCATCGAGCGACGGGAATTTCTGTTCGTCTCGCAACCGTTCAACAAACGTCATCTCCAGTTCGCTGCCGTAAATCTCATCGTTGAATCCGAGCAGATGGGCCTCCACCCGCTGCTCCGGCGTTGCGGATGAAACGGTCGGCCGCAACCCGATGTTCAACACCGCGCGGAACCACTTTTCACCCACGCGCGCCCGCGCCGCGTAAACGCCATTCGGCGGCACCACCATGCCGCGCACATCGAGGTTCGCCGTGGGAAACCCCAGCTTGCGCCCGAGTTGATCGCCCTTCACGACCATCGCCGCGAGAGAGTAGCAACGCCCCAGCATCTGGCTCGCACCGTAAAGATTTCCAGTGCGAATCGCCTCGCGAATGCGCGTGCTGCTGACCACGTCTCCATCCAGCGCGACCGCGGAGAGCCCATGAACCGCGAAGCCCAGCTCGCGGCCCAGCTCGTTCAGGAGCGCCACGTTGCCGCTGCGCTTGCGACCGAACGTGAAGTCACTGCCCACGCACACGCTGTAAAGCCGGCCGAAATCCCGCGCCAGCCCGCGCACAAACATCTCACCCGTCTGCTGGCTGAACGCTTCGTCGAAATGAATCAGCCACGTCGCGTCCGCACCCAGCGATTGCAGCGTGCGCAGTTTTTGCGGGAGGGATTGCACCGAGGGCGGCACCCGATCGGGCGCCACGACGGAATTGGGATGCCGATCAAATGTCACCACGACGGCGAATCCATCCTGCTGCTGCGCGTCCGCCATCGCACGACGGATCACCTGTTGATGGCCCAAGTGGACTCCATCAAAGACGCCAATGGCGACGCACACCCGTCGTCCGCCTGCATTCAATTCCGCTGCCGTTCGAATGACTTTCACGGGCGCGACATTACGAATCCACCACGGCGCGCGCGATAAAGAAGTCCGTTCGGAGAAGAGATCATTCCGCGGGGTTCTTCTCATTGACACGGCGATCCGGCCTACTACGGTTTCGCGCATGAATACACCACGAGTTCTCGCGCTTTCCGGCTGCCTCGCCTCACTGCTCGTCCACACGTCGCTCTCCGCCGGCGTGGACTGGTATCGCTGGCGCGGACCGGACCTCAACGGCATCTCGAAGGAAACCGGCTGGTCTGTCGCCTGGCCAGTGGATGGACCGACACGTTTGTGGAAGGCTTCCGTCGGAATTGGATTCTCGTCCGTCTCCGTGGCCGGCGGTCGCGCCTTCACCATGGGTAACGCCGAAGACAAGGACACCGTCTTCGCCTTTGATGCCGCCACCGGCGCGACGATCTGGATGCACACCTACGATTGCGAACTCGACCCGCGCTACTACGACGGCGGTCCGAGCACCACTCCCACGGTCGACGGCAGCAAGGTCTACACGCTCAGCCGCAAGGGACAATTATTCTGCTTCGATGCCGCGACCGGCAAGATTGACTGGCAGAAGAACGTGAACGACGAACTGGCGTTGACCACCTTCAAGGAGAACACGCCGGAGTGGGGCTACTCCGGTTCGCCCTTGATCATCGGCGAGAAACTCATCGTAAACGTCGGCACCGCCGGCGCGGCGTTCGACAAGGCAAGCGGCAAACTTCTCTGGTCCACTGGCAAGCTGCTTTCCGGTTACTCGACGCATGTTCCTTTCAATGTAGGTTCCGAACAATACCTCGCCGTCTTCGGCGCGAAAGGCGCGCACGCGGTCGGGCTCAATGACGGCAATCTGCAGTGGAGCTACTCGTTCGAAACCAGCTACGACGTGAACGCCGCCGATCCGATCATCAGCGGCAACAAGGTCTTCATCTCCTCCGGCTACAATCGCGGCGCGGCGCTCTTCGAATTCGCCGGCAACCAGACGACGAAAATCTGGGAGAACAAAAACATGCGGAACCATTTCAATTCCTGCGTGCTCATTGACGGGCATCTCTACGGCATGGACGGCGATCATGGCCGAAAGGATTCCACGCTGAAGTGCATTGATTTCGCGACCGGCTCCGTGAAGTGGCAGGAGAAATCCATCCGCCCCGGCGGCCTCATCGCGGCCGACGGAAAATTGATCATCATGAGCGACACCGGCGAACTCGTCGTCGCGCAAGCCACTCCAGAGAGCTTCAAGCCACTCGCCCGCGCCCAAATCCTCGGCGGTAAATGCTGGACGGTTCCCACGCTGAGCCAGGGCCGCATCTACGCGCGCAATTCCAAGGGCGATGTCGTCTGCGTGGATGTCAGCGGGAAATCCACCGCCAGCCGGAACTAAACTCTATTGAGGGATTGCTCGCCGCGCGTCGGAGCGGCTAAAACCAGTTCACTCCCACTATGAAACTGAACTTCGAAATCTTCCGGCCCGCGCTGCTCGCCGTCGCGCTCTTCACCACCGCTGCCGTCCGCGGGGCGGACGCCGATGGCTTTACGCCGCTCTTCACCGAAGACGGCGCGCCCAAAGGCTGGACCGTTCGCGCCTGGAACGACGTGAAGAATCCGCCGGAGCAACCGACCAAATGGACGGTCGTAAACGGCGTTCTCCAAGGAGGCGAACCACGCGGAAGCTGGCTGATGAGTGAGAAGGAATACAGCAGCTTCATCCTCGAGTTCGAGTTCAAGCTCGGCGAAATGGGCAACAGCGGCTGCGCCCTGCGCGTCCCGATGCGCGGCGATCCGGCATTCGACGGCATCGAGCTGCAGATGGCTGACTTCCGCTACAACCCGCAGGCGAAAGATTCCGAACTCACCGGCGGGCTCTACCGCGCCGTCGCGCCCAAAAAGCAGGTTTACAAGCCGACCGAGTGGAACAAATACCAAATCACCCTGAAAGGCGCGCACATGAAGGTGATTCTCAACGGCGAATTGATTCAGGATTTGAATCTCGATGAACACAACGAAGAGGTGAAGCGCCACGACGGCAAGCTCGCGCCGCCAATCAAGGACCGTCCCCGCAAAGGCCACCTCGGTTTCCAGGAACTCAGCCGCGGCGAAGGCCACGCGCAGATTCGCAACGCCCGCATCAAGGTGCTCGACTGACGCGCTTCACCACGCGCTCCGGCGCGCGAACAACCACGGCAAAAGCTCCGGTTCACGAAACGCGTTCCGATAGGAATCGTGACCCACGCCGGGATACTCGGTGTACTTCGGTTCCCCTCCCGCCTCCCGCAGCGCTGCAATCATTCGTCGCGCATGCTCGACGCTGACTGTCCGATCGTCAGCGCCGTGGAAACACCAAATCGGCAGGTGAACCAGCGCCGCTACCTGGGACGTCTCACCCACGCCGCAAATCGGAACCGCCGCCGCAAACTTCCGGGGAAATCGCGCGGCGACATCCCACGCGCCGTGTCCGCCCATCGAAACACCGATGACGTAGACGCGCCGTTGATCGATGTGAAACTCGCGAAGCAAATTGTCGAGAGCCGCCAGCGTGAGACGAATCATCTCCGACGGTTCCTTCCCCATCGCCTTCCAGCCTGAACCGCGCGGACATTGCGGCGCAAAAACAAAACTGGGGAACTTCGCCTGGACGTCCTGCTCGGTGAGCGCCAGCGGCGGGACTTCGTTTCCGCCATTGAACTGCCGCATGTTGTCATCGCCCAGCCCGGCCGCTCCGTGCAGGAAAAGCACCAACGGCCGGTTCGTTTCCGTCGCGAACGCAGCGGGCTTGAACAGCCGGTAGTTGAGTCGCGCCCCGACGGCATTGGTGAAAACGCGCGCTTCGAATCGCTGCAACAGAGCCGGGTGGATCGCCTTGCTCTCCGCCGCGCGCAGTTCCGCAGCCGGCCAGAGAAAGAGGATCAGGACGCTGAGGATTCTCACGCTGGTTCGCATAGGCTGACGCGAATCTGGCCCGGGCCGCTGGCGGATTTCAAGCGCCGCTTGCCGTCCCCGCAACGCTGCGCCATGCTGCCGCTATGATTTTCCGTCCTCGCTTCCCTGTTCGCGCCGGGTTCCTGCTGACACTTCTCATGTCGCTCGCACTGCGCCAGCCCACGTTCGCGGCGGACAAGGACGGTGCTGACTGGCCACGTTTCCTCGGCCTGAACGCAGACAACATTTCGCTCGAGACGGGTCTGCTCGATAAATGGCCGACCAACGGATTGCCCCTAGTGTGGGAAAAAGCAGTCGGCACCGGCTATAGCGCGCCCAGCGTACGCGGCGAACTCTTGGTGCTGCATCACCGCGTGGCCAACGAGGAGATTGTCGAAGCCTTCATCGCGGCCACCGGAAAACCCGTCTGGCGCCACGCCTACCCAAGTCGGTTCGTTGATCCGTACGGGTACAACAACGGTCCCCGCTGCACGCCGATCCTGACGGACAAGCTTTGCTACGTGTTCGGCGCGGAGGGAAAACTGGCGTGCCTAGAACTCAAGACCGGAAAACTCATCTGGGAACGCGACACGGCAAAAGATTGGAACGTACCTGAAGCGTTCTTCGGCGTCGGCAGCACGCCGTTGCTCGAAGGCGACAAATTGATCGTGATGATTGGCGGCCAGCCGAACTCCGGCGTCGTCGCGCTCGACTCCGCCACCGGCAAGACTCTTTGGGAAAACGTCGGCAAGACCAACTGGCAGGGTGTTATCACCGCCGGTTGGCGCCGCGAGGAACCATACCAATGGACCGGCCTCGAAAAATCTGCGAGCTACGCCTCGCCCGTCGCTGCGACGATTCACGGCCAGCGCCACATCCTCTGCGTCATGCGGCAAGGACTCGTCTCCGTGAACCCGACGAACGGTCAGGTGAACTTCAGTCATTGGTTCCAATCACTGGCGAGCGATTCCGTGAACGCGATGTGCCCGATCGCAAACGGCGACCTGGTGCTCATCTCCGCCGCTTACTACCGCATCGGCGCGGAGTTGTTACGCGTCCGGCCAGATGGAAAATCGGTCGAGCAAGTCTGGCGTCAGCCCGCGCAGATTCCCAACTCGCTGCCCGCTATTCGCAACACTCCGCCGCAGCCGCTGGAGATCCACTGGAACACGCCAGTGCTCTTCGACGGCTACCTCTATGCCTTCAGCGGACGCGACGAGCCGGACGCCCAGTTCAACTGCGTGGAGTTCAAGACCGGCAAGCTGATGTGGAGCCGCAACGAACAGTGGCAAAAGCATCCGCCGCACGGATCTCAGTTCCCGACCTACGGACGGGGCTCGGCGATCCTCGCTGACGGCAAGCTCTTCGCCCTTGGCGAAGGAGGGAAGCTCGGCCTGTTCAAAGTGAACCCGAAGCAGGCGGAGGAAATCTCCTCGTTCCAGGTCCCGCAACTCGGCTACCCCTGCTGGGCAGCGCCGATTCTTTCGCGCAAGAAACTCTATCTGCGGAGCGAAAACCGCCTGGTGTGCTACGACGTTGGGAAGTGATGAGTGATTTGTGATGCGTGATTGCCGCAAGAACGTGCCGGGCTCAATCACGGAACATTGGTCACTTTTCAGAAAATGGAACCGGAGCTGCAGACGCGGTGCGAGCCCCGGTCAAGGATGAGAGCAATCGGCCGCAAGCGCGTCAGCCAAGAGCTTTGATCTATCACTAGCAGGCCGCCAACCTAGTGGGCGCTCACCGTTGAGTCAAGCTACGCCATGACTCCACAAAAAAGTCGCGGTGTCTGCACCGCGCCTGCATAAATCAATCTTCAGCCCGATCAGGGCTTCGGTGCGGGTTCGTCTTCCGGAAGCGGCCGCCCCTTTGTCTCCGGCAGGAAAAGCAGCGCGATGAGGCCGACCAGGAAGATGGCGCTCATGTAGGTTGCCGCGTTACGAAACGCCTCGATCTTCGCCTCCGGCGTGGTCGCGCCCGCCTTCAATGCCGCCTGCAACTTGCCGAGGGTAAACGGCCCGCTCGCCGCAAGGAAACGTCCCACGTTATAGCAGAAGCTCGTTCCAGTGCTTCGCAAGCGGGTGGGGAACAGCTCCGGGAGATAGATGGCGAATCCGGCAAACAGCGCCAGCTGGCAGGCACCCATCAACGGGCTGAGCCAGAAGACATCGCTGGTGCCGTTGAAGAACTGGAAAAAGCTGACGGTGGCAATGAGCGCGGCGACGAAGGCGATGGCGAACGCAGGCTTCCGCCCGATCCCTTGCGCGAGCTTCGTCATCAACAGCATCCCGAAAAACGCACCGATGTTCTGGCAAATGGAGTTGATGCCAATCCAGTAACCGCGTGCTCCAGCAATCTGTTCGGGTGGGAGATTCTGCTCGCGCAGGGAACGTTCGATGACGGGGCCAACCAGTTCCGGCGCAAAGAAGCCAATGCCCCACAGTCCAATGACCGCCGCGACGCAAAGGAGCATTCCTCCCAGCGCCGGCTTGCGCCAGCGGGCTTCGCCCAGCAGCGACGTGTAGGAACCAAACGCGGCACCGGTACGCCGGCCCTCTTCGCGGGCTTTCACCCACTTTTCCGGCTCCTTGAGTTTTAGCTGGATGAACACGCAGAGAAACGCTGGCACCGAGCCGATCAGAAACATCAACTTCCATGACCAGTCAGGAGAAATCGTCTTTTGTGAAACCAAATGTCCGACGCCCATGCTGATCAATCCAGCCGTGACGTTCCCCACCGCTGACAAGGCTTGCAGCGAACCCAACGCGCCAGCGCGGGAACGATCGGGAAGCGAATCCGCAATCAACGCCACGGCGAGGCCGAACACGCCGCCCACTCCGAGGCCGGTGATGAAACGGTAGACGGCGAAATCAATCCAGCCCGTCGAGAGAGCAGAAAGCCCGGTGAACACCGAGTACATCAGCACCGTCATCGTCAGCGTCTTGGCGCGGCCGATCCGGTCTCCCACCGAGCCGAAGATCAGCCCGCCTGTCGCCCAGCCCGCCACGAAGATCGCAGTTGCGTAACCGCCGTACTCGTTCGGATCCCATCCCGGCGGCAGCAGCGTCTTCATCGCTGCGCTGCGCGCGAGAATGAAGAGCTGCTGATCGAGGCAGTCGAACATCCACGCCAGCGAGGCCATCATGAAGACGAACCAGTGATACGGAGTCAGATCGCGCCACCACGGGCCGGAGGAATCGTTTGCAGAATTCATTTCGGGAGTTCGGTTCGGAAAACGGGATGATACCTACACGTATTTTCCGGGTCTGCCACGGGATATTTCCCGCAATCCCCTGCCGGTTCACGCACCTCCAACGCGGCGCGGCAATCATCATCAAGGGCCGAAAAGAAAAGGACTGCCACGCGGGCGGTCCGATTCGACAAGCGGGCTGCCAAGCTTTCAGATCACTCGCACGGCACGAACAGCCGGTAGAACTGCTGGCCGGTCGCCTCGCCGATCACAAAGGGCGGAGCGAGATCCCAGATCGTTTCCCACTGGCCACTGGTGAGCGAAGATCGGGATTGCAGCACGCCAGGACCAGACCAGGTGACGCTCAACTGGCCGAACGGATCGGTCTCGAAGCTGAGCCGTCCCAACGCGGCCGACGGCGCGTCGAACAGCGTGTAGAGCAGCGCGCCGGAATCTGGAGCCGTATCCACGGTTTGAAAGCTCGTGCTCTCGGCGTCAAAGACAAGACCGATGGTCGGAGAAGTGAAGACCGGGAGGCCGTCGTTCGCAAACGTCGCGCTGCGGGAGATGCGGAATTCAAAGTCAGTGCCGACGCCGGCCGGTTGAATGGCCCAGTCGAGCCCGTTGATTCCGCCTTCGTTGAAGCCGCCATTCTTCTGCTGATAGCCGGAGCCGCCTTGAATCAACATCTCCGAACCCAGACGAAAGCTGTAACCGGTGCTGGCGTTGTCTCCATCGACAAAGATGTTGTTGTAAAAGATGGCAAGGTCACTCGCCGCGTACAGTGAGACGCGGATGAAAATGTGCGAGGCGTCATTCGTGATGAAGATGTTCTGGTAGTCGCTGGCCGTCGGCAGATCGATACCGTCCGCGTGCGCCAGCGGCACTTCGCTCCAATCATCGAACGAGCCATCGATCAGAATCGTGGAGACAAACGGCGCCGAAGAGCCGGAAGTGACAACGTTGTTGAACAAGTCACGAACGTTGTTCACTGCGACGCAGTGCAACGTGCCGAACGCCTGGGCGCTCGTGGTCAGCGTGACTTCGGCGGGATTCTCAGAACTCCGCGTCGCCGCCGTTACGTTCACGCCGCCGCTGACGTTGAAATTCCCCGGAACCGAAGCGGACGTCTCTTCCACTGGTTCAGAAAAGGTGATCACGATCCGGTTTACGCTGCCCACCACGTTCACCACGGCAGGCGGAAGCCGGTCGGCCGTCACGCTCAATCGGGCTGCACGACTGGTGGCGGACGACGGCAAGGGATTGCTCACCGTCACGCGGTAATCACCAGCATCGCTCACGCGGGCACTGGAAATGGAATACGTCGCCCCGGTCGCGCCGGGAATCGGATCGGTTCCCTTGAACCATTGGTAGGTCAACGGAGCGGAGCCAGCGGCAGAAACGGTGAACGTGACCGGCCCGCCTTCGATCACCGTTTGATCGGCCGGCTGGGAGGCGTCAGTAATCGTCACCGGCGTGCTAATGACGTTGAGCACCGCCGCGCGGCTCGCGACGTCCGTAGAGACGGGATTGCCAACCTTAAGTTGATACGTTCCGGCATCTGCGGCGAGCACGGGAGAGATCGTCAAGGTGGCGCCCGTCGCGCCGGCGATGGGCTCACTTCCTTTGTACCATTGATACGAAAGCGGCGCGGAACCGACGAGCTCCGCCGCGAAGGTCGTGGACTGGCCCGCGACCACAGTGCGATCGGCAGGTTGGGTGGCGTCGGTGAAGATGACCGGAAACTGCGACGCGGCGGTGAGCGACAGACCGAACACGAGATCGGTATTGTCCCCGGCGCTCTGATGCGCCTCGACTGCGATCACGTTATCTCCGATGAGCAACGACGAAGCCGACAAGCCGACGAGTTCCGCCTGCCCTTTCAGCGCCGGCCCGCCCGTTGCCACCGTGTTGAACGCCACCTCGCCGGATGGGAGACGCAGGCGTTTGGCTTCGATGCCGTTCAGATACACCACCGCACCGTCGCTCAGATAATTCGAGGCCACCAGCACGACTCCCGCGGGATCGTTCGGCCAGTTGAAGCGAGCGCGGAAGTAGTAGGTGGTCCGCCCTGTGGCGAGCGGTGTGACGATGGCCGCCGGATAAACTGCCGCGTTCCCGCTGAATCCAAACAATCCTCCGCCCGAAGTCCAGCCGTCCTGAGTGTCGTCGTAGTCCGCATCGAGCCAGCCCGTTCCCAGATCATCACCGGAAGCATTCACTCGCCAGATGGAGCCCGCAAGCGACAGCAGTTCGCTCCGGCCCAAGAACGGTTCCGGCGGTGCTGCGAACGTGTAGGACAAACGATCCCCGCTGTCGGGCGCGAGATCGACCGCCACAAAGCTCGTGTTCTCCGCTTCGAGCAGAATCGCGATCGCCTCGCTGGCGAAAACCGGCAGGCCATCACTCGCGTACGTTGCGCCACGGGAAATGCGAATCTCGAAGTCCGTGGCGTTCTCCGCAGGAGACGCCGCCCAATCCAGGCCGTTGATCGGGCCTTCGTTGAAGCCACCACCCTTTTCCTGATAGCCAGCGCCACTTTGAATCAGCATCTCCGAACCGAACCCAGCCAGCCCCAGCGGATGAAAACCGGTTCCGGAATTGTCGTCCGCGTCGATGAAGATGTTGTTGCGCGAAGTGAATGGAGAGTCCTGCGCGTAAAGCGTGACCCGAATGTAAAGATATAGATCGTCATTCGCCAGGTAGACCCGGCGGAAGTCAGCGCCCGCGGTGGTTTCCGACGCGTCATTGTAGGCGACTGGCACGCCGGCCCAATCGCTGAACGAACCATCGATGGAGATGCGCTTGAACGTCCCGGCCTGCGCGGCGACGGCGAGGCTCGCGAAGAGAAACGCAGCGAGCATGCGATACTGGAGTCGGAGTGTTTTCATAGTTGAACCTGTGGTTGAGCTTCGAACTGAATTCCGATTTTCAGACTGCAGCAATGTCCGGCGTTCGGCCAGTCGCAAAAATATCCGTGGCGGATCGCTTGTGACCGACCAATCACACAGCTAAGGTGGCGTTCGGCTCCGAATGCGAAGCACTCTCGAATACCACACTCAATTCATCCACGCCCTGCTCTGCCTCGCAATCGCGCTGGGAGCGGCGAGCAGCCAAGGGCAAACCTTCGTGACCAACACTTACACAGTGTCGGCGGAAGACTTCGCGAATCCCGAGCGCGGTTTTTATCTCCACACCGAAACGCGGGCCAGCGCACCTTCCCCGGTGCCGGCGAACCTCGCGAATCTGCGCATCAACGGTTCCCGCGATCCAAACAACGCCTACGTCGCCCGGATTTCGCTCCTGCTGCGCGTGTTCTACCTCGACCTCTTTACCAACGCGCCAATCTCCTCCAACCACCTCAACACCATCGACGCTGACTTCGCGTCGATTCGCAATCAAGGTGCGAAGGCCATCGTCCGCTTCGCATACTTTCAATCTCCGAACCGTCCGTTCCCGGAACCGACCAAGGCCCGCATCCTGGAACACATCGGGCAACTCGCGCCAGTGCTCCGCAACAATCGCGACGTCATCGCCGTGCTCCAGCAGGGCTTCATCGGCGCGTGGGGCGAAGGCTACTACACAGACGTCTTTTCCACCGCCGGGCAGACGTTTACCGCTCAGAACTGGCGGGATCGATCGGACGTAATCCAAGCGCTGCTCAATGCACTTCCGAGGGAACGAATGGTCCAACTGCGCGTGCCGCAGCAACGGCAGAAGTTCCTCTACGGCCCCACCGCTTCCACCAGCACGAACGACAACTCCACGTCCATACTCTTCGACGGCAGCGCCGCCGCGCGGCTCGGTCTGCACAACGACTGTTTCCTCGCCGACGCCACGGACGCCGGCACGTTCAGCGATTACGACGGTGCGACCGATTCACAGGACACCGCGCAGCTTCGCAACTACATGGCGCAAGCCACCCGCTTCACGGTCATGGGTGGCGAAACTTGCGTCGAGAATGCGCCCGCCGACAATTGCTCGGCCAACGGCGGTCGCGCGGACGGCGATCTCGGGCTCTTCCACTACTCGTTCCTGAACCAGGGTTACAACGCGAACGTGAACGACGACTGGGTCGCGCAAGGTTGCATGGAAGACATCAAGCGCCGGCTCGGCTACCGGCTCGAATTGATCGAGAGCGTCCTTCCCCCCGACGTGCAGCCGGGCCAGTCGATCCCGCTGCGGTTGGAACTGCGCAATACCGGCTACGCCGCCCCGTTCAATCCGCGTGGGCTGGAACTCATCCTTCGCCACACGAACAGCGGACAAAGGTTCTTCGCCGAACTTTCCCGCGACAACGACGCCCGTCGCTGGCTGCCAGGAACGAATCATCTGCTCCTCGCGTCTCTGTCTCTCCCGACCAATCTCCCCGCTGGCGGCTACGAATGCCTGCTTCATCTTCCCGATCCCGCGCCGTCGCTCTACGGCCTGGCCATTATTCGATTCGCCTCGCGAACTCGACCGCACTGAACAACAGCGGCGCCTCGCTGGGCAGCATCTGGGAACCGTCCACGGGATACCACCGGCTCGGTCACGTGCAGAGCGTTGGCAACACGCCCACCAACCCGCCGTCCGTCGATTCCGACATTCCCGTGCTGCCTTACTCTGCAATTCGAGAGAACTACGACACGTGGCGCGCCAGAAATTTTACTCCCGGTTCGCCGGACGGAGATCCAACTGACGATCCCGATGCCGACGCCTGGGAGAACCTCACTGAGTATGCGAGCGGAACGAATCCGCTCTCGGCTGTCGCCGTGCCGGCGCAAGCTTCGTATGAGGAAGGCGAACTGATCGTCACCATCAAGAAGGCGCCAGGGGTCAAAGACGTGGTCTACGAAATCGAGAGCTCTCCCGAACCTTCTCCCGCGAACTGGTCCGCCGCCTCTGTCACGATTCTCACGAACACGCCGCGCCTGCGACGCGTTCGCGTCGGCTCCACCGGAATGAGCGGCTTTCTCCGCCTGCAGACCCGGCTCGTCTCGCCGTAGTTCAATCCCATCACAATCGGTCACGCGGGAATTCCACCGCACTAAGCCCGGGAAAGAAAAAGACCGCCGTGGGGGCGGTCTGTTCCATGAACCAAATTACCGTGGCGCTTCAATTCACGACGTTCTGACGCCATGCGGGTGTGACGCCCCAAAGATTGACCGGGCTCAATGCTCCCCAAAAGCGAACGTAGCGAACGCTTCCATCTGCAAAGGTGTGATTGGATCCGCCGGAGCCATTCCCCTGCCGGGCATGCCTGCCGTGCTCCACCTCATCAAACAAGTTTCCCGCGAGCGACGTCGTCGAGGACTCCAGGAAATCCATGTAGAAATGCGGCGACTCCGTGACCTTCTCGCCAAACATCACGGTTTCGCTTGGGAACTGGATTCCACTTTCGAGCATTGCTTTACCACGAAGCTCCCCAATGTTGAACGCGCGCCCGGCCTTCTCCGCCTCCTGCTGAAAATAGTCATTCCACCCATTGATGATGTAGCTGCGCGGCGAGACATCCGCGACGTGGTTCGGATTTGTTCCGCCGGTGGCGGGATTAAGAGCGTCGCTCGGGCAAACAAGAACCTTGGGGTTCTTGTAGTAATCGTAAAGCTGGTTTGGCCACGCGCCCGGGTCCACGCCGAGCTCATATAGCGGAAACTTTCCGTCGTGATCGTCTGGAAACATCTGCGCAGCCAGGCCGAGCTGGCGCATGTTGTTCGCACACGCGATCCGTTTGCCGGACTCCTTCGCCTTGCCCAGGGCTGGCAGGAGCATGCCGGCAAGAATCGCGATGATCGCGATCACCACCAGCAATTCGATCAAGGTAAAGCCTCGCGGACAGAACCGGCGTCGGGCTCGAACTGGAAATGTTATTTTCATACTTTGACTTTCGTCCCGTCGATCTTTCGCGCAGAGTCCTTCCGCTGGTTGGCACTCAGACAATGGCCGCCAGCCTTTTTACATGCGCTGCTCGAATAATCGGTCACTGACCGCGTCCACATAACACTGGTATGACAAAGAATGGGATTACACTCTCGGTGGTCGCGGTGGTTTTGGCGGCCATCTACGTTTACGCATTCACCGACTTGTTCCACAAAGAGACTATTCAAATCATCGCCACCGTCCGCCCCGGCCGCGCAGCGCCGTTGCCGAAGAACAGCGATCAGCCGCGAGTTTACCCGGTCTCCTTTACGTTCAATGGAAAATACGACCTCACGACGGTGAAGGTCGTCTCCGCTGAGGATCTCGCCACCAACAAACATCCCACCGCCCTTTGGCACCTCGTCTCCGAGTCGAACTCCGTCCCGACCAAAGGCTTCGTCTACGGCTATCCCATCAAGGGCATGAAAGCCGCCGTGGCCCGCATGCGACCCGAACCGCTCCTGCCTGAAGTGGAATACGTCCTCATGATCGAAGCCGGGAAGATTCATTCCCAAACCAACTTCCGAACCGTCGCCCTCGAAGTCGCCCAATAACGGCCCGCCGCTCGATCGCCGGGTGATCGGCGATCAGTGATCGGTCGCAACCGGAGCCGGATCGATCCGCCGCAGTTTCAATCGCGACACCCGCGTGTCTTCCATCTCTTCGACACGCAATTCGAAGGCGCCCACCCGCACCACATCGCTCTCCTTCGGAAATCCTCCAAGCTTCTGCGTCACCCAGCCGCTCACCGTCGTCGCCCCATCCTCAGCCAGCGACACTCCCGTGATGTCGTCTAGATCATGCACCGGCAAGGCGCCCTGCACTTCCCAGATATCATCGCCGATTTTCACAATCAGCGGCTTCTCCTGATCGAACTCGTCCTGAATCTGCCCGACGAGTTCTTCCAAAATATTCTCCAGCGTGATCAACCCCACCGTCCCGCCATATTCATCCACCACCAACGCCAGGTGCAGCTTGCGCTCCATGAAGATCTGCAACACCCGCTCTAGCCGCGCCGTTTCGGGAACGTAAACCAGCTTGCGCGCGACGGAACGCAGTTCCGCGCCCGACTTCGCTTTCAGGCGCATCCCGTAAAGATCCTTGAAATGCACCACTCCCAGCGAGTGATCGATGTCACCGTTCTCGCACAACGGGAACCTTGAGAAGCGCGTCTTCTCCGCCACATCGAGACATTCCGTCATACTCGACTCGGTGTTCAGCATCACAATCTCGTGCCGCGGACGCATCACCTCGCGCACCACCCGACGCCGCAAATCCAGCGCGTTCAGCACGATGTCGCGCCCGAGCGACGTCCCGCCGCTGTGCTTCTGCGTCGCCGAGAACAGCAGCCTGAGCTCCTCCTCCGAGTGAATCAGTTCACCCTCGCTCACCGCCTCCAGCCCGAAACGTCGCAGCAGCCACAGCGACGTTCCGTTCAACGCCCAGTTGAACGGATACGACGCCAGATAAAACCAGCGCAGCGGATACGCGATCCAAATGGTCGTCGGCAGCGGCTTCTGGATCGCGAGGGACTTCGGTGCCAGCTCGCCCGCGACAATGTGCAGAAAAGTGATGACCGAGAAGCCGACCACGAAGGAGATCGTGTGCCGCATCTGCGCGGACTCGATATTGAGCCACTCCATCGCCGGCGCCAGCAGCGACGCAAAGACCGGCTCGCCCACCCAGCCCAGCCCGAGGCTTGCAAGAGTGATCCCGAGCTGCGTGGCGCTCAATGACGCATCCAGATTCGATAACAGCAACCGCGCCATCTTCGCGCGTCGATTGCCCGCCGCCACGAGTCCGATCAACTGCGTATCGCGAATCTTGACGATCGCGAACTCCGCCGCCACGAAGAACCCGTTCAGCAGCACCAGCACCAGCACGAGGAGCAGCTTGAGCGATACAATTATGATTTCGTTTCCGTCCATGCTACGGCTTTACCTCTCCGAAGATGACCTTCAAGACATCCTGCAAACTCACCACGCCCAGCTCCGCCTGATTGCGATCGAGCACAATCGCCAGGCGCTGACCCGTCCGCTGCATCTGGCGCAAGGCCACCTCCAGCCGCATCGAATCATCCACATACAGCGCCGGTTTCAGGAACTCCCCCGCCGTCCGGGTCTTCTCCAGCGCCTCGGAACAGAGCAGCGTCCAGACACTGATCATTCCGGCGATCTTGCGGCGACCGCCTTCCTCGCGCCACACCGGCAGTCGATTGAAACCCTTGGCGCCGCCCAGCGCGATCACCTCAGGCAACGGCATCGTCGCCGGCACCGCGGCGACTCGATCCATGGGAATCGTGACATCGCGCACCGTGAGCTTTTGCAAATCGAGCACGCGATTGATCATCGTGCGCTCCTCGGTCGTCAGCGCCTGCGCCGAATCCTGCATCACCTGCCGCAGCTCATCCCGATTGCCGAACAGATGTCCGGTAAAACGCTTGCCGCCCGTCCACTTCAGGAGCAGACGCGACAGCGACGCCACGGGCACCACCACCGGTCGCAACGCCACGTCCACCACGCGGAAAGGCACGACGAGCGCCAGACACAGGCGGTTCGGGTGATGACGGAAAAGCATCTTCGGCAACAGCTCGCACACGGCGTAAAACAACAGAACGCTCACCACGAGCGCGAGAATCAGAAGCCACGGCCACGGCCGCAGCCAGCCATAGAGCCACATCACACCGATGCTGGAAACCATGACATTCGCCAGCGTATTCCCCACCAGAATCGTCCACAGAAAATTCTCAGGACGCTCCAGATATCTCAGCAAGGCGCCCGCGCGCGGATTACCCGCCCGCATCAAATGCCGGATGCGCAGCCGGCTGAGCGCGAACACCCCCGCTTCCATCCCGGAAAGAAAGAACGAGAACATTACGCAACCAAGGAAGACCACCACCCAGGATCCGCTCATGAGCTCCCTCCTTCCAACCTCGAATGTCGTGAAATCAATCGCGTGTTCATTTCTTCTTCACCGTTTCCACGATTAACTCCCGCACGCGCCGCTCTTCCACCCATTGGGCCGTCAGCTTCAGGCCTCGATACACTACGGAGTCGCCCATCGACGGCACCACCTCCGCGATCGAAACCATCAAGCCGCCCATCGTGTCGACCTCCGGCACCTCGCCCAGTTCCGGATACTCCCGCCGAAAATCATCGATGCGCATCCGGCCGCTCACCCGCCAGCGACCTTCCCCGAGCCGTTCCACAACAAACCCCGTCGGCGCCGCTTCATCATGAATGCTGCCGACCACTTCCTCCATGATGTCCTCCAGCGTCACCAACCCGGCCGTGCCGCCAAATTCATCCACCACAATCGCCAGCCCACGCTGCTGCCGCTGGAGGCTCTTCAGCAGTTGCAACAAGTTCATGCTCTCCGGCACGAACGACGGAAACTCGATCGCCTCCGCGAGATCCACCGTCGGGTCCAGCAACAACGCCCGGGTGTTCAGCACGCCCACGATGGTGTCCGGCGTTTCGTCGTAGATCGGCAGCCGCCGGTGCTTGAACTTTCGCGCCGCCGCAATCATTTCCTCCACGCTCAGCTCGTCGGAAATCGCCGCCATCCGCGAGCGCGGCTTCATCACGTCCTTGGCCGTCTTCTGGTCAAGGTTGACGATCTGCAGGATGATTTCCTTCTCGGACTTCGCGAGCGTTCCCTGCTGGAACGCCATTTCCACCAATTCCTGATACTCCGCGTCTTCATGCGAGGCTGACGGTCGTGCCACCGTCTTGATCAGGAGGCCGAGCAAGACCTCGTTGAACCGCTGAAAGAACTGCTGCAACCAGCCCGTCGTCTCGCGCACCAGCCACATGGGACGCGCCACGCGCCGCGCCCACGGCTCCGGCGCGCGAATCGCCAGCGTCTTCGGCAACACTTCGCACCCGACCAAAATAAAAATCACCACCGCCGGGAGCGTGTACTCCGCCGGCCATTGCCCCAGCAACACCGGCCACAACACCAGCGCCACGATCGCCGAGTTCGCCGCGGTGTTCCCCAGCGTAATCGTCGCGAGCAATTCGGAAGGACGCTCCAGCAGTTGGAGGACGACGGACCCGCACGGGAGGAACTACCGTGAATGCGAAGGAGGCCGCGGTGATACGCCGCTCTTGAAGCTTCTGCGATCAGTTCAGCGCGATGCCGCGCCGGATGTAAGTGGGCACATCCAGATCCTGACCGTGATAAATTGTTGGCTCACTCTTCTCGAAACGCCCGCGGGAAACAATCTCCAGCGGCAGTTGGGTTTGCTTCAGGCGATTGGTCGACTTGCGGCCACCGCGCTGTTGGGTGAGCAGACGTTCCGTTTTCTCAGGCGTCGATTCCGGTGCCGGCGCCACAAAGCGCGACGCCGATTTTGAGCTCGCGCCCGTCAGCGGCATTTCCATCTCGACCCCTGCCGAGTAAGCCGACGCCGCGGTCTCGGTGAACCGTGGATTGCCCGACGGCTCGCTCGAACGCGCTCCGCTCTCGTTCCCGGCCTTGCGCGAAGCCACCACGGTAACCAGCAGCTTGTCGCCGAGATCTTCGTCGATCGCCGCGCCCATGATGATGTGCGCCTGTTCGCACTGGCGATTGATCTGTTCCATGATGCGGTTCACCTCCGCCATCGCAAGGCTGCGACCGCTCGCAATGCACACCAGCACGCCGGCCGATTCCGTCAACACCTGGCCGCCTTCAATAAGCGGGTGCGCCAAAATCTTCTCCATCACTTCGCGCGAACGACCCTCACCCTGCGCCTCCGCGGTCACCAGGCAGCTCTCCGCGTGCTTGCCGCGCGTCACCGAGCACAGGTCCGCAAAGTCCACGTTGATCAAGCCCGGCCGCGACAGCAAACGCCAGATGCCGCGCACGCCCTGCGCCACCAGCTCGTTCGTGATGTGAAACGCCTCCAACAAGCTCGTGTTCTCATCGATGAGTTTAAACACCCGCTGGTTCGGCAAGCAAATCACGCCGTCCGCCGCGCCCTTGAGATCATGCAGGCCCAACTGCGCCTGACGCGTGCGCCGGCTGCCTTCGCAATCGAACGGCAACATCACGATGGACAAGACGAGTGCGCCGGTCTCCTTCGCCACCCGCGCCACCACTGGGCTTGCGCCGGTGCCCGTGCCGCCGCCCATGCCCGCCACGACGAAGACCACGTCTGCGCCGTCGCAGAGCGATCGAATCTGGGCCACATCCTCCTCTGCCGCCGCGCGACCGCGCTCCGGATCACCGCCCGCGCCAAGACCGCGCGTGGACTTCGCGCCGAGATTGATCTTCACCTCCACCGGCGACTGCGCCAGCGCCGGCGCATCGGTGTTCATGACGGCAAAGCTCACGCCGGGGAAGTTTTCCCGCGCGAGATGATTGACGGCGTTGCAGCCCGCGCCGCCCACGCCGAGCACCTTGATCGAGAACGATTTCTTCAAGGCCGGGGTCTCCGGCGTCGCGCCAGTATCGGGAGTCATAGATCCTTTGCTTGTTGCCGCCCGCCGATCACGGCTTGCGGGTCAGGAGTCCGCCGAAGAGCGTCTCCTTGATGGTCTGCGTGAATGATCCGCCTGTCTTCTTCTTTTGCTGGAACGATCCGTACTTCACCAGGCCGATGGCCGTGGCGAACTCCGGCTGGTCCAGTGCCGACTTCAATCCGCTGATGGAATTCGTTTTGCCGAGCGTCGCCGGCAGCTGGAAAATCCGCTCTGCCAGCTTCTGGATGCCTTCGATGCGCGCCCCGCCGCCGCAGATGAAAATGCCCGCGCGCAGGTAATCAAGCAGCCCGGCCTTGCCGAGATCGTGTTCGATCAACTCGAACGTCTCCTCCAGTCGCAACGACATGATCCGACGCAAGTGCTCGACGTTGCACGTCTTCATCGGCAGACCCAGCTCGTCGTTTTCCGTCACCGTCAAACCCTTGTCGCGATCCTCAATGATCGCCGCGCCGTGCTTCACCTTCAGCGCCTCCGCGCGTCCCAGCGGAACTTTCAGTCCATACGCGAGATCGTTCGAGATGTGATCGCCGCCCACCGCCAGCACGCCCGCGTGCTTGATGATGCCACCGCTGTAAACGACGTATTCCGTCGTGCCGCCGCCCATGTCGATCACGAGCGCGCCCATTTCCTTCTGCTCGTTACTCAATAAGGCGAGCGAGGAAGCCAGGCCGTTGAACACGATGGCGTCGACCTCGAGCTGCAGACCCTTCACCGCGCGAATGGGATTCTGCAGGCGATTGAAGTTTCCGTGGATGACGTGCATGTCCACCTCGACACGCGCGCCGAGCATGCCGACGGGATCGATGATTCCGTCCTGGCCATCGACGAGGAAGTGCTGACGAATGCCATGCACCACGTGATTCTCCGCCGGCAGATTGATCGCCTTAACGTTCTTGATCACGTCCTCGACATCTTCCTTCGTGATCTCGCGATCCGCCGAAACGACCGGATGCACGCCACGATTAGTGAAGCCCCGGATGTGCCCGCCCGTCACTCCGAGATAGACACTGCGAATCTCGACGTCCGCCATCTGCTCGGCTTCGACGATCGCATTGCGAATGTCCTCGCCCACTGACGAAGCGTCCGCCAGCTCGCCCTTGCGCACCCCGCGCGAGCGCGATTGACCGACGCCGATGACATTGAGGTTTCCGGCGGCGTTCACTTCACCGACGACGGCGCAAACCTTGGAGGTGCCAATCTCCAGCCCGACGATGATGGATGAGGGGTCAAACATGTTTCTTCCTGTAGGGTGAGGCTTTCAACGGCTTCGGTGCGGGCGGCGGCGTGGTTCCGCTCGCGTCCGCCCAAAGCATCGGAGCGTTGTTCGCCACGGAGAGATCCAGGGTTTTGATGAGCTTCCCAAAGCGCTGCGCGTAATCATGCACCAGGCGCCAGCGCTTCAACTGCGACTCGAAATCCGTCAGCCCGAACGTCAGCTCGTTCCCCTGTCCCGTCGTCGCGATCAACACGCCCGGCGTAGAAACGTCCACCTGCTTGAGATCCACCAGACCGGCCATCGGGGACCGATTGAACTCGCGCACCAACGCCAGCGCCGACAGCACCTGCGGCGTTTCGGACTGACGCCCCGGCCGCACATCGCGCGCTGGAATGCCAGCGATCAGCGGCAGATGATCATTCGTCTGCACGACCGGCACCGCGCGTTGCACCGCTTCCACTGGGAACATGAAATAGCCGTTGCCATCGAGCGTGTAGACGCCGCCTTCGGCGCGGTTGGACGCGCGGAACTGCGGCAACACCACCTGCGCGATCGGTTCGCGTTCCGCCACGCGAATGCGCAGGCCGCCGGGCAATACCCGCTCGACCACGACGGATTCAATCGCGGGCACGAGCTTCAAGTCGCGTTCCACGCGCGCCAGATCGAGGGCGAGCAAGTTGTCATTCATCCGCACGCCAGCCCAGGAGCGAAGCTGCTCGGCGGACAACACCCCGTCGGTCTCGACATCCACGCTGCGAATGGCGAACGCGGGGTTCTCGTAGATGAAGTGGCGGATGGCCATGTCACCGCCGCGCCAGAGCACGAACACGGTGAAGAACAGGATGAGCGCCGAACCGAGGACCAGCGTCAGCCGGCGCAGCCGGGTTTCCCGGCGCTGGCTGGCGCTGAGTTTGACATCGAGGACGTATCCGCGCGAATGGCGCCGGTTACGACGTTTGCGTTTAAAGAGCATCGAATGGGCGGGAGATTTCTAACGACAAGTCAGGACGAGAGCAAGAATGAGTATTAAAGAAACGAGGAGAAGAGAATGTCCAAAGTTCAATGACGCAATGCCCATTGAATGCTCAATGAGCAACGGGCTGGCGCCGGGAATCAAAACAATCCTGGGACAATGAGAATTCTCTGGTCATTGCGTCATTGGGCCTTGGTCATTGACCCCCGCCGCTTCATCGCCAGATCAATCATCCGCTGGCAAAGCTCCGGATAACCAATGCCCGCCGCCGCCGCCGCCTTCGGCAACAGGCTCGTCTCCGTCATTCCGGGCAGCGTGTTCACTTCGAGCACGATGGGTTCGCCGTTCGCGCGCACCATCACGTCCACGCGCGCGTAATCGCGTCCGCCCACGGCATTGAAAGCTCCGATCGCCGCCTGGCGAATCGCCGCCGTCACTGACGGCTCGAACGGTGCGGGACAAAGTATTCCGTCCGGCCCGCTGTAGGACTTTTTGTGTAATCGTAAGTCCCTTCCTTCGGACGCACCTCCACGACCGGCAACGCCTGGCCATCGAGAATCGCCACCGTCGTCTCGCGACCCACGATGCGTTCCTCCATCAACACCTGCGTGTCATGCCGCAACGCTTCGGTCAGCGCCGCGCTGAAATCCACCACACGATCCACGAACTGCAAACCTACGCTCGAACCCTGCCGCACCGGCTTGAGCACCACCGGCGGCTGCCAGCCCATCGGCCACGTCGCGCCCGGCGCATCGAATACCGCGAACTTCGCCGTCGGCACGCCCGCCGCCACGCAGCGCTGCTTCGTTAACACCTTGTCGAACGCGACGCGGCTGGCCTCCGGATCGCAACCGGTATAAGGCACGCCCAGCTTCTCCAAGCGCGCTTGCGCCTGACCGTCCTCGCCGTACGTCCCGTGCAGCGCGAGGAACACGACGTCCGTGCCTGGCGCGAGCGTCCACGTGTCGTCCTTCGGATCGAGTTCATGAACCGTGTGACCCAGCGACCGCAGCGCCTTTTGCCGCCGCCGCGCCCGTCTTCAACGACACTTCGCGCTCCGCGGAAAACCCGCCGAGCATCACGGTGATATTTAACTTTTTGAGACATCGCAGAAATCCAAATTGGCATCAAGTGACACCGAATTCATCAGCCCCGCTTTTGGAACACTTGGAGAATACAACCGAACTACGAAAGCAAAGCATCAAGTAGAGGGTAAGCAGCGCATGCCACCTGCCGCGGAAATCGTCCTACCACACTCTTGATCGCAAAGTGAACCTCATAAACCGTCAGATACCAACAAGAAGCCTCCAAACAGCCGAACGAAGGGACGCTTCTTATTAAAGGCAACGAACGAGACTGCTCCTGGATACTCTCCGAATCCAAACCAGATTAGAGCGAGAAAGACCGGCAACGTTACCACCCAACCTGCGATGAACTGCATGATTGGAATTCCAATTGAATCAGCTTCAGGCGGATAAGCACCCCTGCGGAGATTCGTTTCGTAATACACCTCTTCTACAAGCGGCATCGCCAAAAGATTACCGACCGCGAGAAGCCAAACGACCCACTTGCGCTTCGGTGTCTTAAGTCTTGGCATGCTCGAACAATCGTCCCTCAACCCTCCCCAAAATCTCCACCTCAGTCTCCAGCTCGATCCCGCGCGCGGACTTCGCCCGCTGCTTCACCACCTCGATCAAACTCAGCACATCGCTCGCCGTCGCGTTGTCCGCGTTCACGATGAAATTCCCATGCACGTCCGACACCATCGCGCCGCCGACCCGCGTTCCCTTCAGGCCCAGCTCGTCGATGAGCTTGCCGGCGGGAATCGTCTTCGGGTTCTTGAAAATGCAGCCCGCGCTCGGCTCCTTCGGCTGCGATTCCCAGCGCTTGGAGCTGTATTGCTGCATCCGCGCCGCGACCGTCTCCGCCGCCGTCGGCTGGCCCTTCAGCACCGCCCCGAGCGCCACGTTCGTCTTCAAGAGCGGACAACCGCGATACTCCACGTTCACCTCGCTCGCCACGCGCTCGTGCGCGACGCCGGAGTAATCCATGAACCGGATCTTCTCCACCACATCGAAGAGCCACGAACCCATCGCGCCTGCGTTCATGCGCATCGAGCCGCCGAGACTGCCCGGGATGCCTTCGAGAAACTCCAGGCCGGCCAGGCCCGCCCGACGCGCTTCCACCGAAATCGCCTTCAACTTCACACCCGGACCGCAATGCAGTTTGTCGCCGATGATTTCCAGCCGGCTGAAGTTCGGATGGTTCAGGCAAATCACCACGCCGCGGATGCCGCCATCCTTGATGAGCAAGTTCGACCCACGCCCGAGCAGCGTGAACTTCAGCTGCCGTTCCGCGCAGAGCTTCAGCACTCGCGACAAATCCACTTCCGACGCCGGCTCGACGTAGTAATCCGCCTTGCCGCCGACGCGCAACGTGGTGCGCTTCGCGAGCGGCTCGTCGCGGCGAACGATGGATTCCGGAGATACGCATGCCGTCAACGCGGCCAGGGTTTGTTCGTTCGATGACACAGCTTCTTCCCGTAATTCAGCGGCGAGTTCGTGCGCGGCTTTGGTGATGTCGCCCGCGCCGAGAAACAGCACCACATCACCCGGCAGCATGGCCGCGCGCACCGCCCGGCGCAAGGCGTCGAGTGAAGGCACATGCTTAACGGTAGCAGCCGACGTGAGTCGGCTCCGATCTCCGATCGGAGACAAAAGAGCGGACTCACGTCCGCTGCTACGAGCATCAAGGATCGCCTCCACCAGCTTCGCGCTCGTCACGCCGGGAATCTCCGGCTCGCTCGCCGCGTAGATGTCCGCCACCCAGAGCAAATCCGCCTGACCAAAACTCGTCGCAAACTCGCTCATCAACGCCTGCGTCCGCGTGAAGCGATGCGGCTGAAATGCCACGAGCGATCGGCGCGCGCCGAGACTCCTGAAGGCTTGCAACGTCGCCTGAATCTCAGCCGGGTGATGACCGTAGTCATCGAACACGCGGAATCGCGCATCGCTGAAAAGTTCCTGCTGACGCCGCGCTGCGCCGGAGAAATCCGCAATGGCTGACGCAATGGCATCCGGCGCGTAGCCCAACCGATGCAGCAAAGCGACGACTGCGCCCGCGTTGGAGACATTCTTCTCGCCGTTGAGTCGAATCGTGAAGTCCCCGAGCTTTGCGCCGGAGTGCCACACCTCGAATCCCGTAGGAGTCGACGTGAGGAGACTCTGATCTGTTTTGATTTGAGCCTCGTTACCTCGACTCCTACTTCCATTGGACGGCTCGACGACCAGCCGATAATTCGCCAGCGGATGAAAACCGTACGACACCGCGCCCGGCCGTCGTGCGAAGAGTTCCGCCAGCCGCGCGTCATCCGCGCAGAACACCAGCGTGTCGCGCGTTTGCTGCGCGAAGTTCGCGAACTCGCTGCAGATGGCGTCGAGATTCGCATAGAAGTCGAGATGCTCCGCATCGACGTTCAGCACGATGGCGTGCTGCGGACGAAACTCGGACAGCGTGCCGTCACTCTCGTCCGCTTCCGCGACGAAATAGCTCTCTGTTGCAGCCGACGTGAGTCGGCTCTGATCACCCGCGTTAAGTTCCGCACTTTGCGCTCCCGGCCTAATTTGAGCCGACTCACGTCGGCTGCTACCGCCTGCGAACTTCGCGTGCCGCGGCAGCTGCGGCACCAGCGCGCCGATCGCATAACTCGGAGCGGCACCCAACTTCTCCAGCGCGAACGCCAGCAACGCGGACGTGGTCGTCTTGCCGTGCATGCCGGCCACACAGATTCCCTGCTGCCGATGCACCAGCGCCGCCAGCAACAACGCCCGACGCGCGAGCGGAATCTGCCGCTGCTCGGCAGCTTGCAATTCCGGATTGTCCCGGCGAATCGCCGACGAGTAACCGACGAGAATGGGCTGCGCCGCGACGAGTTGCTCCGCGCGATGGCCGATGTGAATCGTCGCCCCGCGTTCCGCGAGCTGACGCGTCTCCTCGTTCGCCGAGAGATCAGAGCCGACCACACGAAAGCCGAGGTCGAGCAACAGATGCGCGAGTCCGCTCATGCCGCAGCCGCCGACGCCGACGAGGTAAATCGTCGTGTTCGGCGCCGCCGCTTCGAGCAGCCGACCAATCTGTTCTGTCGTCATCGGAACCATTTCAGACCGCGAAGTCAAGACTGGGGCTATCCGCACCGCGGGCGCAAGACGCGAGCCTAATCCGTCTCAAGCATTCGGCACCGCGAGGCGCAGGACGCGAAAGCCGGATTCGTTCGGCTTCTCCGTCCGCCGCCAGCGCCCGCCGTAACTTGCTTCCATCAGCGCGATCATCTTCTCCGCGATCACCTCGGCAGCATCCGCGTGATGCCAGGATTCCAGCGCCGTCTGCATCGCCGTGCGCGCCGCAAAGTCCGTCAGCAGCGGAATCAACTTCGCCGCCAGCGCATCGCCAGTGGCTCCGCGTTGTTCGAGCAAGTGCGCGGCCCCCGTCGAGACAAACGCGTTCGCGTTGTGCAGTTGATGATTATCCGCTGCGATCGGATACGGGATCAGCACGGACGGCAATCGCATCGCCGCGAGTTCCGCCATCGATGACGCCCCTGCCCTGCTCACCGCGACATCCGCCGCGCCGAGCGCGAGGTCCATCTCGGTGAGGAACGGTTGCACCACGGCTTTCGCTTGTTGCGCAGTGTAGCCCGCCCGGACTTTCTCAAAATCATTCGGACCCGTGAGATGCAGGAACTGCAGAGTCGGCACCGCCTTGAGCAACGCAGGCAACGCTTGCAGCACGAGGTCGTTCACGCCGGACGCACCCTGACTGCCACCGGTGACGAGCAACACGGGACGATCCGGCGCGAGCCCCAGCGCCACGCGACGCGACGCCACATCGCCGGGGGTGAATTGCGGACGCACAGGCGTGCCGGTAGATAGCACATTCTTGTGCCGCAACTGGGCCGCCGCAGTCGGGAATCCGACGAACGCTTGATCAACAAAGTGCGCGAGCCAGCGGTTGGCCTTGCCCGGAATGGTGTTCGATTCGTGGAGGAACGTCGCCGCACCACACGCGCGACCGGCGATTACCGGCGGCGCGCTGGTGAAGCCGCCCATCGCGAGCACGGCTTGCGGCGTGCGCCCGCGAAAGAGGTTCTTCGCGGCGCGATAGGATTTCCAGAAGCCGGCGACGAAGCTCAGGAGCTTGCCGCGCGTCATGCCGACGGCGGGCAGCGTGGCGACGCCCATGCCGGTGGCGGACTTCACGGCCTGCTGATCGACTTCCTTCGGCGAGACAAGCAGCGTGACATCGCAGCCGCGCAGCAGGAGTTGTTCGCCCACGGCGACGCCGGGGAAGAGATGTCCACCAGTTCCGCCACACGCGATGGCGACGAGGGGTTTGGAGGGGGACGAAGATTTCACAAATGTTTTCTGATACCTAATTGTTGACCATTCCTACTCTTCTCGGACTTTTTCAAACACCAGATCAATGCAATCGTCAGGATCTCCCCAATATGTCCAAAGAACCATCCTATCCGAATCGAGGCCAATGTACAATGATGAGATTCCACTGCGATCACTGCTAAGAACCAGCTTGTTCTTGAAATGCTCTTTAGACTCGTAACTCAGTGACCAACTCCCTTCGTCGTCGTCTCTGTCAACACGTCGTGATGCATCATGCCGTGGAGATATGAAGTGGCAGGAGTATGAACCATTGCTGCGAACCGTTATTGCAACTTCCTCGCCCTTCTTGGCGATGAACCCATCGACCATCGCTGACTGGACGCTGTTCGTTGTGAGCAGCCAGTGACCGGCAACCTCTTGAGCGGTCACTGGCCGTTCTATCTCGGTGTGCCGTGGAATCGCGGCAAAAAAACGTCCGCATCCGGCACAACCGAAGGCAATGAAGAGAATGACAGCAAACTGTCTCACATTATCAACTGGCGCTTTGGTGGTTTCTGATACCCAGCTCACGCATTCTCCGGCGCAGCCAGTTCATCCATGTCCATGACACCGCTGCGGGAGGTTAAGTTGCACGTCGCGTGGCGGCCGATGTTGATGAGCAGGCCGATGCAGCCCATCATGATGACGAGGTTCGATCCACCGTAGCTGATGAACGGTAGCGCCAGTCCCTTGTTCGGCAGCGAGCCGGTCACCACGCCGATGTTGATGACCACCTGCATCGCGATGAGGAAGGTGATGCCCGTGGCGATGAGCATGCCGAAGGTGTCCGCCGCGTTCCACGCGATGTAGATGCCGCAGAAGAGAATCACCATGAACGCGAGGATGACGGAAAGCGTCGCGGCCAGACCGAGTTCCTCGCCGACCACCGAGAGAATGAAATCGGTGTGATGCTCGGGCACGAAGCCGAGCTTCTGGCGTCCTTCGCCGAGCCCGACGCCCTTGAGGCCGCCGCTGCCGAGCGCGGCCATTGCCTGATAGGTTTGCATGCCCTTGTCGAGGCGCGTTTCCTCCGGGTGGAGCCACGCGTGGATGCGCTGGGAGCGCACGGAGTCCTGCGCAATGAAGGCCGTGATGCCGATCAATCCCGCCACGAGCGGCGGCAACACGTAACGCCAACGCAATCCGGCCACGAGCAGCATCACGGAACTGACTCCCGCCAGGAGCAACGTGGTGCCGACGTCGGGCTCCTTGAAAATCAGGAACAACACGGACCCGATGCCCACGCCGGGAATCAGGACCCCGCGAGTGAACGTGCCCATGTGGCGCTGGAATCTTTCGCCATACCAGGCAATAGAGATGATGAGTGCTATCTTTGCGAACTCGGAGGGTTGCAGGCGAAAGCTCTCGAAGCCAATCCAGCGCCGCGCGCCGTTCTTCATGATGCCGACGTGCGGCATCCAGACCAGCGCCAGCAACACCACCGCGAGGGCGAGCAACGCCCACCAGAATTTCTTGATCCACCGGTAATCGCCTGACGCGGCGACCAGCAGCCCGACCAGCCCAACGCCGGCCCAGATGGGCTGCATGATGAGATAGCGGGCTTCCTGCTGGCCGGTGCTGGCGCTGACCAGCATGACGATTCCGAGGACGAGCAGTCCCAGCACGGAGAAGAGAAGCAGTGAAGTGGCGGCTTTCATGAAAGTGAAACGATCGATGGATGCGGAAAGTTCGAAGCGGAGTGAGGTCCTCCTGGAGCCAGTCTGATATTCGGAGAGGCTCCTACCCTAATGTGAAGAAGCCGGACGCGAGTGCGTCCGGCTTCGTCGTGAAACGGTCTGTAATGATTCGTTACTGCGCCGGAGGCGGCAGCACGGGATTGCCAGCCGGCGGGAGCGTGGCAGGCGGCACTTCAGCCGGAGCTGCGGGCACGGGCGGCGCGGCTTCCACCGGAGGAGCGACCACAGCCGGGGCTTTCACCGGAATCTTGAGCGTCTGGCCGACCTTGATTTGATCCGTGCGCAGGTTGTTCGCGGCGCGCAGCTGTTTCACGCTGACGCCGTGATTCTTGGCGATCTTGTTGAGGTTGTCGCCGGACTTCACCTTGTAAGACTTGATCGTCGTCTCGCCCGCCACGGGAGCCGGAGTCAACGCGGTCGCACCAGCGGAAGGAGTCTTGGCCGCAGGGATGATAATCTTCTGGCCGATCTTCAGGCGGTTCGGGTTGACGCCCGGGTTCGCATCCGCGATCGCCTTGAAGCCCACACCATACTTCTTGCCGACGGTGTAGAACGATTCGCCCTTGGAGATGGTGTGCTCAGCGCTGCCCGAGACGATCGGATCTTGCGGCGGCGGCGGTGCGACCTCGACGATCGGCGGCGGCGTGATCCCGGTCACCTCCTGCGTCGGGGTCGTCACCGGCGGCGGGAGCTGGGTCGCATCATGCGTTCCCGGCACCGGCGGAAGGGCAGTAGGCGGAGCCGGCCAGTTGGTGTCGGCGGGAATCGGCGGCAGCGGAGGAACGCCGGTGTCGGTGGTGGGTTCCGGATCCGCCTTCTTATTGCAACCGGCGATCAGGAGAACGCTGAGCGCCACGAGGTGGACGGCGAGAATGGCAAAAACGGTGATTCGGATCTGGGCTTTGCCCTTGTCCTGAAACGTGCCCTGGGGCACCAGTGGGTTCGGTGTATTCATTTTCTAAAGTGGCGCGGTCAGCGTCCGTTCTTCGAGGTCGTAATCAGTTGTCAATGTTTCGCGCCGGAGATTCCCTCAAAATCCCGAAGCGCAGTTCTAAAGTCCCGGTCCAAAAGTGCAAAGCATAAAGTCATCCCGCCGCCTTTCGGCCGGAGGATGACAAATCCGCGACGGTTTGACGAAACACGTCACCCCGGTGCTGGTAGTTCTGGAACTGGTCAAAGCTGGAACAGGCGGGCGAGAGTAGCACCACATCGCCGGACACCGCGCTGGCCGCGGCTTCTGTAACGGCTTCTATCAACGAGTCCTTGAGCGTGCAAGGAGTAAAAAGGCTCCACGCCGCGCGGATCTTCTCGCGCGTCTCGCCAATCAGGAAAGCGCCCTTCACGCGCTGGCTGAGCAGCGGCCCGATATCGTGATACTCGAAGCCCTTGTCCCGGCCACCCGCGATCAACCACACATTCGGTTCGCCGGGCTGCGCGGCAGGAACCGCCAACAGCGCCTTGTGCACGGCATCAAGGTTCGTCGCCTTGGAGTCGTTGACAAATTTCACGCCGGCGATCTCCGCCACCAACTCGCACCGGTGGGGGGCCGGTTCGTAAGTCTTCAGCGCCTCCACCATCGTCTCCAGCGGAATGCGCAGGATGCGCCCCACCGCCAGCGCTGCCATTACGTTCTCGGCATTGTGCGGCCCGACCAGCCGCGTCTGGTTCATGTCGAGCAACGGCCCGTTCCAATCGTCCAGGCTGCTGATGATCAAGCTGCGGTCGAGATGCAAGTCCGCGCGACGATTGCTCGCGCTGAAGGTGATGACCTTCGAGGGAATGTTCACCTTCAAGCTGCGCAACTGCGCCAGCGCCTCGCTCTGAACCACCGCCCAGTCAAACGGCTGCTGGTTCATGAACAGCTTGCCCTTCGCGAGCGCGTAATCCGCCATGCGATCGTAGCGATCGAGATGATCCGGCGTGATGTTCAACAACACGCCAACCGCTGGACGGAAGAATTGAATCGTCTCCAGCTGAAACGAGCTGACTTCAAGCGTCAGAAAATCCAAATCCTTCGTCTGCTCCGCCACGGAACAAACGGGAAGCCCGATGTTCCCCGCCGCGAGCGTCTTGAAGTGATGTGCCGTCAGCAGGCGCTCGACGAGTTCCGTCGTCGTGGTCTTGCCGTTGGTTCCGGTGATGGCGACGTTCAGGCAAAGCGAATGTTGGTAGCCCAGCTCAAACTCGCCGATGATCGGAACCTTGCGCTCGTTCAGCTCCTGCAAGATCGGATTCGACCACGGCACGCCGGGACTGACGACCGCGAGATCGAAATTCACGTTCGGCGCCTCGTCCGCACCGAGCTCCACGACCACGCCCAGTGCCTTCAACTGCGCCGCATCGCGTTGAAGCGCCGGCGAGTCCGCGCTGTCCAGCGCCAGCACCCGCGCGCCGCGCTTGCGCAACAACTCCGCCGCCGCCAGCCCGCTTTTGCCAAGGCCGAGGACGAGGACAGTTTTATGTTCGAGCGAGGTCACTTGCTATGAATCAACGAATCTTCAGCGTGCTGAGCGCCACCACGGCGCACAGGATGCACAGGATGTAAAACCGGATGACGACTTGCGTTTCGTGCCAGCCCTTCTTTTCGAAGTGATGATGCAACGGCGCCATCAGGAAGACGCGCTGGCCGGTTCCATACTTGCGCTTGGTGTATTTAAAGTAGCCCGTCTGGATGATGACGGAGAGCGCTTCGGCCACGAACACACCGCCCGCGATCACCAGCATCAGTGGTTGATGAATCAGCACCGCGATGATCCCGAGTGCACCGCCGAGCGCCAGCGATCCCGTGTCGCCCATGAAGACGCGCGCCGGATGACAATTGAACCAGAGAAATCCCAGGCCCGCGCCAATCATCCCGAGACAAATCACTGTCAACTCGCCCGCGCCCGCGACGTATGGCATTTGCAGATAGGCCGCCGTGCGGAAGTTGCCCGCGAGATACGTCAGCGCCGCGAACACCGTGGTGACAATCAACGTGCAGCCGATCGCCAGACCGTCGAGACCGTCCGTAAGATTCACCGCGTTCGAGCTGCCCACGATGGCCACCGAGGCGAGGATCAGCCCGATGATCGTTCCGACGACACCCGTCGCCACCGGATACTTCACAAACGGCACCATCACTTCGGTGATCAACTTCTCCGTCTGCGGATCGCGCCAAAGGTAGACCGCGATAAACAATCCAAGCGCGCATTGCACCCAGAGCTTGAGGTTCGCCTTCGCGCCCTTGTTGCTCTGCTGGGTGATCTTCGCGTAGTCGTCGTAGAAGCCCAATCCCGCCAAGACCAACACCGAGATCAAGGTCAGCGCCACATGCGTCGTCCACTGCGCCCAGAGCAGCGCGGTGACATCCATCACGCCCACGATCAGAATTCCACCCATCGTCGGCGTGCCGCGCTTGGAGAACGTCCGCGCGCCCAACCCGCCCGCTTCCTCGGCTTTGTCCACGTAGTCCTGGCCGAACTTCAGGCGCTTGAGCCACGCGATTACTTTCGGCCCGAGCCAGAGGCTCAACGCCAGCGCCGTGATCAACGCGCCCGCACCGCGAAAGCTGATGTAGCGGAACAGCCGAAGGAACGAGAGTTCCTCCTGCCATGCCGTGTTCTCTGCCGCATGCAGCAGATATTGACTGAGATAATAAAACATTCGTCAGGAGTGACACTTTAGGAACACGTTTGAGTTACCTGAAGTTTCAACTCGTAAAGACTTCATGAACGCTTCATGAAGCCGCGCGCAACGCTTCGCCCACCCGTTCCAATCCCGTGGAGCGCGAAGCCTTCAACAACACCACATCTCCCGGCCGGACCAGTTCCTTTACCGCCGCCGCGGCTGCCGGGACATCCGCAAACTCACTGACATCCTTCATTCCCGCCGCCTCGGCCGCCTGCGCGGTTTCCCGGGCAAAACGCCCGACCGCGACCAGACGATTCACGCCCAGTTCAAAACTGCGCTGGCCAATCTCCCGATGTGCTTCGGCGGTGTGTTTGCCGAGTTCCGCCATGTCGCCCAGCACCGCCACGCGACGACCGGCACACGGCAAGTCATGCAACGTCTGCAATGCGGCGAGCATGGAATCGGCGTTCGCGTTATACGCGTCATCCAGCACCCGCACGCCATGGGCTTCCCAGATCTGGAGGCGCATCTTCGGCGGTGCGCATTCTGCGAGGCCCCGGCGAATCTGATCGGGTGTGGCACCAAGTTCCTTCCCCGCCGCCACAGCGAGGAGTGCATTTGGAACTTGGTGCCGTCCCAGAACCCGGAGACGATACTCTCCGGCGTATTCAGACTGAGGTGATTCGGCATGAAACCGAACCCCGTCCTCTCCGACCCGAACGTTGCTGGCGCGCCACGCGTTGGCTTCGCCAAATCCGATTTTCACCACTTCCGCACGAGTGCGTTTCGCAATCGCCGGCGTCCATTCACTGTCACCGTTGATGAAAAGCTTCCCTGAGGACTGCAGGAATTCTGCCAAGGCGCCCTCTTCCTGCGCGACTCCCGCGAGGTCACCGAAAAATTCCAGGTGCTCACGACCAATGTTGGTCAGGATTCCGTATTGAGGCTGCACGATGTTCAGCAGCGGGAGCAGTTCGCCGGGATGATTCGTGCCCACTTCAATCACCGCCGCGCCGTGACTACGATCCAGCTTGAGCAGAGTGAGCGGCACGCCAATGTCGTTATTGAAACTCGCCTCGCTCCAGAGCGTCTCGCCCTTCTGTCGCAACACCGACGCCAGCAATTCCTTCGTCGTGGTCTTGCCGTTGGAGCCGGCGATGGCGACGATCGGAATTTGAAAGTCCTGACGATACCGCGCCGCCAACTGGCCGAGCGCCACGCGCGTATCCTCCACCACCACGAGCGCCACCGCCTCCGCGAGACCCTCGGTGCGATCCAGTTTTGACCGCGAGACCAGCAGCGCCGTCGCGCCACTGCGCGCCACTTCCACAAGGTAATCGTGCGCGTCGAACTTCTCGCCCGCGAGCGCGATGAACAAATCGCCCGCCCGCACCTGCCGCGAATCCGTGCACACGCGCGTCACCAGGGTCTCTGAAGAGCCCCAGCGAATCTCGCCATTGCAGGCGGACGCGACGTATTCCAATGAGCGCGGTTCCATTTCTATTCGAGCCCGAACGTGGCGCTGACCACGGCGGTAATCGTTTTTTCGAACGACGTCGTGTCGTTCATTCCGTCCCAGCTTGTTTGAATCGAATGCAGCGGCGTGATTTGAAACACGCCCATCTTGGCGGACTGAAGGTGTCGGATCTCGCGTCCACCCTGCGATGCAATCTGGTCTGCACGCGACCGGGCATCGCGCGTGGCCTCGGCCAGCATCTCCACCTTCGCCTCGCCGGCTTTTGTGTAGATGTATCGGTGAATCAGAGGTGAACAACACGCCCGCTTCCACCAGCTCGACGGATTCCCGGTCCAGCTGCGCGACCCGCGCCACGTCCTCGGACCGAATCTCCACCACCTGCGTCAACCGGTAACCCGCCAGCTTGTTCACCGTCTCATTCTCCGTCTTCACCATGCTGCGCAGCTCCTGAATGCCCACGTTGCCGACCACGTAATTGGTCACGCCCTTCCCAGCGAGAAAGCCCTCCACCTTCGTCAAATCCGCCTTGAGCTTCCGTTGCGCGGCAAGCAAGTCCGGCGCTTCGACTGCGAACGAACCGCGCCAGATAACCAGGTCGGACTGCACCGCCTTGCGGGCGGATCCGGTCACGTTGATCGATTCGCTTTCCGCGATCTTCATCCAGGCCCGGGTCAGCACTACCGCTGAACAAACCAGACCCGCCGCGAGGAACAACCCCGCCAGAACTCCAAACAATTGAGGACGCGATTCCGACATTGAAATTCCTCCCATCAACCGCGGCTGTCCGCGACAAACCCACACGTCTCCAGCGCTTCCTGCGCATGAATGCGGTCGTCGAACGGCACCACAGTGTCTTCAAATTCCTGATATGTCTCGTGACCCTTGCCAGCGATGAGCACCGAGTCACCGGGCTGCGCGCGGGAGATGATCTGCTGAATCGCCCGGGCGCGATCGAGCTCGATCTCGTAGGCATCTGCACGCAGCGCCTTGTAGCCTTCCTCCACCTGCGCGGCGATTTTTGCCGGGTCTTCCTTGCGCGGATTGTCGCTCGTGATGAGCGTGTAATCCGCCAACTCCGCCGCGATGCGCCCCATCTTGGCGCGCTTGCCAGAGTCACGATTTCCACCGCAACCAAAAGCCAGCAGCACCCTGCCCTTCGTGATCTCGCGCAGCGTCGTCAGCACGTTCTTCAATGCGTCGTCGGTGTGAGCATAATCGACGAAGACGCCGAACGGCTGTCCGGCGGAAACCATTTCGAGGCGGCCGGAAACCGGCGGCAACGCATTCAACGCCGCCTGGATTTTCACCACATCGATCTTCAGTGCGAGACACGCCCCGATCGCCGCGAGCGCGTTGTAAATGTTGTGCCGGCCGATCAGCGGGAGGCGGATGGCGAATTTCCGATCCGGAGCTTCCACCACGAAACGCGAACCGTCCGCGTTCAATTCGATCTTCGTCGCGCGCAGACAGGACTTCTCACCAAACCCGTAGGTGAGTTGCACCTCCACGCCTTGCGTTTCGTCCACGAGCCGTGCGCCGTAAGTGTCATCGATGTTGATCACGGACGCGCCGCGCTTGGGTCCCTGCTCCAGCGACGCAAACAGTCTTTTCTTCGCCGTAAAGTAGTTTTCCATCGTCCCGTGATAATCGAGGTGGTCACGGGTGAGATTGGTGAAGATGCCGACATCGAAGTCGACGCCATGCACGCGCTTCTGGTCGAGCGCGTGGGAGCTGACTTCCATCACGCACGCCTTGCAGTCCGCTTTCAGCATTTGGGACATCATCTGCTGAACTTCAATGGACTCCGGCGTCGTGCGCTGGGCCGGGATGACCCGATCGCCAATCTCGTAGCGCACCGTTCCCATCAGGCCCGTCTTGATGTCCGCTGATTCGAGGATCGCCTTGATCATGAAGGCGACCGTGGTCTTGCCATTCGTGCCGGTGACGCCAATGACCTTCAGCTTGGAACTCGGATGCTGGAAATAGGAACGCGCCGCGCACGCCATCGCCTCGCGCACATCGTTGACCTGGATCTTCGTGACGCGACCAGGGACGATTTTGTTCCGCTCACAAATTACCGCGGTGGCCCCGCGCTCCACAGCGGTGCCAACGAACTCATGTCCGTCGACGTGTTGTCCGGGGATGGCCACGAAAACCATGCCCGGCGTCACGCGACGCGAGTCGTAGGTAAGGCCGGCCACTTCGCGGTCGACTGGACCGTCGACCGTAGCGCCTGGCAGGTTCTGAACAAGTTCCCGTAGTTGCATGGCAATGAGCCGTGGGATGCGCGTGCGGCTTACGAACCGGTCGTAGCCGCGGCGAATCCATCACCGGGAGAAAGGCAGGAGCAGCCCGTATGCGCGAGAGAGGGTGTCCCGTTCCTCTGGGGAAGAGGAAAACGGGACGGGCTGCCCCCGAGGTTGTGCAAACGCTTCCCCGCGCGGGAAGCGAACAACAAAGTATAAATGCGTGCGCTCATGGTCATGGCCGGCGCGCCGCAACGCCATTCACCGGCGCGCTGTTGGTGCCTCCCACCAGCGTCTCGCCGAGTGAATCGTTTCGGTCAGGTTTGATCTTCAGGTAATTGGCCACCTGTTCAGCGATGGCCTTGAAATAGGGAGCCGCCGTCTGACCACCGTAGTAACCCTTCTTCACATCCGGCTCCTCGATCAGCACCGAGATGCAAACTTCCGGATTGTCGGCCGGGAAAAATCCGATGAAGGACGAAACGTACTTCTTCGGAATGTAGCCCGCCTTGCCGCCCGGAACCTGCGCCGTGCCGGTCTTTCCAGCAACCGTGTAGTGTTCGAGCGCGGCCTTCGGCGCCGTGCCGTCCTTGGCCGGAACTGTTTTCAACGCCGCCACCATCTGCTTTGCCGCGTGCGGGCTGATTACCTGGCGAACCGTCTGGGGCTGGAACTTCACAAACACTTCGCCGTTTTCGCCACGCAGGCTGTCGATCAACATCGGGCGCATCAATTTGCCCTCGTTCGCGATCGCGCTCATCGCCATCGCCATTTGCAAGGGCGTCGTCGTGATCGCATGACCCATCGGAATGCGCGACACCGCCAGGCCGTCCCACTTCTTCCAATGCTTCACCCAACCACGAATCTCGCCATCGAGCGTAATACCCGTCGGCTGGCCGAAGCCGAAACGCGTCATGTAATCGTAGAGCTTCTCTTCCCCGAGCCGGTAGACCGCGATCTTCGCTGAACCGATGTTCGACGAATGCGTGATGATTCCTTCCACGGTCAGATTTCCATAGCCGTTGTCGTGATCGTGAAGCGGCTTGCCCTTGAACATCCAGCGGCCGTTCTCGCAGAAGAACACATCGTTCGGCGTCACCGTCTGCTCGTTCAACGCGCCGGAGACGACGACAATCTTGAAGGTCGAGCCCGGCTCGTGCATGTCCGCAATCACGCGGTTCTTGCGCGACCAATCATCCGACTTGCTCGGGAAGTTCGGATCGAAATCCGGCACGTTGGCCAGCGCCAGAATCTCACCCGTGCTCGGTCGCACCACCACGGCGCACGCGCTCTTGGGATTGAACTTCTTCATCGCCTCCGCGAGCTGTTCCTCCACGACATTCTGGATGAACATGTCGATCGTCAGCGTCACGTTCAGGCCGGGACGCGGTTCGACATCCTGTTCCCGAAACACGACGATCTCCCGTGCGCGGCGGTCCATTTCCGTCACCCGCCAGCCGCGCGTGCCCTTCAGCTTCCCGTCCAGCCAGTGCTCAATGCCGTAAATGCCGGTCATCTCGATGGATGCCGCGCGCGAACTGCCATTCGTCAGAATCCGCTCCACCTCCTGCACATAGCCGAGCACATGCGACGCGAGCCGCCCGCTCGGATAGATCCGTTGGAAATCTTCCTCTGCGTAGATGCCACGGCGACGCAGGTTGCGGAAGAACATCCGCTCTTTCCTGCTGAGAAATTCCTCGTCGACGTCGAACGAAACCTGCGCGATCGCCTGAGTCACTTCCGACCACTGATCGTAAGTCAGCTTGCGCTTCAGATCGACAAACCTGTTCGTGTAAACCACGCCAGTGTCATTCGTGCGCAACGGGCGCAAGGCGTGCAGCAGCTCCCCTTCGCTCATCGAAAGCAACGGCGCGACCGCACGGGCGACTTCGGCTTGATAGGGATAAATCAGGCTGGGATCCGCCAGCACGCGTTTCACGGGCAGGCTAGTTGCCAGCACATGACCGTCCGCGTCGACAATGTCGCCGCGGCGCGGCTGCTTGACGAAGGTACGCTGCGTGTTGTCATCCACAATCTCCCGGTAGTGGTCGTGCTTGACCACCTGGAGCACATACAGACGCGCGCCGAGTCCGGCCAACGCCAGCCCGGCAAGGATGGCGAAGACGAACAAGCGTCGAAGATGTCCGGGACGAATCACGGTTTACGGTTGAGTTGAACAAACTGCGCAGGCAACGCATTCGTCGCAGGCGCGATTGGCGGAGGTTCTGAAATCCAAACGATCTGCTGACGCTGCGGCGGAACCAAGCCCAGCTTCAAATCCCGCACGCGCTCAGCCAGCCGTTGTGGCAACTGCATGGCGGCGTAGCGATCCGCAAGGATTTGGTTCTCCTTCTTGATCTTGTCCAGTTTGACCTGGCGCGCGCCGATCTGCTGGCCGAGCTCGTAAATCTTGTTCTTCTGCAGCACGTAGCCAACGCACGAACCGCCGATCAGCGTGCAGAGCAACACGGCCTTCAGCGCCGGAACGAACCGGACTGCGCCTGACTGATTGCGACGATTGTTTGCCATGTTTTTATTGCGTGATTCGTGATGCGCGAGGCATCCACGACGACGCGTTCTCAGACTAGACTTTTTCCAACACCCGCAGTTGCGCGCTGCGAGCGCGCGGGTTTTCCGCGAGTTCCGTTTCGCCCGGCAGGATCGCCTTGCGCTGCACCCAGCGCAGGTCGGGGACGCACGGTTTTCGAAGCTCCGGGACGTCCACTTCGCCATCGAAGGTGTATTCACGCGCTCGTTCGCGACCGAATTCCTTCACCATCCGATCTTCCAGCGAATGGAAGGTGATCACCGCCAGGCGGCCACCGGGTTTTAACAAAGTGCAGGCTGCCGCCAGTCCACTTTTGAGGAAGTGGCTTTCATCATTTACCGCCATGCGTAAGGCCTGAAACACGCGCGTGGCTGGATGCTTTTTCTTTCCGTTCCGGGGAGCGAGTCGTTCAATCAAGGAAGCCAGCTGACCTGTCGTCTCAAACCGTCGACCCTGCCGATCTTGAACAATCGCTCGCGCAAATCTCCGGGCTTGTGGCTCATCCCCGTACTCCCAAAAAATCTGAGCCAGCTCGGCCTCACTCCAACCATTCACCAACCCGGCAGCAGTGAGGGGCTGCCTTAAATCCATCCGCATATCGAGCGGACCATCGTGCTGAAAACTGAATCCGCGCGCGGCGTCATCGAGCTGCGGGGAACTCACACCCAAGTCCAGCAACACCCCATCGCAACTTCCCAAGGGAACCCAGTCCGCCAGCTCCGAGTAGTTCCCGCGCCGAATTTCGAAGCGCCCCGCAAATCCCGCGTCGTTCAGCCGCTGCGTCGCCGCTTCAACGGCTGCGCCATCGCGATCGCAGCCATAGAGCCATCCATTCGGGCTGCTCGCCGCCAGAATGGCGCATGCGTGTCCAGCCCCACCGACCGTTCCGTCGGCGATACGCGCTCCCGGCTTTGGCTGGAGCGCTGTGAGCACCTCCGCCACCAAGACCGGTTTGTGGATGAAGCTTGGCACTGTGCATGTTCATCCGGCTCAGGCTTTGCCCGCGCCAAAGAACTGGTTTTTGATCCGGTTCCACACCACACCATCCGCCGCGACCGGTTCCGCTTCGGGCGCATCCGCTGCGACTTCAGGCACTACCACCGGAACCGGCGCTGCAACGGGCGCCTGCGCCTTGACCTCCGCACTTCGGCGTGCCGCCTGAACGAGTTCCAAATCGGAATCACTCAGGTCGTTGCGAACGGGCTTCACCGCGTCGAGCAACAGCTCGGACTGAACCGGCGCCCGGGTTACCGCTTCCGGCTTCGGCGCTTTTGCAAACGGATTCCTGAACAGCGTCCACCGGCCCCGCGGAAATGCGGGCTTCGGCGCAGCACTCGCAGGCGCTGCCTTTCGTTCCATCTCTGGCTGGACTGCATTCATCATGTTCCTGTCGTTTCTGGCGGTCGCACTGGCAGCCTTCGCCTTTCCAGCAGCGGCTGGCGCAATCACCGGGTTTGTCGTTTCACTCAACCCGCGCGCCCGAACCTCGGTCGCGTTCACCGACCCAAATTTTGGCAACAACGTCTGTTGCGTCATCTTGTAGCGACTCGGCTCGTCGCTGATTCGATCCAGGCTCCGGCCAACCGTCAGCAGCTGCATCAGGCCCATAACTTTTTCCTCAGATCAGCTTGAAGGCTTCTTGCGCCAAGGCGTCGTCGCCTTCCGTAATCGAGCTAAACTTCTCCGGACTCCACATCTGGAACCGGTCAAACATCCCGACCAGCACCGCCTTCTTGTCGATCCCCACCACCGTGGCCATGTGCTCCGGAATCGTGATGCGGCCCGACTTGTCCGAAGTCACCATATGCGACTTCCGACCCAGGAACCGCCGCAGCGCTTCCGCCTGACCGTCACCGAATGGCATCGCCGTAATTCGATCCCTCAACTTCTGCGCGGCCACCGGCGGCAAAACCATCAAGCACGCATCCTTCTGCGCCCCACTCGGCCACAAGACCAACATGAACTCGGTCTCGTTTTGCCCCTTCCGCCAGTTCGCCGGGATCTGCACACGGCGCTTCTCATCCACGATGTTCTCGAAGGACGACTGGTAAAACGGGCCATTGTTGAGCGCTTCAGACATGCCGTTTGGGCAGCTAAACCTCAGCGCCCCACAACGCCCCTCTTTATCCCTTTCTCCCCCACCACGGTCAACGAAAAATACGTCCGAACTTATGCGGACGTTATTCACAAGGCGCAGCAAGCTGATTCACAGTGACCTATAACGTTTTCGAGGTGATTTATTCCCCGAGGCTCGTTACAAGTTCGCCATGAAGACCGTCGACTTTCAATTCGACCTGCCCCCCGAACTGGTGGCGCAGGCTCCGACATCGAAGCGCGACGAGTCCCGCCTCATGGTGGTGAACAGGCTAGAAAATCAGGTCTTTCACCGCAAGTTCGCAGATCTACTGACCTATCTCCGGCCCGGAGACTTGCTCGTTATGAACAATTCCCGGGTCATCCGAGCGCGATTAAGGGGCCGAAACGCGAAGTCGGACGGGCAATTCGAACTCCTTCTCCTCGCCGAAAATGCGCCTAACGATTGGTGGGCGATGATTCGACCCGGCAAACGTGCCCCGATCGGCACCGAAATCCGATTACGAGACCGTTCCGGTAACGTCACCGACATCACCGCGAAGGTGCTGGAAACGAATTCTGAAGGACATCGGCGACTCACATTTCAGGGAACCGAAAACATTTTGGCCCATTTGGACCAACTCGGCGAAATCCCGCTCCCACCCTACATCAAGCGCGAATCCGCCAACGACGACGCGACTGACGCGGAGCGTTACCAAACCGTTTACGCATCTCAGGCCGGATCCGTAGCCGCGCCAACCGCCGGGCTTCATTTCACGAACGAAGTGCTCGACCGCATTCGTCGACTCGGAGTGGAAACGCGCCATGTCACCCTCCACGTCGGACTCGGCACGTTCGCTCCCGTGAAAGCCGAATCGCTCGAAGAACACGTCATGCACGAAGAACGTTTCACGCTCAGCGAGGAAAGCGCCGACGCGATTAACACCGCCAAGCGCGAAGGTCGCCGCGTGATCGCGGTCGGCACTACCACGGTGCGAGTGCTCGAAAGTGCGGTTGATTCCGAAACCGGACTCGTCGTCGCCCAAACCAGCCGTACCCGCATTTTCATTCATCCGCCCTATCGATTTAAAATCGTGGATGCCTTGCTCACGAACTTTCACCTCCCCTGCTCCACGCTCCTGATGCTCGTCAGCGCCTTTGCTGCTCCCGGCGAAACACGCGGACGTGAAACAATCCTGTCCGCGTATCAGGAAGCGGTGCGCGAACGCTACCGGTTCTTCAGCTACGGCGACGCGATGCTCATCGAATGAAGTCGAAAACTCAAACACCGCCGAAGCTGATTCACGCAACACGCAACACGCGTCACGCTCGCCGACCATTTGTGTTCGTGAACATGGCGATGACTGCCGACGGCAAAATCGCCACCGCGAATCGCGCCGTCTCCTCCTTCGGCAGCAAACGAGATCTGGAACATCTCTACGAACTTCGCACGACCGCCGACGCCGTGATGGCCGGCGCGCGGACGCTCGACTTGAACAAGGTGCTGCTGGGTCCCGGCGGCGAGCGCTTCAAGAAAATCCGCCGCGCCAATGGCCTCAGTGAATACAGCCTGCGCGTCATTGTCAGCGGCTCGGGATCGATCAATCCGAATGCCGCGATTTTCCAACACCGCTTCGCGCCCATCATCGTCCTCACCACAGAACGCGGCTACGAACGCCGGCTGCGGAAACTTCTCCATGTCATCGACAGCGTGATCATCTGCGGCGAAAACGAGATCAACTTCCCGGCCGCGCTAACGCAACTATACCAACAGTGGAAGGTCCGTCGTCTCCTCTGCGAAGGCGGCGGCGAACTCAATGCCGCCCTGTTCCGCGCCGGCCTCATCGATGAACTCAATCTCACCATCTGCCCGAAAATTATGGGCGGACGCCACGCCCCCACCATCGCGGAGGGAGCTCTCTCACCGCGCCTCGCCGATGCCGCACCCTTTCAATTGAAGTCACTTCGCCAGATCGGTTCCGAACTTTTCCTCGTCTACCGCGCGAAGCGCACGGTCCGCCCATAAGCTCCCGCGTCACGAGCGCCGTCGGAACTCCGCGATCTCGTGGAGCGGAATAAATTTTCGACCGAGCCTCGGCTCACGAATCACCACGCCGAGACGCTCAATCTCCAATTCGCGACTACGCCACGACGAACCGTCGTTCAGTTTCACCTCATACGAATAGCCATCCGAGGCGACGCGTTTGCGCAACACCACCGCCAGCACTTCGCTGTTCACATCATATTGCACCAAGCCCAGCGGCACGGAGCTTACAGTGACACGGCCATGATCAATCCCCCGGCAATCTCCCTCCACGAATTCCCCGCCCGCCAGCAGCACACCCGCGCGTTGCTGATTCAGGGGTGCGCTGTGTCGCGATGGCACCGGTTGAAAGCGAATGTTCACCACGCTCGACCGGGACAACACCTCGCGACCGAGAGCATTCTCAAAATAGATTGTCGAATCATCCATCGCAGTCAGGTAACCCACGCGTGATGATCCGCTCAATAATTCCACCTGCGGTTTGAACCAGCGATTGCGCAGCGACGCGCCCGCCTCTACGTATTCAAACACCGACTCGTTCAACCGATCGCCGCGCACGGAGACGACCGCCAGGCCCGCATAATAATCCTTCGACATCCGCATCGTCACGCGATCCACGAGCGTCCATTGCATTCCGTTGCGCGACTTCAATGCGGTGAAGACATCGCCATCGCGCTTGATCTTTAACCACGTCGGCACCGAACTGGCGCGATCCATGGAAACCTCCGTCTCGCCATTGAAACTTTCCCTCCACTGAAACACACCGCCACGCGCGGCCGATACCGAAACGAACACACTTCGCGATCCCGCATCCAGGCTCTCTCGCATCATCAAACCCGCTCGCGCCCACGGATCCGTCAATTGAACCTTGGAGATCCGCGCCACCACCTCGCCGCGATCCGCCATCGGCTGGAAGACCCAATGACACGAGTCCGCCATTCCCACCGTATTCGTGCCCGCGCTCCGAACTCGGAATGCTCCCCGCCGAAACTCCGCATCACCAGCGCGGCGAACACTTCCAACGTCGTCATGAACCCACGGACGCGGGAGTTCGCCTGTCTCCACCAACGCACCAGCACCGAACGGAAGTTCCATCTCCGTCGTCGACAAGAACGTCAGCCCGGCCAGATTCGTCAGCGCCACCTCCACCCGCAAGAGTCGTTCGGCATTCGCCACCACCACCACATTCGATTCAAATCGGAGATGTCCCTCGAATACCTGACCATCCCGCGTCTCCACATACCCCTCCCGCGCCATCGTCGTAGCGACAGTCCACACCGCCAACCATCCAAGCGCCAAGCCAGCCCGCACGATCATAAATTGAATCCGTCCAACGATACCCCGAACTGGTCTCATCTCAACCGCAATGTCCGCGCTGAACAAATCCTTGCGCGCTGCGCGCATTGACCTTCCTCTAGCTCGCATGAAATCCGCGCGCACCATCCGACTCGTTCTTGTCACCGCACCGAATCGCAAAACCGCACGCTCCCTCGCCAAAGCCGCCCTCACGGCCAAACTCATTGCCTGCGCGAATATTGTTCCCAGCCTCGAATCTCACTACTGGTGGCAGGGAAAGCTCGAACGCAGCAGCGAGCTTCTCATCCTGTTCAAGACCACGCGACGCCACCTCGCCGCGCTCGAGAAACTCGTCCTCGACCTCCACCCCTACGATACGCCGGAGATCATTTCCCTCACGCTCGATTCCAGCACACCCCGTTACCTCGACTGGATTCTGGCCAGCACGCGACAAAACCAGTGAGCGCTCAAAGACCATCGCATGGCGTAAATCACCCTCGCGACCTCCCTCGTGCGCATGAGCATTTCGGGAATTCCCTCGACCATACGCGACGACGCTGTTAAGGAAGGACGGGCATCGGATCATGATGATCCACCGCGGGGAGCATGAAGAAGGAACTCGACATACTCATCATTGAGGACGTCGCTCACGACGCAGAGTTTATCGAAGCTGAACTGCGCGAGGCCGGCTTGCGCTTCCGCACTCGTCGCATCTGCACCCGGGAATCCTTTCTCGCCGCGCTTAACGACGCCCACCCGGATATCATTCTCTCCGACTTCACGCTGCCCACCTTCAACGCCCTCGAAGCCCTCCAACTCCTCCGCAAGCTCAGCCTCGACATCCCGTTCATCCTTGTCACCGGCACTCGCTCCGAGGAAGTCGCCGTGGAATGCATCCGCGAAGGCGCCGACGATTACATTCTCAAAGTCAGCCTCAAACGCCTACCCACCTCGATTAAGAATGCGCTGCAAAAGAAAACGATGGAACGCGCCAGTCTCGACGCCGAGGCAGCGCTGCGGCGAAGCGAGGAACAATACCGGCTGATCGCCGAGAACACGCGGGACTTGATCAGCCTCGTGGACATCGATGGATGCTTCCTCTACGCCAGCCCCTCGCATCGTACGAGCCTCGGATATCCGCCCGAGGAATTGTCCGGCACGCAATTAATCGATCTCGTCCACCCGGAAGATCGCGCAGCCTCGCCAGCACCGGGAACAATCGCTCCTCCACCGCGAGAGCCGCACCGCCGAGATTCGCATCCGCCATCAGGACGGCAGCTACCGTATTTTCGAATCGATCGGCAGCTGGATCTTCGACGAGCAGAATCAGCCTCAACGCGCCGTCATCATTTCCCGCGACATCACGCGCCGGAAGGAATCCGAGGAAACCCTGCGGCGCCTGCCCACGTTGATCCGCGAAGCCCAGGAAGCCGAACGCCGCCGCGTGGCGCGTGAACTTCACGACAGCGTGATTCAGATTCTGTCCTCCGTGAAATTCCGCCTGCAAGCCATCGAGGAGAAAGTGGCCGCCAGCGATGAAGGCACGTGGCGCGACACGCTCAAGGCCAAAGCCGCCCTCGAGAAAGCCATCGGAGAAGTCCGGCGCATCTCGCGCAACCTCCGCCCCAGCGAACTCGACGATCTCGGCCTCGCCCCTGCCCTGCGGAGCCTTTGCGCCGAGTTTGGCGAACGCACCGGCATGGCGGTGAACCTGTCGCTCAATCGACTGCCCAAGGCCATTCCCGACGACATCGAACTGAACCTCTATCGCATCATTCAAGAGGCACTCGGGAACATCGAGAAGCACTCCCGCGCCACGAAGGTTTCCCTCCGACTAGCGCGGCAGGCCTCCAAACTCTGCGCCGCCATTGCCGACAATGGTTGCGGATTCGATCCCATCGCGCCCCGCCCCCGCCGCACCGCAAAAGGCGGCGGCATGGGACTTGTCGACATGCGCGAGCGCGCGGCCTTGCTCGGTGGCCATTGCCAGCTCCGTTCCATGCCCGGATCGGGCACCGAGATCGTCGTCGAGATGCCTTTAAGAAACAACGAAACCTCCAAACACAAAACCACCGGTGAAAAAGGATAAGCCCAGCAAAATTCGCCTTCTGCTCGTGGACGATCATCCGATCGTGCTCGACGGAATCAAATCTCACCTGTGCGCGCAACCCGAGTTCGAGGTTGTGGGCGACGCCTCCAACGGTCAGGACGCCCTGCGCAAGGCGAAGCTCACGCTGCCCGACGTGATCCTCATGGACATCTCGATGCCGCACATGAACGGCCTCGAAGCCATCGGACACATCCGCAAGCAGGTGCCCAACGCCAAGGTGCTCATTCTCACCATGCACGAGAGCAAGGAATACATCGCGCAAGTCGTCCGCTCCGGCGCGCGTGGTTACATGCTCAAGGACAGCGCCCCCGCGGAACTCGTCAGCGCGATCAAGGCGGTGCACAACGGTGAGGTTTACTTCAGCCCCTCCGTCTCCAAGGTTCTCGTTCAGGAAATGACCGACGGCACCCGCCGCGCGGCGAATGGCGCAGAACAACAGCCACTCACCGATCGCGAGCGCGAGGTTCTTTCACTCATCGCGGAAGGTCTTCTCAACAAACAGATCGCCGACCGGCTCGGCATTGGCGTGCGCACCATTGAGACGCACCGCGAACGCATTATGCGCAAGCTCGACATCCACACCGTGGCAGGCCTGACCAAATACGCCATCGCACGAGGCATGACCTCGATGCCGTAACGCTCGTTTCAGTGGAAGTCGTGTGACTCGACGGCGTCCAGCCCGGCGTAAACCAGCGCCTCCACTTTGCGTGCCTGGATGTGAATCGTTCCGTGGCGGTTCTGCACCACGCCTTCCATCAGGAGAAATGGTTCCGTCGTAATCTTCAGCCGCTCGGCTTCAAACATCGCCGGCGCCACGATGAAATTGGAGATGCCCGTTTCGTCTTCGAGGCTCACGAAGCAAACACCCTTCGCCGTGCCCGGTCGTTGACGACAGATCACCTGCCCCGCCACGCGCACGTAGTCACCATCGTTCGCCCGTTTCAAATCGCCCGCCCGCCAAACATCCTCCAAGCGCTCCCGCACCAGCGCCATCGGATGCGGTCCCGTCGTCAGCCGCAGCCCCGAGTAATCCGCAAACGTCCGCTCAAACGCATCCATCGGCCGCAATGGGGCGGCGTCCTCCTCCTTCAGAGCCACATCGATTTTTGGATCGTGGTTTTCGGTGTTTTGATCCTGCCCTGCGAACTTCGAAAACAAATCATCCGCCCGAACCGTCCGCTCCGCCTCCCATAACGCCGCGCGCCGATGTTCGCTCAACGAGTTCAAGGCGCCAATCTCCGCCAGCGTCCGCAACTCGTCCTTCGATAACTTGGTTCGCCGCCGCAAATCATCCATGGAGGAAAACGGCGCCCGCTCACGCTCCGCGATCAACTCCTCCGCACGCCCGTGATTCAGCCCCTGCACCTGACGCAACCCCAGCCGCAGCGCGCCGTCCGGCTCGATCGTTGTGAACCAGTCCGAGCGCGCGATGCACACCGGACGCACATTCACGCCGTGCCGCTTCGCGTCCTTCACCAGCGTCGCCGGCGAATAGAACCCCATCGGCTGGTTGTTCATCAGCGCGCAGTAAAACTCCGGTGCGCGATGCACCTTCAGATACGCGCTCGCATACGCCAGATGCGCGAAGCTGATCGCGTGCGATTCCGGGAAGCCGTAGAGCGCGAAGGAACTCACCGCCTTCACAATGCGATCGCTGATCGTCGGCGCAACTCCAGCCCGATCCATCGCGGCCCGCAGTTTCGTTTCGGCGCGACGCATCCGTTCCTCCGAGCGATGGAAGCTCATGGCACGACGCAGTTCCTCCGCCTCTTCGCCGGTGAAACTCGCCATCACCATCGCCATTTCCAGCATCTGTTCCTGGAACAACGGCACGCCCAACGTGCGCTTCAAAACCGGCTCCAGCTTCGCCTCCGCTCCGTAGTAATCCACCGCCTCCTCGCCGTTCTTGCGCCGCAGAAACGGATGCGCCAGATCACCTTGAATCGGCCCTGGCCGGATGATGGCCACTTCGATCACAAGATCGTAGAAACACTTCGGCTTCATCCGCGGCAACGTCGCCATCTGCGCGCGGCTCTCGATCTGGAACACGCCGATGGTATCCGCCCGCTGCATCAGCGCGAACGTCTCGGCGTCGTCCTCCGGCAACTGCGCGAGATCGATCGGCCGACCGCGTTCCGCCGTGAGCGTCACCATATCCTGCAACGCCGCCATCATCCCGAGCCCGAGCAAGTCCACCTTGATGATGCCCAGCTCCTCGCAATCGTCCTTGTCCCACTGCGCCACCACGCGACCAGCCATCGCAGCGTTCTCCAGCGGCACCACGCGATTCAGCGCGCCCTGGCAAATAATCATTCCGCCCGAATGCTGCCCGAGATGCCGCGGCAACCGGCGCATCTGTTGATAAAGCTCCGCGAAGACTTCCGCGCGCGGATGCGTTTGCGCCAGTCCCGCCTGCTCCATTTGCGCGATCAAATCGAGCGTGTGCGGGAAGTCCCCGTTCGCAAACAAGCCGGAGAAACGTTCCAGCACATCCACGGGAAACCCGAGCACCTTGCCCAGCTCCCGCGCCGCGCTGCGACCGCGATAGGTGATGACCGTGCCCGTCATCGCCGCGCCGTGCGGACCGTAGCGCCGGTAAACTTCCTGAATCACGCGCTCGCGCCGTTCGCCGCTGGGCAGATCGATGTCGATGTCCGGCCAGCCTTTGCGGCTCTCTGTCAGAAACCGCTCGAAGAGCACATTGAACTTCAAAGGGTCCACCGCAGTGATCCCGAGGCAGAAACACACCGCGCTGTTGGCCGCACTGCCGCGACCCTGCGCGAGAATGTCATTCTCGCGACAGAAGCGAACGATGTCCGCCACGATGAGAAAGTATCCGGCGAACCCGAGCTTGTTGATCAGCGCGAGCTCCTTCTCCAGCAGCGCGCGAACCTTCTCCGGAATCGTCCCACCATAACGTCCCCGCGCTCCACGCAGCGTCCATTCACGCAGCACGCCCTCCATCGTTTCGCCCGTGCCCACCGGGAACTTCGGAAATTCGTAGCCCAGATCACTCAACGTGAAGCTCAACCGTTCCGCCAGCCGCGTCGTGTTGAGAATCGCCTCCGGCAGATCCGCGAACAGCGCCGTCATCTCATCGCCGCGCTTGAGATGCCGCTCGGAGTTCAGCGCCAGCAACCGCCCGGCACCATCGAGCGTCGTGTGATGTCGCAGGCAGGTGAACACGTCCGCAATCTGCCGCCCCTCCGGCGTCGCGTGCATCACGCCGTTCGTCGCCAGCAATGGCAACCGATGCGCGCGCGCCAGATCGATCAGTCGATCATTGATGCGCTCCTCGTCGCGTTGCCGGTGCCGCTGAACTTCCACGAACACATTCCGTTCGCCGAACGTTCGCACCAACCGCTGCACACACGCGCCCGGTTCTGGCTGCGCGCCGGTTTGCAGAACGCTTCGCACCAACGGTCCCTCCACATCGCCAGTCAACGCCACTAGACCGCTCGCGAACTCCGGCAATTCCTCCCAGCGCACCACGCCTTCGCCCTTCGGCGCGCGCAGATGCGCCTGCGTCAGCAGCGCGCAGAGGTTTTGGTAACCCGTGCGCGATTCCACCAGCACCGGAAGCACGGAGCCGTCGTCCATCACCAACTCCGATCCAATGATAGGCCGGATACCCGCCTCCTTCGCCGTGCTCGTCAATCGCGGCGCGCCATACACGCCCATGCGATCACACACCGCCAGCGAGGGGAGTTCCAACGCCGCGGCCCTTTCCGCCAGCTGTTCCGGCAGCGAGCCGCCGCGCAGGAAGCTGAAGGCGCTGCGTGCGTGCAGTTCAATGTAGCTGGACATCGTCCTCCTTCACCGGTTCCACGCACGACTTCTCGTAGAACTCCAGCAACCAGCCAGCATCCTGCGCGATCCATTGCCGCTCAAACGGCGTCCGCCGCGCCGCGCTCCAGACAAACCACTCCACCAGTTCCGGTGATGCGCCACGGAAGAACAGCGACAACCGTTCTCCCACCTCCGCAGCTTCAGCGGAGGAAAAATTCCACTCACCCGGACAACGTCCGGCACGCAGCACCCGCGGCATCTCCGCCCAATGCCCGGTGGGATGCAGCGTCCACCACAACAGCCGCAACAGGGACGCGTGAATCCTCGTCGCGCCCACGGTCGGGCCGAATCGCCCGGGCCAGTCATTCACCACCGCGCCGCAGCCGAGCGTCACGGTGCCCTGCCCCACGCGCCAGCCGATCGGGGCTCGTCGCGCCGCACGCACGCCCACGGTGTTGAAGCGTGGTTGCAACGTCAGCAGCAATTCTCGCTCGCGCTCCAACGCAGCGGATTCGTCCGCGCATTCGTCCCAGAGAATCCGTTCCACCGCGCAGAGCAGACGGCGCAGCTTGCGGGGAACGGCGTCAAGATTGGCCGAACGATAATCGCCAAGGCGCTGGCGCAGGTTCTTCGCCTTGCCGACGTAGAGCACGCCTGAGCCAGCGCCGCACAAAAGATAAACACCCGGACGCTCCGGCACCTCCCGGAAGAACTCCGCGCCGAACCGTTCCACCAGCGGCTCCTTCGGCGCGAACATGACGAGCTGCTTTTCCATCAATCCAGCACTCCTTCCACGAACCAGCCTTCCGGACGCTTCACCAAGCGCAGCACCTTGCCGTCGCGCGTCGCCACGTCCCACTCGTCGCGCGACCACACCTTGCCCGCCTCCCACCATTGACCGGAACTGCGCCACGGCCCCACCGCGATCTTCAGCTTCCCGTTCGCAAGGGAGCATTGCAGTGACACCGGCGCTTGCTCGCCCTCCACTTGCGCCGCCACCGCCGGACGCAAGCGCCGCAGGGGCGTCGCCGCCAGAACGCTCGTCGCCTTCACCGGCACCGGCGCGTCCTCGAAATCCGGCGGCACCAGCTTGAAAGCGTCCGGCCGATGCGTGTCCTCCACCACGGGCGAGCCGACGCGTTCGGCGCCGACGAGCGCGCTCAGTCGCGCGAGCGTTTCCTGGAATTGCTGCGGATCGCGCAACGCCACTTCAAAGAGTCCGAACTGCTTTTGCTGCGGACGCGTCGGGTCCACCGTCAGCGCCACCATCACGATGGGCGACTCCGTGCGCAGCGTCTCCAGATGCGTCTGCAACATGCGGAAGAGCACGTTCGCCTCGCGTGTTGGTTGCGGCACGCGTAGTCGACGTTCGATGACTTCGCCGGAGTCCAACCGCAGCCGCAGCGTCACCATCTCCGCGACGAAGCCGGTGGTTTCGAGTCGTTGCCCGATCTGATCCACGAACCGTCTCAACAGGAACAACAGCGGCTCCATCGTCTCGACCGGCTGCTCGAAGTCGAACGATTCCTCGAAGCGTTCCTCCGGTCGCACGAGCTTGAGCAGGCGCACGGAGTTATCCGACGCCGCAGCGAAGAGCGCGAACGCCTCCAGCCCCAGCCGATCCGCTAGCGCTTCCTGCCCGAGCGCGATCAGTTCGCCGACGGTGCGAATGCCCCACTTGTGCAGGATTAACTCCACGTCGCTCGACGGCTCCAGCGCCGCGACCGGCAGCGTCGCGATAAACGCGCGGGCGTCGCCGACGATTTCCACCGTCTCCGTCCAGCGCGCCGCGTGACGCGCGACGTTCGGCGTCGGCCCGATGCCCACGCGCGGGCGCAGGTTCAGCCGGACGATCGATTCACGCAATCGCGCCGCCCACGCCGTGACCTTCGCCGCGTCCGCGTCCTTCAAGACCGTGAGCCCGCGCAGATCGAGCGTGCAGACGCCGGGCGCGGTGGCCTCGATGTGGGGCGAGAAGCTGTCGGCGGATTGCAGCACAGCCTGCGTGGCGGCGGCTTCCTGCATCAGTGAACGATGACGAATGATGACGTCGCGGCAACGGGCGAGCGCCTGCGTCGCGGTTTGACCGATCGCGACGCCGGACTTCAGCGCGACCTCGGTGGCCTCGAACACGCGCGGGGTCGTTTGCTCTGGGTCGATGAGCGCGACCGGCTTCGGCCACAATTCCAGCTCATGCCGGAGCGCGGCTTGCAACGCGAACTGTGGAATGTGAACGACGGCGAACATGGTTTCATCCGGCCTGAGCTGCGCCCGTTTCCAAACCCGCCTGCCGCAGCAGTGTGAACCGCAAACGGTTCTCCAGCCGCGATTCCTTCAACGCTTCCAACCCGAGCCCGGCCTCCACGCGCACGCGACAGAGTGCTCCGCTGACCAGCGGCTGCGAGGTGACAACCACAACCGTGGCTTGGGATTGTTCGAGCAGCCGCTTGAAGCGATGCCAGACCGCGGAGGAAATTTTGCGAAGCTGCGCGGGCGGGTTCATCCGGAGATCGAGCGCGACGAGCGGGAAGTTGCGATCGCGCAGGAGAATATCCGCCGCCTGCAATGCTTCATCCGCCTTGCGGCAACGCACCCAGAGCAGGCGCGCGAGAACTTCGGGCGCTTCCGTCGTCGCATCGAAGCTGTCCGCGCCATCGATCAGCGCAAGGAACCGGCCGTCCGCCGCGATCCGTTGCAGCCAGAGATGGAGGAACTGCCCGCTGCCGGAACCGTGCCCTTCCGCGACGAATTCCGTGAAACCGCCGCGAGGCAAGCCGCCGTCCAGCAAAGCATCCAGCGTCGCGACGCCCGACGGCACCACGTCAGCAAGGCTGGAAACACCCGTCCGGCGCGCGTTCGTGAAGCGTTCCGCGAGCAGCTGGCGCAGTTCGATGACTTTGGTTTGCATAACCTGGAGTCAGGCCGGGCGAACAAGCATACACGGACGCACTCGATGTAAAATCGAAATCACGGGCGAAGGATGCTTCGGAGGGTAGGACAAATACGGACCGTGGAGAGAGATTGCCGCGAAGACTTCCGTAGCCGCCAAGGTCACGAGGCGGACGCGGTCAGCTCTTCGGCAGATTCCGCCTCCTCACGTCGGCGGCTACAGAACGCAACGATCTTCAGCCCGGCACCAACACGCTCTTCGCGGCCTTCCAGCTCGCCGTCGTGGCCAGCGCTTCATTCGCCTGATCGAGCGTGAACCGGTGCGAGACCATCTCGGCGAAGGGAAATTGCTGCTGCGTCGTGCGCATGAACTCCAGCGCCATGCGCAGATGCCGCGGCTCGTAGGACCAGGACCCGATAACCGTGAGCTGCTTGCGCGTGACCACGTGTGGATTCCACGAGACCGGGCCGGCGTCGCAGTAATGACCGAGCACGAGATATTTCCCGCCGTCACGACACATCTCCATGCCTTCGCCGACAGCCGTGGGCGAACCGACGCATTCCAGCACCACGTCCGCGCCGTAGCCGCCGGTGAGCGCACGCACCGCCGCGATGCGATCCGCCGGCGTCTTCACCTCGTCGATGTCGATGACATGATCCGCGCCGAAACGCTTCGCCATTTCGAGACGATGCTTCGGCGCACCGAGCACGATGACCTGTCCCGCGCCCGCGCTCTTCGCCACCGCCAGCGCCGCGATGCCGACCGGACCCGCCCCTTGCACCACGACGTTATCGCGCCACGCGATGCCCGTGCGCTCCACTCCGTGAATGGCAGTGTTCAGCGCGCAGCCGGCACCCACCACCGCTTCCGTCGGGAGGTCGTCCGCAATCTTGAAGATGTTCACGCGCGGCTTGAGGTAATGATATTCCGCGTAGCCACCGAGGAAGTAAGGCGCTTGATCGCAGCGATAACCGATGCCGTAGGCGCGACGCTGGGCGCAACGCGTTGGCTGATGTTTCTCGCGGCAGTAATAACATTCCCCGCACGAGGTCGAGGACGTCCACGTCACGCGATCGCCAACCTTCAGCGGCTGGCCGGTCCAGTCCTTTTCCAATCCTTCGCCGAGCTGCTCGATGCGACCAACCGTTTCGTGGCCGAGAATCACCGGCAGCGTGATGGGCAGCTCACCCTTCCACAGATGAACGTCCGTCCCGCAAATCCCCGCCATGATGGTGCGCACGAGCGCCGCGCCCGGCTCCGGTTTCGCCGGAATCGGATACTGCCGCAACTGCAGCGGGGCCTTGAACTGTTCGAGCACGGAAGCCTTGCCGGTAATCATGGCGGCAGTTTAGAAAACAGCGGGCGGGTGTAAATCAGGAAGCCACCGAAGCAAGCCGGCCTTTCGCCGGCGAAGGTCATTCCGGTGAGAGTTTGAAGAACTGCATTCCATCGACCGGCACCGGAATGCGAACTTCCCAGCGACCGTCGACCTCCTCCGGCACGACGGAAACCTTCCGCCACCCGGACGCGTCGAGATTCCGCTGGGAGAATAGGGACACTCTCTCCGTCCAAGCCGGCCACGAGAGCACGAGGCCGTCATGCTTTTGCACGATGGACAGGCCCATCGAGTCGGCGGCGGGAAAGGCGATCAATTCGCAGTCGAAACCGAGGTCGCTGCTGCTGAATTGTGTGATTTGATGAATTTCAACCGCCAGAGTGTTCGTTCCCTCGACGAGCAGCGCAGCCGGTAACAGAGTCGGGAAGTAGATTTCGCTCTCCTCCGGTCCCACGCCGATGCTCGAAGCCGCGTACGTCCAATAATCAACGGGCCCGCCGGGCATGTTGCTGCGAAACACCTCTTGGCCATTCATGTAAACGACTCCTCCATCGTCCCGATGCAACCGGAGGATCAGGCTCGCGAGACGCGAGGGATCCGGGCTGACAAATTGTTTGCGGAAATACGCGGTGACGATCGGAACCTCGTCGATCTTCCAACGGATGACGGTGGCTTCGTCACCATCGCCAAATCCCAGCGGTGCCACGCCATTCGACCAGCTGGAGTCATCGAACGACGGTTTGCGCCACGTGGTTCCAGGATCGGTTTGATCGTCGAGATAACTCCAGACCGATCCCTGCGACACGAGGGGCAGACCGCCAACCGCAATCAGCACCGGCGCCGAGGTGGTCTGAACGCCGGTGTCATCGGTCGCCTGGACGTGGATGGTGTGTGGCCCCGGCGAAAGGTTGCTCCACGTCATGCTGAACGGCCGGTTCGCATCGGCCCCGATACTTTGTTCATCCGCAAAGAACTCTACTTGCGCGACAGCCCCGTCCGGATCCGACGCTGAAGCGGTGATTTCCACATTGGCGCCCGGAAGTAAGGTCGTTCCCGGATAGGGGGTGGAAACTGAAACAACGGGCGGCCGGCTCGCCATCGACTCCGCAATCAGCTCGAGGTCGAAGCTGATGTCCGCGCTCGTCGGCGCGACCTGATGAATCTCAACCGCCACCGTATTGAGGCCCTCCCGGAACGAGACATAAGGAATCACCGCATTCGTCTCAAAGAAGACGTTAATCTCCTCCGGAGCCCCAACTCCCGACAAGGCCGGGGTGGAATGAGTCACGTCGCCGGTCGGCATGTTGCTGCGAAACACCTCGAAGCCGTTCACGTAGACAATCCCCCCGTCGTCGCGCAGCAAGCGGACGATGAGATTGGTCACCAACGTGCGGTTCGTCAGAAAGAATGAACGACGAAAATAGGTGGAGATGTTCTTGCGGCCAGACTCGTCGATGACGAATGGCACGAGCGTATTTTCATCCTGATCGCCATAACCCAACTGCGCCGGACCGCTCGCCCATGAATCGTCATTGAACGAGGCGAGCTGCCAGGCAATGCCGATGTCGTTGGTGATGGCCTGATATTTCCAGACAGAACCGGCCGGCACCAGGACTTCACTCGCCGCGCGCACGTCATGCACCCAAAACGACCACAGACAGAACAATACCGGGATGAACTGCATGCTGCGGGACATGCTTCGAAATTCATTCAAACCGATCCTGGCCGCAAGCGACTAGTTTGAGGAATTTCAGCGTCTCAAACATCCTCATCGCGACGACGAACGCTTCCTGCCCGCGCAATCCGTTCGCCCACGGCGCGAATGCCACACTTGCGCGAATGTCTTTCGGATATTTCGATGCCCTTGTGCCGGAGGGCCGACATTCTGCCGCTTCCACGCGTGACAACGCGGCGGCGCATCCCTAAATACAGCGCGGGTGATCGCCGCATTCCTGACCACGATCCTGTTCTCGATGTCCGCCGTGTGCGGGAATCGGTCGGCGAAACTGCTCGGCGGCACGGAGGCGAACTTCTGGCGAATGTGTTTCGCGGCCATCCTGCTCGGATTGTATGGCGAGAACTTCGGTGTGGGCCTTTCCGGCAGCGCGTTCCCCATCTTCTTCATCAGCGGCTGCATCGGGTTCGGCATCGGCGACATGGCGCTCTTTCAAGCGCTGCCGCGACTGGGCTCGCGACTGTCGGTGATGCTCACGCTCTGTCTCTCCTCGCCGCTGGCCGCGTTCATCGAATGGGCGTGGCTCGGCACCACGCTGTCGCTCGCGGAAATTCTCTGCGCCATCGTGATTCTCGCCGGCGTCGCGCTGGCTCTTGCGCCGGACAAGAAATTGCAGATCCCAAAACGCGAGCTGACCTGGGGTTTGGGCTTCGGATTGGTGGCGTCGCTCTGCCAGGCGCTGGGCGCGGTGTTGAGCCGGAAGGCATTCTCCCTGATGAAACTCGCCGGTGAAGACATCGACGGCATCACGGCGGCGTATCAACGCATTCTCGGCGGCGTGGCCGTTGGCGCGCTCCTCCTGCTGGTGGTGAAACGCGACTCGATTCTCGACACGTTTTTCGGAGGAGGCGAAGCGGCGAAAACTTCCCTGCCCGACCGCAAAGCGCGCTGGCGTCGCGCCTGGCCGTGGGTGCTGGCGAATGGGTTGGCCGGACCGGCGCTCGGCGTGAGCTGTTATCAATGGGCGCTGAAGACCACGCCGACCGGCGTCGTGCTGCCCATCGTCGCCATCACGCCGCTCGTGATCATTCCCTTCTCGTATCATCTCGAGGGTGAACGTCCGACGTTCCGGTCTCTCGCCGGCGGCGCGCTGGCCGTCGCGGGTGCGGCGGCGCTGGCGTGGGCTTCGAGCCATTCGCGATGAACCACACGTTTGCACTTCACCACGGAACCGCTACAGCTTTCCCCACATGAACGTCGTCCTCGTCATCGCTTCGATTCTGATCCTGCTGAAATGGGCGGTGGAGTTCTGGCTGTCGCGGCTAAACCGCACGCACGTGATGCGTCACAAGGATTCCGTGCCGGAAGCGTTCCGCGAAATCATCGATCCGGCGACCTACGCGAAGTCAGTGGATTACACGCTCGCCCGCGGTCAACTCGGTCAGTGGGAAACCGCATGGAGCACGCTGGTATTGCTTGGCGTACTTCTCAGCGGCGCGCTGCCGTTGGCGTTGGAGTATTTCACCGCGCAGTTCGGCCGCTCCGAATGGTCGATGGCCGGATACCTTTTCGCGGTCGGAACCGCCCTCAGCCTCGCCGGATTGCCGTTCGATTGGTATGGGCAGTTCCGATTGGAAGAACGGTTCGGTTTCAACACCACGACAGCCCGACTCTGGTGGTTGGATCGATTCAAGGGACTCCTGCTCGGCGCGGTGATTGGTATTCCCTTGCTCACGCTGTTGCTGTTTCTCGCGCTTCGCTCGGGAACGTGGTGGTGGCTGTGGGCGTGGGGCGCGATGCTCGGGTTCCAACTGCTCATGCTCGTGCTCGCACCCGTTTTAATTCTTCCGCTCTTCAACAAGTTCACTCCACTCCCGGAAGGCGGGCTCCGCGATCAATTACTCGCACTGGCGGAACGCACCGGCTTTCGTGCGCGCAGCATCCAGGTGATGGACGGCAGCAAACGTTCGCGTCACTCGAACGCCTTCTTCACAGGGTTCGGTCGGTTTCGGAAGATCGTGCTTTTCGACACGCTGATGGAGCAGTTGAAGGAAAGCGAACTGGCCGCCGTGCTCGCCCACGAGATCGGTCACTATCGCAAAGGGCACATTCCGAAAATGCTCATCTGGAGCGCGCTCAGTTTGCTCGGCGGGTTTTACGCGCTCGCGTGGCTTTCCGATCAGGCGTGGTTCTATCGCGCGTTCGGATTCGAGCCGGGAAATCTCGCCGCCGCGTTCATTCTCTTCGCGCTGCTGGCCGGCACTGTCACGTTCTGGTTCACGCCGCTGGCCAATCATTGGTCACGACGCTTCGAGTACGAAGCGGACGCCTTCGCGGCACAGGCCATGACGGAAACCGGTTCGCTGGTGGGTGCGCTGCGCAAATTGAATGAGAAGAACCTCAGCAATCTGACTCCGCACCCGCTTTTCAGCGGATTCCACCACTCGCACCCGACGTTGCTGGAACGCGAGGCCGCACTGAAAAACGCGCTGGCTCGCTGAGGCGGGGATTTTTGAAAAGCGACGACCTCTTCACGCGAACCGTGAACATGGCGTTCACGGCGCGTTCGACTCCAACTATGGCTCGCCGCCCTTCGTCTACGGCGCGACGTCGCGCACGCAGTTCTGGCCGCCGAAAGGGTTTGGCGCACGATGGCCGCACTTCGCGTCATCGCGCCACTCCCCGTCGACAATGAACCGGTACTCGTAGCGTCCCGGTTCCAGCGGAAGACTGATCTTCCAGATGCCGTCATTCTGATGGCGGAGCAGCACGGGATCTTCCTCCCAGTTCGTGAAGTCGCCAAGCAACAACACTTCTTCTGCGTCGGGAGCGATGAGTTGGAATGTTTCTTTTTTCACGTGGTCTTGGTTTGAAGGCATTTGACCTTCCAGTCGGGAACTGCGGAGCAGCCCCGATGCCGCAGATCGTTTGTCCGCAGAAATTTCCGGTCAAGATGCAAGCCTCCCGTAGTTCACCCGACGCTGTCGTGGTGCAAAAATGAATCGTTCCCTTCGCCGGGCGCATTCGGTAAGACATCGCGCGATGAAATCCCCTGGCAATTCGCGCCGGCGCGATCGGCAAAACCTGACCGCCACCCAGGCAGGCTAAAGACGCACCCGTGTCCCCCAGCCTTCTCCAACTGCGCAGCGTCGGAAAATCCTTTGGCAGCACGCGCGCCGTGAGAGCGCTCGATCTTGATCTCGGCGCCGGGGAAGTCGTTGGACTCATCGGCGAAAACGGCGCGGGCAAGTCGACGTTGATTAAAATCCTCAGCGGCGTTCATACGCCGGACTCTGGGACCATTTCGTTGAATGGAAACGCGGTTCAATTCTCCTCACCACACGAAGCGATGGATGCCGGCATCGCGACCATTCACCAGGAGCTCGCCTATTGCGGACATCTTACCGTTGCCGAAAATCTGTTGCTCGGCGAACACTGGCCGCGCCACGCGTGGGGCGGCGTGGACTGGGCGCGCCTGCACGAGGAAGCCGCACGCCAGCTCGCCCGTTGCCAGCTCAATATTTCCACTCAAAAGGCATTCAGCGATCTCACCGCCGCACAAAAGCAGGAGGTCGCCATCGCCCGGTCGCTGAATCGGAATGCGAAACTTCTCATTCTCGATGAACCGACCGCGAGCCTGACCGAGCCGGAAGTTGTACGCCTGTTCGCCCATCTTGAACGGCTACGATCGGAGGGCGTCGCGATTCTCTACGTGTCGCATCGGCTGGATGAAATCTTGAAGCTCACTAATCGCATCGTCGTCCTGCGCGACGGGGAACTGGTGGCGTCTTATCGGACCGCCGAGGCCACCGTCAGCCGCATGGTGAAAGACATGGTAGGCCGGCCTCTGGACCAGGTTTATCCACGAAGCCGCTCGCCGCAGAAGGGCGAGCCCATGTTGGAACTCGACGGCGTCAGCCTCGCCGGACTGTTCGAGAACATCTCCCTGAAACTGCACGCGGGCGAAATCCTCGGGCTCGCGGGACTCGTCGGTGCCGGCCGTTCCGAACTGGCCCGCGCGATTTACGGATTGTATCCGTGCCACGCCGGGGCGATGCGGTTGAAAGGGCGCCCGTGGTCCCCGCGTGGAGCCGACGAAGCCCTCGCGGCCGGCCTCGTTTATCTGCCTGAGGAAAGAAAGCGCCACAGCCTCGTGCTCGAACATTCCGTGCGCGACGCGATCAGCATCGGCTTCACCGACCGACTCACGCGCTGGGGAATGATTCGCGTCAACGACGAGCGGCGAGCCGTTGCGGAATCCATGCAACGCTACGACATCCGGGCAGGCAGCGCCGACCAACCGATCGGCACGCTCAGCGGCGGAAATCAGCAGAAAGCCATTCTCGCCCGCTGGCTGGAACGAAAGCCGGATGTCATCATACTCGATGAACCCACGCGCGGTGTCGACGTGGGTGCCAAGGCCGAGATTCATCAACTGATCGATCGACTCGCGGGAAGCGGGCGCGCGGTCCTGCTCATCTCCAGCGATCTCCCGGAAGTGCTCGGCATGAGCGATCGAATTCTCGTTCTGCACCACGGTGCAGTCGCCGCGGAATTCACCGGCGACGCGATGACGCAGGAGAATGTGATTCTCGCCGCGTCCGGACTTCACCTTGCCCGCCCATGACGCACGGACGCCTCTCGCCCTCTCTTCGCCAGCGGCTGCTGTTCCTGCTCGCGGGAAACTTCCTGCTGCTCGTGGGCATCGCCATCACGATGAAACAAGGCGGCTCGTTCGCCGAAGTGCTGACGCGTTGTGGGCCGAACGTCGCGCCTGTCGTTCTCGCCGGGCTAGGGATGACGGGAATCATCTGCACCGGCGCCATCGACCTGTCGATCGCTTCAATCATCGTGGTGTCGGGAACGGTCTTCGGAATTCTCGTCCAACGCCAGTGGCCACCCCTGCTCTGCTTCGTGGCGTGCATCGGCACCGCGCTGCTGCTGAGCGCGGCGAATGGCCTGCTGATCCGAAAACTGCGTTTGCCCGCGATCATCATCACTCTCGCCGGACTCGCTCTCTATCGCGGTGTGGCGCTGGTCCTCGCCGACGTTTCAATTCCGGGCTTCGGCGGAAGCATCGACATCCAGCGCGACGAGTATCATGCGCCCGGCAAGCAATTCGCGACGTTGATTCTCCTCGGCACGCTCGGAAGCGCGTTGATTTGGGAATGGTTCGCGGTCACGCCGCGACGCTGGCTCGCGCTCGGAAGCTCGGAGGAATCCTGCCGGCTCGCAGGCCTGAACCCGCACGCCATCCGCCAAAGCGCATTTGTTGTCGGCGGATTGTTCCTTGGCATCGCCGCGGTGATTTATGTGACGCAGATTCAGTTCATCGAACCTGCTCGGCTCGCGCTCGGCTTCGAACTTCAGGTCATTGGCGCGGTGATTCTCGGCGGCACGAACATCTTCGGCGGCGAAGGCAGCTACGCCGGCACGGCCCTCGGCGCGCTGTTCCTTTACTTCACCGGGCAGTGGATGACTTATGCGGGCGTCAGCCCGTACTTTCAAGAAGCCATCACTGGAGCGTTGATCATCGGCGTCATCGGACTCGACTGCGCGCTCCATCGGAAACGCAAGCGCATGGAGGAACTCGCGTGAGACACTGGCTGCTCCCGCTCATTCTGCTCGCGGAGATCGCGTTCTTCACAGCGCTGAGCGGACAGTCGTTTTCGTCGACTGCTGATGCAGTCTCGTACTTCCGAAGCTACTTCGCCGACCTGCTCTGCCAGTCCGCGCCGGTGCTGCTCATCGCATTCGGCATGACGATCGTCCTGATGACCGCCGGGATTGATCTCTCCGTGGGTTCGATGGTCGCGCTGGTGGCGTGCGTGATGGCGTCGTTTCCTGCGGGACCGGAGTTTTGGTGGACAGCCGTTCCACTCGGCCTGGCGCTGGTGTTGTTACTTGGAGCCACCAACGGCGCGCTCATCGCCTGGCTCGACGTGCCGCCCATCATCACCACGCTCGGCACGATGATTCTTTACCGCGGACTCTGCTTCGTGGTGATGGGCGACCTGGAAAAATCTCCATTCCTCAGCGTGCCCGGCTACGAATGGCTGGGCCAGGTATCCGGAGCCGCGCTCCTGCTGATCTTCACGTTCGGTCTCGCTGGCTTCTGGCTGAAACGCTCGCGGTGGTTGCGAGAGATCCTAATGCTCGGTGGAAATCCCATCGCGGCCCGTTACGCCGGCATTCCGGTGAGCCGACGCCTCATTCAGACGTACGGAATCGTCGGATTGCTCGCGTTCCTCGCGGCGCTCACGTTCACTGCGCGCAACAGTTCTGTGAGCGCGAGTTCGCTGACCGGGCTGGAACTTCAAGTCATCGTCGCTGTCGTGCTCGGCGGCACGCGGGTGCAAGGCGGCGCCGGATCGATGCTCGGGACATTCTACGGCGTGCTCATCATCGCGGTGATGGACGAGGGCCTGCGCGGCGCGGCGCAGTGGGGTTCGAGAAATCTTCCCTTCAAGATCAGCCACCTCGAATACATTCTGCTCGGGATGTTGCTCATTGCGGGCGTGTGGTTGAACACCCGGGAACGGTCCACCGCAAAGACCCCACCTTCGAAGTAGACGCAGGGCTGGCCTCCGCGAATTGTAAATTCTTCCGGCTTCGAAAAGCATTTCACATTTGTAATGCAACTTCGGAGCGACTTCCGCGTCTCTACCACCATTGAAATTATGAGTGCAATGAAGCTCAACATTCAGTGGCTGGAATTCGTGAAGGCCCAGCCGGTTTCGGTTCCGACCGTGCAATCAACGATGCTGGCCCGGTTGGGAGTCGAACCGGCGGCGCATCGTTGCCCGTGCTGCAACTCGCCCGTTTACTCGCGACGGCTCAAGGTGTGCGGAGTCTGCGGCAACGAACTGCCGCGCGAAGCGTTGTTCACCCTCGACGAAGCCGAACGGGTGGACGCGTTGATGAAGTCGGAACGGGAACGGCACCGCCGCTGGTTGCGCCGTTGCGCGGCCTGACCGCGCCGGTTACTTGGCTTCCGGTTTGCGGATCACGATCAGGGAATTCGCCACGGTGTCCTCGCCCTGACACGGGTCATTCACAATGTCGCCATTCATCCACATTTGCGCTGACTTGCCGCCGTCGAGATTCATCGCGTCGGTGCAACCGAGTCGGGAGAACACCTCCGCCAGCTCGGCGAGCTTCATGCCGACCGAGAGTTCCGGCTGCCGGCCGTCGACCGTCACCAGATAAAAGTGCGTCGGGCTCCATCCCACCGCCGAGCGCGGATGCCGCTCATACTTGGACCGCTCGCTGTAGTTCGAAGAGGTACCCGGTGGCGGATTCTTCAGCGTGAATGGCTTGCCGTCTTTGATAATCGCCGGGCCGCCGGCAATCGCTTGTTGCGACCCTTTTAGATCAGGAGTCAGCGTGGTCGCGAACTCCAGCTTCGCGCCGATTCCCACTGCAGCGATGGTGTTGAGCATTTGCGGGGGGAACGAAAGGACCATGACGTCTGGCGTGAAGCGCGTGTTCCCATTCGTCCCGATCTCGCGAACCCGGGCGCGGTAAGTCTGGCTCGGCTTCAGCGGAAGCCACGGGCTGTCGCCGTCCTTCTCCAGAATCAGCTCGCGTCCGCCCACGGCGCGCGTGGAAACACCGTACGTCGGCGTGTAGAGAACCGGGTTCGCGCGTTGACGCGGCTCGTTGAGTCCGAATGAAACTTCCGTTCCATCCGGCAGCGTCGCCTTGAAGTCCCCCTTCACTTCGTCGAGATGCGGATTGCCTTCCGCATCGAACCAGACGCATACCGTGCTGGGACCGCTGATCAAATCACCGTTCATGATCTGGATACCCCGCGGGTCGCCCGCGTACGTCGGATTGTCGCGGAGATAAAAATCGCCATTCACGGCGGCAATCGCCTTGCCCAGTTCCTTCGGCACGGAACGTGCCTGTTCCGCGAGCATGCTCACGCCGAGGATCTTGTTCCGCGCGTGCGCCGAGAAAAATCCCAAGTCCTTCCGGGAACGCTCCACCTTGATGATGTGCACCGACCACGGCACTTCAGGGAACCGCTCGTTCCAATACGAGATTCCGGGCTCCGATCGTTGACCACGGATCTTGGGCGACGCCGCGTCCAGATCAGTGACAAGGCCGGCGGCGACCACGGAGAGGAGCACAACTCCCTTCCCCACGACGTTCAAAAGGGCGGGCAGTTTCATTATCTTCAGCATAGAGAAACCTGGGTTCACGGGCGGAATTCATACCGGTCCGACCGGCTCGCCGACAATTCCTGAATTGTAACTTTATGAGCCCTCGAAAAGAGCCCGCAGGCCGGGTCAGTGTCCGGCCTTCACCCACTCCTCGTCGAACGCCGCGTGCTTCATGCTTTTGCCGCCCGCCACGAAGTAGCTGTAAACGGCGTGAATCGTTCCGTTCCGCGCCTGAATGATGGCCGGGTAATGGAACTTGTCGCCCGGCTGATGCTCCAAGCGCCGGGTCCAGCGCCAGGTACGGCCTTCGTCCTCCGAGATCGTCACCGCAAGCGAGTGCCGGCCTTCGGTCGTATCGTTGTGAATCAGGCACCAGTGCCCGTTTTGCAGTCGCACGGCATCGAGGCCCGTCCCCGGATTCGCCAGCGAAATGGATTCCACCGGACTCCAGGTGACACCCTCGTCGCGCGATTCCGACGCACGAATCCTTTCGAGAGGACCATTCTCGCGCATGTAGGCCACGAGGCTGCCGTCCTTCCGCTGCAACACCGCCGGTTGAATGTTCCCGAACCCCGCCAGCGCGCGACTCGCGAACCACGTCTCGCCGCCGTCATCGCTCAGGGCCATCAACGAGACGCTGAACGTATCCGTGTAGAGCGGCATCACGATCCGGCCGGACTTCAGCACCGTGGGTTTACAACGCGGTTGCCAGCCCAGCCGTTGGTAAAGCTTGTTCGTCAGCGTCGAGCGAAACTCCGCGACGCGATTCGTCATCCACTCCGGCAACGGCGCCGTCCTCATCCGTTCGTCGAGCGCGCGATTCACGTCCTCGGCGAACAACGGCGGCTTCAGCAAAATCTGCCCCTGCCAATCCCACTTCGGCGCGCCCTTGCCTTCGTAACGGCTCGCGACGCGGTAGGTGGTGATGCAGGACTCCCAGGTGTTCGCGAGAACGATGGGCCAGAACAGCCACAGGCGCTCGCGTCCATCGATGAACATCGCCGTGTTGCCGTCGGGAAACCCGGGCGTGTCCACCATGAGAAAAGCTTCGCTCCACGGCCCGCCCTTGCGGGAACGCCGCGCGCCGTAGACCGCAACGTCGTCCGCCTTGCGTTCACCGGAGCCGCGATACCACGAGACCAACAGGTCGCCATTTGGACACTCGACAATGGCCGGCGCGTGATTGTGCTGCGGGTTCAGCGGGAAGATGAGTTCGGTACTGAACCGGGGCGCCGCGTTCAGGATCGGCATCCAGACCAGGCCGGCCGCAATCAGGCTACACGCGCGAATCCATTTCCAGTGACGTGTGAACATGTCGGTGGTTTTCGCAGCTTTTCGATCCCGCATCAACCCCGGGATTTGGAAACTCGTCCTTTCGCTTTTTGATCTTCGCGAACCGTCAGCCATCCTGTTCAATTCACCTCAATGAAACTCAGCCACGGTCTGCATCTCGCCTACTGCACGAACATCCATCGGGGTGAAAGCTGGACGCAGACCTTCGAGACGCTCCAAAAATACACGCTGGCTGTCCGCGACAAGGTTTGCGTTGGCAAACCTTACGCCATCGGATTGCGGCTCGGCGCGGATGCCGCGCGGGAACTCTCCGATCGCTACAACCTGCTCGCCTTCCAGAAATGGCTGGAACGAAACAACTGCTACGTTTTCACGATCAACGGATTTCCCTACGGCAAATTCCACGGCACGCGCGTGAAGGAACAAGTTTACGCGCCGGACTGGACCACGCCTGAGCGTCTCGACTACACGAACCTGCTGTTTGATCTCCTCGCGCAAATCGTTCCCGCCGGCATCGACGGCAGCGTCAGCACCGTTCCCGTTTCCTTCAAAGGCTTCAAACTCGACGAACGCGGAGCCCGCGCGGCGCGCACGAACTTGTGGCGTTGCGTCGATCATCTGGAACAACTCACCCGCCGCACCGGACGCAACCTGCATCTGGGCCTTGAACCCGAGCCGTGCTGTTTTCTCGAAACCACGGGCGAAGCCGTCGCGTTCTTCGATCAACTGCGCGCCGATCGTCCCGGCGACATGCGTCTCGATGAGCACCTCGGCATCAATTACGACTGCTGCCATCTCGCCGTGGAGTTCGAATCGCCCACCGAGGCGCTCCAGCGCCTGCGCCGCGCGGGCATCAAGATCAGCAAGATTCACCTGAGCAACGCGCTCAAGGTCCGGCCCACGCTCGACGTCCGCGCCGCGCTGAAGTCCTTCGCGGACGACATCTATTTTCACCAGACCATCGAGCGCCGTCCGAGCGGCGAGATCTTCCGCTATGGCGACCTCGACGAAGCGCTCACCACGTCTGTCACCGAGTTCCCCCAGGCGGAACTGGAGTGGCGCATTCATTTCCACATTCCGCTGCACGCGCGTCCGACCGCGCTGTTCGACACCACGGCAGATCATCTCGTCGGCGTGCTCGACGAAGTGAAGCGCACGCCGTCGATTTGTTCGCACTTCGAGATGGAGACCTACACGTGGGAAGTGATGCCGCCCGAGCTCAAGAAACGGAACGTGGTGGACCAGCTCGTGTCCGAATACGAATGGACTCTCGCCCACCTTGCCCAGCGTGGATTCAAGCCGGAATGACACCTCGTCATTTCTGCACCGCGGCATTTCGTCATTGATTCACGTTCGCTCCTTCGGCTTTCGTCTTGCGCGATGGCTTCCGCCACCAAGTATCTGCGCTCGCTCCTGATTCTCGGCCGGGTTTCAAACCTGCCGACGGTCTGGTCAATTGCTTTGCCGGCTGGTGGCTGGCGGGCGCCGGCGACTGGCGCAATTTCGCGCTCCTCTGCTTTGGGGCAACGTGCCTTTACCTCGGCGGCATGTATCTCAACGACGCATTCGACGAGCAATTCGACCAACAGCATCGTCCCGAACGGCCGATCCCATCCGGCGTCATCAGCCCGGCGGCGGTGTGGCGATGGGGATTCGCCTGGCTGGGACTGGGACTCGCCAGCCTGGCGCCGTTCGGAAAGATCACCCTGCTCTGCGCAATGTTCCTCGTCATCGCGATCCTCCTCTACGACGCCGTTCACAAAATCTTCGCCTTCTCCCCCGTGCTCATGGCCGCGTGCCGGTTTTTCCTGATCCTGCTTGCGGCCTCAACCGGCAGCTACGGCATCATCGGCTACACTATCTGGGTCGCGGTGGTCCTGGCAGCCTACATCATCGGACTCAGCTATATCGCGCGAAAGGAAAGCACCTTCGCCACGCTGAAATACTGGCCGTGCCTGTTCCTCGCGGCGCCGCTGGTTTTGTCATGGGTCGTGAATCAGGGAGAATATCAGCTGCGCGCCACCGTCCTCGCGCTCGCCGTCACACTCTGGATGGTGCGTTGCCTGCGCTACGCGCTGTGGGCTCCGCAGCGCAACATCGGCCGCTGCGTCGCCGGATTGCTCGCCGGCATTCCGCTGATCGACCTGCTGGCCGCATGGGACGGCTCGATGGTGAATCTGATCACCTTCGTCGCGCTATTCGGATTGTCTCTCATCTTCCAGCGCTTCATCCCAGCGACATAGACGGCGGCGGCGCTTACGACGTCACTTCGTAGACCACCACCATGAACACATCCGACGCCACGTAAGGATACGCGGCAAGGCTGTTCTGCTCATTGCGCTCGCCGCTCGTCGCGGCCAGGTTCCCGAAGATTTGGAAGACTTTCACGCGGTTCTCCGCCAGCCAGGAGTTCATCTCCTTTTCCAAGCCTGCGAGGTTCGATTCGAGTCCTTTGAAGATTTTGACCTGATGCATGTTCGCTTTGGGAAAGGTCGTTCGCACGACCGTGGTTGATGGGCCGAATCTTATCCGCGACGCCCCGGCCGGCAAAGTTCTTTTGCCTAAAAGCGCTGGCAGAAACTACGTTGAGCCTCCCCTCCCTCCGCCGATAACTCTGTGACCGAATATGACGTTTTGGGTCATCAGAAGTTTCTTCCTGCTGCTATGCATTGTGGCGGGATACGCCGTGAGCCAATACCGCCCCGAGATCATCGAGGGCGGATTCATTGGCGTGGCGATCGGCTTTGGCCTCGGCGGTCTCCTCATCGCCGTGGACGAAATGCTGAAGGGCTTTTCCCTGCGCG